>JBGPJZ010000001.1:0-197099 GCA_041485695.1 Minisyncoccia bacterium
GGAAACCAAGGAAGCGCAACCTGCGGAGCGGGAGGCCCTGGTGGAACCTACGGCGGTGGAGGCGGAGGAAGCGGTTCTTGTACGGCTCCTCTTGCGGGTGGAACGGGTGGACAAGGACTTATTGTCATCATCTACACGCCAAACACCAGTGCAGGCCAGTTGGTCGCGTATTGGACCTTCGACGGGCCAGACCTACTAAGCAACGTTGCAGATAGGAGCGGGAATAGCGTCACCGGGTACCTCCAAGGGTTTACGGCGACGACGACGGTGCAGGGGCCGATCGGGGAGGCGCTCCGCTTTAACGGCACCTCTAATTATATCTCAACCCCCTCGAGCATCTCTGCCGCGACGGTATCCTTCTGGGCTCGCGCGAGTACGACCGCGGCGATTGCCGAAGGGCTCGTGAATCTTTCGGGGAGCGCGTACATCTCTACGAATAGTAGCAAGGTGATTTCAGCCACGAGCTTTAGCTCCCCGACCTATTACGTCGACGGTGTCGCTTCTTCAACACCCGGCCTCTATGACGCGCTCTGGCACCATGTCGTCGTCACGACAGGGACGGCCGTAACAGCGAGCGCGTTTGAAGTGGGCCGGGCGAACGGCGTGTACTTTGGCGGGTCGATAGATGATGTCCGCGTATACAACGGCGCCCTAACGGCGGCCAACATCACCCGCCTCTACGGCATCGGCGCGACGACGCATATAGATGTATCAACGAAAACAGGCCTTGCCGCCACGACGACCCCTAGTGGGGTGAGCAACGGCCTTACGGCCTGGTGGACCTTCGACGGCCCCAACATGCTTCAAAATGTCACCGACTCGAGCGGGCTCGGCAACACGGCGTACCTTGCAAGCGGCGTTGCTACCTCCACCACGCTCGGCAAAGTAGGCCAGGCGTTCAAGTTTAACGGTACAGGTGCTTATGTGAGTGAGCCCACAAGCATCTCCAACGTCCAATCCGTTTCATTCTGGGCTCGTGCAAGCACGACCGCGGCGATTGCCGAAGGGCTCGTGAACCTTACTGGTTCATCGGTCTACGTCTCTACGAACTCGAGCAAGGTGCTCTCGGGTACCGGCTTCACCTCACCCGCCTACTACATCGACGGCGTCTCCTCTTCAACGCCCGGCCTCTATGATGCGTTGTGGCACCATGTCGTCGTTACTGGCACAGCCGCCATCACAGGGAGCCAGGTCGAGATCGGCCGCGCTAACTCTGTTTTATTTGGCGGGGCGCTCGACGACGTGCGGCTCTATAACCGCGTCCTCTCCGCCGCCGACGTCGTGCGGCTCTACGGCCTCGGCGCGACGACGCATACCAGCGTCACGCCCAAAACCGGCCTCGCGGCTGCTAAGACGCCGAGCGGCGCCCCCAACGGCCTTACGGCCTGGTGGACCTTCGACGGCCCCAACATGCTTCAAAATGTCACCGACTCGAGCGGGCAGGGCAACACGGCGTACCTTGCAAGCGGCGTTGCTACCTCCACCACGCGCGGCGTGGTCGGGCAAGCATTCAAGTTTGATGGCACCAGCGCGTACATGACTGAAACGGCGAGCATTTCGAGTATCCAATCAATATCCTTCTGGGCTCGCGCAAGCACCACCTCCGCAATCGCTCAAGGCCTCGTGAACCTTACTGGTTCATCGGTCTACGTCTCTACGAACTCGAGCAAGGTGCTCTCGGGCACCGGCTTTACTTCGCCCCTCTATTATATAGATGGCGCGGCTTCCTCGACCCCCGGCCTCTATGATGCTCTGTGGCACCACGTCGTCGTTACCGGCACAGCCGCCATCACGGGGAGCCAGGTCGAGATCGGCCGCGCTAACTCTGTTTTATTTGGCGGGACGCTCGACGACGTGCGGCTCTATAACCGCACGCTCTCGGCCGCGGAGGTACTTCGGCTGTACCAGACCGGGCAATGAGATACCGTATGAACATGCTTGCGCAGACGGGCAAAAGATTCCTAGGTTTCTTGGTCGTTATCTTTTTAGTAGGTGCAACATTCCCCATTTCTATCGCTCACGCAGACTCCTCAAGCGGGACGTTTATGAAAACGGTGGTGCTTACGAATACCGCGAACACCACGTGGAATGTTCCTGACGACTGGAACAATTCAGCGAACGCAATTTACTGCCTCGGGGCGGGCGGCAAAGGCTCCGATGGCGATAGCGGCGGCGGCACGGGCGGGGCAGGCGGAGGCGGCGGCTCCTTTGCCGCGATTGTAAACCAGGTGCTCACGCCGAGCACCCCGATAAACATCGCTGTCGCCGCCGGCGGCTCGGGCAACAACACTCTTTTACAAGACAGCAGCAACACGACGGTCATTAACTGTGGCGCAGGCTCGAACGCCGGCGGGAGTACGGCTGGCGCGGGCGGCGCCGCTACCGTCGGGACAGTGATTTTCGGCGGCGGTAACGGTGACGGCCCCTCGACAGGACGCTCGGCTGGCGGCGGTGGCGGCTCTGCAGGGCCGCGCGGCGTAGGAAAGAATGCTGGTGACGTCACAACAAGCAACACCGCCTCGGGCGGCGGTGGTGGCTCGAATGGGGGCGACTCAACGGTAGGCACAAACGGCGCAAGCAATGTGGGCGGCGCTGGTACCTATGGCATTGGCAGCGGCGCCGGCGGGAGCCCCTCCTCGGTTGCCGGTACGAATGGCGGTGGCGGGGGCGGAGGAACAGCATCGGGTGCAAGCGGCGCCAATGGCGGCTGCGACACGACGCTCGATGGCTCCGCTGTTGGTGCATGCGGCGGCGGTGGCGGCGGCGCCGGCGCCGCCGCAGGCACCGGCGGCGAGGGCGGCATCGGCGCCGCATACGGCGGGGGCGGGGGCGGGGGCGGGAGCGTTAACTCGGGTACCGCTGGCTCGGGTGGTGCGGGTGGTCAAGGCGTCATCGTCATTTTGTATCGACCGGTGATCCTCGGCGTGAAAACTATCTTCCTCATCTCGGGTACCGCATGGGCAGTCCCGAATGACTGGGGTTCATCAAACACGATTGAGTGCATCGGCGCCGGCGGGGACGGGGCAGACGGCGTGACGAATACCAGCGCTGGCGCTGGCGGCGGCGCCGGAGCCTACGCCCGGATTGAAAATGTTTCTCTTACGCCATACGACACCATCTCGTATACGGTCGCCGCCGCCGGCACCCAAGACGACACGTATTTTAATGGGGCGGCTTCTTCTACAGCGTCGATTTCTTGCGCGGCAGGCAATGACGGCTCTGTAAACGTTGCTGGTAAAGGCGGCGCCGTTTTTGATTCGACGGGTTCCTATAAGTTCGTTGGCGGCGCCGGAGGCGCCGGAGCTGCCGATACTGACAAAGGCGGGGGCGGTGGCGGTGGCTCGGCGGGCTCGAACGGCCCGGGTCAAATTGGGGGCACCCTTAGCGGGAACGGTAGCGGCGGCGGGGGGTCTAACGGTGGCGCATCTACGCCAGGGACAACGGGCGTTACCACGAGCATCGGAGGGAACGGTACGAGCGGCACCGGCGGCGGTGCGGCAGGAGCTAACGGCACGGCTGGTACGGGTGCGGGCGGCGGTGGCGGTCGTACCTCAGGAGTCGCCGGCGGCTCGGGGGCGATAGACACCTCATTCGACGCGACGCACGGCACCGGCGGCGGAGGTGGTGGAGGCACTGGTAATACAAACGCTGGTAATGGCGGTAATGGCGGTACCTACGGAGGAGGCGGAGGCGGAGGCGGCAGTACCGCCACCTCTGGCGGGTCACTAGGCGCGGGTGGCCAAGGCATCATCGTTATCACCTATGCTCCGGTTACGTATATCATAACGCCCTCCAAGTTTAAGATACTTGGCGGGCGGGTCAGGATTGTCGGCGGCCATTTCATCATTCGGTAAGTGGTATCATCAGATTAATTATGTTAGGTTCTCGCATGCTCATGATGTTCGTTTTTCTTTTTGGTGCTGCTATCGGCGTTTTTGGCATCTCGCCGTTACTTGGTACTTTGCATACTGCGCTGCTTGAGAAAAGTTCAGATGAGATTCACCGGGCCTTTTCTACAACTTCTGACACTCCACTGGTCAATCCACTTCTTGGTTGTACGGATGTATCACAAAGCATTTCTGATCAGGCCTTGAATAATACGAAGAAGCTCGTTCAGCAGTTCGTGACGACTGAGCAAACAAATGGAGATATCACTACGGCGGCAATATACTTTCGTGATCTTAACAACGGGCCATGGTTCGGCCTCAATGAGTCCCAAAAATTCTTCCCTGCCAGTCTTTTGAAAGTGCCCCTCGCGATATCGTTTTATTCGAAGGCCGACAGTGACCCAACCCTTCTTTCACGAAAAATCACTTACACGCCAAATCCAAGCGTCACCTCACAAGTGCAGCCGTATAGCACAGGCAAAAATATTGAGTCGGGCAAGAGCTACACGATTAAAGAGCTCATTCAATTCATGCTTGAAGAATCGAGCAACGAGGCGGCAGACGTCCTTTCTCACGTTGCAGGGCAAGGGCAGATTGATAGCACGTATCAAGACCTTGGTCTTGAGTCGCCTACGTTCGGGGAAGATTATAGGATAGATATTCACCACTACGCGTCATTTTTCCGTATTCTCTATAACGCCACGTACCTCGACCCGACACAATCACAGGCCGTTCTCTCGATGCTTGCCAAAGCATCTTTTATGGACGGCTTAATCGCTGGTGTACCTTCGACCGTTACCGTTGCACATAAATTTGGTTCCCGCCAGGTAGACTCTCTGGGCGTCATCGTGCAGCTCCATGATTGCGGGATTATCTATGTACCGGGCAAGCCGTATCAGTTGTGTGTCATGACCCAGGGCAACGATTTCCCAACCCTTGCAAAGGTCGTCCAACACATCTCGTCGCTAGTCTATTCTTCAGTCACCTCCCCATCGTAGGATGGTACACTCTCAGTATATGAACACGGTAAAAGTAGCTATCAATGGGTTCGGGCGTATCGGGAGGGCATTTGTACGCCGTTCGTACGGCCAGCGTGAGATTGAAATCGTCGCCATAAACGACCTCGGCTCTTTAGAAAACCTTGCCTATCTCTTGAAGTACGACACCGTCTACGGCCGCGCGGCATTTTCAGTCGAAGCAAAGGGGAACGCGCTTGGGATAGACGGGAAGGAGGTGAAATTCTTTTCAGAAAAAGATCCGAGCGCTTTGCCGTGGAAAGAGCTGAACATTGACGTCGTCGTCGAGGCGACCGGCGTATTCGATGATTACGAGAAAGCGAATGTGCATATCACGGCCGGGGCAAAGCGCGTCGTGATTACGGCGCCCGTGAAGCAGGATTCGCCCCTCGGGGCGACGGTGTTGATGGGGCTGAATGAAGACCGCCTCTCGACCTGCCAGATAACCTCGAACGCTTCATGCACGACGAACTCGGCAAGCCCCGTCATCGCGATACTTGATGAAACGGTCGGCATTGAGAAGGCCATCCTTTCGACGACGCATGCGTATACCGCAACGCAATCTATCGTTGACGGTTCGGTGAAGGGGAGTGATTTCAGGAAGGGGAGAGCGGCCGCGCAGAATATCGTGCCGGAGACGACCGGCGCGGCCATCTCTATCACGAAAGCATATCCGGCGCTCGCAGGGAAGTTCGATGGCATCTCGCTTCGCGTGCCGGTAGCCGCGGGCTCAATTGCAGACACGACCTTCATCGCGAAGCGCGCGACCTCGGTCGAGGAGGTGAACGACATTCTCCGCAAGGCCGCGAAAGACCCGCGTTGGGAGGGTGTCTTTACCACCACCGATGAACCGCTGGTTTCAAGCGACATCGTGGGAGAGCCTTTTGCCTCAATCGCGAACTTAGAGATGACCCGCGTCGTCGACGGGAACCTCGTGAAAGTCCTCACCTGGTACGACAACGAGATGGGCTACACGGAAGCTCTCGTTCGCCACGTGCTTAAAGCCGGCAATGCCTAAGGTATATATCGCCAGCGATCACGCAGGGTTTGAGCTGAAACATCTGCTCATCCCGTATATAAAGCAGCTCGGATACGAGGTTGAAGACGTGGGGGATGCAACTCCGACGCCCGAGGATGACTATCCTGACTTCATCATCCCGTGCGCCGAGCGTGTCGCGAGTGACAAGGGAGCGTTCGGCATCGTCATCGGCAAATCAGGCCAGGGTGAGGCGATGGCAGCAAACCGAGTGAAGGGAGCGCGCGCGGCGGTCTATTACGGGGGCTCGGTAGACATCCCAGCGCTCGCACGGCATCATAATGACGCAAACATCCTCTCGCTTGGCGCTGGCTTTCTTAAGGCTGAAGAGGCGCACGATGCCGTCCGTTCATTTTTACAAACGCCGTTTTCAAACGATGAAAGGCACGTGCGACGATTAGCGGAGTTTTAACATGAGCATCGTCGTACCGGCGATTCTCCCTAAAACGCGCGAGAACCTAGACGCAGCGCTCGCGCGCCTCGTACCCGTTGCCGCGGTCGAAAACGTACAGATCGATATCGTCGATGGCGAATTTGCCAAGCCCGCTTCGTGGCCGTATGCGGGCGACGAAAAGTGGGAGCTCCCGATGACCGAGCGATTCCGCTACGACCTCGACCTTATGGTGCATGCCCCCGAAGCCTCGATTGCACGGTGGGTCGGGCTCGGCGCCTCCCGCATTACCCTCCACGCTGAAAGTACGACTGCCTTGTCGCACCTCATTGCCGACTTTAAGCAGAGGTACGGGCACGAGGCCGGGTTCACGCCGGGCTCCCTCGCTCTCGGCCTAGCGCTCGGTATTGAGACCGACATTGCAACCATCGAGTCGGTTATTAGCGATATCGACTACGTGCAGTTCATGGGCATCGCGCACATCGGTAAGCAGGGACAGCCGTTTGATACGCGTGTCCTCCGTAAGATTCATGCGCTTCGCGTGCGCCACCCTACGATGACCATCCAAGTCGACGGAGGAGTCTCGCTTAAAACTGCCTCTGCTTTGCTCGAGGCAGGCGTCGACCGGCTTGTTGTCGGCTCGGCTCTCCTCAAGGCCGAGGACGTAGCCTCGGAGCTTGCCGCTTTCGAGGTGCTCGGTGAAAAATACGGCGTGTACGAGCGATAGTGCGCTACAATAGGGGTGATGGCTCTTGATGATGCGCGGATACAAGCACTCGAGAAAAAGGCCGAAGCGATTCGCGAGACTATTTTGAAGATGCTCGTCGCCGCAGGCTCTGGCCACACGGCTGGCCCCTTGGGAATGGCCGACATCTTCACCTCCTTTTATTTCGAGATACTGAAGCACCATCCGGCAAACCCGGAGTGGGAGGAGCGCGACTGGCTGATACTCTCGAATGGGCACATCGTCCCGGTTCGCTACGCGACGATGGCGCATGCGGGCTACTTCCCGCTTGCAGAGACGCTAACGCTCCGTAAATTCGGCTCACGGCTTCAAGGCCACCCGGAGCGCCTGCGGCTCCCTGGTATTGAAACGACCTCGGGGCCGCTTGGCTCTGGGCTCGCACAAGCGGCTGGCATGGCCTACGCCTTTCGTATGGACGGCAAGAAAAACCGTGTGTACTGCATCACCTCTGACGGCGAGCATGACGAGGGTAATACGTGGGAAGCGATTATGTTCGCAGGGAAAAATAAGCTCTCGAACTTAACCGTCGTCGTCGACCGCAATAATATCCAGATAGACGGCATGACGGAGGACGTCATGCCGCTCGAATCCTTGAACGCCAAATACGCCGCATTCAATTGGCACGTGCTCGAAGTGAACGGCAATGACATCTCCGCTTTTATTGCAACCGTTGAAGAAGCGAAGGCGATTTATGAAAAGCCGACGGTGATTATCGCCCACACGATTCCCGGCAAGGGCGTGCCCGAAATTGAGTTCGACTATCACTGGCACGGCAAGCCGCCGACCAAAGAAGAAGCCGCCCGCTTCTTGAAAGAGCTCCGCTCTGCCGGCGGCAAAGTCCCGCACGAGTATGCTTAACCCTGCTGCAAAGCTGATAGCTGAACCGTTTAGCGCGGTCGTTCCCAAAGCGCCAACGCGTGATGGGTTTGGTAAGGGGGTAGTGGAAGCAGGGAAGGCAGACAAAGATCTCGTTGTTTTATGTGCTGATTTGAAGGAGTCGACGCGCGCGGAGTGGTTTGAGAAAGAGTTTCCTACGCGGTTTATTGAAATGGGCGTGGCAGAGCAGGGGATGGCCACGGTGGCCGCCGGTATGGCGCTTGCAGGGAAAATTCCTTTTATCGCTTCATACGCCGCTTTTTCGCCTGGTAGAAATTACGAACAAATTCGCACAACGATTGCTTTGAATGAAGTCCCCGTGAAGATTTGCGGCATGCACGCCGGCGTATCGGTCGGCCCCGACGGCGCGACGCACCAGATGCTCGAGGATATCGCGCTCATGCGCGCCTTGCCTAAGATGATAGTCATTAACCCCTGCGATGCTGAAGAGGGGCGGAAGGCTGTAGTGGCCGCGGCCAAAACGCCGGGACCCATGTATCTGCGTTTTGGCCGCGCAGCCGTGCCTACCATAACGACCGCCGAAACGCCGTTTGCGATAGGCAAGGCGCTTACTCTGTGGGATCCGCCAGCTGGCGGACGAAAACCGCAAGTCACGATTTTCTCCACCGGTTCAGTAACGTATAACGCCCTTTCAGCTGCTCGTGCGCTTGACGCTGACGGTATCGGGTCAATTGTCGTACATGTCGCTACCATCAAGCCTCTCGATGAAGCGGCGATACTCGAAGCCGCGAAACGCACGCGGCGCGTCTTGACCGTCGAGGAGCACCAGATTAATGGCGGTTTTGGGTCGGCTATCGCTGAATTTCTCTCCGAACACTGTCCTGTACCCGTAAAGCGGCTCGGTATCAATGACGAATTCGGCCAGTCGGGCGACCCCGATGAGCTTATCGAGCATTATGGGCTCGGTGCTTCCTCTATACGCCATGCCGCTGAGGTGCTCATCCATAGCTCATGAGATCCCTTACTCAACGCGTCAACTCGTATCTTGCGATGTTCCTCATCGCGATTATCGGCTCTGGCGCAGCGATGCTCATCGTGCATATCGCCGACACCTCCGCGAACACCTTCTTCATGTAAAGCGAATTCGAACAGGCGAGCACCTATGCACACGCAAAGAATCCTTAATTACAAAGGCGTTGCGCGATACCCTGCCGGAGCCATTTTTAGGTAACTCTCAAGGGCGGGACGTGCGAGAAGTCCGCGCTGGGCGCCGATATATTGCACGACTGACATCGCATTCACGGGTCCCCAGGCGAGAGCCTCGGGGAGCGTCTTTCCGAGCACGAGCGCAGCAACCACGGTTGAGGCGAAAGCATCGCCCGCACCCGTGCGCTCAAAGGGAGGCTTGGGGTCGGGGTATTCAGGTATTTTTAGCACCTGCGCCCCGTCAAAAGCGTACGCACCCTCCGGTCCGTTCGTCAGGACGCATGTCTTGGGGCCTTTATCGCGCATTACCTGCATTAGTTTTTTCGGATCTTCTTCAGCGCTCCCTAGGATGCGCTGGTACTCCTCCTTGTTCGCGAAAAAGATGTCAGTGCGCTTATAGATGCTTTCGAGCCGTGTAAAGCCCGCTTTAATCTGAAATGTGCCGGGCTGGAAGGCGAGGACTACCTTTGGACTTTTGCCGAGCCATGCAGCGATATCGTCGTGCAAGGGGAGCGCGTGTTCTGAAAGTGACGAGAGGTAGACGGCTTTCGGCGCTGGTATCGTTGAAGGGAGCGCGCAGTCGAACGCCTCATGCTTGATGAGGATGGTCCTCTCGGCGCCGTACCAGAGCACGTAGTGGCTGTTCGTCTGCTTACCCTCCTCGACGGTGACGAACGACGTGTCGACGCCGTCCTTCTTAAGCGAGGCGAGGCAGTCACCGCCATCCCTATCTTTGCCGAGCCAGGAAATGAGCGCAGAGGAGAGCTCCAAGCGCGAGGCTGCCACTGCAGCGTTAGCCGCATTCCCGACCGCAGGAACGACAGTCGCCGATTCGAAGGGTATCTTGTCGCCGAAACGCATTGAGATAGTGCAGTGCTCGTTGTTGATGTCGCAATGTACCTCGGCATCCTTCAATTTAATGAACGTGTCGACGACTGTATCGCCGATTGCGAGAAAGTCCATAAGGAAAGTTTACCACGCTGCGTGATACGATAGAGAGCATGACTGATCTTGCGGCGATTGCGCGCTCCCTCTTCGC
Organism: Minisyncoccia bacterium; assembly: GCA_041485695.1. Lineage (GTDB taxonomy): Bacteria > Patescibacteriota > Minisyncoccia > Phycocordibacterales > Phycocordibacteraceae > C7867-001. Next base: position 10,158 of record JBGPJZ010000001.1, read on the forward strand.
TCCCGGGAAAGGCATCCTCGCTGCCGATGAGAGCATCACGACCGCCGACAAACGTCTTGCTGCTTACGGCATCGCGACGGGGGAGGAGATGCGTAAAAAAGACCGAGAGCTTTTTCTAAACGCCGAAGGAATCGAAGCCTATCTATCAGGAGTGATACTTTTTTCGGAAACGTTTGCTCAAAAGGGAAGCGACCGCAAGCTGTTCCCCAACTCGCTCCTCGAGCGGGGTATCGCGCCGGGTATCAAGGTCGACGGAGGCACAGAACCTTTCCCGGAGAGCGCACAAGAGCTCATCACAAACGGGCTTCTTGGCCTCCCCGGACGACTTGCCGAGTTCGCAAAGAAACGGGCGGTATTTACTAAGTGGCGGGCGGTCATCCGGATAGAAGGCGATCAACTACCCTCCGCGCAAGCAATCTTAGAAAACGCCAAACGCCTTGCGACCTATGCGCGGGAGGCGCAGGAGGCAGGCCTCGTCCCGATTATCGAGCCCGAAGTGTTGCTTCTCGGCACGCACAGCCGCCTGCGCTCAAGAGCCGTGCTTGAAGAAACGCTTGGCGCTGTCTTCATCGCTCTTGAAGCTCAGACGGTAGATCGCGCAGGCGTAATCTTGAAAACGTCGATGGCACTTTCGGGGAGCGGGACAGGTAAACACGACACTCCAGAGGAGGTGGCCGAGAGCACACTCGAAGCTCTCATGGCAAATGTGCCCAGGCAAATCGCCGGCATCGTCTTTCTTTCAGGCGGGCAGACGCCAGATCAGGCGACAGCGAATCTCGCCGCCATCTCCGCACGCGCCAAACGCGAGAATGCTCCGTGGCCGCTCACGTTCTCCTACGCCCGAGCCCTCCAAGAAGAAGCGCTTGCCATATGGAAGGGTGAGGACGAGAATCTCGACGCCGCCCGCAACGCGTTCCTCGCTCGTCTTAAAAAGGTCTCTGCTGCGGCCATGCAGTAGTTTAAGGGAAATCAGCAATCCACATAGCTGATATTGCGCGCGCCTTTTAGGGTATACAATGAAGCAATGGTAAGCCGTAGTTCCCTCCTTGCTCTTGGTGGCGGCGTTCTTGTTGTGCTCGCGGTTGCCGTTCTCAATTTTCCGCAAATATCATCTCCATCTCCATCCTCCCTCACCGCGCAGGTGGCGGCAAGCGGAGCCGCAAATCCTGACCTCTATCCGACTCCAGCCGACCCGAATTGGCCGGTCGTCACTCTCTCGGGGAGCGCGTTCCCGCTCACTGTTTCAGCGTCCCAAGTCGCGGGGATAGCCGTTGGTACGACGTACGCGAGTTGGGCGACTCTTGATGCCGCGCTTATGGCCGCGGCTCCCGTTATCGTCCAACTTCCGGCGGGGGAGCTCGGCGGAGAAATAAGCGGAGGAAGAGCGGGCTTGTGCGCGAACATCGAATGGCGCGGGGCAGTCGATGCGACAGGGTATCCGCTGACCGGGGTAAGTGGCACACAATTCAGGTGCGATGCTCGCACCGACCTCTTCTGGACCATCAAGAATCTCCGCATCGGCCCCACGGACGCCCAGCTCGCAGCAGATCCAAACTTCCAGATTACTAGTAGTGGAATCGACCTGCTATGGGGTGGGCGGCTGAATGTCATTAATGTGAAGGACCGCAACACCAACCACAATGGCGTTCAATCGCATACCGAAAACGAGTACCTCACGCGCCGCACCACCGAGATGTGGATATACGATTCTGAAATCTGGGGGCATGGCACGCAACTTGACGAGCACAATATCTACGTGCACTCCTTAAAGACGTTCGCGTTTATACGCTCGGTTTCGCGCGATACGCACGGGGCCCATGAAATCAAAGCGGACGGAGACCGGCTTATCGTCGTCGACTCCGTAGCCGCTCATGTTACCTACCCCGGTTCACCGGGCATAAACAGCGGTTCGGCGGTAGTCGATATTTCTCACGCACAGGATGTGTTTCTCGCGCGCAACCTCATCGTCGAAAACACTACGGGGGGTACCGCGGGCGTGAAGATCGTCTCTCGCACCAATAACAATGGAGGGTTCAGCACCAAGACCCCGCCGATATTCGATGTGGAGAATAACCCCGGCGTCGTGCGTAATGGGCGGTGGGTCTCTAGCCCGAACGGCCCCGCGAGCGTTACCGGGGTCAGTGGTCAAGTCCTCATTGCTGCGAGCGCAGGGGAGACCTCGCTTCAAGTAGGACACATGGGAGCGTATGGAGGCGGAGACCCGTCCACTCTTTCGTCCGGCGTCAATTACACGGTGCGGGTGTTCCTCATGAACGGCAATGTGCAGGAATTTACCTCGATGGCAACGGATATAGCGAGAGGTGTCGCCACGTTCACCGTGCCTGGAGGGCTCCTCGCCGGAGCGGCTCACGCGCAGGAGGTGGCCATCAAGAAGGCGGGGGACGCATGGGACACGCCGCTCCTCAACTCGCGCTTTTGGAATAGAAGCGACCCGAATTACTGGTGGAACCAGATCAGGGACGCAAGCGGGCACCTTGACCTCACCAAGCAGAATCTTTTTAATGTTATCTACTTAGAGGATCTGCTCTTTCTTATGAATCCCACAGCGAGTTCCCCTGTCATATATACGCTCGATATTTGGCAGTCTCTGGTCGTTGGCACAGGCAGGTCAGAAGTACCGCTCCCGCCGCTGAATAACCCCCAAGGCCCGACCGCGGCGTGGCCGGATGTCCCAGGCGCTGCTACCTTTAAGGAGCCGCTTGCGGGGAGCGGCTACCCGGCTCTTGGCAGGGAACCAAGCGGGTTTGTCGATGCGGCGCATGTAGGACCCGTCTCGGACTTCATCTGGCCGTTCCCCGTCTTTATCGCTGACATCGGCATCTGGAAGGATCCAGCGAGTGTGCACAACCTCAATCAGTTTCAAGTTGCTGCTATCGGCAAGGATACGCCGGCCACCGCCGGGTTTGTGCCGGATACGCGTTGGCTCAACGGCGCCGGTGCTCTTGTTCCTGTTACGACGGCGAATCCAAACCCGATGCCCACCGGCGGTCAGACGATGCTTTCGGCTGCGCATGCCACAGGGGTGCAGACCTTAACCGTCGCTTCAACTGCGGGGTGTGCCGTTGGTCAAAAAATCATGGTCGCACTGCCTATTAAGCCAGGCGCCTCTCGCGCGATCCACATCAGCACCATCGACCAGACTCCATCCGGCACCACGCTCCATATGGCCGATGGGTTGGTGCGAGGCGCCGCGAGCGGCGCGGCGGTGGTCTGCTTCCCCAAGGCCGGCTCGCGTCCCTCGACGTGGATCAGCCCAGACCATTATGCTGACTCTTCATTAAGTGCGCCTCTGCCCGGCAATAACCCGAACCCCCCTCCTCCACCACCTCCGCCGGTCAACGACACCACCCTCCCCTCAACGCCAATCGGCCTCACCGGAATCGCCGCCTCTGCCATTAGAATCAATCTCTCGTGGCAGGCCTCGAGTGACAACACGGGTGTTACGGGGTACAAGATATTCAGGAACGGTACGCAAATAAGCGTCACCAGCCTGCGCACATTTTCCGACACCGGTCTCACCGCCTCGACCGCATATTCGTACACGGTTTCTGCCTATGATGCCGCCGGAAATACCTCGGCGCAGTCCGCCAGCATCAGCGTGACGACGAGCGCACCAGATGTCTCCTCCGTCGCCCAGTTCTTGAGAGACCTTAAAGTGACCGGCGACTTCACCGTCACCTCCACCTGCCCCGACACGCTTAATGTGGGGCAGTCCTGCCAGATTACCGTCACCTTCAAACCACTCGTAGCGGGGCAGAGAGACGGCACCATCACTTTCACGGATCCAATATCTAACCAAGTCAGGATCCTTATCTTGAAAGGCATTGGCCATACTTTGCCGGTTGTTCCTCCTCTCGACACCACCCTCCCCTCAACTCCGGCCAGTCTCGCAGGAGTGGCCGCTTCTGCAACCCAGATAAATCTCTCATGGCAGGCCTCAACCGATGATACTGCCGTCGTCGGCTATAAGATTTTTAGAAACAACACGCAAGTCGGCACCACTGCAGGACTCACATTCTCTAATACCGGCCTCACTGCTTCGACTGCATACTCTTACAAAATTGCTGCGTACGATGCCACGGGGAACACCTCGACGCAGTCTGCCGCTGTGAGCGTGACAACTGGCGCGGCGAGCACTGTTCCCACGGCAGACCTCATGGGTACGAGCGGAGATGACGCCCTCACTATCCTTAACGGAATGCATAGCGTTGACGGGGGAGCAGGGTATGACACGCTCACACTAGCGGGGAGTACTAGCGGCCCGGCGTTTCCTTCGTCAAAGGCGACTGACTATACCTTCACAAAAAATAGTGATGGCTCGTACACCGTAAGGCGCGGAACTTCGTATACCTTCACCATGGTCAATATCGAGAAAATGGTCTTCCCCAGTGGGCCTGCCCTGATTGTTTCAGATATCCAGGCGCTCGCTCCAACGCCTTCATTCTTCGCCTGGCTCTGGGACATGAAGACCCGCATCGAGCTCGCCTTCCAGAATCTCGGGAACGATTTGAGAATCGCACTGATGGGCCAACCAGCGCAATCCAACCTCGCCGCAGTCGTCCTCTCTGTCTCGTCGGACACGATCGATTTTGCTTCAACGGATCTCGGTTCGTCTGCCACCCAGACGATAACCCTTGTTCTCACCAGCGTTCCTGATGCTCCTCCACCAGTATCCGCTCCTGCTCCAACGGGGGACAACGGCACGGGAGGAACCGGGACGACTGTTGCGAATGGTGGCAGTTCCGTGAGCTACAGCGATGGCAGCTCCGCCTACACCTATCCCTCGAGTCCTTCAGGAGGTTCATCAATTACGGGCACCCCAGCTACAACCAACACTCCTTCAGGCATCGCCCCTACCTTCTCCCGCACCCTCTTCCAGGGCGCCAGCGGAGAAGACGTCCGCGACCTCCAGAAGTTCCTCAATGCGAGCGGTTTCGCCGTTACCGCTTCTGGGGAGGAGACCACCTTCTTCGGCCCAGTGACCGCTCTCGCTCTTGCGCGCTATCAAGAAGCTCATCGAGACCAAATCCTCACGCCGAACGGTCTCTCCTCCGGCACCGGCATCTTGGGGCCCTCGACCATCGCCTTCATCAAGGGCAACGCCAGCGCCGTCACTGCACCCTCGACCACCACCACAACTTCTTCAATCGGACTCTCTCGAACCGTTGCATATGGCTATAGGGGAAGCGATATCGCCACCCTCCAGCGCTATCTCATTGCTCACAGCTACCTCGCAGCAGGCTACGACACCGGCTACTTCGGTGCGCTCACAAGGGCAGCCGTTCGCGCATTCCAATGCGCCCAAAACATCGTCTGCAGCGGCGACGAGACTTCTACGGGATATGGGCTCGTCGGCGTGCGGACGAGAGGGGCGTTGAAATAAAACAGAAGGTACCCGCTTGTTTTTTGACCTAGTTTAGGGCATAATCGGCCGACATGTTGACCTTGAAGGTAGTGAAGCGCATAAACGCCGGCCAAGGGCTCGGGGCTCTTCGTCGTGCGGGTTCCATACCCGCGGTGGTCTACGGTCCCCACAAGGAGTCCACCCCAATCGCCCTCTCGGCGAAAGAGTTCGACAAGGTTTTCAGCGAGGCGGGCGAGGCATCGATTGTCGCGCTTACGGGCATTGGGGAGGATATCCCGACGTTGATTCATGAGGTCGATGTCGACCCTTTAACGAGCGCGCCCCGCCACATTGATTTTTATGCGGTAACGAAAGGGGAGAAGGTCGAGGTCAAGATCCCGCTTGAGTTCATCGGTGAGTCGCCGGCCGTGAAAGACGGCGCGAACCTCGTGAAAGTCCTCTACGAGATAGAGATTAAGGCTGACCCGATGAACCTCCCGCATCGCTTTACCGCTGACATCACGTCGTTGGCGCAGATAGGCGACCAGATCCACGTACGCAATCTCGTACTCCCTGAAGGCGTTGAGCTCATGACGGACGCGGACGAAGTAATCGCGCTCGTGCAAGAGGTCGTCGAAGAGAAAGTCGAGGAGCCGGTCGTCGTCGACTTGAATGCTATCGAGGTAGAGAAGAAGGGCAAAGAAGAGGAGGAAGGTGCCGTCGCGGCTCCCGCTCCCGAAGCGAAGAAAGAAGAGAAGAAATAACGTTTGGTATACTAGAGAGATGTTCCGGGCTTTTGTGTTAGCAGTAGTATTTGCGGCTCCCACTCTTGTCTTAGCACAGCAAAGCGTCGCTGATCGCCAACGGGAGCTCCAAAGCCAACTCGACCAGCTCGAGAGCCAGATTGCTGCGCAGCAAACCCTCCTCGATTCTGCGCAAAGCGCGCATCGCACGCTTCAGAGCCAGATTGATATCCTTGATGCCGAGATAAAGAAGACCGAGCTTCAGATCCAGGCAATCAACGTGACGATTCAGCAGCTTAATAACGGTATCAGCGCCGACGACAACACCCTCTCGGCGCTCTCTGCGAAGCTTGCAGGCGAGAAGGAGTCCTTGGCAGAAATTATGCGGCAGACAGAGATGCTCGATACCTACTCGGTGATCGAGGTCGTGCTCTCGACCAAGGACGTCACAACCTTTTTCGCTGATCTCGATGCGTTTATTTCGATACAAAACTCGCTTGCAAGCTCGTTCGACGAGATAGCACGGACCTCGACGGCGACAGAGGACGCAAAAGCAAAGCTTGAAGAAAAGCTCACCGAGCAGCAAGAGCTCCAGACTGAAGCGAAGCTGGCTAGACAGCAGGTCCTCGTCCAGGAGAAGGAGAAGCAGCAGCTCCTGACCGCGACCAAAGGACAGGAGGCAACGTATCAGAAGATCATCAGCTCGACTCAAAAGACAGCGGCCCAAGTACGCGCGGAGCTCTTTCAGCTTGCCGGCGGAGGGGGCCAGATCCCCTTGCCGACCGCTATTGCGCTCGCGAAGCAGGCGGGTGCCGCGACCGGCGTGCGACCCGCCTTCATCTTGGCGATCCTCCAGCAAGAGACGAGCCTCGGTGCGAATGTCGGCCAGTGCTTCCTCACGAACACCCCGAACAAGGGTGACGGCAAGAATAAGAATACCGGCGCCCCCGTAAGGAATGTCATGAAGGGCTCGCGCGATGTCGACCCGTTCATCTCTCTCACTGGGGCGCTCGGGTTCGACCCGTTCTCGATGCCGGTGTCATGCCCGCCAGGGTACGGTTATGGCGGCGCGATGGGCCCATCGCAATTCATCCCCTCGACATGGGTCCTCTACCAAGACCGAATCTCAAAGCTCGCCGGTCACTACGGCGCCCCTGCGAATCCGTGGGACAACCGCGACGCGTTTATCGCGACCGCGCTTTATATGGCCGACCTCGGTGCGGCTGCGCAGACCCCCTCGGCCGAGCGTACTGCCGCGCTCAAATACTTCGCCGGGGCCAATTATCGCAAATCGGCGTACGCGTTTTACGGCGACGCCGTGATGGAATTTGCGGCTGATTTTAAGGAGCAAATCGACATTTTGTACGGAGCATGATAGGGTAGCGCTCATGAAAGCTGATATTCACCCAGATGGGTACCGGCCCGTCATCTTCGAAGACCTCGCCTCGGGCGCGAAGTTTTTAATTGGCTCTACGGTCGTTACCAAAGATACCGCGAAGTGGGAGGACGGCAAAGAATACCCCAAGGTAACGGTTGAAATCTCTAGCAAATCGCATCCCGTCTACACGGGCGAAGAGCGCAGCCTCGACGCGGGCGGCCAGGTGGAGAAATTCAAGAAGCGCGCCGCCGCGAAGAAAAAGTAAGAACTTCGAGTGATGCTTCTGCGGGCGGGTACGCTCGTTTTCGTGCTCGAAAACTTCGCTCACTCCTCGTCGCCGTCGCTCCTGCGGCAGCCCGTCCTCGAAGCATCACTCTTCGCGTCGCGTATACTAGTACTGTGAACTACTCGAGTGATTTTAAGAAGAATTTCGCAACCGCGTACTTGGCGGAGGAGTACGAGCGTCTCGAGAATGAAAAAAGAGATGCGATTGCTGCGGCAGGCGAGGACCCGGACTTAAAGCGCATGGCGCAAGAGGACTTGGCGCGGGTTGAAACACGCCAGCAAGAGATTTTGAATGAAATAGACAGGATTCTTTCAAAGAGGAAAGAGGAGGCAGCTAAACCCTCATCGGTCGTCATGGAGTTTCGCGCAGGAGCTGGCGGAGACGAAGCTAATGTTTTCGCTAAAGACTTGAAAGAGATGTACCAAAAATATGCCGAAAGCAAGCGGTGGCGCGTCTCGCCGGTCGATGATATGACGCTCGAGATAGCGGGCTCGGATGCCTATGAAGCTCTTCGCTATGAGACGGGCGTGCATCGTGTTCAGCGCGTGCCCGAAACCGAAAAGACCGGCCGCATCCACACCTCGACCGCGTCGGTCGCCGTGCTCCCGATTAGGGCAAAGGCAAAGTTTGATATTAATCCGGCGGATATCGAGATGGAATTTTCGCGAAGCGGCGGGGCAGGGGGGCAGAATGTGAACAAGGTGGAGACGGCCGTTCGTCTCATCCACAAGCCGACCGGGATAGACGTGCGCTCTTCAAGCGAGAGGAGTCAAAAAGCGAACCGAGACAAAGCAATGCAAATCCTCTCCGCCAAACTCGACCAATTGCATGAAGAAAAAGAGGCGCGCGAGCATGCGGCAGAGAGGAAGGAGCAGATCGGCACTGCCGACCGCTCGGAGAAGATTCGCACCTACAACTTCCTCCAAGATAGGGTCACCGACCATCGCATTAAGGAGTCGTGGCACAACCTCCCTAAAATAATGTCCGGCGCTATAGACGACATCGTCGCTGCTCTCCAAACTGCATCAAAATCTGGTGGTGTCGGTCCCGCCTCCGCCGAAGAATAAAAAGAGAAAGCCCCGCTTCTTAAAGCAGGGCTGTCGCTATATGTGCCGGGGTCGCTTTGCCACCTGTCAGATTGACGTGGGGTCAATCAACCTGTCTGATCGTTCGGGTCAGCGCCTAGTAAGAGGTGTTTATGTTGCTTCAACGATGGCCAGTCCGTTTCCTACTACAGGAAGGCATCTCAGCACAAACATCCTACACCCGTCGTTTGTTTCTGTCAAGCCCTTTGACGGAAGTCCAGATTTTCCTTGCGGATAGGCCATGGTTCGGCTATAGTGGCGCGACAATGGTTACGAATACGAAGGGGACGGAGGTAGAACGCCTGTTTAAAGCAGGCGCGCATTTTGCGCAGGTGAAGAGCCGTCGGCACCCCTCGATGAAGCCCTATATCTTGGGTGCCAAGGCCCGTACCGAGATAATCGACCTCGCGAAGACCGAGACCCAGCTCAAGGCCGCCAAGGAGGCCTTGGCGGCCTTGGCGCGCGAGGGCAAGACCGTCCTTTTCGTGGGTGGCAAGCCCGAGATCGCGACCTTGCTTAAGGCCGCAGCGATGAAGATCGGTGTGCCCTACGTTTCGACCCGCTGGCTCGGCGGCACGATTACGAATTTTAATGAAATCAAGAAGCGCATCGATCGTCTTGCTGATTTGACCGAGAAGAAAGCAGCCGGCACCTTGGCAAAGCAGCACACCAAGCTTGAGGTTTTGATGCTCGACCGTGAGGCGGCGCGCCTGGTCTTACGCCTCGACGGCATCACCGGGCTTGCGAAGCGCCCTGACGCCATGCTCGTCGTCGACACTAAGCATGAGAAGCACGCGATAAAAGAGGCGAAGCAGGTAGGTATCCCGGTCATAGCCATCATGAACTCCGACTGCGACCTCAAAGACGCGACGTATCCTATCGTTGCGAACGACGCCTCTCGCGAGGTCGTGAAGCTTCTCCTTGCTGAATTGGTTGAAGCATACGAGAAAGGCCGGGCGATTTAGCTCTGCCAGCGAGACAAAAAATAGAGCGCTCAGGCCGCTAGGCCAATTCAACCTCAAGAAATGCGAAATCCGAGCGATTAATGATATATTTACATTATGGAAATCACGACTGAAGCAGTAAAAGATTTGCGCGATCGCACGGGGGTCTCGGTGATGCAATGCAAAAAGGCTCTTGAAGAGGCCGAGGGCGACATTGCGAAGGCCGAAACGATTTTGTGTAAACATTCAGGCGCCGCTGCGGCGAAGAAGTCGGGTCGTACCCTTGCAGCAGGCACGGTGAGTTCGTACGTGCACGACCGGACTATCGGCGCGATGGTTCTCCTCGGAGCCGAGACGGACTTCGTCGCTAAGAATCCTGAATTTGAGAAGCTCGCCCGTGAGATTGCCATGCAGGTCTCTGCTATGGACCCTGAAAACACCGAGGCCCTTCTCGAACAGCCTTATATCAAAGACGAGAGCAAGAAGGTGCAAGATTTGCTCAATGAAGCGACGCAAAAGTTCGGTGAGCGGGTGGAGATAACGCAGTTTGCGCGCTTCTCTGCGAGGGGTTAACATAGCTCGATATGGGTTATTTGGTGTTCACGGTAGCCGCGATAGCGCTTTTTGCAGGCTTCCTCCTCCTCACGCGCTATGAGGAGCGGCGCGGCGTGCGCACGCTTGCGCTCACTCGTACTGACATTGATGCGCGCGTCGAGCGCTTGACCTTTATTCTTACGCATGTCGACTTCGAGTCGTTTACTCGTGAACAGCTCCGCGTCCTTGCAGTGCATGTCGCTCACGACATAGCGCATCTTTCGTTGCTTAGCGTGCGTGCGGTAGAGCGTCTCCTCTCTCGTCTTGTAAAACATTTGCGCACGCGCCACGGCATCGAGACGGCCTCCTCGGCCGCGCCGCGCGCGTTCGTCAAGACCATGAGCGAGTTCAAGCAGACCCTCGCTTCGACACGTCCGCCCATCCCTGAAATTTAGCCAAAAAGCGGTAGGATAGAGCTACGCCGCCCTAGCTCAGTTGGTTAGAGCAGCTGTTTTGTAAACAGCAGGTCCTCGGTTCGAATCCGAGGGGCGGCTCCCATTAACGGTTCGGGGTCGTGGTCGAAAGCGCGCCTTTGGGGAATGCTTTCTCAAGGTTTTCAAGCGAAGCGAAGCCGTAGGAGGTCGTGCCGTTAATCACGAAGGCCGGCAGATTACCCTTAATCTTGTCGATGGTTACTAAAGTCTTCAGGGCCCCCAGGTCGAGATGATAGTCGAACGAATACACGCGGAGCTTAGGATACGTGTCGTGGAGATATGAGAGCGCATAACCCGCCCGGTCGCAATCGGCGCAGTCGCCGGCGTTTGAATAGAAGTAGAGCACGGTCACTGGCTTGAAGCCGCAGGTAGCGGCGAGCTGCTTGCCCGCGAGGTAATCGCGTATCTCGAGCAAGGTGTATTGTTTCTTGAGCTGGATGACTTGCGCGTTGTTCGTACCAAGCTGCCCTTCGGTGTAGAAAAGGCGGTTTCCGAGGTCAGCAAGCTCGCTCGTAAGTTCTGTAGAGGTGGCACTGTCGCAGGGCGCAGAAGCGCGTAGCGAGAACTGCGTTTCGAGCGAGAGAGTGTCTATCGCGATCTGGCTCTCGATCGCATCCAGCTCTCGGATACGTTGCTGCCCCAGGTAATTAACCGAAAGCGCAATAGTCCCCACGAGGAGGGCGGTGATGCCGAGCGCAATAAGCGCATTACGGATCGTTAGCGACATAGGCCGACACTCTAACGCCAAGCGCGCTTTTTGCCAATTGCGATGTCAGCAAGGGCCCGCATGAGCCAAAGGGGCGAGACAAAACTGTACAAGATGAGGTATGAGAGCGTTCCGCGTACCAAAGAGCCGGGCGTTGCGGAGATACGTTTACCGATGACAATCATGCCTATCGAAGTCACAATCGCGATAAACGCGATGAGTGAAAAAAACGTCGCAGGGAGGTAGAACCAATCAAGGGTCAGTGCTTTGGGCAGATACGCATAGGCGAGCGGTATGCCGCTACGGATCGTTAGAGCATGAGCCACTTGTACAGTTATTGTATACATCCATACTCCAAACAAAAATACTCCACCTCCGACTGAAAGGAGCGCGAGCGGGAGAACCAGCGTACCAAGCGCCCCGTGAGAGCCTCCAAGCAGGTCGCGATAATCAAAGAGGACATTCCGCAAGAAGCCGGTGGTCCACCGCGTACGCTGCTTCACAAGGTCGCGCAAAGTATGCGGGACTTTCGTATACACAAGCGCCCTTGGTGCGTTTTCTATCGCATAGCCAGCTCGCTGGAGGCGCAGTGCCATTTCCATGTCTTCAGCCTGATGCCCGTAACGAAACCCGCCCAGACGTACAATAATCTCGCGACGATAAAAGGAGAACGGCCCCGGGGTTACATAGAGGCCGTTTATTGATGAGAGGGTATGGTGCCAGGTGATGCCAAAAATATATTCAGCATATTGCATGTATTCAAGGATGCTCTTCGGCTTATGGACAGACATCGCTGCAGTGGTGGCTGCTACCCGCGGGCGCGAGAAACTCGCGACAATCTCGCGCAGAGCACTCGGCTCAACATACGAATCGGCATCAAGGCATCCGACAAGCTCCGCCCCCGTGGCTTCTATGCCAGCATTAAGCGCGGAGTGTTTGCCGCCATTCTCTTTATGAATGATGGTGACTTGGGGGTGAGAACGGAACTGTTCCATCGCAAGACGCGTCCCGTCAGTCGAGCCGTCATCGACCAATATAAGCGAAAACTTTTCTGCAGGGTAGAGGAGGGCAAGGACAGATTCTGCGGTTCGGGCGATGGTCGTCGCCTCGTTGAAGCAGGGGACGATAACCGCGACCGAGGGGGTCGCGCTTGAGGAACGCCCTCGTGCAGAGCGCGCAGGCTTCGACAAGAACGTCACGAGTACGAACGACTCGAAGAAGATTGTGATGAAGAGAAACGGATAAGCCAGCATCTCGGCACTCATAGTGCGGGCACTATACCACAGTGCATTTCTTTAACGAATCGTTGCCCCAAAATCGGAACGGGTCGCTGCTTCGAGCTTTGCGTGGAGCGCGGTTACTTCTTCATTCGTGAGCGTGCGGTCTAAGCTACGATAGGTGATGCGATACGCATAACTCACATTGCCGGCGCCCAATTTCTCATCATTTTCGTAGGTATCTAAGAGCTCCACCTGCTCCACCAAATCGCCGCCGACGTCCCGCACTAAATCGAAGTAATTATTCGGCACGAACCCTTTCTTCACGATGAATGAAATGTCGCGCACGACGGGCGGGTACTTGGAGACGGCGACGTACGTTTGCCCGAGGACAAGCTGTTTCTTGATCCTCTCGTCACTCGACCACAGGAGCCGGATATCCGGGAGCTTCATACTAATAATCCCGAGTCGTTCGAGTCCGAAGCCGAAAGCCCAGCCGTTATAGCCCTCAAGCCCTAGGGTTTTGAGTACTCCCTTGCGGGGCATGCCGCCTCCCATGATTTCGACCCACGCATCACCCAGCTTCACTTCGATCTGGAGCGAGGGGTCGGTGTAGGGAAATACGTCGTCGAGAAAACGATACTCCGTATCAGCACCGAAAATGCTTTTCACCATTTCTGAGAGCACATTTTTTAGGTCATCAAGCTTTAGCATGCCCTTACTATCGGGCTGGATATACCACCCGCCCATCTGGTGGAAGATATTCATGTGGCGCGAGTCAATCTCGTCTTTGCGGTAGACCTTGCCGTAGCACAGCGCTCCCATTGATTCGCCTTTTTCTATGCGCGCCTTAATCTCGGGCTGGTTCAAGTAGTAGTACCAAAATACCGTGTCGTGAGTGCGCAGGATATTCTTCTCGTCGACATAATACGTATCCGACTTCGAGCGCGCGGGGTGGTCAGGTGCGAAATTGAAGAGGTCGAAGTTGATAGCAGCCGGAACGATCTCAGGAATGTTGATGTCATCAAAATCCTTGAAAAGCGAGAGGGCTTTCACACGTTTCACCATTTCAGCGAGCGGGCTCACGGGGGTGCGCGCGAGGTCTGGCATCGCAAGATAGCGCTTGATCCGCGCGGCCTCCGCGTCCATCCGTCCCCCTAATTGCTTCAAAAGAGTCTCCTCCTCTGACCTTGGAATCTTGATCTCCATAGTTGCCTAGTGTAGCACTGGATTAAGCTCCAAAACAGGCCTGTTTTGTGATAGAATAGAGGCATATAAAACATGGCTAAAATGGCTGAAAAAGGCTCTAAAAAAGGCGTCGCATATGACGCCTCGTCCATCACCGTCTTAGAGGGCCTGGAGCCGGTTAGGAAGCGCCCCGGGATGTACATCGGGACCACGGGCCCCGACGGCCTCCACCACCTGATTTGGGAGATTTTTGACAACTCTAGGGATGAGGCGATGGGTGGGTACGCCTCTGACATCGAGGTCGCTCTCTTGCCAGACGGCTACGTGCGCGTTGCAGACAATGGCCGCGGCGTTCCGGTCGGCATCCACCCGAAGACCAAAGTCTCCGCGCTTGAGACGATTATGACGACCTTGCATGCCGGAGGTAAATTCGGCGGTGAAGATAGTGGGTATAAAGTATCGGGCGGGCTCCACGGCGTCGGCGCTTCAGTCGTGAACGCTCTGTCGGTCCATACGAAGGTCCTTGTGCACCAAGACGGGGGCATCCACGTGCAGGAGTATGTGATAGGTAAGCCGAAGGCGAAGGTGAAGCAGATTGGCAAGAGCCCCCTGCACGGAACGATTGTGAAATTTAAACCCGACGAGACGATTTTTAAGGAGGGCGTCGAGTGGAATTGGGAAAAGATAGTCTCCCACCTGCGCCAGCAGGCCTACCTCGTGAAGGGAACGCGCATTACCGTCATCGACGCGCGGAAGCTTTCCAAAGTTGACGACGACGATGTCTTTTATGTGCGCGAGCTTGGTTTTGAGGCGCCCTCGATGTCTTTCTATTTTGAAGGCGGGTTGAAATCCTTGGTGGCCTTCAATAACAAGCATCAAACGGTGGTGCATGACCATATTTTTTATGTCGATCGTGAGCTAGACAACGTCTCTGTCGAACTCGCGCTCCAATATGCCGACGACATCACTCCAAGGATTCTTGCCTTTGCGAACAATACCTACAACGCCGAAGGCGGCACCCACCTAACCGGCTTCAAGACGGCGCTGACGCGCACTTTGAATGCGTACGGACGCACCTCGAACATCTTGAAAGAGAGCGAGGAAAACTTTATCGGCGACGACGCTCTTGAGGGGATCACGGCAGTCATTTCCGTAAAGCTTCCTGAAATCCAGTTTGAAGGGCAGACGAAGGCGAAGCTTGGGAGCGTCGAGGCCCAGGGTGCGGTCGGGACTGTGTTTGGTGAGGCGTTTTCGGCCTTCCTTGAGGAGAATCCTGACGATGCCCGAGCCATCATCAATAAAGTCCTGCTTGCGCTTAAGGCGCGCAAGGCAGCGAAGGCCGCAAAAGATTCAGTCTTGCGCAAGGGTGCTTTAGAGGGCATGACTTTACCCGGCAAGCTTGCTGATTGCCAAGTAAAAGACCCGGCCGAAGCGGAAATTTTCATTGTAGAAGGGGACTCGGCGGGCGGCACCGCTAAGACGGGCCGCGACCGCCGCACGCAGGCGATATTGCCCCTTCGCGGGAAGATTCTAAACATTGAGCGCGCACGGCTCGACAAGATGCTTGCCTCTGAACAGATTCGTAACCTGGTCGTCGCCTTGGGCACGGCGATAGGCGATGTCTTTGACCTTTCAAAACTCCGCTATCATAAAATAATCATCGCGACTGACGCCGACGTTGACGGTGCACATATCCGTACGCTCTTACTGACGCTTTTGTACCGCCACTTTCGTCCTATTATCGATGGCGGGTTCGTCTACATCGCCCAGCCGCCCCTGTACAAGATTACGCGCGGCAAGGCGCTCGCGTATGCGTATTCAGATGACGAAAAGGCAGCGGTCTTGAAAGAAATGGGGGTGAAGGATTCAGAAGTCGCAGAGATCAGTGAGGGCGGTGAAGGAGAAGAGACTGAAGCGGAGGAAGTCGTCGCAAACCTGCCCGCCGGCAAGGCAGGAAAGCCTGCGAAGGCAAACATTCAGCGCTACAAAGGCCTCGGCGAAATGAATGCCAGCGAGCTCTGGGAGACGACGATGGACCCGGCGCGGCGCGTATTAAAGCGCGTTAGGATAGAGGACGCGCAAGAGGCCGACCGCATCTTTGATATTTTGATGGGCTCGGACGTCGCCTCGCGCAAGTCGTTTATTCAATCGAACGCCAAGCTAGCTAACCTCGATATCTAGTATTGCACCAAGATAGTTGTGGAAGCCTGGTTATTAGCTTCGTTTGATTCGGGGACTTGATTTGAGGGGTCCGTGGTGACGGAAACAGTACTCGTCCCTATGCGAGGGAAACTGAAGTCGAGAACGAACTCAATCCAATCGCCAGGTTTGAGCGACGGCTGCATTCCTGAAGGATATATCGTGATCTGGTTACTTGGGAGCGAAGCAGAGAAACTCCACGGACCAGAAACATTGGTGCCCGTATTCCTCACCGCAAACTTTACCGCACCCATTTGTGAAGCAGAAATAGTGGGACTCGCGACGAAACCGTCAAAGTTGGTGCTTGTGGCGTAGCCGACGCTTTCAATCTCGACTATCAAATCAGGAAGTCCATACAGAGCCGTAGCCGTGCCATTTGGTGTGTAAACAGTATTAGTTTCCTGACCTGGCGTAGGAGTCGGGACAGTGATAGGGGCAGGCGTCCCAGTTGCCGGCGTAGAGCTCGAAACAGCCGTGGTGCCATCTCCGAACGAGATAGTCGTCGAAGCGGTCGGGACGACCGTGAGCGTCGGTTCCGCGGGTACGAAGATGGATGAAAGTGCCACTGCCGCAGCTCCGAGGCGGTTTACGGTTGCCGGGACGTATTGAGCTGAGTAGACGGCGAGCCAGATACCGAGTGCAACAAGAGCAACAAAGCCCACAACGGCAAGTCCGCGCTCGGCGGCCTCGCGCGTTGAGAGAGTCGGTGTTGATTCGCTGCCATTCATAGAGTGGAGAATATGTACCACGATGATTATTTCTCGTCAAGCGAAAGCAATTGACAAGACAATATAAATGCTGTATTTCTCACCGAGATGAAGAAGACCGTCGAAACGGCAGTATGGCTTGTCCGTGCCGTGCAAAGTGCGTGGGGGAGGAAGTGGTCCTTCGTCGCCTTTTTCGCGTGCGTGTTCCTTGGGAGCACGTTCTTCCTCGCCCGCTATGACCTGCTGCCTGGCCCTGCGGCTCCGGACGGCGCCCGAGCCGCGATAGCCCAGATAGCCACGACTACCGCCGCCGGGGCTGATACTATGCCAGCAGTTGTTGAAATCCCCGTGAAGGTGGTGGCAGAAAAGATCGGCCTCTCGGCTCTGGTCGAAAACCCGACCTCGACCGACGTCGCTGTCCTTGACGCCGCGCTCCTCAGGGGTGCCGTACGGTACCCCACCTCGGCGAAATTGGGCGAAAATGGTAACGTAGTGCTGTTCGGCCACTCGAGCTACCTGCCGATAGTGCATAACCGGGCATATAAGACCTTTGACGGTATACAGAAGTTAGTTAAGGGCGACACGCTCACGGTGTATTCATCGACTCGGATTTATACCTATGCCGTGCAGCGTGTCGAAAAGGCGGACGCGAATGGCGGGGCGATACCCCTCGCAGTCAGCGGTCGTGTCCTCACCCTCTCGACCTGCGATTCGTTTGGTACGAAAAGCGATCGTTTCGTTGTCACCGCAGAGTTTGTTGAGAGCAAGGTTATCCCGACTAAGTCGGGATAACCTTGCTCTTCGCAATCGCGAAGGCCCGGGCTCGTAACCCCGGTTAAGTTCCTTTCATCTGCCGCGCAAGCGACCAACCATAAGGAGGGAGTCATGGCCCTATCTGGGCAAACTAACGTCCCGAAGTCATCGCTTCCTTATGGTGGCCGGTGGTCACGTGGGAAACGTTGGTGGAATAGCAATAAACACCTCTTCTACATCTGTCTCATTCTCCTCACGGTCATCATCGGAGCAGGAGGTGGTGCATGGTGGATGTCCTTGCCTTCATTACAAAGAGTCGCGAGTGCGCCTCTCGAAAAGAGGGCGCAAATCGCCGCTCCGAAAGCTCTGGCGCCGCCGCAAGCGGCTCCGGAAAAGGCCGAAAAACCTGCATCACAAGCGCTCCAGCTCGAGGCACAGTCTGGCAATGTGACGGTCACGGGCCCAGTCGGGCAGGGTGACGCTGCTACGGAGGAAGACCGTGTCGGTCTACCTGCCAAAAAAGCGTTGTCACCGGTGGACCGGTCTCCCATCGAGGCAAGTCTTGCCTCACGTCGCAACCCGCAGTATGCAACTGTGACGATTTGGGGACCCGACCTGTTTCCAGTCGTCGGTCGATTGTTTCCCTCAAAACTATTGTCGCTATCAATCGCGACACCAGAGGTACCCGTAGTGGTTCAATCGGATCCGCCCGTCGTACGTCAAAACGTGGCGAGCGCACCGGTCGTAAAACCAGCACCGACGAATCTCCCAGTCGTGGAAGTGGTAGTCACTCCTAAAGTCCAAGCACGAAAAGTCGCAGCCGTTCCAAGGCCTCGTTTGCCACCAGCGCCGACGACGGTTGAGGGTCTACCCGATATCCCTGCGATTCTTAGGATGCCAAAAACGTATTGGGACGTGGTCGGCAACGACCCGTTCGAGCGCGACCCAAAGGTCGCGAAATCTCGGCCGATACGGGAAAGGGCGTTCAAGGAGTTAGGGCTTAGTGGTGCGTGTCTTGAACGCGCGCTCGACATCACAAACCGAGCGGGCGTGCGAGGGACGATACGCAACGGCGACGAATTCATTGATTCAGAATCGGGCTCCGGTCCGCACATGAATCAAGAAGCCACCTTTGCGCAGGACGGTAGTGAGGACTGGACTCTGACGTGTAGCACGACGACGTTACTCGTCAGGCTGGCTGACGGATGTAACAACTGGGGGCTTGCGTTGCCTCCGCCTACCCTGGCACTTGTGCCGCCGGTCGTGTCTAGGCCGGTACCAGAATTGCCTCGGATCGTTACGCCTCCCGTACAAGAAGCCTGCGTTGAAATCGACTTCGACGACGGACAGCGGCGCGATGTCGTCTGGGTTGGCGGCTTCACTAATCGTGCGATGTCTCATCCTGAATGTTGGAAACGTCAGAAGAACGGTGTGTGGGTGGACATGGAGCCTGTTAACGTCTGCGGATACGGCTGTCCCATCGGGGAAGTCTTACAACGGCTTCCTCGTGGAGGCGCCGGATTCGCTCTCAACTACCTCTTCTGGTATGAAATTGAGCCTGAAGCGGAGGGGCGTCAGCGTATCCTGGTCCCCGCCGAAATGAAGGAACAATTTCCTGGACTGTGCATCGCTCGTCCCAATGTGGGCCCTTCCTTTGCATGGATTGTCGGTACCTCGCTCTGGCGAGGTAGCGTCTACCACATTCCGGACAACGTTCCGGACGCGCGCTGGCCTATTTGGCTCATCGCTAACCCAGCAGCGTTACTAAACCAAGATCACAGAGGGGTAGCAATTCAGTAGTTCTTTGGGGTTCGGGAGGCATCGCAATATGCCCCCGCACCCCTTTTCGTAGAAAATTATGCATCAAATTATTTATTCTGAACGAAACCAACATCCGATTTTAATCGGTATTTTTGCCGTTCTCTTCGTTTGTGCTGTCGGCATGGGGGTCGCCTTTGTAACTGGTTTTGCGACCCCTGAAAAGGTAATGGCTCAACTCGCACCCCCTTTCTGTTGTTCACCACTGCCTCCACCGCCTCTTCCTGTATTGCCTTCACCGCCACCTCCGCCACCTCCGTTGCCACCTCCCCCACCACCCCCACCCCCACCCCCTCTGCCGCCATTCGTACCCCTACCTCTCCCAATCTGCACGCTCTCGGTGACGCCAGATTCTTTTGTGTCACCGGGGTCGACCACTCTTACGTGGGAGACGTTTTTTGCAACGTCCGCTTCTATCGATAATGGGATTGGCAATGTCTCACTCGGGTCAGGATCGGTCTCTGCATCTCCCTCGGCTTCGACTATCTATAGGATGTTTGTCACTGGCGCGGGCGGCAATGGAATATGCTCGACCAACGTTACAGTGACCGCATCACCTCCACCCCCACCTCCTCCACCTCCTGCCGATCTTTGCCCAAACATTGCGGGCGTGCAGGCAAGCGTGCCTGCCAGCTTAATCGTGAATCAAACAGGCGAGTGCGTCTCTCCATCCTCGCCGCCGCCTACCGATGTGTGTCCGAACATTAGTGGCGTCCAAACGTCAGTACCAGCCGGGCTTATCATCAATCAAGCAGGAGAGTGTGTCTCTCCATCCTCGCCGCCGCCTACCGATGTGTGTCCGAACATTAATGGAACACAGACAGTCATCCCCGATGGGCTCATTGTCGACTCTTCAGGCAATTGTGTTACGCCTGCCGTGAACCCTCCGCCGACTGCACCGGTGTGTACGCTTGCAGCCGACCCAGCCTCATTCGTAGGGAGCGACTCTTCTACGCTTACTTGGACGACAACCAATGCAACGGACTTCAGTATCGATAACGGCATCGGTCCGGCTCCGGTCTCTGGCGGCTCTACAACGACGCCAAGCATCTCTGCAAACACCGTCTTTACCGGAACTGCTATCGGCCCGGGCGGCACCAGTACCTGTTCGGCACCGGTAACGATTACTACTGGCGGTGGCGGTGGCGGTGGCGGGGGTGGGGGTGGTGGGGGAGGTGGCGGCGGAGGTGGGGGCTCGCCCCCTCCTAATGTCATCCTGACATCGCTCCCGCATGTCGGATCGGCGCCACTCGCCTTTGTCTATCTTTCACAGATCCCGTACACTGGCCTCGATCTTGGACCCGTTGGTACCGTTATCTATTGGCTCGCACTCATCCTGTGGAGTCTCGCGGTCGCTTACGTAGCGCTCTTTGTCGCGCTGCCGTTCGTAGTACGCAAGATGCGCGGGTTTGGGGAGCAGGTCGCCTCGATCGTTAATGCGCCCCAACCAGCATTTGTGGGAGCGGCTCCCAACGCTTTCTTGGCTAAAGAGCCGGGGCGCGGTTACTCTACCTATGACGGCTTCAAGTCGTTTGCCAAGGACGGCGCGCTCACGATTGAGGACATCGTAAAGGGCCTTACTCGGCACGGAGAGAAGGCCGGCGGCCATGCAGAGGCGCCTCGCGAACATTTTGCGCACACGAATGTCGAGCCAGTATATGAACACGTGGAGCCAATCTTCGACCACGTCGAACCTATGTATGAAAACGTCGAGCCGATTACTCGCGAGGCGCATGTCGCCCCGGCCTCTGTGACACCGGCACCGACCGATGTTCGCGGTTTTGTCGTTGCACTCGTCGAAGGCGATCGCGAGGCGGTCTTTGCGGCGCTTCGTATGCAAGTTCGTGGTGGCGGCAAGCCGGAAGCATTTCTTACGAAAATCGCCTGCGCGCTTGACGATGCCTATCGTGCCCGTGTTGACGGTACCCCGGCCGATGCCGAGATAGTCCGCATTACCGCACGTCTCGACAACAGCACGCTTGAGAAGCTCGTCGCAGCCTTGAGTAACGCCATTGACTCTTCCTACTCAACCGGTATTACGGGGGCGAAGCTCGCCCTTGTCCGCGCCCTCGCTACACTTGGTGCGTAAGGTACTAGCTCTTGGCGAGCTCGCGAAGCGCTTCGAGGAGGTTCTTCATATCGTTGACGGCCTCGTGGGCGCGCAAAGCTGGTTCTTTGCCGAAAGCACGAAGGATGGTGCCGCTACTGTAGCCCTTAGTCTCTATACCTCGAGATACGAAGAGGCCTCGCGTATCTCCCCAGGTACGATTGGCGAACGGGTACGCGATTGAGACGAGTTTGCAATTCTCCTCAATGACATCAAGGTCGTTCCCGTGCGACCAAAGAGACAAATGATTACTCCAGGCGTCGAACGAGGTAAGAGCTTCAGCAAGTGAAACGCCTTTGGCGTCGACGGTTGCTTGAGTAATTCCCGTGAGCTCGATAATGAAATCCGAGAGCTTCGGGTTTATCGTGGGTAGCACATAGACCACGAAGGAGTCCTCCTCAATGAGCCCAGGGCCGACTAGCAAGGCTCCGATCTGGATAATCTCGCGATGCTCGCCCTGGCCACTCCAGTCGCGCTCCATAGCGCCCTTCCACGAAGTGAATTCAGTATCAAAAAGAACGAAGCGGTCGGGGAGGCCGAGCATTGGTGGCTATGCGCGCGCTTTAATCTCGCCTCGAATTTTTTCTATGAAATCAGCAAGCGGAGCAGCATCTTGCTTGCCTTTATCGCGGCTTTCGACAGAGACCGTTTTGTCGGCGACTTCTTTGTCGCCGACAACGAGGAGGTAGGGGATTTTTTCAGTCTTGCCAACCCGTATTTTCTTACCGAGCGATTCGTTCGAGATATCTGCATCAGCACGAATGCCTGCTGTTTTAAGCGCCGAGATTACCTCGTTTGCATAATCAACGTGTTTTTCAGAAATTGAGATGACGCGCGCTTGCACGGGTGAAAGCCAGGTGGGGAAGGCGCCTTGTACATGGTCAATCAAGACCGACAAAAAGCGCTCGATCGAACCCATAATCGCCGCGTGAATCATCACGATTCGTTCTTTTTCGCCTTTTTCATTTACACATGTGAGGTCGAAGCGCTCGGGCATGTTCATGTCGAGCTGGATAGTCGCCACTTGCCACAGGCGCTCTTTCGAGTCTTCAGCCATGAAGTCGAGCTTGGGGCCATAAAACGCAGCTTCGCCGGAGCCCTCGATCGTTTCAGCTCCTTTGTCCTTCGTAATCTCGCGCAAGATACCTTCAGCTTTGTCCCACCGGCTCTGGTCGCCTAAGAATTTCTCCGGATATGCCGGGTCTCGAAAGGAGAGACGGATCTTTTTAGGCGTAAAGCCGAAAGCCCCGTAAAACTCCTCGATAATCTCCCAAATCTTGACGAACTCCTCTTTGACTTGTGACTCGCGGCAAAACGTATGTGCATCGTCTTGGGTAAAGGCACGCGTACGCGAGAGGCCGTTCAACTCTCCTGACTGCTCGTCACGGTAGACCATCGTCGTGTTGGCATAGCGCTGGGGGAGTTCACGATAACTCCACGGTCTTCGTGCATAAATTTGCGTATGGTGCGGGCAATTCATCGGCTTCATCGCGAACTCGTCACCCTCGCGTGTCGTGATATGAAACAGATCCTCTTTGAATTTCTCCCAATGGCCGGAGGTCTCATAGAGCGCGCGCTTCGTGATATGGGGTATTTCGACTTTCTCGAACCCGCGCTCCTCACGGAGCCGCCATACAAAATCGTCAAGCAAGTTGCGGAGCATCGTGCCTTTCGGGGTCCACAGGGGGAGCCCGGGGCCGACTAAATCAGAGAAGGTAAAGAGGTCAAGTTCGCGCCCCAACTGCTTGTGGTCTTTTTCACCGTCCATGGGAGAGAGGATACCACACAACTTAGAGCGCTTTTACGTTCTCAAGAGCGAGCGAGATTTCGCCGTTACGATTCGTGACATTACCTTTAATAAGGACGCACGCCCCAGGAGCAAAGAGAGCGCCATGTTCTTTATAGAGGCGGGGGAAGACGACCGCCTCAATCTCGCCCGTTTTATCAACAAGCTTTATGAAAGCCATCTTCTCGCCCCCCTTAGTGACGACCGTACGTAATTCCTGAATTAATACCGGCAGTATGACCGGGAGCCCCGGCTGCGGTTCGGCCTTGATGGCACCGAGCGAGGTGCGCGCCTTCACGGTTGCAGCCTCGTGGGCGTCGAGCGGGTGCCCCGAGACATAGATACCGAGTAGCTCTTTCTCCCAGTCGAGCTCGGTTTTAAGAGAAACGGGTTCTCCGTGTTTCAGTGAAAGGCTGGGAGGAGGGGAGAGCGTCCCGCCAAAAAGGGAGTCTTGCGCTTCAGGAGCAGTCGAGTCACGGTGGAAAGTAATGAGCTCCTCGATATTCTTTAGCAAGGTCCCGCGCTGTTCGAATGAATCAAGCGCTCCGCATTTGATGAGGGCTTCAAGCGATTTTCGGTTGAGATTTTTCGAACCCACGCGGGAGAGAAAGTCAGACAAGGAGGCGAAGTGTCCGTGTGCAGTCCGCTCTGCAATGATTGCGTGAGAGACGCCATCGCCGAAGTTCTTGATTGACGAGAGGCCGAAACGTATCGTGTCCTTTTTCTCTCCGACCACCGTAAATACGGTACCGCTTTCGTTTACGTCGGGTGGCAAAACGGGGATCTTCATCCGTTTCGCTTCAGCAACAAAGATGGCGATTTGTTCGGTGTCACCTGAATCGGCTGTGAGGAGTGCGGCCATGTATTCGACTGGGTAGTTAGCCTTCATGTACGCTGTTTGGTATGCGACTTTGCCGTAGCTTGCTGCGTGCGCTTTGTTGAATCCGTACGCAGCAAAGGGCTCAATCAAGGTCCAGATTTTTTCAGCATTGGCGGCTGAAAGTTTGCCGTACTCTACGAAGCCCTTAAGCAACTTCTCCTTCTGCGCCTTCATTTCAGCAGGGATTTTTTTACCCATCGCCTTTCGCAAGGTGTCAGCCTCGAGCCACGAGTAGCCGGCAAGCGTGATAGCTGTTAAGAGGACGTCGTCTTGATAGACCAACAGGCCGTAGGAGAAGTCGAGGTAGTCCTTCATGCGCGCATCGATGTATTTAATGAGGCGCGGATTCTTTTTGTGCTCGATGTATTGCGGGATAGTCTCCATCGGCCCCGGGCGGTAGAGAGCTACCATGGCGTTGATGTCGTGAATCGACGAGGGTTTGAGCTCCTTCAGCCAGCGCGTCATACCAGAACCGTTAAGTTGAAAGGTGCCCTCGGTCTCGCCTCGCGCGAGCATCTCAAAGGTTTTGGTGTCATCAATCGGGATATTCTCAATATCGACAGAAATGCCGCGCTCCTCCTTCACCCGCACGACAGAGTCAGCGAGGATGGAGAGATTCTTGATACCCAAGAAGTCGAACTTCAGGAGCCCTACGCCGCCATATTCGTCGGTCACCGAGTACATGTCGTACTGGGTGATCAGTTTGCCGGTGCCCTTGGGGTCGGGCTGGATAGGCACCCACTCGATAAGCGGCGTCGGGGCGACGACGACGCCCGCCGCGTGCACGCCGACGTGCCGGACGCACCCTTCAATGCGTTTCGCGAGGTCGATAATCTGGCGGGTGTCGTCGTCTTCGTCATACAGCGTTTTCAAGTCGGGCTCGAGCTCAAGCGCGTGGTCGATGGTCATGGGGAATCCTTGCGAGCCGATAGGTATCAATTTCGCGATGCGATCGCCGGTCGCGTACGAGTGGCCTAAGGCGCGCGCGACGTCTCGCACCGCCGCGCGCGCCATCATCGTGCCGAAGGTGCCGATTTGCGCGACGTGGTCTTCGCCATATTTCTTCTTCGCGTAGGCAATCATGTCGTCGCGGCGATTGTCGGCCATGTCCATGTCGATATCAGGCGCTTTCGGGCGCTCCGGGTTGAGGAAGCGTTCGAAGGGGAGCTTGTAGAAAAGAGGATTCACGTTAGTGATGCCGACCAGGTAGGCGACTAAGGAGCCCGCAGCGCTCCCGCGCGTCGTCGTGAGGATTCCGGCGCGTTTGGCGAAGTTGAGGAGGTCGGCAACGATGAGGTAATACACCGAAAAGCCCTTGTCGATGATGATCTTAAGCTCGTACTCAATGCGTTCCTTCACCTCCGGGCTCTCCTCAAGGCCGCGTCTTTTGATACCCGCATACGCGGTCGCGCGGAGCTCATCGGCGTGCGTTTTGAAACCCGGTGAAATAGGAACGGAGGGGAAGACCCACGTGCCAAGGTTGAATGAGACCGTGCAACGATCAGCAATCTTTGCAGAATTTTCGACTGCCTCTGGAGTTTCTTTAAAAAGCTTCTCGGCCTGTTTAGCGCTTATGAATGAGAAGTCCTCGTCTTCATTGCGCCCTCGCTCTCCCTGTTGGATACGACGCATGATTTCGCATGCCTCGCGGTCGTCTGGCTTCAGGTAGTACACATCGTGTTGAGCGACGAGCGGGACGCCCGTCTTTATGCCAAGCTCGACGATCTTTCGCATAAGCGCCTCGTGCCCTTCGACCTTAGGGTGGTGGGTAATCTCGAGATACAGGTTCTCTTTACCGAATATCGATTCGTACTCCGCGAGCGCGGCGGCGGCACCATCGGCGTCGCCTGCGCGCAGGTGTTGTACTACGGCGCCTGCGAACGAGGGGATAATCGCGATAAGGCCCGCCCCGCGCTCGCGAAGCAATTCTTTGTCAACGCGCGGCCGCTCAAAGAAGCCTTCAGTCCACGACTTAGTGACGAGATAGAGGAGATTCTTGTAGCCTTCGTTATTCTCTGCCAAGAGCACGATGCGTGAACGTTTGTTGTCGAGGGTACGATCTTTCTCAACGCGCGAGCGCGGGGCGACGTACGCGTCGACGCCGAGGATGGGCTTTATGCCTGCCGCCTTTGCCGCTTTATAAAACTCAATCGCCCCATGCATGTTGCCCGTGTCAGTGAGTGCGAGTGCACTCATCCCTTCTGCTTTGGCCGCATCAACGAGCTCCTCAACCTTCGGCAGAGCTTGGAGAAAGCTGTAATGGCTGTGCGTGTGGAGGTGGATGAATCGACTCGGCATACCGTTCTAGTATACTTTCTACATGAAATTCGTGCTGGGGGTAGACGAGGCGGGGCGGGGGCCCTTAGCCGGGCCGGTAGCGGTCGGTGTGGTAGCCGTACCCGAGAATTTCATCATTGCACGGGAGTTCCCCAATCTTGCAGATTCAAAGCAGATGACGCCGCTCGGACGAGCGAGGCTTTTCAAGCTCATGCGCGAGCGAATGCTCGCCGGCGACATCAGGTTTTGCGTACGATTCACGAGCGCGGAGAGGATCGACCGGTGGGGGCTTACGCGCGCCGTCGCCTCGGCGACGGCGCGCGGTGTCCGGTACCTTGCCCCCGAGTCGGAAGGCGTGCGCGTCTACCTTGACGGCCTCCTCACGGCGCCAGAGGAATATGACCAGCAAACTATTATCGGCGGTGATGAAGCGGTTCCAGCAATCTCGCTTGCCTCAATTGCGGCAAAAGTCATACGCGACCGCCTCATGACGCGCATGGCGAAATTGTTTCCGCAGTACGGGTTCGAAATCCATAAAGGGTACGGCACGAAACTGCACTACCAAGCGCTCAAAAAGCACGGTCCGTGCGAAATCCACCGCCGTTCATTTCTTCATCTTGACGCCACTCGTTCACGGAGGTAAAAATAAGGCTTCCGGACATGGTATCCGGATGATCTTTTGGGGGCTTGAATGACTCAGGTACATGCAAAAAAAACAGTTCGTACGACCGCTGAACGGCCGAAAGAAAAATGGCTCGTTGGATTGCCCTGTAACGGCTGTCCATTGAACGGGGGGCATTATCAAAGCGATGCTCTGCCGCGAATCTCATGCTGCGGAGATTGGACTGAAATCAGAACCGCTCGACGCTGCGACGTCCCGCAAGCTGTGCGACGTCGACCTCGACTCGTTGAACTAGCCTTCAATCTACCGCAAGGCTCATTTGCCACTTGACCGCTGGGGGGCGCCGCTATCGAGACTCGATACGGCGCTTCACTTTTTTATACGCGTGTGATAAGGTTGCCCGCATGTCTATCCGGATGCGTCATACGCGCTCGCACACCAAGAACCGTCGCTCGCACCATGCTTTGGTTGGCATGAGCATCGTCACCGATAAAGAGACGGGCACGCTTTCGTTGCCGCACCGCATTGATGAGGCGACCGGCATATATCGCGGGAAGCAAATCGTCGCTGTGAAAGAGAAAAAGGCCAAAAAGGGGGAGGCGAAGATGAAAGGACCCCGTACGGAGGCGGCCCATGAGCACAAGCATGAGAAGGGTGAGCATGAGCATGAAAATGCGGCGCAGACGCGGCCGCGCGGATTTTTCGGCCGTGTCATGAATGCGCGCCCGCAAGCACGCAGCGGCGCGGGTGGCGGCGGGAGTGGCAAATAGGGAATTCACAGGGGGCGCGGCGCGGCACTTGCCGCGCCGCGCATTTTGCTATACTTGAACGCAGTCTATGGCGAATCGGCACCTTGCACGCTCGGTTGTTCTTCAAACCCTCTTCGAGTGGGACACGACGCGCGTGAGCGAGAAGGAGGCAAGAGCCATTCTCGAACGCAACGTCGCGGAGTTCGGCGGCGACGGAGCTGACCAGCCTTTCATGGAGACCTTGCTTAAAGGCGTCATTGCGAAGCAAGCCGACATCGACCTCATCATTACCAAGGCCGCGCCCGACTGGCCGCTTGAGCGCATCGCACCTATCGACCGCAATATCTTACGGCTTGGGCTCTTTGAGCTCCTTTTCGCTGACCGCTCACAGGTGCCCGCAAAAGTCGCCATTAATGAAGCCATCGAGCTTGCTAAGACTTTCGGCGGCGAGTCTTCAGGGAGGTTCGTGAACGGCGTCCTCGGTGCGGTGTATAAGGAAATAGGCGAGCCGGGCAAAGATGAGACGGGCAAGAAAAAGCTGAAGCGCGAAGATTTGCCGCTTGAAAAGTATGGCGGAGCGATCGTCTATGGCCTCCATGATGGGCAGTACTACCTCGCCCTCGTACATGATGTCTTCGGCCATTGGACCCTCTCAAAGGGCCATATCGAGAGCGATCCCTCGCCTGAAGAAGGCGTAAAGCGCGTCGTTAAAGAAGAGCTCGGTATCGATGCCAAGGTCGAGGCACAGGTGGGAGAGAACGAATACATCGCTTCGCATCCTGAAAAGGGCAAGCTCCGCAAGCACGTGTGGTTTTTCTTGGCGCAGGCTGACTTCGAGCCGCTTACCCTTAAGAAGACCGGTGGCCTTGACGACGCAAAATGGTTCAAGCTTGCAGATATCCTTGACCTCAATTTCTACGATGATATGCTCCCGATCGTTACGGCTGCAGTGCAAAAGCTCCTCGACCACGCGCACGCCGCTGGCGTGCGCGACGGCGCCAAGCCCGGCCGGCAATCCTAATTTCTGTCTAATGCCTGATTTCGCAACCCTTGCTTCAATACTCGGCCTTACCTTTAAGGACCTCGACCTCTTGGCCGAGGCATTAACGCATCGCTCATTCTTGAACGAAAATCGCGCCCTCGCAAAGAACCACAACGAGCGGCTTGAATTCTTAGGCGACGCCGTCCTCGAGCTTGCGGCGACGCACTTTTTATTTACCAAATTTCCTGATAAGCCTGAAGGAGATCTCACCGCGTATCGCGCAGCCTTAGTGAATACCAACTCGCTTAGCGATGCAGCACAAAAAATCGGTATCAATGACTACCTCCTCCTCTCGAAGGGCGAGGCGCGAGATACGGGCCGCGCTCGGCAGATTATCCTTGCGGACGCGTTTGAGGCGATCATCGGTGCCATCTATCTTGACCAAGGCTACGCTGCGGCTGAAGCGTTTATCGCGAAGCATCTCTACGCGAAGATTGACGATGTCATTGAACATCGTTCATATCAAGATGCGAAAAGCCGCTTCCAAGAGGCTGCGCAAGAGAAGCGCGGCGTTACGCCCTCATACGAAACTGTCTCTGAAGAGGGTCCTGACCACGACCGGCAGTTTACGGTTGCCGTGATGCTTGGTCGTGTCGAAGTCGCGCGCGGGCAGGGGAAGAGTAAACAAGAAGCTGAACAGGCCGCCGCAGAAGCTGGTCTAGATAAGATGAGCTGGTAATCAAAATCCCTCAGAGAGCCTCTTTCGTTTGATACAATAGTAGGTAATGTTGAAGCGGCTTGAAATTGCCGGGTTTAAGTCGTTTGCTAAGAAGACGACCCTTGATTTCGCGAACGCGACCACGGCTATCGTAGGCCCGAACGGGTCGGGCAAGTCGAACGTCGCCGAGGCCTTCCGCTTTGCGCTTGGCGAGCAGTCGATGAAGAGCATGCGCGGCAAGCGCGCTGAAGACCTGATTTGGAGTGGCTCGGCGAGTTCGCCACGCGCTAACCGCGCGGCGGTCGCTATCGTGTTCGATAACGCCCCGAAGGGGCCCCTTAGGGGCCAGCGGCAATTCAAAGTCGATTTCGACGAGGTGTCTATCGAGCGGGCTGTCTTTCGCGATGGCTCGAGCGAGTACTCAATCAACGGTTCCCGAGTGCGATTGCGCGATATCGATGAGCTCTTGGCGGGCGCCAATATCGGGGAGACGGGGCACCACATCATTTCACAGGGAGAGGCTGACCGCATCCTACTTTCGAATCCGCACGAACGTCGGCAGATGCTCGAGGACGCCCTTGGCCTCGCAGTGTATGAGTTTAAAAAAGCCGAGTCCGAAAAGAAGCTAGTAAAGACAGAGGAGAATATCAATCAAGTGCAAGGCCTCCGCCGCGAACTCTCGCCGCACCTGCGCTTTTTAGAGAAGCAGGTCGAGAAGCTCGAGCGAGCTGACGAGATGCGAAGCGAGCTCGCGCGAGTCTGCCAAACCTACTTTGCGATTGAAGATAGGTATCTGGCGTCCGAGAAAAAGAGCGTCGCGAGGGATATTGTCGCTGCCGGTGAGCGAACAGCGCGCGTTACGGCTGAGTTGAATCAGATAGAAGAGGGCGCGACGACTGATGCAGAAGGAGGGAAACGCCTCGCCGAAGTGCGCAAGTGGGAGAGCGAGGTCGAGCGGTTCGGCAATGAGCGCTCAGCACTTGCGCGAGAATTAGGCCGGGTCGAGGGCGGCCTTGCGGCCGCGAAGCGCAGGAGCGCCGAAGTGGCTCGCGAGCCGTATGCGAAAGTGCCGCGTGAGGACCTTGCTGCGCTCCGCGACGAGGTAGAACGCCAGGTCGAGCGCGCTTCGACCCCTGACGCGATTGCAGCAGCACTCAAGTCGATTGCGAACGCCGTCCGCGCTTTCATGGAGCGTTTCGCAGCTCCTGCTGATGATGTCCTTGCTGAAGAAGAGAAGGCCGCTTATGCCCTTGAGCGCGAAAAGACAGAGCTCAGCGAGAAGGAGGCAAAACTCGCTAAAGATCACGAGCATGCGAAATCCGCTCTCGCGCGGGCTCGCGAGGCCTTGACTGCGCACGACGAAACGGGAAAGGAAATGCGCCGGCGCATCCTTGGGCTCGCTGAAGAGAAGGCGAAGGCAGAGGGCGAGCAAGTGCGCCTCGAGTCTCATGGGCGCGAACTAGACCTCCTTGCCGCCGAACTTGGTGGAGGGAAAGCAGAGGCGCTTGCGATTGCAGGCACAAGCGCTGTTTCGTATGCCCCACTTGAGATGGTGCCGGTCGAGGAGCGTAAGGCCCAAGAAGACCGGAAAAAGAGCATTGAGAGGCTCAAGATTCGCCTTGAAGAAGCAGGCGGTACCGGCGAAGATATCCGCACGGAATATAAAGACGTCTCCGAGCGCGAAGCGTTTCTTGCCCGCGAACTCGACGACCTCGGCAAATCTGCCGCAGGCTTGCGCTCCTTAATTGACGACCTTGATACCGAGCTTGCCAAGCATTTCTCCGAAGGGCTCGCTAAGGTAAATGCGGCCTTCGGCGAGTTCTTCGCACTCATGTTCGGCGGCGGCGGTGCGCGCCTTACGCTTGAGGCGCCAGAGCGCGATGATTTTGAAGACGGAGAGGAACCGGGTGATGAGGTGAAAGAGCCCGAGCGACCTGGCATCGAGATTTCGGTTACCATCCCGAAGAAGCGCGTACAGTCCCTGATGCAGCTCTCGGGCGGCGAACGAGCCTTGACCTCAATCGCGCTCATCTTCGCGATGAGCCAGGTCAACCCGCCACCCTTTTTGATACTCGACGAGACCGATGCAGCCCTCGATGAGGCCAATAGCCGGCGCTATGGCGATATGATTGAAAATCTCGCGCGCAAATCCCAGCTTATCGTCATTACGCACAACCGCGAAACGATGGGTCGCGCAAGCGTCCTCTACGGCGTCACCATGGGTGGCGATGGCATCAGCAAGCTTCTCTCGGTCAAGTTCGACGAAGCGGTCGCAGTTGCCAAATAACACCGCAGGGCTATACTCGCGCGTAGGAAACATGAACCTTTGGGCTCGTGCCATGCAGGTACTGTATCTGTCAGACTCACGGCAACCAAGCCACGAATGTATTTTGAACGTCCTTGAGAAAGGCTTCTCGGCCACGACCGTCTCCTCGCCCGCGGAAGTCGAATCGATTCTCGATCAACAGTTTCATCGACGACTCTATACATTCTCGGTATTGGTAGCGCAAGAAGCATTGCTTGGTTTTGCAGTGGGTACGCGACGGTTCGTGCAAAAATTTAGCCGCATCCCGCTCATGGTGCTTACGCGCTATCGAGAAACGCATCCAATCTCTATCGCATATCTCGACTCTGGAGCGGCGATCTTCCTTGCCAGCTCTCCTTTCGAGCCTGAAGAACTTACGGCAACGGTACGCACTCTGGCACGGCGTAGTTACGGAGTGGCGAATAACTCACTGGTAACGGGTAATCTGCGGCTCTGCATCAAAGAGCGAAAAGTCTTCATCAACGACATCCCGTTTGACTGTACGAGCAATGAGTACAAGATTCTCGAAGAGCTCGTATTAAGGGGGACTCGTCCGCTCTCACGTCAGGAGCTCTTGCATGTGATTTATGGCGACCGGGATTACCCGACATCCAACTGTGAAGAAGCTCTTGTGAGCAAATTGCGCACAAAATTACGACTCGCGGATGCACAATGGCGCCTATTTGGCCATTATCCTTTAGGGTATCGATTTGCAGACCCCGATGACCAGGTTGAACACTAACTCGCGCGAGCTCCGGCTCGCGCGGTTTCTTATTTGGATACGAGTTCGAAGTCGAGCTCTTTTTCGGCGATGCGTGTAGCGATGAGGCGTACGCGGACAGGGTCGCCGAGCTGATAGGCTTTTTTGGTGCGGCGGCCGATAAGCCGGTAATGCTTCTCGTCGTATTCGAAATAATCATTGCCCACCATCGCAATGCGTATCATGCCGTCGGCGCGGGTCGTTTTCTCTTCGATATAGAGGCCGCGCTCGGTAACGCCGGAGATGACCGCATCGAACTCCTGGCCGATCTTATCCGACATGAATTCGACCTGTTTCATCTTGATAGAGTCGCGCTCGGCGTCAGAGGCTGCCACCTCGCGCTCCGAAGCGTGGACGGCGAGCTGTTCAAATTGCGCGAGCTCCTCGTTACTAATTAGCTCGCCGCCCGAGTGGTGCTTAATGATGCGGTGCACGAGGAGGTCGGGGTAGCGGCGTATCGGCGAAGTGAAGTGCGTATAGTGAGTGAAGGCGAGCCCGTAATGCCCGATATTCTTGGTCGTATAGACTGCCTTTGCCATCGAGCGCAAGGTCGCCATCTTGATGAGGTACTCCTCGGGTTTGCCCTTCACTTGTTCGAGCAGAGTGTTGATATCAGTACCGTGGACGCGGCCGGCATGCGTCTTCAAGTCATAGCCCAAGACCCGCAAGAATTGTGAGAGGTTCTCGATGCGGTCGGCGTCTGGGGAGTCATGGACGCGGTAGAGGTAGTTATGATTCTTGCCGTTCTTGGTCGAGAGCTCCGAGATATGCTCTGCGACGGATTCGTTCGCAAGGAGCATGAAGTCTTCAATAAGCAAATTCGTGCCTTTACGCTCTTTGAGCCGAATTGCTACTGGCTTACCAGTGGCATCAAGCTCGATTTTTACCTCGGGCGTATCAAACTCAATCGCGCCTTTGGCCGCGCGGCGTGCACGTATCTTTTTTGAGAGGGCAAGCAGGGTCGAGAGCTCCGTATGCATAGTGCCCTCTCCCTTGTCGAGCACCTCCTGGGCTTCTTCATACGTAAACCGCTTGTCAGAGTGGATAACGGTCTCGCCATACCACCGGTCAAGAACATTGGCATTTTCATCAAGGGTGAAGACGACAGAGACAGAAAGACGGTCTTCATTTGGTCGGAGCGAACAGAGGTCGTTTGAAAGCACCTCGGGGAGCATGGGGACGGTTCGGTCGACGAGGTAGATTGAGGTTGCGCGGTTCTGCGCCTCATTGTCGAGATTGCTCCCCGGTTTTACGAAAAAAGAGACGTCGGCGATGTGTACGCCGACCTCAATCTTGCCGCCCTCCAATTTCTGCACTGAAAGAGCGTCGTCAAAGTCTTTGGCATCGAAGGGGTCGATGGTGCAGGTCGGTATAGAGCGGAAGTCGCGCCGCTTGCCCTGCGTAGCTTTAGCGGAGTACGGGGCGACTCGAGCGGCTTCATCGGTCAGCATCTTTTTTCCGTTCGCTTCGAGGTACTCGGCATCTTTTTCGACTCCGGGAGGGAAGTTGGGGTGAAAACCTTGCCCCAAGACCAGAGCGCGCATCTCTGTCTCGTGGAGGCCGGCTTGCCCGATGACCTCCTCAACCTCGCCATACGGGTACGGCGCAGCCTTCTCCCAGCCGGTCATACGAACCAAAACCTTGAACCCGAGCGGCGCTTCGACTCCGCCCGTGATCTGAAGCTGCGTGTACATTTTCTTGTAATCCGGAGCAAGCATCGTTCGACCCTCCTCCTGTATAAGTGTGCCGACAAATGTCTCGCGAGAGCGCGAGACTATCTCGGTGACCTTGCCTGCCGCTCTCGGGGGCATTTTACCCATAGGGTCGCGATACATGCCTATCGGCTCTACCTTAACGATATCGCCATGAAGGGCGTGGTTATTCAAGTCGGCCGGGATGAGGAGATCCTCTTGGTCTTCAGCATAGCTAAAAAAGCCGATGCCCTTGCGGGTCATCGTTATGGGCCCCTCGTATACCTTTTGGTCGCTCATTTTTTATCACTCTAGCAATATCGGAGCCATTCTGCTATAGTGGCGCCCACATGTTGATGATTCGATTCCAGCGGATTGGCCGGACCAATGACCCGGCATTTCGCATTGTCGTACTCGAAAAAGCTCGCGCCGCGAAGACTGGCCGCATCACCGAACAGCTCGGCACCTACAACCCGCGCACCAAGGCAGTGACCCTCAATGAGGCCAAGGTGAAAGAGTGGATTAGTAAGGGTGCCCAGCCCTCGCCGACGATGCACAACTTCTTGATTACGAAGGGTGTGATTGAAGGTAAAAAAATAAACGTTCTCCCGCGCAAGCATCCGATTAAGGTTGAGGCGCCAGCAGCTCCGGCCGCGCCTGTCGCAGCCGCACCAGCAGCCGAAGCAGTTCCGGCAGTCGAGGCAGCTCCAGTAGTTGAAGAGGTAACACCCGCACCTGAAGAGGCTCCTGCAGTGGCCGAAGAAGCTCCAATAGCCGTTGAGGAGACGCCAGCTGAAGTTGTAGCAGAAGCGCCGGCTGCGTAACGCCATGGAGGCTGACTACGTCTTTTTAGAATTTGTCGTCAAAGCGCTCGTTGATAAACCGGAGGCGGTACAAGTCGTGCGTACGGTAGACGAGATGGGCGTGTTGCTGACCCTCACCGTTCACCCAGAGGACATGGGCAAGATTATCGGCAAGAGTGGCAAGACCGCCGAATCCCTTCGGGTACTCTTGCGCGTTGTCGGCATGAAGCACAACGCACGCGTGAATTTGAAAATTAACGAGCCGGTCGGCGGCAAGCGCGACCAAGAGAAAAAGACCGTCGACCAAGTCGTCGACGAACTCGGACAGTAATTACGCGCTTCGAAGAAAGCGCCTGCGAAAAAGTCCTCGGATCTCCTCGCCTTCGGCTCGGCCAGACTATTTTCTCGGCATCTTTCTTCTTTGCTTGCTATGAAATTCACTCTCGTAACACTTTTTCAAGAAGCCTGCGACGCATATTTGAGCGCGTCGATTTTGGGGCGGGCACGTAAAGATAAAAAGATAAGCGTTTCGTACGCGAATCCGCGCGATTTTGTAGAAAATAAATGGGGCAAGGTAGACGAGCGCCCGTATGGCGGCGGGCCGGGGATGGTGATGCAGGCGTTGCCTGTTATAAAGGCGGCTCAAAAAGCGTTGAAGGGCAAAAAGAAGCCGGTCATAGTTTGGTTTTCTCCAAGCGCGAAACAATTCACGAACAAAGACGCCGACGCGCTCGTAAAGTACAACAATATCGTGTTCGTGTGCGGGCGCTACGAGGGAATCGATGAACGCGCATTAAAAATCCTAAAAACCCTCGCACCGGTCAAATCGTTTGCCGTCGGCGAAGCCGTGCTTACGGGCGGCGAAGTGCCTGCGATGGCCATCGTTGACGCGGTGACGCGCCGCTTGCCGGGCGTCCTCGGCAAAGACGCTTCAGTAGAGGAGCGCCGTATCGCCGCCTCACAGGTCTACACCCGCCCGGAAGTCATCAAATGGAAAGGGAAGAGCTACAAAGTCCCCGCCGTCCTCCAAACCGGCCACCACGCCAACATAGACGCCTGGCGAAAGGGCAGATAAAAAAGCGCCCTTACGGGCGCTTTGCAGGGTCTGATTTCTCAACGTTGACCGAAAGAGCTTTGGCGCACTTTTCTTTGATTTCGTCAGAAATCTGCAGGTGTTCGTCGGTAGCATATTGCTGGAGCTCCCGTATTTGCTGCTGCAAGAGGGCGATTCTCGAAACCGCTTCCCACAGTAGCCGAGCGACCTTTCTCCCTTCTCGCGTTTTACTCCGGGCGAACTTCCGCGTCTTTTCCTGCTCTTCTCGTTCTGCGATTTCTTGCTCTCTTTGCTCTCTTTTTGCTTTTCGCTCTTTCGCAAGCCACTGACGCGCCTCCTCTTTTTGTCTTGCAGCCTCGGCACGTCGGGCAGCTTTCTCCTTTTGGACACCCCGTCGCTTTTCTTTGGATTGTTCTTGAAATGCAGCTAACTCAAGCTGCCTCTCTACTGAACAAAGCGAGCAGTACGTCTGGTCTTTTTCCGCAACCGACAAAACATAACCCCGTTGCCGCAGACGGCGAAGAAAGTCTCGTGCCATTGAAGTACTTGCGCCAAACCGTTTACTCACGTTCTTGATGAAGTCACGCTCCATGAAATCCCCTGACGGGTAGCACAGGCGGATACCTTCAAGGACGTTTACGAGGTTCGCGCTATTCTGCAAGAACTCTTTGCTGCGGAATTCGCGTTCGAAGACCTGACGAGCTGCGACGGGTGCCTTCATCGCCAGCTCAGGCCCGATATTTCTTTGAGGGGATTTGAGTGCGTTTGACAGTATTTGCGACAACCGTGCTGAATCTCGTGTAGCGCTCGGGTGTCGCAGGATGCAAAGAAAGCGGCGCTTCAACAGCTCATCTTGGAGAGCGAGTTCAACGCCTCCTCCTGAGACAAATTTGCCTGTCAGCACGACACCTCCTCGGCAGAATTCTGCGCGCTCATCGTACTGGACATTGAGAGCCCAGTTCTGATCACCCCCTAGGGAGGCGAGACATTCTTGAAGCCGAGCGAATGCGCCGAGCTTCAGTACTTTCGTACGGA
This sequence comes from Minisyncoccia bacterium, assembly GCA_041485695.1. Classification (GTDB taxonomy): domain Bacteria; phylum Patescibacteriota; class Minisyncoccia; order Phycocordibacterales; family Phycocordibacteraceae; genus C7867-001. The sequence continues at coordinate 47,344 of JBGPJZ010000001.1, forward strand.
GCGCCTCCTCAGCATAAATGTTCATTGGTCCCTCCCAGGGGTTGCGTTGGATGCGAAGTTGCAGTCCGAGGCGAGCATACCACCTCATACAGGCTTCATCCACACCCCCTATAAAATCGGGCTTGACGAGGAGGGCAGGGAGGTATATCTTACGAGTACCAGAGGACGAGTGAGTTTTGAAAGATCTGGAGGGCACACATTTGAATAGAGGACCGTTCCGAAACGCGAGAGGCGTCTGTCGCCGTGCGTTTATGTATCGTTTATTTTCCGACCCTCCTTCGCCTCAAAAAGGCTACGGACGGGCAAGCGTTCACGATTAACCGACCCCTAATCTCTACGCCGCATGCAAAAAAAGCCGCTCCCCCAGAAGACCTTCGGCGCTTACCGGGCGCCGTCCGTGCCCTTGCCCGACCTTGTCGGGCACCAGCGCGAGTCGTTCGACTGGCTCCTTAAAGACGGGTTCAAGGAGCTTTTCAAGGAGTTCTCGCCTATCTCTGACTACTCGGGCAAAAAATTCGAGCTTAAGTTCGATGACTTTGAGCTTGGCGAGCCTGCCTATGACGAGGAGTTTGCGCGCGATAACATGCGCACCTACGAAGCGCCTTTGAAGGTGACGGTGAAGCTGCGCAACAAAACGTTCGGCACTGAAAAGTCGCAAGATATCTTCTTGGCCGACATGCCTATCATGACGCCGCACGGTTCGTTCATCGTCTCGGGCGTTGAGCGCGCCATCGTCCCCCAGCTTGCCCGCTCGTTTGGAGCCTTTTTTGTCTCCGAGCTTATCCGCGGCAAGCAGTTCTTCGGCGCCAAGATCATCCCGGCTCGCGGCGTATGGATTGAGATTGATTCTGAAGCTGACGGCGCGATTTTCGTGAAGATCGATCGCAAGCGCAAGTTCCCGGTGACGCACCTCCTGACCGTCTTTGGTGCAGGCTTGGGCGACAAGATCGCACAGCTCTTTAAGGGTGATGAAACCGCGCTTGCGGCCCTTAAGGCGACGCTTGTGCACGATACGGCGAAGAGTGTCGAGGAAGCCTACATCGAGATTCACCGCCGTATGCGCGATGGCGACCTCGCAACCCCGGAGAACGCGAAAAACTTCGTGCAGGCTCTCTTCGGTGCTGACCGCTATGACCTCTCCAAGGTCGGTCGCCATCGCTTGAACGCACGTTTCGGTCTCCCGACGACCGACAAACAGCTCGAGAAAAGGGCTCTCTCTTTGGCTGATTTCACCCGCATCGTCGCCGAGATTGCGCGTCTCAATAGCGACCCGAACGCTCGTCCTGATGATATCGACCACCTCGGCTTTCGCCGTGTGCGCTTCGTGGGCGAGCTCCTCCAGTCGCGTATGCGCGTCGGTATGTCGCGCATGAAGCGCAATATCCAAGACCGCATGTCGACGATTGAAAGCGAGACCACCTTGCCGATGTCCCTCATTAATCCGCGGCCGTTTTCAGCTGCGGTACGCGAGTTCTTTACGGCGAACCAGCTCTCGCAGTTCATGGACCAGCAAAATATCCTTGCGGAGCTTGAGAACATGCGGACCCTTTCTGCGCTCGGCCCCGGCGGCCTTACCCGTGAGCGCGCAGGCTTTGAAGTGCGCGACGTGCACTCCAGCCACTACGGACGTCTCTGCCCCATCCATACGCCTGAAGGGCAGAATATCGGACTCATCTTGCGTTTAGCGACGCACGCGACGACGAACGACTACGGTGTCATCGAGACGCCGTATGTCCGGGTCAAGAACGGTAAAGTGACCGGTGAAATCGTCACGATAAACGCGCTTGAAGAGGAGCAGGAAACGGTCGCCCACGGGGCGACCAAGGTTGACGCGAGCGGACACATTACCGAGGAGCTTGTCGAGGCACGCCGCAAGGGCGAACCTGTCATCGTAGAGCGCGATGAGGTGACGCTTATGGATGCCTCGACCTACCAGATGTTTTCCATAGCCACGGCGATGATTCCCTTCGTCGACCACGATGATGCGAACCGGGCGCTGATGGGTTCGAACATGCAAAAGCAGGCGACACCGGTGCTTATCCCTGAGGCGCCCTTGGTCTCGACCGGTATCGAGGCGCATGCCGCTAAGAACACCGGCCGTCTTGTCCTCGCCGGCGAGGCGGGCGAGGTGAACTACGTCGATGCACGCAAGATTTCTGTGACCAACAAGGAGGGGAAGAAGAAGGAATATCGTCTCCAGGGCCTCACCCAAACCAACCAAAACTCCGCCTTCTCCCAGCGGCCTTCAGTCTTCGTCGGGGACAAGGTGAAAAAGGGCGACGTTCTTGCGGACGCCTCGTCCTCGGCACACGGCCAGATGGCACTCGGGCAAAACGCACGCGTCGCCTTCATGAGCTGGAACGGCGCTAACTACGAAGACGCCATCATCATCTCCGAGCGTCTCGTCGAGGACGCTAAATTTACGACCGTACATATCGAAGACTTCGACTGCGTGGTGCGCGACACCAAACTCGGCCCCGAGGTCACGACGCACGACATCCCGAATGTCGGCGAACTCCGACTCAAGAATCTTGATGAAGAGGGCGTTATCCGCATCGGCGCAGAAGTGCGGCCGGGCGATATCCTGGTCGGGAAGGTGACGCCGAAGGGCGAGACCCAGCTCACGCCTGAAGAACGCCTTTTGCGCTCCATCTTCGGCGATAAGGCAAAGGATGTGAAAGACACCTCGCTCCGCATGGAAGGCGGTAAGCGCGGTCGCGTCATCGGCGTGCGCGTCTTTTCTCGCGAAAAGGGCGACCAGCTTGAGAGCGGCATCATCAAAAAGATCGTAGTGACGGTCGCACAAGTGCGTAACGTAAGCGTGGGCGACAAGCTCGCAGGGCGCCACGGTAACAAAGGCGTCATCTCCCGCGTCCTCCCCGTCGAGGATATGCCCTACGACAAAGACGGCAACCCGGTCGACATCATTTTAACACCGCTTGGCGTACCTTCGCGTATGAATCTCGGGCAGATTCTCGAGATGCACTTGGGGCTTGCCGCGCATACCTTGAATTACCAAGCAGTGGTGCCGCCCTTTGCGGGCGCCTCTGCTGATGAGATTCGAGACGAGCTTCAAGCGGCTGGTTTTGACCGCTCGGGCAAGATGACTCTCTATAACGGTCACACGGGTGAGGCCTTCGCCTCGCCGATAGCTGTCGGGTACATGTATATCTTAAAGCTTCACCACATGGTCGAAGACAAGATTCACATGCGCTCCATTGGCCCCTACTCCTTGATCACGCAGCAGCCGCTTGGCGGCAAGGCGCAAAACGGCGGCCAGCGTTTCGGCGAGATGGAAGTGTGGGCGCTCCTCGGCTACGGCGCGGCATATACCTTGCGCGAGATGCTCACGATCAAGTCTGACGACATCACCGGCCGTTCGGCTGCCTTCGACGCAATCGTGAAAGGCGAACCGATCTCCCACACTGGTACCCCGGCCTCGTTCTCGGTCTTGACGAACCAGATTCGCGGCCTTGCGCTCGATGTTGAGCCGATGGATCTCCCGCCAGAAGCGGAGTGATTTACTAATATTCTTTTACGATTATGGCCTACTCACCCCGCAAATTGACCGGACAGCGCGATACCTGGAACGCGCTCCGCCTTGGCGTTGCCTCGCCCGAGCGCATCCTCGAATGGTCGCACGGCGAAATCACGAAGCCCGAGACCATCAATTACCGTACGCAACGGAGCGAAAAGCACGGCCTCTTTGATGAAAAGATCTTCGGCCCGGAGAAGGACTACGAATGCTACTGCGGCAAGTACAAGGGTATCCGCTACAAAGGCATCGTTTGCGACAAGTGCGGTGTCGAGATCACCCGCTCCATCGTGCGCCGCGAGCGTATGGGCCATATCGAGCTCTGCAGCCCCGTTGCGCACATCTGGTTCTTGCGCTCAGTGCCTTCGCGCATGGCGCTTCTCCTTGGCGCCTCGGCTGCGGACATAGAGAAGGTCGTCTACTTCGCGGGCTATATCGTGACCAAGGTCAATGATGACGGCAAAAAGCGCCTCCTCTCCGAGCTTGAGAGCGAGTACAAGACGAAATATAAGTCTCAAAACGACGACAAAGAACGTGATGCTTTGAAAGAACGCATGACCGTCGCTAAGGCCGAGATTGAAGGTCTCGCGGTCGGCCGTGTCTTGGACGAGCTTGAATACCACCGCTTCTCGGTGAAGTACGGCGGCCTCTTCGAGGCGCGTATCGGTGCTGAAGCGATTTATGACATTTTCCGCTCTATCGACCTCAAAGAGCTCGAAAAAATGCTCCTTGCCAAGTATCAGAAGGCAGGTGCCGCAGAGCGAGAAAAACTCGCGAAGCGCCTCTCGCTTATCGCGGGAATGCTTTCAGCCGGCGTCCGCCCGGATTGGATGTTCCTCTCTCGTATCCCCGTCATTCCGCCGGCGCTTCGTCCGATGGTCGCCCTTGAGGGCGGCCGCCATGCGACCAGCGATGTCAACGACCTCTATCGCCGTGTCATCAATCGCAATAATCGTTTGAAGAAACTCCTCGATATTCACGCGCCTGAGGTGATTCTTCGCAATGAGAAGCGCATCCTCCAGGAAGCGGTCGATGCCTTGCTCGACAACTCAATCCGTAAGGGTGGCGCTTCTGCGGGCGCACTGACGCCAGCGCAGCGCCGGCCTCTTAAGTCGCTCGCGGATTATTTGAAAGGGAAGCAGGGCTACTTCCGCCAGAACCTTCTCGGCAAGCGCGTCGACTATTCGGGCCGTTCGGTCATCGTCGTCGGCCCTGATTTGGAGCTCGATGAATGCGGTCTCCCTAAGCACATGGCGCTTGAACTCTTCCGACCCTTCGTTATCGCAGGGCTTCTTTCGCGCGAGCTTGCATTTAATATTCGCGGCGCCGGCCGCCTTATTGAAGACGGCGTCCCCGAGGTATGGGAGATCCTTGAAGAGGCGATTAAGGGCAAATACGTCTTACTTAACCGCGCTCCGACCCTCCACCGCCAGGGTATCCAGGCATTTCGCCCGCGGCTTATCGAGGGTGATGCTATCCAGCTCCACCCGCTTGTTTGCAACGCCTTCAATGCGGACTTCGACGGTGACCAGATGGCCGTCCACGTTCCCCTTTCAGAGGAGGCGCAGTGGGAGGCGGCGAATGTGATGAGTGCGAACAAGAACATCTTGAAGCCTGGCTCGGGCGATATGATCGTGCTCACCGGGAAGCCTCTGGACATCGTCCTTGGCGTGTACTGGCTTACGCGAGAAATGAAAAAGGCGAAGGGCGAAGGCGAGCACTTCACGTCACCGAACGCAGCCATCCTCGCCTATGAATACAATGGCGTTGATCTCCGCGCCCTGATTAATGTCATGCCGACGACCGACAAAGCGAAGTACGCGCACTTCGACGGCAAGCCGTTCCAAACGACCGTCGGTAGGCTCCTCTTCAACACCGTCTTGCCTTCGGATTACCCGTTCATAAACGACACCATCACGAAGAAGGTTCTCTCGCGTATCGTGAATGACTGCGCGACCCGCTATGGGCTCGATCGTGTCCCGTCAATCGTTAATAAAGTGAAGCGCTTCGGTTTCGAGTATGCGACCAAGTCAGGTGTTTCGTGGAGCCTCGACGACGTCTCGGTACCCAAAGGCAAGGGAAAGATCATCGATACGGCGCGCGAAAAGGTCTCGCATATCGAGGGAGATTACCGAAACGGGCTCCTCTCTGCCGATGAGAAGCGCCGCATGGCCATCGAGATATGGCAGGGCGCCAAACAGGAGGTTGAAAAACTCGTTGCAGAGGAGCTCGACCCCTTGGGCTCGGTCGCCGATATGGTGACCTCGGGAGCGCGTGGCTCAATGGGCAACCTTACGCAAATGGCCGGTATGAAAGGCCTTATCCAGAACACGCAAGGCGAGACTATCGAAGTGCCCATCATCTCTTCGATGTCCGAAGGGCTTAACCCCGTTGAATACTTTATGAGTACGCACGGCGCGCGAAAAGGCCTCACCGACACCGCTCTTGGTACGGCAAAAGCGGGGTATCTCACGCGCCGTCTCTTCGACGTCGCACAAGACTCGATTATCACTGAAGAGGATTGCAAGACGAAGCGCGGCGTCGCTATCCGCCGCGTCTCGGCCTCGGGCATCGAGATCGATTACGCTGAAACCTTGACCGGCCGCGTGCTTTCTGAAGACGCAAAGGACGCGCTCGGCGAGACGATTTTCAAGAAGGGTCACTATATCTCTCCCGATGATGGCAAGAAAATCGCAGCGGGAAGCGTCGAATCAGTCGCCGTACGGAGCGCCATGGGTTGCGAGACCCGCTATGGCGTCTGCCAGAAATGCTACGGCATGGACCTGACGACAAGGAGGATGGTCGACCTCGGCGAGGCCGTCGGTACCGTCGCAGCGCAAGCCATCGGCGAACCGGGCACTCAGCTTACGATGCGCACCTTTCATGCGGGCGGCGTGGCTTCGATAGGCGGGGACATCACGCAAGGCCTCCCTCGCGTTGAAGAATTGTTCGAGAAGCGCTCACCGAAGAACCCCGCGGTTATCTCGAAGACCGATGGCATCGTGAGCGAAATCAAGGAGCTCGGCCGCGAGAAAGTTCTCGTTGTCGTGCCGTCCTCGGGGCAAGGCAAGAAAGACGGCTCGGCGTTCGAGTACCTTGCTCCCTATCCGCGCATGCCTTTGGTGAAAGCAGGTGACGAGGTAAAAAAAGGGCAGATACTCACCGATGGTTCGTCTGACCTCGATGAGCTCTTCGAGTACGCCGGCCGCGCCATTGTGCAGGAATACATCATCGCCGAGACCTCGAAGATTTATGAGCTTCAGGGCGCATCCGTGTCTCGTAAGCACCTCGAGGTTATCGTGAAGCAGATGTTCTCACGTGTGAAGATCACCGAGGCGGGCGACACCGAGTACTCGGTTGGCGATGTGATTGAAGACTGGGAGTTCGCTCAAGCGGTAATCGATGCCGAGAACGGAAATAAGATGCCGCCCTCGGCAGCTGAAATTGTCTTTGGCATCAAGGAGTCCGCACTTTCTCGCCGCTCCTTCCTCTCCGCGGCCTCATTCGAGCAGACGACCAAAATCCTCATCAACGCAGCCCTCAAAGGGAGCGTGGACCGGCTCCGCGGCCTTAAAGAGAACGTCATCCTCGGGCGCCTCATCCCTGCGGGCACTGGTTTCAAGGGGAGCGCGAAGCACGCGGCAATCACCAAGCTCCAAGCGGAGCGGCCGGTGCCGGTCGCAAGCGAGCGTATGAGTTCGTATATAGGGAAGCCGTTTGCGGGCAAGGGCCGCTCTTAAGCCATCATGCCGCGAGACACTGTCGCGGAAATAAAAAATCGTCTCTCGATACAGGACGTCGTGGCTCCGTACGTCAAGCTCACGAAGGCCGGCCGCTCCCTTAAAGGGTTATGCCCCTTCCACAAAGAGAAGACGCCTTCATTCAATATCTCGATTGACCGAGGGACCTTCCACTGTTTCGGGTGTGGCGAGGGGGGCGATATGTTTACGTTTATTGAAAAGATCGAAGGCGTCGATTTCAAGGGAGCGCTTACGCTCCTCGCGGAGAAGGCTGGTGTCGAAGTGGTGTACAACCCAGGCGCGCGCGAGGGCGCCTCTCGCACAGAACGCCTTCGTGAGGCGATGGCGCGCGCCGTCGAGTTTTACGTTTTGCTCCTCACCCCTGAAAGCGAAGCGTATCGCTACGCACTTTTGCGCGGGCTCACGCGGGATACGATTAAGGGCTGGCAGCTTGGCGTGGCCCCCGACGACTGGCGCCTTCTCCTTGAACATCTAACAGGGAAGAGTTTTACGCTCGATGAACTCAAGGGAGCGGGGCTTATCAAGGAGGCTGACGGTAAGGCGGGGACCTACTACGACCGCTTTAGGAATCGCCTCATGTTCCCGATACGCGATACCGCAGGGCGCACGCTTGCCTTTACCGGCCGCGCTCTTGATAAAAATGAACAAGCAAAATATCTGAATAGCCCCGAGACCGAGCTCTATCACAAGTCCCAGATACTCTTCGGAATGGACAAAGCCAAGGAGGCGATACGTACGCGAGGGTTCGCCCTCCTTGTCGAAGGACAGATGGATCTCCTCCATGCGCACCAAGCGGGATTTGAAAACGCCATAGCGCTTTCAGGCACGGCGTTTACGGGGGAGCATGCTCGGCTCCTGAAACGGTACAGCGAGAACTTGATGCTGGCGCTCGACGCCGACTCCGCAGGGCTCACCGCTACGCAAAAGTCGGCCTTGGTCGCTTTGGGTTCGGGGATGCACGTTAAGGCTGTCCGGTTGCCGACTGGCTCGGACCCGGCCGACGTCATCAGTCATGATGCGAAAGATTTCACGGCGCGCGTTAAAGAGGCCAAGCCGGTCGTGGAGTTCTTTCTTAGTATCCTGGCTGAACGCGAACATAACCCGCACCGCCTCGTACTTGCTGCTGAGAGCATCGTCTTGCCCTTGTTGCGTGCGGTTACGAGCCCGATGGAGCGGGAGCACTTCATCCAGAGCGCCGCGCAGACCTTAGGCCTCTCGTCCGAAGCGGTACGCGCATCGCTCACGAAATTGCCTCCGCCCGCGGCAGATGAAACAGATCGAGGCGCTCGTGCAGTAGCGGTTGCGAAGCGTCCGGAGCGCGATGCGCGCGAGGATGCGCTCCGAGCCCTCTCATCTGCTTATCCGAGCACTCTGCTTGCAGAGCGCGTCATGAGGGAGTACGCTCGTATTACTGAAGCCCCGCTTGCTGTGGGGGAGGTCACGGAGGCCGCCCTGTTCGAGGTAGAGCAAGCCTTTGGCGAAGACCCTCCCGAGACGGCAGCGGACGAGCTTCTCCATGCCTTCGAAACTGCGTACGTACGCGAGGCGTATCAGGAGGCGGTTGCCACCCTTCGCCGAGCCGAGAACGCAGGCGACGTTGCTGTTACGAAAAAGATCCAGGGAGAAGTCGCCACGCTTTCAAAGCGTCTCGCCTCGCTCACGCACTAACTACCTATGCCAAAACGAAAAATTAAGAAAATAAAAAAGGCTGCAAAGCACGCGAAGACGAAAGCGAAAATTCGCAAAGCAAGCCCGCGCCTGCCTGCCGGCAGGCAGGCCACAAGGCATGCGCGGGTGAAACGCATCGTGCGCATCGCTGCGACTGGCGTAAGGGCGAAGGCGGCGGCGCAGATGCAGCTTTCAGCCGAACAGCTCATCACGAAGGGCAAGGAGCGCGGCTACATCACCTACAACGAGATCCTTAAGTCCTTCCCGCATGTCGAAGACGACGTCGACTTCCTCGAGGCTCTCTACGAACGCTTCTCGATAGCAGGCATCGATGTCCTTGAAGGGGGCATGCTTGAGGATAATGCCGATCAGTATCTTGCGACCAAGAACATCAAAGACCGGCAGTCGACCTCGTACGATTCCATCCAGATTTATTTGCGCGAAATCGGCCAGTACCCTTTGCTTACCGCCGCTGAAGAGCGCCAGTTGGCTCAACGGATCGAGAGGGGTGATGCTGAAGCGCGCAATATCCTCGCGAGGAGCAACCTCCGCCTCGTCGTTTCAATAGCAAAAAAGTATGTCGGCCGTTCACCTGACCTGACCTTGCTTGACCTCATTCAAGAGGGGAATTTGGGCCTCTTTCGCGCCGTCGATAAGTTCGACTGGAAAAAAGGCTATAAGTTCTCGACCTACGCTACGTGGTGGATTCGCCAGGCGATTACGCGCGCCTTGGCCGACCAGTCGCGCACTATCCGCATCCCCGTGCACATGGTAGAAACAATCGCAAAATACAAGCAAGTCTCGAGGCGCCTGGCGCAGGCCTTGGGCCGCGACCCGCAGGCTGAGGAGATTGCGGTCGAGATGGGCGTCGAACCGGAGAAGATCTACCAGATCGAGAAAATCAACCAAGACACCCTCTCTTTGGAGAACCCTGTCGGCTCTGACGACGATGAAAAGTCCACCCTGGGCGACTTTATTGCTGATGACAAAATCCCCAGCCCGGTTCAAGAGTCGTCGGAGCGTATCCTTGCCGAGCAGGTTCGGAGTATCTTGAGCGACCTTTCGCCCAAGGAGCGCAAGATTTTGGAAATGCGCCACGGGCTCCTCGACGGTATTTACCACACGCTTGAAGAAGTGGGTAAGGAGTTCGGCGTGACTCGCGAGCGCATCCGCCAAATCGAGGCGAAGGCGCTCGAAAAAATCCGGACCCATGACAGAGCTAGACACCTGAAGAGTTATTAAAAAGGCCCGGATTGCTCCGGGCCTTTTGCAAGGCACTGACGTCATTTCCCCGCCACATGTTCTTTATATAGATCAAGGGCGGATTCCCTCGGCGAAGCTCTTCTTTCGTCGAGCGGTACCACCACCTCCAGCCGTTCTGGGAACCGCTCCCAGGGCAAGGCAATCTGGCGCGCATCTCCCTCCCGAAAAAGAAGCCATGGCCTCGCACTCGTGCGGCTCACGAATGCTACGACTTCTTCGACAGCTTCGAGCGTTCCTCGGGCAAAGAATTGGTAAACAGTAAAGACGCCGTCTGGAAATCGGTAGTAGTGGAACTCGTAGGTGTGATTGAAAAGTTCAAACTGACTCATCCGGGCAGCCCCTCTCGTTGATCTGAAATCGATAGTACCATGTAGGTTCAGCCTATGAAACGGAAAAGGAAGGGGAAAAAGCTGCCTATCAAGCACTGGAGCCACTCGAGCTTGATGGCATTCTTGCGGAACCCTCTTGCGTGGTACAAGCGCTATGTCGAGGAGGTCTACGACACGCCTTCGAGCCCTTCGTCTATCGTTGGCCGGGCAGGGCACCTCGCGCTCCAGCATTTTTACCAGGGCGTCGATAAAGACGCCGCGATACTGCTTGGCCTTGAGTACGTGCGTAACGTGCAGGATTTTGAGATAAACTTCGGCAAGGCAAAGAGTCGCAAGGCCCGGCGCGCAAAGCGCGCCGGGATGGAGCACGAGTACCTCCAAGCCATCGGGTTCTACTTAGCGAAACCCCCACGCCACAAAGTACTCGGGGTGGAGGTGCGCGGCGTGGTCGGCGTCGAAGGGCTCCCGCTCCCTTTAAAGGCCATCTCGGATTTAGTCGTAGAGTCAAAGCTTGAGAAGGGCGCCGTCGATATTGTCGACCACAAGTTCGTCGATTCGTTCAGTAAGACAGGAGCGAGGAAGTCACTCTTTATCATGCAGGCTATTTTTAATTACTACACCGTGCGCGAGCTCTTTGGCCGCCCCGTGCGGCGCTTCATCGTCTATGAGTGCAAAAAGTCGAAGAACGCGAAGGGCGGTGCGCAATTAAAACGCCACGTCATCGACTACCGTGAGGCAAAAGAGGACTTTGCTGTCTTTCATCGTCTCATCAAAGAGGCTACCGAGGAGCTCTCGCGGCGTCGCCACTACCTCCCCAACCCCTCCGACATGTTCGAGGGCGACCACTCGTTCGATATCTATCGCCTCCGCCTTCTCGAGACAGAAGAGATTGACGAAACCGAGGAGGAACTGTAAACCTAGTGCAGAGGCTAAGAGTGGAGCAAGGAATGAATCAGCAATTTCAGAAGAAGAAAGCGGAGAGAGCATCGCCGCTTCTCATGTTTGCCACGCTCTTTCTCCTTATCGCGGTACTCACCTTATATTTTGCCAGGGACCGCCCGCAACCTGTGCAGTCGCCCGACTTGCCGATTCGAGCTGTAGTAAGCGTGCCTGCGTCGCCCACTCGCTAGGAAGAAGGCAGATGCGGTCAAGGCCCGGAGCGATGCTCCGGGCCTTCCTTATTTGCTAGCAGCGAGAGCCGCGTCGAGCTGGTCTTTGAGGTCGGCGTAGCTCCAGGCGCCATCGATGACTATAGGCGGCTTGCCGTCGATAAGAATGAGCGAATAGGGCGTACCTCCTGCCCCAGCGTCAATCGCGTTCTGCCTTTCGGCATCGATGCGCGCATCGATGCCGTTCGTCGCGGCATTTTGGATGCATGAAGCGACCGCTTCCGGTGAGGCGCCCGTGGCGCGCGCATACTCGGCGTACTTGGTCGGGTCGGCAGGCTGGTTAGCGAAGAGGAGGTCGTTAAACTTAAAGTATGCCTCGTTCCCAGCCGTCTGTGCCACGCACTCGGCTGCCTCGGCGTGCTTCTTCGCATTCGGATGGAGTTCAGTAATCGCGAAATTACGAAAAATCCACGCCACGTCGCCCCCTGTGCCATAGTCATTTACAAGCTGGTGGAGGGTCGCATTGAAAGTCGCGCAGTGGGGGCAATCGAAGTCCGAGTATTCGACAATCTTCACTTTGGCGGTCGGATTGCCGAGGATATGGTCGTCGGCGCTGATGGCAGCCGCGGCGCTCGCGGCTTGAGAGGCCGCTGACGGGTTCGCGCCTTTGAAGCTCGCGTACACTGCGCCCGCGAGGATGACGCCGGCACAGATGATCGCACCCGGTATGACAAAAGAAGCTTTCATAATGTGAGTGTGTGGGTGAGAGAAGGGGCAACGGCGCCCTGCCCCCAGTGCGAGGTGTCTATTTTGAGGTCGCGTACGTCGCGTAAGTCCTTGTATTTCAAAAGGCCGTTCTTTAATGCGTACTCATAGAGTTCTCGCGTCAGGCGGACGTCCTCAATGCAATACTCACGCACTTTATCGACAGCGCCCTCTCGCCACCATATACCTGCTTTCAGGCCGTCACCTTTTTTACTGCGGCCAAGCGTCGCCTGGGCAAGCGAATCGAGACGAACGCGCCGCCCCAAGACTTTATAGACTTCAGTCAGGAGGTCGAGAGAGGCGATTTTCGTAAGGTCGCCGGGGTAGTAACGATTTAAAAGCGGGATGTCGAACGAGTCAGAGTTAAAGCCGATGAGCAGGTCGGTGCGCTCGATAATCGGCCAGAGTTTCGGCAGCTCCTCCTTAAGGTATGAAGAGTACGAGTCGGTCTCGGAGTCGTAAATGGCGATGAGGGTTAGATCTTGGTCGCCGAGGTCAATCTTCCCGCGTACATTGGAGCCGCTTGCCGAGATACTCTCGATATCAAAGACAAGGTAACGCATCAGGGCAGTTTACGCGTTCCTAATATGAGCTGCAACATCCGCAAGCGAGAGCGAGCGCTCCTCACCGGTCGAGAGCCGCTTCACGCGGAGCGTGTGCGAATGCTTCTCTTCGTCGCCGACGGCAGCAAAGTACGGGATGCCGCGACGGTCGGCGTCCTTTACTTGGTCGCCGAGCGATTTGGCCGACAGGTTTATAAAAACGCGGAGCCCGCTCGCGCGGAGCATCTCGGCCGCTCCGTTAGCCGCGGCGAGGTCGTTTTCAGAAGGGGTGCCGAGGTAGAGCTCGGGCGCGCTTGTCGATGCGGGGAGCAGGTCGTGGGTCGTAAGAAAGTCGACCAAGGTCACATCTCCCATGCCGAAGCCCACCGCAGGGACGGGCTCGCCGCCAAAGAGGCTGACGAGGTCGTCGTAGCGCCCGCCGCCGAACAACGCGCGCGAGTTCGCAGGGTCGGTATCGTAAATTTCAAAGACGATGCCAGTGTAGTAGTCGAAGCCCCGCACGATCGAGGGGTCGAAGACGACATTCGCTATCCCGCGCGCCTTGAAAGCCTCGATAAGCTTCATAAGCTTCTCTTTTTCGGCACGTACGCGCTTGTCGCTCTCGATGAGCGCGAGAGGGTCGGTAGAGGTGATTGCGTCAAGCGCTACCTTAAAATCGGCGCCAGGCATCTTGTCTTTTTTATCGAGGAGGCGTAAGTAGGCGCGCGCCGCCTCCGCCTTCATGCCAGCTGCCTTGCAGGCGGCATCGAGCAAGGCGCGCGAGCTCATTCGGATGACGAAGTCGTCGTCCGTCGCGCCAAAGGCGGCAAGCAGAGCATGGGCTATGACGATAATCTCGCCATCAGCCTTTGTATCTTTGACCCCGAGCAAGTCAACATTGAGTTGGTAGTGCTCCCGCAAGCGCCCCCTCTGCGGCCGTTCATAGCGAAAGAGGTTCGGTAGCGAAAACCAGCGCAAAGGGAGGGGGAGCTCGCGGCGCTTATGGGCGACCATGCGTGCAAGAGTGGGCGTCATTTCGGGGCGGAGCGTGACGCGCCGCCCGCCGCGGTCTTCAAAGGTGTACGTCTGCTCACTCACGATCTCTTCATTACCCTTACTCTCGTAGAGCTCTGCGCGCTCCAGAGGGGAGGCGTTGTACTCTTCGTAGCCCCACAAGGCGAGCGTTTGCCGCAAGCGTTCGAAAATCGCCTGCATCAGTGCCCAGTCGAGCGGGTAAAAGTCGCGTACGCCTTTGTACGAGTCAGTCGAAAGCTCACTCATGCACCCAGTGTATCACCACTCGGTTTTGTCGAAACATACTTCAATATAATGTCGCGCATCTGCGCGGGGTGGGGGATGCCGCGCATCGAAAAGCGGTCAACCGCGCCCGCGCTCTGCACGTTGATATCGCCGATATCAAGCAAGGAGACCAGGATGCCTTCGGTGTCGACGGTGATGTCCTGGACGCGGTTAAGGAGGAGGGACGAGACCTCGCGGCGGAAGAATCCTTTTTGGTGGATGTCGACGATGCGAAAGTTCGTCACGACCCAGAGATTCAAGAAATAGCGGGTGAAGGTGAGCCATGCCGCCGTCCAGATAAAGAGCCACCAGGTAGCGAGCAATAAGCGTATGACACCGTCCCCGCCCCAATTGACCGTTGACCATAATGGCTGGTTGAACATTTCAAGGAGGCGCGGGAGCGCAAGCGGCAGCAGCGCGAGGATGGCGAAAGGGAGGAGTTGAAGCAAAAAGATAAACCAATGCTTGCGCGCCTCCTTGACTACATGTTCGCCGGGCTCGAGTTCAAATTCTTTCATACGGAGGGGATAAAGTTCCCAGTGAGGGCGTACGACATGAGGGCCACCGAAACAGCGAGATGCACGAAGATAGCGGGGAAGGCGAGGAGAGAGGCGTGGCTATACTTAAGCCAATGATAGGTCGCGACCAAAGTGTAGATGAGCCAGACGGCGAACACGAAAGCGAGCAAAACGGTGAGGGTACTCCCTGCGGGGACAGTAATGCCAAGGTGCGAGAGCGTTTCAAGCGGGTTTTGAAAGGGTACTAAGGGCTGGTCAGGCATTACTAAAAGGATATCACGATGACACGAGGCCGCTCGTACTGGTCGTTCTTGATGAAGGCCTTGAAGCCCTGCTCGGTAAAGAGCTCACGCGCAGCATCGGCATGTTCGGCATCGCATTCGACCCATGCCGCGCCACCTTTCGCCAGGTGGCGTGGCAATTCAAGCGCGATCCGGCGTATGACCGCGAGCCCGTCAGGGCCAGCGCGGAGCGCCAACGCGGGTTCGTAGTCCGCAACGCTTACTGGTAATTCGCGGCCTTCGGGCACGTAGGGCGGGTTCGCGGCGATGAAGTCGAATCCGCCAGCTGGCGGACTCGCCGCGAACGGCTCGAACAAGTCGCCGATGCGTACTTCTGCACGCGATTCATCAAGCTTATTTTCACGAATGTTTTTACGAATCGTCGCTTCATGCTCTGGGTCGATTTCGCAAAAATAAACTTGTGCGTTCGGGCACTGTGCCAAAATCGCGCACCCAATCGCCCCCGAACCCGCACACAAATCGAGCACCGAGAGCTGAGAGGTGTCACTGAGGGAGGTTCCGGAAGGCGACGGCCTGAGGCCCAGCGATTTTTCAGCAGAAAAATACGCGTCTCCCGAAGGGACACTTTTCAGCTCAAGGATTAGCTCCTCGACCCACCACTCGGTCTCCGGGCGAGGGATTAAGGGGTGCGAATCAAGCCAGATTTTGAGGCCCAAAAACGGCACCCATCCTAGCCTGTACGCCTCTGGCTCTTCGCTCTGCATCGCCCTATGCTACACTTTTTCTATGCGGTTTCACTTTTGGCACACGTTCCTCTCGCTCTTTTTCGCGATACTCGTCGTGATGGGCATTGCATGGTTAAACGCTACCGGGCGGCTCGCGAGCTTCGTACCCTTAACCGACTTCTTCCTCATGGCGCTTGCCATCTTTCGCCTCATTCACCTCTTTACTTACGACAACATCACCGCGTTTATCCGCGAATGGTTCGTGGGCTACGATGGCCGTACCTTAGCCGGCTCCCTCGGCACCCTCATTAACTGTCCGTGGTGCACCGGGCTCTGGTTCTCGTTCGTCATCGTCTTCTTGTATTTCGCGACGCCTTTCGCGTGGTATATCATCCTTATCCTCGCGCTCTCGGCGCTTGCATCATTTTTTCAACTCCTTTCAAATTTAATCGGCCGGAGTGCTGAACTGAAGAAGCGCGAAGCGCAAAATATAACATTGCCTCATTAAGAAAACGTGCTATAGTGATCGTAGGAATTCAGAACATAAAGGGTAATGGTGGGGCTCATCCAGAAAACGGAGTGTCCCTTGCAAGAGAAAATCTACACGAGCAGAATGCTCGAATGGTTGGCGGTAGAGATGGAGAAGCGGCCAGGGCAGAGAGCCGCCATCATCAAGGACTTCATCGAAGCGTTCAAGATGCCGTTCAGCATCGGCCGCCTTGCGCATCTGCAGCAGACGGCAGGCGGTAAAGAGGCCTTCATCAAGAAATACAAGCCAAAAAATAAGCGGGCTTTGCCTGAATGGGAGGAGGAAGAAATAATAGTCGAGGCGGTTGAAGAATGGGCGTCCGAAACGAGATTCGAGCGTTATGCGTATGCGGCGATGAAGGTCAACAAGGCGCGAATCGCGGCCGGCATCAAGCACACGATTGACGCAGAAGAGGTCGAACGCATATTGAAGAGGCCGGTAACGAAGAGCAAGGGATAGTGGTGGGTAGGCGGCGCGAGGGTCAAGAAACCCCGCGCCGCCTTTTTCTTTTACGGGGGCTATGCTTTACTCTCTGCGGAGAAGAAGAAAGGGGGCCACGATGGCCGACAAGGATTATGAATCACGAATGGAGGAGACTCCCGTAGAAATAGAGTTCGGCGGGGTGTTTGCCGGGCTCGGAATCGGACGCAGGCTGATTACGCTCATTGACCAGGGTTATTCGCGTCATACGATTGCGCGAACGTTGCGGCTAGAGTTCAAGGCCGATGTCAGTTCGAATGCAGTCGCGGGTGCACGCAGGCGGCTACAGATGCATCGGGCGCGGATGGAAGGCCAACCAGAAAAAGTTGAAGTCAAGCGCGCGTTGCCCTTTGACTGGGGCCAACCACTACGGAATCAGGACTGCATGGCATCAGAACGCCTGCGTGAACTGGTTGCGAGGCCAGAAAGCTATTCGGCCAAGCAAATCGCGCTTTTTCTCCGGACGGCGGGTTGCGCCGGCCTCACTGAACAAGAAGTGATGAGGCAGGTCACGCGCACGGGGCTCAGGCTTAAAGGCCGGGGTAAGCACCAAGACTCCAAGCCTCGAGCAGTGGCACCGGCGTTGCCAGCCGAAACGAAGCCTGCGCCCGCCAAGGCAGAGCCGCATTCGGAGGATGTCATGGCTAAGGAGGGCGAAAAGAGCTGCCAATGGCCCATCGGCGACCCGGCCGACAAAGACTTTCATTCTTGCCCCTACAAGGCAAAACCGGGGAAGCCGTATTGCGAGAAGCACTGCCGGAAAGCTTATGAGCCCCAGCCTCGGCAACGACGCCAACATCAGCAACTTCGTTCGGCGCGGATTCACTGAGAAGGATTCTCACAAACGTTATTGGTTATTGCGGCGCCCTCGGCTTCGTCGGGGCGCCGCTTTTCTTTTTTGTGCCAAAAATGCAAAACGCGCCCCCAGAGGGGGCGCGTTTTGCATGCGAGAGCTTGGGGACTAATATCCGCCGCGGCCGTAGCCGCCGCCTCCACCACCACCGAAACCACCACCACCGCGACCACCTCCGAAGCCGCCGCCGTTGCTGCGGGGAGGGCGCTCACCTTGCGGGCGAGCGAACGAGACAGAGAGCGTACGCCCGTCCATCTCCTTGCCGTCCCAACGATCAATCGCCGCTTGAGCCTCCGCCTCAGTGCCCATTTCGACGAAACCGAATCCGCGCGAGCGGCCGGTCATACGATCGCTGATAATGCTCGCTGAAACGACTGTGCCAGCCTCTTCAAAGGTCTTGCGCAGGTCATCTTCAGTCGAGCGATAGGGGATACCGCCTACGTAAAGCTTGTTCCCCTGTACACTTGCTGCTTGATCCATTCTAGTGAACTTAACCGGTTAAGCTCGCCGATACTGCCGCTCTTTGACGCCTGCCGGCCGACATGGCTGGCTTGCGCGCCGACTAGCTCTGATACTTGCGAGTAGCAGCAATATGACAGAAAGTTGAGGACTACGCAAGAGTCTATCCCCACCTTTGTTATACTAGCCGTATGTCTATCCAGGGTTTTCTCTTGAAGCAATACGCCAATTGGAAGTTAAAAAAACTCCCGCCCGCGCAGCGCGAACAGATGGTAAGCATGGTGGGGAAGGATCCAGAGCTTTTTAAAAAAATCGGCGAAGAAATCGAGAAGCGTAAGAAGGGAGGCGAGAACGAGACCCGCGCCTCTATCGAGGTGATGAAAAAATATCGTGCAGAATTGGCCGGCCTCATGCCCGACCGACCGAATGGCTTCGGCCGTTCGGGCCGGCAACA
Source organism: Minisyncoccia bacterium (assembly GCA_041485695.1). GTDB lineage: Bacteria > Patescibacteriota > Minisyncoccia > Phycocordibacterales > Phycocordibacteraceae > C7867-001. The sequence goes on from JBGPJZ010000001.1 coordinate 65,875, forward strand.
TCGATGAACGCTTTACTTTTCAGCTTTGCTCTCCTGCAAGCCGTCGGCAGCGTCGTCGGCGCCGGCGGCGCAGTCTTTGCAGAGATCTTCTATCTGCGCGCCATTCAAGACGGCACCATCGACGACGCCGAGCGCGCGCATCTGCGCATCGTCGCGAATGCGCTACGGTGGGGCATGCTCATCCTCTTGGTCGGCTCCATCGGCCTCGTGCTGACCGATTTTATCTATGACGTGCCCGTACAGCCGGCGCTTACGCATGCGTACTGGATAGAGATGGGTCTCGCGTTCGCAATCATCTTCTTTTCCTGGGCGCTCTCGCGCCGCCGCGTCGGCTTCATCGTGAGCTCGGCCGCGGTCTTCGCCGGCTGGTGGTTCATGGCGCTCCTCGTCTTCGGCCGCCTGCCCTATATCACCTTCGGTGCGGCCGCCGCGCTCTATGTCGTCACGACTGCCGTCATCGCCGCACTCCTTTTTTACGTGAGAATATTCATCGTCAAACCTGCCGTATGAAAATCTTCATATTGCTCGGGCATACCGACCGCGAGACGCTTTCAGGCGCGATGGCCGATACCTATGAAAAAGCGGCACAAGCCGTGGGGCACGAGGTGCGCCGCATGAACATCGGCGAGATGCAGTTCGACCCCGTCCTCCATAGGGGCTACAAAGTCATCCAAGACCTCGAGCCAGACTTGAAGACGTTTCTCGATAACGTGAAGTGGTGCGAGCATTTCGTCCTCGTCTACCCTATATGGTGGAGCGAGATGCCGGCGAAGCTGAAAGGCCTCTTCGACCGCGCCTGGCTCCCGGGGATCTGCTTCAAATTCGCCGACCATGGGCTCACGTGGGAGAAGCGCCTCAAAGGCCGCACGGGGCGCCTCATCACGAGCGCCAACTCCTCGCCCTGGATGATTTATTTCATGTATGGGCCCGTCACGAACGTCGTCTCTTCGGCAATCCTCGGCTTCGCCGGCGTCCGTACCCGCACCACCATCTTCGGCCCCTCCGAACGTGCTTCTGCTCGGAAGCATCAGCGCTGGATGCAGAAGGTTGAGAGACTTGGACGCCGCGGCGCCTAGCCTGTAAGGTGCGAGCATGCTGAAAATCGGGATTGTCGGGTTACCGAACGTGGGGAAGTCCACGCTTTTTAATGCACTCACGAAGCAAAGCGTCTTGGCGGCCAATTACCCCTTCGCGACGATTGACCCGAATGTGGGCGTCGTCGGCGTGCCCGACCCGCGTCTCGATAAGCTCGCGAAGCTCTCGCAAAGCGAGCAGGTGATACCCGCAGCAATCGAGTTTGTTGATATCGCGGGCTTGGTGAAGGGCGCCTCAGAAGGCGCCGGACTCGGCAACCAATTCCTCTCTCACATACGCGAGTGCGACGCGATACTCGAGGTCGTGCGGTTTTTCGATGACCCTGACGTCATCCACGTCGATAACACCATCGACCCCGCCAAAGATATCGAAGTTATCAATCTCGAGCTTGTTTTGGCCGATACCGAGCAAGTGCAGGATCGTCGCGAGCGCATCGAAGGAGACATCAAGTCGGGCGATAAGAAGGTCGTAGCTGAAGAGGCGGCGCTTGCCAAACTCGAGCAGGCATTCGCTGCGGGCAAACTCGCGCTCCATGCCGGGCTCACGCTTGAAGAAATGGCACTCGTAAAACACCTCGATTTGCTCACGATGAAGCCGATTTTGTATGCTTTGAATCGCAAGAGCGGCGGGCACAACATCGACGAACAGAAAGACGGCCGAGCTGAACGAGCGTACGAACTCATCATCTCGTTCGGTAGCGAGTACGTACTCGTCGATGCTGCAACCGAGCAAGAGTTAAACGACGTTTCTGATACCGATCGGCAGAGCTTTCGGCAGGAGCTCGGCGTGCATGATGATGGGCTTGCAGAGCTTATCCGTGGCGCGTACACGACGCTCGGACTCATTTCATTCTTTACGACCGGCCCTAAAGAGACGCGTGCGTGGACCATTCTGAAAGGCTCTACTGCCCCGCAGGCAGGAGCTGCGATACACACCGACTTCAAGGATAAATTCATCCGCGCCGAAGTCGTCTCCACCCCTGACCTCCTCGCCGCCGACTCGTATGCTGCCGCCCGCGAAGCGGCCAAGGTCCGCACGGAGGGAAAAGATTACGTCGTCAAGGACGGCGACGTCATGCTTTTTCTGCACTCCTAAGGAGCCCTTTCGGGGTAGTTAGGATACTTGGTTTTGTGGTATAATCCACCCCTATGGATAAACCAAAAATAACGCCCAAGGATTTCTTTCTATGGTTCGCCGCGATGGCCTTTCTCTACGCGAGCGTGTTCGCGTTCATCTCGCTCATTTTCAGCTACCTCGACTACGCGTATCCCGACGCGCTCCAATATTATTCAGGCGACCCCTATTCGGGGGGTATCAGTTACGAGATGGCGTCCTTAATCGTCCTCTTTCCGCTCTTCCTTATCCTGATGCGTGTCATCCACCGCTCAATCGAGGTTGACCCGACGAGAAGGGAGGTGTGGGTGCGTCGCTGGGCTCTCTACCTCGTTCTCTTCGTCGCCGGCGTCACGGTCGCTGCCGACCTCATCACGCTCATCATGTACTTCTTCAACGGCGACGTGACGCTCCGCTTCGCGCTCAAGGTGCTCGTCATCCTCCTCGTCGCCGGCGCGGGTTTCGTGCACTTTCTCTCCGACTTGCGCGACTACTGGCAGAAGAATCCGGAGAAATCGCACATCGTGGGGTACGCGACAGGCGCCCTCGTCATCATCGCCATCGTCGCTGGCTTCTTCATCGTCGGCACTCCGTGGCAGGCGCGGCTTTACCGCTTTGACGACCAGAAGATAGGCGACCTACAGAACATTCAGTCGCAGATCGTCTCATATTGGCAGGCGAAGCAAGTGCTCCCGGGGAGCCTCTCTGACCTCACGAACAACATCTCCGGATTCATGGCGCCTGTTGACCCGCAAACCGGCGCGTCCTACGACTACGCGGTCAAAGGCCAGACGGCCTTCGAGCTCTGCGCTTCATTCAATGCCAAGACCCAGCCGGGTTCGCTCTACGGCCGCGCAGCTCCCATGGCTATCAGTTACCCGGTGAAGTCGGGCGGGAACGACGTGTGGCAACACGCAAGCGGCCGCGTCTGTTTCGAACGGACGATAGACCCGAAACTCTACCCGCCATACCCGAAGCCGCTCTAGACGTGCGCTCTCATGCGGACGTATGACCACCAAGAGATAGAGAAGCGCGCCCAAGAGAAATGGGCCTCGCTCGGCTTATATCAAGCAGACCTCGAAGACGATTCGAAAGACCCGTACTACCTCCTCACCGAATTCCCCTACCCATCGGGCGACCTCCACATCGGGCACTGGTACGCGTTTGCGGTCACCGATATCTTCGCGCGAGTGAAGCGCATGAAGGGGGAGAATGTCTTCTTTCCCATCGGGTTCGATGCGTTCGGCCTCCCGGCCGAGAACGCCGCCATCAAGAACAAGCTCGACCCTAAGGAGTGGACGTACAAGAACATGGAGCGGATGCGCGAACAGCTTCGCTCGATGGGCGCCTCGTTTGACTGGAGCAAAGAGGTCGTTACCTGCGAGCCTTCGTATTACAAATGGACGCAGTGGCTCTTCGTGAAGCTCATGGAGCACGGCCTCGCGTATCGCGCCGAGGCCTCAGTGAAGTGGTGCCCCAAAGACCAGACCGTGCTCGCGAACGAGCAGGTCGTCGACGGCTGCTGCGAACGCTGCGGCACGCCAGTCGAAGAGAAGTGGCTCACGCAATGGTTCCTCAAGATTACCGACTACGCCGAGCGCCTGCTTAAAGACCTCGAGCCTTTGCCGTGGCGCGAAGAGATCAAGGAGGCCCAGCGCGCGTGGGTAGGCAAGAGCGAGGGCGCGCACATCTCATTTACGATTTCTGGCCGAGACGAGAAGGTCAAAGTCTTTACGACGCGGCCTGATACGCTTTTCGGCGCGACCTATTTGGTCCTTGCGCCCGAATACCCGCTCGTTTCACCACTCCTGACAAGCGTTTCGAATAAGAAAGAAGCCGAGAAGTATATCGATGCGACGAAAAAGAAGACGGAACGAGAGCGTTCCGAGAATAAGGAGAAGACCGGGGTGAAACTCGAGGGTGTGAGAGCCATCAATCCGGCCAACCAAGAAGAAATCCCTGTGTACATCGCTGATTACGTCCTCGCCTCATATGGCACAGGCGCGGTGATGGCGGTGCCCGCTCACGACGAACGCGACTTCGCATTCGCGAAGAAATTTGATTTGCCCATTAGAACGGTCGTAGTCCCCAGACTTGTCGATGACCGGAACCCGCATATCGAAGGGAAAGAATTGGTGCACCGGAAGATAATCCTCGGCATCGTCAGGAATCCGAAGAACGGTAAATTCCTAGCACTTACATGGAAGAAACAGCCGTGGACGACGTTCGTCGTAGGGGGTATCGAAGAAGGCGAATCGCCTGAGCAAGCGGCTCGACGCGAAATCGAAGAAGAGACAGGGTATAAGAACCTGAGATTCATAAAGGTGCTCGGTGACCCTATTCAGACAGAATTTTATGCGGCGCACAAGGACTTCAATCGTGTGGCGCTCGATTGGCCAGTGCTTTTCGAGCTCGAGGATGAAGAAAAGAGCGAAGTGAGCGACGAGGAGAAAGACAAGCACGAACCGACGTGGGTTAAGCGCAACGAGCTGACGCGCGAGCGTTTTGAGCATATCGAACTCGATATCGTACTCGACCGCATGGACAATGGAGAGAGGGCATATACCGGAGCCGGCGTCCTTATCGCGTCAGGCGGATTCGATGGTAAAGAGAGCGAAGAGGCGAAATGGGAGATTGTGAAGGCAGTCGGGGGAGAGAGGACGACGAACTACCGCCTGCGCGATTGGCTCGTCTCACGCCAGCGATACTGGGGCTGCCCGATACCGGTCGTGTATGACCCGGAGGGGGCGCCGCACGCCGTGCCGCCCGAACACCTGCCGTGGCTCCTGCCGACCGATGTCGATTTCGCTCCGCACGGGGAGGCGCCGCTCGCATCATCAAAGGAGCTCAAAAAGCGCGTCGAGAAGCTTTTCGGCAAAGGCTGGACGCCCGAATACGACACTCTCGATACGTTCGTCGACTCCTCATGGTATTTCTTGCGGTATCTCGACCCGAAAGATGAAAACGATTTCAGCGATAAGGGCCTCATGAAAAAGTGGCTCCCCGTCGACCGCTATTCGGGCGGGAGCGAGCACACGACCATGCACCTCCTCTACGCGCGTTTCTTTCATAAAGCGCTCTCTGACCTTGCACTCGTGCCTACGGCGGAACCGTTCAACGAACGCTTCAACCGCGGGCTCATCCTCGGGTCAGACGGGCAAAAGATGAGCAAGAGCAAAGGGAATGTCCTCAACCCCGACGAATTCGTGCAAAAGTACGGCGCCGACGCCGTGCGCCTCTACCTCGCCTTCATCGGGCCCTACAACGAGCCCGGTAGCTACCCCTGGAGTCTCGACGGGGTCGCGGCGATGCGCAAATTCATCGATCGCGTCGTACGCATGGTCGAGACTGCTACAGGAACTACCAACGTAGATTCAGAGTTCATAGCCGGGAAGGTGAAAATAGATACCGAGCGTTTTAAATTCAATACTGCAATTGCTGCACTCATGTCTCATCTTAATCTTTGCGAAAAATCTAAACCCGTATCAATAAAAACTGCAAGAGAATTTATTATCTTGCTTGCGCCCTTCGCTCCGCATTTGGCTGAGCATCTTTGGGAGCAAATCAACGGGGAGGGGAGTGTTCACCAAGCTTCATGGCCTGTTGTGAACGAAGAGATACTCGGATTTTTCAACGGGGAAATTGCGGTGCAAGTCAACGGCAAAAAACGCGGCTCGATTACGCTCTCCGCTGATGCGACAGAAGCGGATGCAGTCGCTCTTGCGCGGAACATTGCTAGCGTACGCACCGCGCTCGGCGGAAAAGAGCCCCAACGAGTCGTCTATCGGCCCGGGAAGATTCTGAACCTCGTCATTTGACTCGAACCCGGGGGGGTGATATAAATACACCACACGAATATGGCAAAGAAAGCGAGCCCCCATAAGCACTCGGACGGAGCCGCGCTCTCTTTTGACAGCGCGGTACTTGTCAAACGCCTCCTTGCCGAGGTGCCTGAGCGCGCACGCGACGTCCTCGTCCGCCGTTTCGGCCTCGGTGCAACGCCGCTCCGCGAGACTTTGGAGGCTATCGGCGACCGCTCCTCGATTACCCGAGAGCGCGTCCGCCAGATCGAGGCGGCAGGCCTTGAGGCAGTGCAAGCGAGCAAAGCCTTCCGCGATGCCGAGCCCGCCTTCGAGGAGCTCCGCAAAGAGGTCGTCAGGCTCGGCAGTATCGTCCATGAAGACGAGCTCCTTTCGCATTTTGCAAAAGACGAGAAGAGCCGCAACCGCTTCCGCTTCCTTCTTGTCGTTGGGAGCGCCTTCTACCGCGAACGCGAGACGGATGATTTCTATGCACGCTGGCACGTTGACCACGAGACCGCGAAGGCGGTTCATGGGGCGCTCTCCCGGCTCTACTCCTCGCTTGATGACAACGACGTCCTCGCTGAAGACGCGCTGATGGACCGCTTCCTTGACGAGCTCAAGGACATCAACGAGGCGTACAAGAACGAGGAAATCTTGAAGCGCTGGCTCACCCTCTCGAAGAATATCGGCAAAAATCCGCTTGCGGAGTGGGGCAGGGTGACTGCGCCCGCCATCCGCACTAAAGGTATCCGTGATTATGCGTATCTCGCCATCAAGCGTCACGGCAAGCCGATGCATTTCTCTGAAGTTGCTCGCGCCATCGGCACCCTCTTCTCGAAGAAGGCGCATGTTGCGACTACCCATAATGAGCTCATCAAGGATCCGCGCTTTGTCCTCGTTGGCCGCGGCCTCTACGCGCTCTCCGAATGGGGCTATACGCCGGGCGTCGTGCGCGACGTCATTCGCGAGGTCCTCTCGAAAGAGGGCCCTTTGAAGAAAGACGATGTCATCAAGCACGTGAAGAAGGCGCGCTTCGTCAAAGACAACACTATTTTGGTAAACTTAAACGACAGCCGCTACTTTAAGCGTCTCAAAGACGGCCGCTACGCAGCTGCATAAGCGAGTCCAGGTAAGAAAAAACGCGCTCCCGCCTTAGGGGCGCGTTTTTTCTGTTACAATTACCGCATGAGCTTTTTGCCAGGCTTCCATGCTCTTGAGGAGTGGATGAAAGGTGCGCGCGATCGGAGCGGATTGCGGCCTCCCGGCTGGCCCATATTCCTTCTCGGAATCCTTATCTTCTTCAACGGGTACCTTTTCTTCCAGTCGAACGTAGAGGCTGCGCTCTCGTACATGCTTTTTCTTTCGCCTTTGTGGCTTGCAGCCTTGATTGCAAGCGCGTCATGGGGGCTGTGGATGATTATGCGCCGCTCCTACTTCATCGCAGCACAAAGCTATATCCTGCTTGAAATAAAGCCGCCTCGCTCGCTTGTCAAGACGCCGCTCGCGATGGAGGCCGTGCTCGCCAGTTTCTGGCACTATCCGGGCGAAAGCGACTGGCATAGATTATATTGGTATGGCAGGGTCCGGCCATGGTGGTCCTTGGAGATAGTCTCTCTTGAAGGGCAGATACATTTCTATATCTGGACGCGCGCTAACTTTCGCAAGCTTGTCGAGGCAGCGGTGTATGCCCAGTACCCGGGCGCACAAGTGGTCGAAGCCGAGGACTACACTAAGACCATCTCGGCGATACCTGGCGCGGAGTGGGGCGTCTGGGGTTGTGATTACAAGCATACCAAGCGAGACCCGTACCCGATTAAAACCTATATAGAGTACGGGCTTGATAAGATCCAGGAAGAGCCCGAGCAGGTTGACCCCCTCTCAAACCTGGTTGAATTCGCGGCTGGGCTTGGTAAGGGCGAGTATCTGTGGATTCAATACATCTTTCGGGTACATCTGTGGGGAGAAAAGTATAAGAAAAGGAATAAAGAAGGTAAGCCTTGGACGTGGAAGGACGAGGCGAAAGAGATCGTCCAAGAAATCAGGTCGCAAACGCGCGACCCGTATGTCGACCCTGCGACTGGTGAAGAGCGCCCTGGATTCCCCAACCCGACCAAGCAGCAGACAGAGACTATGGCGGCAATCGAGCGCAACGTCGGGAAGCTCCCCTTCGATGTCGGCGCCCGCGCAATCTATCTTGCGAAGCCTGAGCGATTCGACCCCATCGCTATCACCGGCCTCATCGGCCTCTTCAGGGCATTCTCGTCTGCCGGGTGGAATGAAATCAGGGCGACCCGGTGGCTTATGGAGTACGCCGACTACCCGTGGGAACTCGGCAATACCAGGCGTAAAGAGCGGCGTGCCGGGGAACTCGTCGACGCCTATCGCCGTCGGCAGTATTTTCACGAGCCGTGGTCGTTCCACGATTACATGGTGATGAGCACCGAAGAGCTTGCAACCCTTTTCCATATCCCATCGCGCGCCGTTACGTCGCCAGCGCTCGGACGCATCGAATCAGCTACGGGCGAAGCGCCTGTCAATCTCCCGACCTAGGATATGCCGCTGCGCTTCTTTCACGCGACCGTAAGTGCGCTTCATATGCACGTGCTCCGATGGTGGCGCGAATACGTACTCACGCTTGCCGCCGTGCTTATCGTCGTACTCGGCGGGTACTTTTTCTTTTTTGCAGCGCCGTACGGTTTCCCTGCTGACATGACCATTACTATCCCGGAAGGAGCTTCGCTGGGCGCTACAGCGGAGGAACTCAAAAAGGCTGGCCTGATTCCAAATCAAACGGCATTCGTTCTTTTCGTACGTCTGATTGGAGGTTCTGACCGCATACATGCTGGGCGATATCGATTTCCTAGGCCGCAAAATGCAATCATCATTGCCGGGCGGCTCATTGCCGCTGATTCAGGCATACCTCCGATTCGCATTACGTTTCCCGAAGGCAGCACCAATACCGAGATGGCTGCCCTTATCCACGCGCAATTTTCTGACCTTGCCGAAAGCGATTTCATTGCTGCAGGCGCCAGTGGCCAGGGATACCTCTTCCCCGACACCTATGTCTTTGCCGCGGGCGATACGCAGGACAGCATCATCGTGCGGCTACGGAGCACGTTTGATAAGCGTATAGCTACGATAGAACACCAGATCAGAGCTTCAGGGCATTCGCTTGGCGATATCGTAACGATGGCTTCCATCCTTGAGGCGGAGACGAAAACGCCGGAGGACCGCCGCATCGTCGCAGGCATCTTATGGAAGCGTCTTGCGATAGGTATGGCGCTCCAGGTAGACGCCGCGCCGGAGACGTACAAAACGCTGGGGCTTCCGAGATCCCCTATTGATAACCCGGGTCTTGACGCTGTCCTCGCCGCCGCGGAGCCGACCAAAACCAAGTACCTCTATTACCTCACCGGCTCCGATGGCCGGATGCACTACGCCGTCACGTTCGCGGAGCATCAAGCAAACCTCGAAAGATACTTGAAATGAGAAATGAAAAGCCGCGCGACGTGCACCATACTGGTGTCGTGTCGCGCGGCAAGCTTTCCAGCCCGCATCATGTGAAGTGCTCCTCTCCGCTCCTATTGGTCGCCCTGACGGTTTTTGTGACCTTGGCCAATCGTCGGAGATTCTCATACTCGATTCCACGGCTATGATCCTCATGCAAGAGCGCGTATTCGATATCATCGCAGGGGACGATATCGAAGAGATACTTCTTGCCGGGATTAAGCCGGTGTTCGATTTGAGGATTATCGAGATTGTGAATCAGCAAGTGAGGATCGGGACTGTCCCGGTGGTCGACAACCTCAACGTACACAGATCCTAAGTGAATGAACTGAGCGTTCACGGTACTCACCTTCCTTTCCTGACGCCCTCTAGCTTTAAGAGAATCGCATTTTGCGCCTGGTTGTCAAGCATGATTATATGAGGACAATGGAGAACGTGAAGGGGAAGAAGGTGTTTATAGGCCTCTCGGGGGGAGTAGATTCGGCTGTCTCAGCTGCGCTCTTGAAGCGCGGTGGGGCAATCGTAACAGGTGTATTCATAAAAGGCTGGTACCCGCCAGGCATGCCCTGTACCTGGGCAGAAGATCGCCGCGACGCGATGCGCGTCGCGGCTCGTCTGCGTATCCCGTTCGTAACGCTCGATGCGAGCGCGGAGTACAAGAAGTGGGTCATCGATTATCTTTTGGCCGAATATCGGGCAGGCAGGACCCCGAATCCGGATGTCATGTGCAATCGTGAAATAAAATTTGGCGTTTTTTACCGCTATGCGAAAGCAGAAGGCGCCGATTATATCGCCACCGGTCACTATCGGAGCGGAGAGAAGGACCAGAGCTACTTCTTATGGGCTGTCCCGCACGATGTTCTTGCTGAAACCATCTTTCCCATAGGGGACATGAATAAAAAAGAGGTTCGTGCGCTTGCAAAGCGACTTCGCTTGCCAGTCGCAGGGAAAAAAGATAGTCAGGGCATCTGCTTCTTGGGCGATGTATCAGTCGAAGATTTCTTGAAGAAAGAATTAGGGACTCACAATCCCGCGCTTCTCTATACGCTCGGGCAAAGAATCTCGCTCCCTGACGGCCCATGGTATGTCGTCGGGAAAGACGTGGGGAAGAAAGAAGTCGCTGTTTCAAGAGAGCGAGTACGACAAAGGAACGAGATACCCTTTCGTGATGCCAACTGGCTTGCTCTGCCCGCACGAGCCACCGAAGCGCAGTATCGGTATCGAGCGAGGCACGTCGCAGGCCGCATCAAGGGCTCTACCTTCATCCCTTCTGTCCCGATTCAAGAACCCATAGCGCCAGGGCAATCCATCGTCTTTTATCGAGGACAGGAACTTATCGGCGGTGGTATCATTGGCTCATGACGCTACGGATAGCCCTTGCAGTCTTTGTAGCCGTGGTCATCATCATTGCGGCGTTCGCCTTCTTCACCCCTCACGCCAACAGGGGCGGAGAGCAGGCGCCGAGCGCGAGTATCGTCCAGAAACCAGTGCCAGATGTCTCCCTTTCCGACTCATATAAAAAAGGCATGCATACGATTTCTGGGTCAATCATGGCGCCCACGCCCTGCACGAGCGTCACTGCCGATGCGAGCGTCGCAAGCGGCACGCCGGCGGTCATCTCGGTCACCATCTCGATGCCCTCTGATGCAGGTATTTGTTTGCAGCAAGCGACCGTAGTGCCGTTCAAAGTTTCTGCAGCGGCGGGAGCCGACGCGATCATCGCGGCGTATGTGAATGGGGCACCTGCCTCGACGACTGTAAAAACGTTATGACGCCGAATCTTGCACAGGCCGAGAATATCCGAAGCAGGCCCGCTGGCGTCCCGATAGTCAAAGCCGATGGCACCATTGAGACGTTCGATCCTGAACGCCTGCGCTCATCGCTTATGCGTGCAGGTGCGGGCTCCCACGCGGCCGAGCGCATCGCAGAGCAGATTACGGAGACAGTGGTACCCGGTGCGGCCTCTCGAGAGATCTATGCGCGGGCGTTCGCACTCCTGCGAAAAGAGGCGCGGCCAGTTGCAGCTCGGTACGCTCTGCGTCGTGCACTCCTTGAATTCGGCCCCACGGGCCATCCTTTTGAGGACTTCGTGTCGCACCTCTTTCGCGCGAGCGGATGGCAGGTGAAAACGCGCCAGATGATGCAGGGTAAGTGCGTTACTCACGAAGTTGATTTTTATGCAACGCGCGAGAGCGAGTACCTCGCCGCCGAGCTCAAATATCACAACGACCCGGCCTACAAGACCGACCTCAAGGTCGCGCTCTATGTAAAAGCGCGCTTCGAAGATATCTGGCAGTGCGACCCGGCTTTCCAGACGTGCCCCGTAAACCGCGGATTCCTCATTACGAATACCAAATTCACGAGCGAAGCTATCGCGTACGCTTCGTGTGCAGGCATCGAGCTCCTCGGGTGGAGCTATCCTGCGGGCGCCGGGCTCCTTGAGGAAATGTCTCGTACCCGGGTGTATCCTGTGACGACCCTGACCACGCTCGCGCGCGCGGAAAAGCGCCTCTTAATCGACCAGGGCGTGGTGGCGGTAGACGAACTCGTGAAGAAGCCGAAGGCTCTTGATGCGCTGCACCTTTCGCCATCGCGGGTAGGGGAGATACGCGCTGAAGCAGATGGGCTTTTACAACTTGCGCACCCTTTCGACCATGAATGACGTTATACGACCAACCTTTATATTTATTGCTGGCGCTTTGATTGGTGGCCTTGCCGCTACGGTATGGTTTTCAGCCTCTCAGCCGGTTCCCTGGCCGGGCGGCGGCGTAAGTACTTCGACCGGAAGCGCTGCGGCACTCCCGCCTGATACGAGCGGGAGAGTCTCGGTAATCGGTCAGAAAGCTGGCGACACCGTCGAGGTTGAGTCGGTAACCGTGCCCCCTCCTGGCGTGTGGGTTACCGTACGAGAAGTTTCCGGTACCGAACTCGGGAATGTGCTCGGGGCCGCGCGTGCCCGCGGCCCCGTTTCAACCCTCACCATTCCGCTCCTCCGAGCGACCGTACCTGGCCACGCGTACGCGGTCGAGCTTTATCGCGATGACGGGAATGACGCGTTCGACATCACGCAAGATAGTGTATATGTCGATTTCGATACGGGAAACCCTGTCATCGCTCCGTTTGCCACGACCAATTGATATGGCGGGCGCTAAACGGTATGCGAAGACGTTCGAACCTCTTTCGTCAGAGCCTTTTACGTTGAGCCGATCCAAGATAGATACGTTTACCGAGTGTGCCCGCTGCTCGTATCTCGACCTGCGTCTTGGCGTCAAGCGTCCACAAGGCCCGAGTTTTACTTTAAACAACGCTGTCGACGAGCTCTTGAAACGTGAATTCGACGGGTACCGCGCAAACGGGACGGTCCATCCCCTCGCAAAGTCGTACGGCCTCGACCTCACCCCCCTCAAAGATGAACGGCTTGAAGAGTGGCGTGATGCCCTGCGACGGGGGATTAGAGCGCATCACAAAGAGACAAATCTTATCGTGCGCGGCGGCATCGATGACGTGTGGCAAGACAAGCGAGGCCAGCTCTACGTGGTCGACTACAAGGCCACCGCGAAGAAGGAGGGGCCGAAGACCGCCGACGACCTCTACCCTTCATACAAGAAGCAGGTCGAGGTATACCAGTGGCTCTTTCGTAAAAACGGCTTTGTCGTCTCGCCGACCGCATATTTCGTATACGTGAATGGGAAATCCGATGCGAAGGCGTTCGACGGCAAGCTTGAGTTCGATATCGAGCTCATCCCGTATGAAGGCGATGATTCGTGGGTCGACCCTATGCTCGGCGACCTCAAGGCCATGCTCATGAGCGATGAGATTCCACCCGTAGGGACCGCATTTGGAGGGGGCCCGTGCGACTACTGCACGTACCGCGAGAACGCTGGCAAAACGCTGCAAGAAGCGCAGAAGCATGCAAAAAGCAAGAAATAATTTCCGCGAACGCGTCTTTGCGGTCGTGAGAAAGATTCCAAAAGGGAAGACACTCGCGTATGGCGAAGTCGCGCGCCGCGCAGGGAAGCCGAGCGCGGCGCGCGCCGTGGGCGCCATTTTGCATACGAACTTTGACCCTGCAATCCCATGCCATCGCGTCATCCGCGCAGACGGCACCTTGGGTGGCTATAATCGCGGTGCGCGTAAAAAGAAGTTGATATTATCAGTAGAGAGGGCTGTGTGGTGATACGCTAGAGTGCAGGTTCGCAATCAGGCGATTTCCGTAGGGAGGGTTCACGTCATGAAACGGATACGCGCGAGTATCGCCTTGTTCTTTGTCTCGTGGCTTGCAGTAGCTCCTGTGTATGGCGCTGATCCTGCAACCAAGAGCGAGGTGCTGCGGGCAATCGTGTGTCGTACCGCCCCATGTCAATATTCCATCTTATGTCCCGTGGTGCGTCGGCTGAACGGGAGAGAGATGTCGTTCATGCTTGGTGTCAAGGTGAGCGGAGATGTGGTCATCCTCCACGATTCTCTTTTCGGCGTCACTCTCGTCTCTGCACATGGGGAGGATACTCTCGCCGACATCGTCCCTGAACGACCAGAGGAGGCCATGGGGTTTGATAAGCCTACGATGCGGATTGTCTTCGCCAAGGAGCTCGTTGTGGCTGTGCAGTGTGCGCTAGACAGTTCTCGGAATCCTCCAATCTGACCGGTGCCTCGTTCCTTTCCTGAAAACCTGCACGCCTCGCGCGTACAGGTTTTCTCTCATATACTCCCCCCATGGAGGTCAAGATTGACGCATCGTGGAAGAAGCATTTAAACACAGAATTTAAGGCGCCGTATTTCAAAGAGCTTACAGAGTTTGTTAAGAAAGAATATGTGAGCGAGATGGTGTATCCGCCGCCCAAATATATTTTTCATGCCTTTGATCTCTGCCCGTTCGACAAGGTCAAGGTGGTGATTCTAGGGCAGGATCCGTATCACGGCAAAGGCCAAGCCAACGGCTTGTGTTTTGCTGTGAACGATGACATCGTACTCCCGCCCTCGCTCCAGAATATCTTTAAAGAAATCGAAAGCGATCTCGGCGACCGAGCGAAGAGCGAGGAAGTCCCGAGGCTAGCAAGCCGAGGGGGCAATCTTTCGCGATGGGCAGAGCAGGGTGTCCTCTTGCTGAACGCGACACTCACCGTCCGTGCAAATCTCGCTGGCTCGCATCAGGGGCGTGGCTGGGAACAGTTTACCGACGCGGCTATCAAGGCGCTTTCAAGCGAGCGCGAGCACCTCGTCTTCATCCTCTGGGGAAATTATGCGAAGCAAAAAGGCGCGCATATCGACCGCAGTAAACACTTGGTCATCGAGTCCGCCCACCCCTCACCCTTCTCCGCTGCAAGCGGTTTCTTCGGCTCTAAACCTTTCAGCAAAGCGAACACCTACCTCGCCGAACACGGCGAAACGCCTGTCGATTGGCTATAAGCGCTACAGAGAAAGTGCCTGCGAAAAAGTCCTCGGGTCTCCTCGCCTTCGGCTCGGCCAGACTATTTTCTCGGCAGCTTTCTCCTTCACCTACCAAATCTTGGCGCGGGCTTTGGGGGCGCGATAGAGCTTGTCTCCTTTTTTCACCCCAAACGCTTCGTAGAACTCGGTCAGATTAGAAAGCGGGCCGTTAACACGAAAAATGTCAGGCGAATGCGGGTCGGTAAGAATCGAGGTTTTTAAATGTTCAGGCCGTGCAATCTCACGCCAATCCTGTGCCTTAGCAAGGAAGAAGCGTTGTTCGGGAGCAAAGCCGTCAATTATTTTGCGCCCTGTCTTTTTAAGATGCCGCTCATATGCAGCGAAGGCAATCGCGTCCCCGCCAAGATCCGCAATATTTTCGCCAAGCGTGAGTTTACCGTTGACCTTCACTCCATGCAGCTCGTACTGATTGAACTGTCGTTCAACCACGCGAGCCTTTTTCTCAAATCGGGCGCGGTCAAGCGATGTCCACCAGCTTTTTAAGTTGCCTTTTTCATCGAACTTCGAGCCCTGGTCGTCGAAGCCGTGCGTAATCTCGTGGCCGATTACAGCGCCGATGGCACCATAGTTCACTGCGTCGTCGGCGCTTGCGTCGAAAAAAGGATGCTGGAGAATCGCAGCAGGAAAGACTATCTCGTTCGTACCCTGGTTATAGTACGCATTGACCGTTTGCGGCGTCATAAACCACTCCTCGCGGTCAACTGGCTTACCGAGCTTGTGCATCTGGCGCGCGTGCTCATGGAGCGAGGCGCGCATCACATTCCCGAAATAATCGGCGGGGTCGATGACGAGTCTTCGGTAACTCTTCCAGCGTTTTGGGTACCCGATCTTGCGGACCATGGTCTTTAGTTTCTTCTGCGCGCGTTTTTTCGTTGCCGGGCTCATCCAGTCAAGGACCTTGATGCGTTCGGCATACACGGCAAACAAGTCGCTGATGAGAGCGTCCATTTTTCGCTTTGCTTCGTGGGTGAAATATTTTTCTACATAAATCTGCCCGAGCGATTCACCAACCGTGCCGTTAACTGTCGAGAGTGCTCGGCGCCATAAAGGGCGCATCTTTTTAGCTCCCGAAAGTACCTTGCCGTAAAAATCGAAATTAGCTTGCACAAATCGTTGCGAAAGCAGGCCCGCCGTCCCTATGAAAAGATGCCATTCAAGATACACTCGCCAGTCTTCCATCGAGGTTTGCTTAAGGAGAGAGCTCACCGCTTTCAAAAAGCCGGGCTGCATAACCAATATCTTGGTCGGCGTGCGCGCCCCGATAGCTTTCAAATATGAACGCCAGTTGACGACCGGCGACAACTTCTGAAGAGCCTTTACCGAGAGTTTATGGTAGGTCTTGTGCGGGTCACGCGTGTCCTCTTTGCGCATTGAGGCCGTTGCCAGCGTTTTTTCAATCGCGAAAATAATCGCTGCATTCCGCCTCGCATCTTGCGGTGCCCAGCCGAAGAGCTTCAGCATCCTTTCAATATGTGCGAGATACGCAGTACGAACTCTAACCTGTTCGGGGTTATTGAGAAGATAATAGTCGCGCTCGGGCACGCCGAGACCGTCTTGGTAGAGATGCAAGAGATATGTCTCGCTGTTTTTTGCATCTTGATCAATTGCTGCACCCCACAAAACACCGATACCAAGCTTGTGAAATTTAGCGACGAGGCGAAGCACATCCTCTTTTGTTTTAAGCTTCTTAATCTTTGTGCGGAAGCGTTCAAGCGGCTTCGCGCCGAGTGCATTACGCGCCTTCATATCCATGCCCGAGCGATACAAGTCACCAACAAGTTGCGGGGCAGTGCCTTTCATAAGGTGCTTGGCCTTGAGCAAGCCGTTGACGATTTCTCTCAGCTTCTTTTGCGTTTCAGTTTGGAGGATTTGGAAACTGCCCCAGCGTGACTCATGAGGAGGGATTTTCTCTCTTTTAATCCACCCCCCGTTCGCGTAATGAAAAAAGTCGTCCTGCGGGCGGACGCGCTTATCTATGTCTCGCGTATCAAATCCCCACCCTTTTTTCTTCATGCCGCCATACTACACGACCTTCTATTCGCGTGCTATCGTCTCATGCATGACGGTGAATGAAGTACGGAAGCGATACTTAGACTTTTTTGAGAAAAGAGGGCACAAGGTAATACCCTCGGCGCCCATCGTGCCCGAGAATGACCCGACGACGCTTTTCACGTCGTCGGGGATGCAGCCTTTGGTGCCGTATTTGCTCGGGAAGGATCACCCGGAAGGGAAGCGGTTGGTAAACTCGCAACTTTCATTTCGCGCGGGCGATATTGAAGAGGTGGGCGATAATCGCCACACCACTTTTTTCGAAATGCTCGGCAACTGGTCGTTGGGTGATTACTTTAAAAAAGAGCAATTGCCGTGGGTCTATGAATTTTTAACTACCGAACTAAAACTACCGAAAGAGCGGATATGGGTAACGTGCTTTGCAGGTGATGAAAATCTAGGTCTACCAAAAGATACGGAGTCGGCAGAGATTTGGAAATCGCTCGGCGTGCCCGAAGACCGCATCCTTTTTTATGACGCCAAGAAGAATTGGTGGAGCCGCTCCGGCACGCCAGAGAAGATGCCGGCAGGGGAGCCAGGCGGCCCCGATTCTGAAATCTTTTATGACTTCGGCACGCCGCACGACTTTGCGTTTGGCGACGAGTGCCACCCTAACTGTGATTGCGGGCGTTTTATGGAGATTGGAAACTCGGTGTTTATGGAGTACATCAAAACTGCCGATGGTTTCGATAAGCTTCCGAAACGCAATGTCGACTTCGGCGGTGGGCTCGAGCGCCTCACGGCCGCAACCCTCGGTAATCCGGATGTCTTCCTCATTGACGTGTTTGATGCGGCGCGTGAAGAGTTGGGGCGCCTCTCGGGTAAGCGGTATGAAGAATCCCTTGAAGTTACACGCGTATTCCGAATCATTTTAGATCACACACGTGCGGCTTCGGTGATGTTCGATTTCGGCCTTCGACCCTCGAATACAGAACAAGGATACATACTCCGGCGATTAATTCGCCGCGCTATTCGTGAGGCCGACCGGCTCGGTATTACCGAAAATATCTTAGCGGAAGTCGCTGGTGCGCACAGGGAAGAATTCCAGCAAGAAGAGGAACGATTCCGTAAAACTCTTACCCAAGGCATGCGGGAGCTCGAGAAGATGGATCCGATTGACGCCTTTACTCTTTTTACGACCTACGGATTTCCGGTTGAACTCACGGCTGAAATAGCGGCAGAACGGGGGAAGCCGATCAATTTTGAAGAGGTAAAGACGCAAATGGAGGAGCATCAAGCGAAAAGCCGTGCAGGGGCGGCGCAAAAGTTCGCGGGGGGATTAGCGGATCATGCAGAGCAGACCATCCGCTACCACACGGCGCACCATATTTTACTCAAAGCGCTCCAGATGGTGCTCGGACCCGACGTCCACCAGCGGGGGAGCAATATCACAAGCGAACGGCTTCGCATCGATTTTTCGCATGGGCAAAAAATGACACCCGAACAGATTGCTCAAGTAGAAAGAATCGTGAATGAAAAGATAGCTGAAGCAATTCCCGTCATCCGCACTGATATGAAGAAAGAAGAAGCAGAGAAGCTCGGGGCCGAGCACGAGTTCGGTGTTAAGTACCCCGATACTGTTTCAATCTACTCGGTGGGCCCGCTTGATAGTGCATTTTCAATAGAATTCTGCGGCGGCCCGCATGTAGAGAATACAAAAGAGTTAGGTGCCGGCGGGAAGAAATTCGAAATCCTGAAAGAAGAGGCGTCTTCAGCCGGTGTGCGTCGCATCAAAGCGGTGCTCCAATAGTTTATACTTAACCCAATGAGTTTCTTTGGGAATCTTTTCGGCACTAAGAAAACAGCCGAGTCGGTTGCGCTGATTGAAATCGGGCCGGATTCTATCGCGGGCGGCTTTGGATATTTTAAACGTGGCGAGACCCCGCTTATCGTCTATGCGAGCCGTGCGCCGATACAACAAGCGCAGGGTGAGTCCCCCGTGCAGGCCACGGTGCGCACCTTAGACGTTCTTGGCCAAAGCCTTATTGGCCAAGGGGCTCCTTTACTCCTCCGGGCAGCCGGGAGCGGGCGCATCGATTCAGTACTGGTCTCGGTCAAAGCTCCGTGGCAAGAGACCACTATCCGCTCTGAAAAGATCGAACGTACGGAGCGCTTCTTCTTCACTCGCGCGCTCCTCAACACGGCGCTCGTCAAGTCGGCAGAGGCTCCCCAAGGTCGCCTCCTTGCTGACGAAATCGTCGTGGGTACCATCCTTGACGGCTACGAAACCAAGAAGGCGATCGGCAAGCGTGCAAGCCGCGTAAGCATCATCGTGCTTTCATCGTTCATCGACGAACAGCTCTCGCTCGCGATTGCAGAAGGGTTGCGCAAGCTTTTTCATACCACCTCCATCCGGCTTGTCGCGGCTGCGGCGATTCGTTACGAGGCGCTGCAGGCAGTCTTCCCGCATGAAGATGAATACCTGACCGTCGATATCACTGGCGGCGCCATCGTGACCACGCTCATCCGCCGTGGGCTCCTCTCTGCCGTTGAGCACGCCACGGCAGATACCGCTCCAGGCATTCAAGACGCGTGGCTTGGAGCTCTCACAAAAACGCTTGAGGCAATCACGAAGCGCTATCCCTTGCCGCGCAAAGTGCTCCTCCTTGCTGCCGAGAGCGACCGGGCGGCTTTGAAACAAAAAATCGAGGGGGCTCCGCTCGCATCGCTCCGCCTCTCTGAAGATCCTCCAGCCGTGATTCCCATCTCGCCCTCGAATCTCACCGACATCGTGCGCATTGCCGAGAATGTCGAGCCAGACCTCGGGTTGGAGCTCATGGCAGCTTTTTGGCGTAAGGTCGAGAGCTAATCGTATCCACTCCTCGCCGGGGCTTGCGGTGTTACTTTTTCCGAAGTAGCCTATACTATCCTCTATGAGAACACTCGATGACATCATCCCACCGTCACGTCGCCCGCAATCGGCTGAAGCGGTTCCGCCCGCGCCCGCGCCAAGATTCCGCACGCGAGGGCGCTTCCCCTTAGGGACGCTCGTCGTCGTCCTCCTTATCGTCGCCGTTTCGGCCGGGGCGCTGTTCTATTTCTCGAGCGCGCTTGTTAAGGTTACGCCTCAATCGCGCACGGCGACCCTCGCTAGTGCCGCGCTTACGGCTACCGCAGGGACGGGGGACCTCTCCTTTGAAATCGTTACTGTTCAAAAAGTCGCGTCACAGTCGGTCACAAGCTCGGGCACGCGTGCAGTAAGCTCGTCCGCGCAAGGCACGATTACGATTTATAACGCCCAAAGCACGACTCAAAAGCTTATCGTCAATACTCGTTTCCAGACTGCGAGCGGCTTGGTCTACCGTGTCCACGCGCCGGTCACCATACCGGGGGCGAAGGGTGGCACGCCGGGGAGCGTGAATGCAACCGTCTACGCCGACAAGCAGGGGAGCCAGTATAATGTCGGCCCCACCTCCTTTACGCTCCCTGGCCTCTCGGGTACGCCCCAATTTACGCAAGTCACTGCCAAATCGGCCTCCGCCATGACCGGTGGCGCCTCCGGCAATGAGCCCGTCGTAGCCGAGGGAACCGAGTCGGCTACCCGCGCTGCCTTGATGGACTCGCTCGGGAAGGATCTCACGACGGCGCTCGCAGCAGAGGTACCCAAAGGGTACGTGCTCCTCCCGGGCGCCTCTGATACGAGCTACGCGCCTATGCCTACCGTTGCCGGCACAGGCGCCGGTATGGCAGATCTCAAAGAACAGGGCACCATGCGGGGCGTTATCCTCCCTGAGGAAGCACTCGCAAAGGTGGTCGCGACAAACGGGCTCGGCGCTACTTACAAAGGCGAGACGGTTGTCCTAGGCGATGTTAGTACCCTCATACTTAAGCCCGCGACCGCCTTCCCCGCAGCCGGCGACCAATCGTTTGCCTTCACGCTCTCTGGGACGGCAACGGTCATCTCGGTCATTGACCCGGCGCGCGTGAGCGCCGCGGTCGCTGGCAAGGACAGAGCCGCTGCAGAGTCCGTTTTGAAACAGTACACCGAGGTGCGGCAAGCCATCCTCGTGCTACGCCCCTTCTGGCGCTCCTCATTCCCCGAGGACCCGGCGCAAATCAAGGTGGAAGTCCTCCCGGCGGCCTCCAATTGACGGCTTAGTAGCCTAATGCTAAGGTAATTTGGTATCCGCATGAATGAAGCGAGAGAGAAACAGACGGCGACAGGCGTCGTCGAGGAGGTGCTACCTGACTCACTGTTTCGCGTACGTGTCGCTCCAGCGGAGGACGGGACCCCTCCCAAAGAGGAGCTCGTGCTCGCATATCTTGCGGGGAAGATGCGCATGAATCGCATCCGGGTCTTGATGGGAGACAAGGTTGAGATGGTTATCGACCCCTACGGGGGCAGGGCGCGCATCGTTCGACGGCTTACTTGATTTCTTAATTTTATCTAACGATACATGAAGGTTCGGGCATCTATCAAAAAGCAGCAACCAGGAGATTTGCTCGTCCGCCGAGGCGGGCGTTTATATCGTATCAACAAGCGTAACCCGCGCCGTAAGGCTCGCCAGGGCTAACAGCTATGTATAGCAAATTAAACTAGCGTATGCGTATTTCCGGCGTCACCATCCCCGATGATAAGCAGCTAGCTTACTCGCTGCCGTTGATCTACGGCATCGGGCCGACGCGCGCCAAAGATATCCTCACCAAGGCGGGTATCGCCTTCTCTAAAAAAGGCAGCGAGCTCACCTCGGACGAAGAGCAGAAGGTCCGCGCCTTGGCAGAGGGCTACACCATCGAGGGCGAGCTCCGCCGCGAGATTGGGCAGAACATCAAGCGCTTGAAGGACATCAAGAGCTGGAGGGGCAACCGCCACGAGCGTGGGCTCCCGGTCAGGAATCAACGCACCAAGACGAACTCGCGCACGCGCCGCGGCAACGTCCGCAAGACTATGGGAAGCGGCCGCCGTACGCTCGAAAAGACATAAACCAGTATGGGTAAAAAACGCATCATCAAGAAAAGCGGCAAGGGCCTCGACCAGGGGCGCAAAGAACGTGCGCTCTCGAAGGTTTCGAAGCGCCACCTTGAGAAGGGCATCCTCCACATCGAGGCGACTTTTAATAACACCAAGGCGACCTTGACCGACGAAAAGGGCAATGCCGTCGTCTCCTCGTCGGCAGGCGCGCTCGGCTTCAGCGGTGCGCGCAAGTCGACGCCCTACGCCGCCGCAAAGGTAGGCGAACTTATCGGCGAGAAGGGCGCGATGATTGGCCTCAAGGAGGCGACCGTCGTCATCAGCGGGGTAGGCGCTGGCCGCGAGTCGGCCTTGCGCGCCTTTGCCGGCAAGGGTATCCAGATACGCTCTATCAAGGACGCGACGCCTATTCCGCACAACGGCCCGCGCCCGCCTAAGCCTCGCCGCGTCTAGTATGAAAACCGGACCACGATTCAAGATAGCGAAGCGGCTCGGCGCCTCTGTGTTCGAAAAAGCACAGTCGCAAAAGTTCGCGCTCTCGGCTGACCGCTCTGCAAAGAATAAGAAGGGCGGTCGCGGCGGCCGTAGCGAGTACGGCAAGCAGATGCTCGAGAAGCAAAAAGTGCGCGTGACTTATGGGGTGACCGAGCGCCAATTCCGCAATTACGTGCGCAAGTCCTTGATGGCGGGCGTCGGCACGCCGCTTGAGCGCCTCCACGCGTCTCTTGAACTCCGCCTCGACAATGTCATCTACCGCATGGGGCTCGTCACAACTCGCCGCGCCGCGCGCCAGATGGTCGCTCACGGGCACATAGTGGTAAATGGTAAGAAAGTGCGCATCCCCTCGTACCGCGTCGAAGAGCGCGACAAGATCTCGGTACGCGAGGGGAGTAAGGCGCACGGTTCGTTTGTGAACTTCGCCGAGCGTTTCGCCGAGCGCCCTTTGCCCTCATGGCTCATGTGGGACGCGGGCCAGATGGAGGGAGGCATTAAGACGGTGCCGACCGCCGAGAACGCTGACCCGGCAGGCGATTTGCGTGCAGTGCTTTCGTTCTACACCCGCTAGATTTATCCTGTTACATTTATTCACCGCAGGTAATTACGATTGAGTTATGGAATACCACATCACACTACCCAGCAAGCCTCGTGTCGTCTCTGAAAAGGACCTTCAAGGCGTTTATGAAATAGATTCTTTGTACCCGGGCTACGGCCACACCTTGGGGAACTCGCTCCGCCGTATCATCCTTTCGTCCCTCCCGGGTGCGACCGTCACTTCGGTAAAGATCGAGGGCATCCCGCACGAGTTTGCGACCATCGAGGGCATGCGCGAGACCGTTATCGAGCTCCTCTTGAACCTCAAGCGCGTGCACTTCATCCTTCATGGCGACGAGCCGCAGACCATCAAGCTTAAGGTCAAGGGTCCGAAGAGCGTCACGGCAGCAGATTTTGAAATGCCTTCGCAAGTGGAGATTAAGAACCCAGAGCAGAATGTGTGTGAGATTAGCGGCAAGAACGAGCTCGAGCTCGAGGCGACGATTGAGCGCGGCCTCGGCTACGTGCCGCGCGAGACGCTGACCAAAGAAAAGGTAGACATCGGCACCATCGCGCTTGATGCGACCTTCACCCCGATTCGCCGCGTGAATTACGAAGTGGAGAACATGCGCGTTGGCGACCGTACCGACTTTAACCGTCTCCGCATCCTGATAGAGACGAACGGCACCATCATGCCGCGCGAAGCCTTGGAGAAGTCGATAGAGACCATGATCCACCAGCTTAAGGCGGTTATCGGCTTTCAAGAAGAGCCGGTCCTTACCTCAAACTCTGCTAATGAAGATCCAGTTGCCCTCACTGGCGACGCAAGCAAGGCAAAGGTTGCCGAGCTCGGCCTCTCGGCGCGCATCGTTTCAGCGCTTGAAGATGCCGGCATCAAGAGCGCCGCAGGCCTCGCTCGCAAAACTGCCTCGGCCTTGAAAGAGCTCGAGGGCATTGGCGACAGGGCGGTCACCGAGATAGAAGAGGCTCTTAGCAAGCTCGGCCTCGCGCTTAAGGGCGAATAAACCTATGGCATCTCGCAGCAAAGCACGTTCATTCAACCGACCGGTTAACCAGCGCCGGGCTTTGCTGCGCTCACTTGCGCGCTCACTCATCATCCACGAGCGCGTCTCGACGACCGAAGCGAAGGCTAAGGAGCTCCGTCCCTTTATCGAGCGCCTCGTCACCTACGGCAAGAAAAATACGCTTGCATCCCGCCGGCTCGCCATCGCAAAATTGGGTGACAAGGCGGCAGTAAAAAAGCTCTTCGACGCTATCGCCCCGCGCTACACCGAGCGAGCCGGCGGTTATACCCGCGTCGTGAAGCGCGCGGCGCGCGGCTCTAACGATGCCCGCAAGCTTGCGTACATCCTGTTTGTATGAGAAATATAACCAGCGTAGGAGAAAGATGCCGAGAAAACAGTCTGGCCGAGCCGCAGGCGAGGAGAACCGAGGACTTTTTCGCAGGCGCTTTCTCCGCAGCATAATTATGATGAAAGCCGCCACCCATACGATAGACGCGACGAACCGCACGCTTGGCCGCGTGGCTAGCGAGGCCGCGCACGCCTTGCTTGGTAAGCGCTCGGCGAACTACGCCCAGAACGAGGCGCAAGCCATTAAGGTCACCATCGAAAACACCTCAAAGCTCCACCTCCCAGAGCGCCGTGTCGCGGGCAAGGTCTACACCCGCTACACTGGTTGGCCGGGCGGCTTCTTTAAGATGGGAATGAAGGAGATGATTGAGAAGAAGGGAATCGAAGAGGTCGTCCGCAAAACGGTCGACGGCATGCTCCCTAGGAACAAGCTCCGCGCGCCTCGGATGAAAAATTTGACTATCCATGCCTAACAAAAACTCTGCATACGTTATGGCGGTAGGCCGCCGCAAGACTTCAACCGCATCGGTCCGCATGTTGGCGGGCAAAGACCCTACCATCCGCATCAACGGCTTGACTCCTATCGAATATTTCAAGACTGCAGACCGCGTTGACGTCGTTGAAGAGGCTTTGAAGAAGGCCGAGAGCGCGAACGTGTACTCTGTCTCGGCGCACGTCGAGGGCGGCGGTATCTCGTCGCAGGCTGGCGCTGTGCGCCACGCTATCGCGCGCGGCCTCATCAAGGCAGAGCCGAACCTCCGCGGCACCCTTAAAAAGCTCGGCTTCCTTACCCGCGACCCTCGCGCCAAAGAACGCAAGAAACCAGGCCTCAAAAAAGCCCGCAAAGCTCCGCAATGGTCAAAGCGATAGATTGGAAAGCCGTAAGGATCCTCACTCTTTTTCTTCCACCCGTTTTATTTACGCTTATTATAAGCTCGCAATTCTCTGCAGAAGAAGTTTTCCCAGTACCCGACAAAACCAATGTGGACGTAATTTACAGCCCTGGAGAGATTGTAAGTGGACTGATTGCTAACCAAGAACGACACCTCAAATTTCTTAACCCAATAATTAATCCTGAATGGTTCCTTTACACCACGCAAGTCATCAATAGTATGAAATTTGCTGTTATTTCAAAAACAGCAACCCCGCCATATGTGGAGGACAAAATCTCGCTGGTGCTTATTGTAAATGGGCATCAAACCAAAATAAAGTACGGAAATTACGAAACAGTTTTTGACCAAACTCGAGACGAAATTTTATCAGGACTAACTGGATATATGTTTGTCTTCGAAGAAAACCACAATCAGCAGTATGCTTCTAATTCTTATATTGAATTCCAACATTCTAGCGACCAGGGGTGGGCATTTGTCAAAATCTATTTATCAGGCCTTTCACTCTTGATTATATTAATATCTTCCTTTATTGCTTGGGGAGGTTTTATTATTTTTACAAAACCACTTTATCAATTCCTTACTCGTGGAGAGCAGTGGTATCACAAGCCGTAAAGGTTAATGTCATCGATAACGATAGCGCGGAAGGCGTAGTGGGGAGATTGTAACCTAACCGGCAAGAGGGGAGTTGTAGGGGATAGACTTGGACATTCGTATTTATACGATTTTTCAGACCACGCTACGGCGACCTGTCACACAGGTAATTCCCATCACTTTGTTGATGGGTTCTTTATATATAAAAAGAAAAAGCCCCGGGCGGTGAAGCGCGGGGCTTTTGAGTCGAGGGCGGGACGTTCAGGTGCCGGCGAAAAAGCCGGTTTCGCGATAGACAATGTCTCGAGCGTAACAGAGGCCGGCAGTGCCGCGAATATGGAGTTCGTCAGCACGTTCGACCAACTCTTTGGCATAGCGGTATTTGAAGCCGGACTCCGCTTGTATCCGAAACCGAAAAACGGTCATCATGAATGCCGCAGTCAATTGATCGAGGTTGTCGATGATGGCAACGGCTTCCTCGATGTCATAGTTGGCAATGATATCGGCGGCATTCGCGGGGTCGTAAGCATTACGAATTTCGCTCAACAAATCATTCACGTCCCTGCCCTTAACGACAAGGGCTAGGCGGTTTGGTCTTTCTTTGGCCATTAAACCCTCCTTCAGCAGATGGTGATGACGGTGTGGTCATAGATGTGACCATGAGCGTCGAGTTGAAACAAAAGTTTCCCTTTCTGTTTCAGGCTGTCGAGAATTTCCCAAAGGCCGCGTTTG
Organism: Minisyncoccia bacterium; assembly: GCA_041485695.1. Lineage (GTDB taxonomy): Bacteria > Patescibacteriota > Minisyncoccia > Phycocordibacterales > Phycocordibacteraceae > C7867-001. The sequence goes on from JBGPJZ010000001.1 coordinate 92,423, forward strand.
ATCCGAGTACGTTCACGCAATTGACCGTAGGTTACGGTCGCCCCTGCCTCGCAAGGCAAGTTGCGAATCACAATGCTTTCGAAGTTCATTGACTTTGCGTCCTTGGGCGCATTCAGGTTTCCTGAAAACCAGTGTTACATATGAATGTACTTCTGTCAACTACCACGGGTGGATTTTTGATTGCTGAACTCTTTTCTGGCACACTGTCGTGGGATTGAATTGCGCTAGGCTCGAGAGCGCGGTACGCTACAGATGTCGTCCCTTGACATCGGACGATCTCCACCTTGGCCCCGCTCCCTCGGCGGGGTCTTTTTAATTTCGGAATACGCTATAATAAAAGCGTCTCCCGTTGTGGGCGACACCCCCAACTTGGCCCCGCACTTCCCCGCGGGGCCTTTTTTTGACTACCAAACTCTTTTCAGGCATAGTGTAGGGATGCAGGACGAGGACGAAGTAAAGATTGAGTCCGAAGACCCGGAGGCGGAGGAGAAGGCCGAGAACAAAGTAAAGAAACTCCGCGATGAGATTGAAACCCTGCGTAAAGAGAAGCAGGAGTATCTTGATGGCTGGCAGAGAGCCAAGGCCGACTACGTGAACGCCCTGAAGCGCTTTGAGGGCGACGTAAAGAATGCCAAGGGGGATGGGGTCAAGAAGGCCGTAGAGGCCCTTTTACCGGCCTTTGACGCCCTAGAGAGGGCTAAGGAGCATGGGGAAGTCCCAGAGGGTTTTATGGCTATTGCGAAGCAATTAGAGGCTGGTTTTGCCGGTTTAGGCCTCGAGGCGGTGGGGCAGGTTGGGGAGCGATTCAACCCCGAGCTCCACGAGGCTTTGGGGCAGGACGCGGTGAGCGATTCAAACCAAGACGACGCGATTACCGCCGTACTCGAGAAAGGATACCGTTTGGGCGACCAGATTATCCGCCCGGCGAAGGTGCGAGTTGCGCATTATGAGTAACGCTCGACTCAACTCCTCGATTGACATGCGGTCTCACTTTTAAATATAATCAGCACCTATGGCAAAAATACTCGGAATAGACTTGGGCACCACGAACTCCGCGATGGCTATCATCGAGGGCGGCGAGCCGCGCGTGTTGGAGAATGCCGAAGGCGCGCGCACCACACCCTCGATTGTTGCTGTAGGTAAAAACGGCGAACGCATCGTCGGCACTTTGGCGAAGCGCCAGTCGGTAACGAACCCTTTGAACACGATTTACCAGATCAAGCGCTTCATTGGCCACAATTTTGACGAGCCGGCAGTGCAAAAAGACAAGGAGTCAGTGCCCTTTGAGATGCGTAAGGCCGAGAATGGCGGCATCGAGGTCAAGATGAGTCAAGGAGATAAAGAAGTGTGGTACCGACCGGAGGAGCTCTCGGCCATGATTTTGGGCAAGCTTAAGGCCGATGCCGAGGCAAAGCTCGGGGAGAAGATTACCGAGGCAGTCATCACTGTGCCTGCCTACTTTAACGATGCACAGCGCAATGCGACTAAGGACGCTGGCAAAATTGCTGGCCTTGAAGTGAAGCGCATCATCAACGAGCCCACTGCTGCCGCGCTTGCCTACGGCTTTAATAAAAAGAAGGAGGAGAAGATAGCGGTCTTCGACTTTGGCGGCGGCACCTTCGACGTCTCTATTCTTGAGGTGGGCGACAACGTGATTGAGGTCAAATCGACCGATGGCGATGCGCACTTGGGTGGTAAAGACATTGACCAAAAGATAATCAACTGGCTTGCCGACGAGTTTAAGAAGCAGAGCGGTATCGATGTCCGCGGCGACGCGCTCGCGCGCCAGCGCCTCGACGAGGCGGCAGAGAAGGCGAAGATAGAGCTCTCAAGCGCGATGGAGAGCGAGGTCAATATCCCCTTCATCACCTCGAACGCCTCGGGCCCCCAGCACCTCCTTATAAAGATGACACGCGCGAAGCTCGAAGAGCTCTCGGCCGAGTTCGTCGACCGCGCGATGGCTATCACCAAGCGCGCGATGGAGGCCTCACCCTTTAAGGTGGGCGAGATTAATGAAGTCATCTTGGTGGGCGGCCAGACCCGCATGCCAAAGATCCAGCAGGCGGTGAAAGAGTTCTTCGGCAAGCAGCCGAACATGACGGTGAACCCTGACGAAGTAGTCGCCGTCGGTGCCGCTATCCAAGCCGGCATCTTGCAGGGCGACGTCAAGGATATCCTGCTCGTCGACGTCATCCCGCTCTCGCTCTCAATCGAGACCATGGGCGGCGTTGCGACTAAATTAATTGAGCGCAATACCGCCATCCCGACCTCGCGCTCGCAGACCTTCTCAACGGCTGCCGACAACCAGCCTTCAGTCGAGATACATATCACCCAGGGCGAACGCGCGATGAGCGCCGACAATAAATCCCTCGGGCGCTTTATGCTGGATGGCATCCCGCCCTCGCCGCGCGGCCTCCCGCAGATCGAGGTCACCTTCGACGTCGACAGTAATGGCATCTTGACCGTGAAAGCGAAGGAGAAGACGACAAGCAAAGAGCAGTCGATACGCATCGAGGGCTCGACTGGCCTCTCAAAGGCAGATATCGACCGCATGCAAAAAGATGCTGAAGAGCACACAGCTGACGACGCGAAGCGCAAAGAGCTCGTTGACGCGCGCAATGTCGGCGAACAGGTAATCTATGCGGCTGAAAAGGCAGTGAAGGAGAACGGCGAGAAGATTGGCGCTGAACTCGTGAAGGAGGTGGGGGATGCGGTCGAAACCGCGAAAACGGCGGCGAAGAGCGAAGACCCGGCGACCATCAAGGGCGCGACTGAAAAGCTTTCGCAGACGATGTCAAAAATTGGAGAAGCGATGATGAAGAGTCAGACTCCACCGCCGGCGTCAGACGCCGGCAGCCAAACTCCTCCCCCCGAACCTCCTCCGACGGACGCCGAATTTAAAGAAAAATAGCCGTCGGTGTATACTGATTCTCAATGGCAAAGGATTACTACAACGTGCTCGGGCTCGATAAGAAGGCTTCGAAGGACGATATCAAAAAGGCTTTTCGCAAGCTTGCACAAAAGCATCACCCTGATAAAGGCGGAGATGAAGCGAGGTTTAAGGAGATTACCGAGGCCTACGCGATTTTGAGCGACGAGAAGCGTCGCCGCGAGTACGATACCTACGGCCAGTCGTTCGCCGGGGGCGGCCCTTCAGCAGGTGGGGCGCAAGGCTTCCCGGGCGGGTTCGACTTTTCGCAATTCCAGCAAGGTGATGGCAGTTTTGATTTCGGCGATATCTTCGAGGGCTTCGGCGATATCTTCGGCGCGCGCGGCTCGCGCGCGCCTCGCGGTCGCCGCGGCCGCGACATCTCTATCGATATCGAGGTACCTTTTAAGGATTCTATTTTTGGTACCAAGCGTTCCGTGCTAATCGCAAAAGTGAGCACGTGCGAGATATGCGGCGGTTCAGGAGCTAAGCCTGGCACCGAACTCGAAAATTGTAAGAGCTGCGGCGGCTCCGGCCGCGTGCACGAGACTCGCAATTCTGTCTTGGGCTCGTTTACGAGCGTACGCACCTGCCCAGCCTGCGATGGTATGGGCAAGATGCCTAAAGAAAGATGTGCCGAGTGCAAGGGCCAGGGTGTCAAACGCAAAGAGGAGGAGATACACGTCACCATCCCTGCCGGCCTCGATAGCGGCGAGATGATACGCATCCCCCAGCACGGCGAGGCGGTAAAGGGTGGCGCCTCGGGAGATCTCTATGTCAAAGTGCATGTAAAGCCGCACCCGATTTTCCGTAAAGAAGGGACTAATCTCGTGATGAACTTGCCTGTGAGGCTCACCGACGCTCTGCTCGGTTCAACCGTCTCCATCGAATCGCTTGAGGGCAAGACGCTCGAGGTCAAGATACCGATGATGAAGAAGCCTCTCGAAACCTTGCGGGTGCGCGGCAAGGGCGTCCCCGTAGGTGCCTTGCGCGGCGATCTTTTGATACACCTCGAGGCTGCGCTTCCTCATAAATTATCCGCAAAGGCGAAGCAGGCAGTCGAAGATTTGAAAACCGAAGGATTGTAAAAAATAGGGGTTATAATCCCCGTATGGATTCTCTTAGCGGGCAATTGGGCGATATCAATTCGCTTGCAACCCATAGCGCTCTCGGCGCGTGGGCGTGGGGGAGCGACTTCCTCATCGCCATCATCCTTGTCGGCCTGCTCTTTCTTTTCGCGTGGTACATGGGCCGTGGCCCTTTCATCGCGCTCCTCATCTCGTTGTATGCGGGGTACGCGCTCTACACTACCTTTCCCTACGCGTCATATTTACCCTCTTCGCCGCCCTTGGCAGCACTCGGCGCAGCCGTAGGCGTCTACGTCGTGCTTGCAGGTATCGCCTATACCATCCTGCGCCGCGCCGTTGTCTCTGACTTCGTCTACATCGGCATCTTCGGCCTCATCGCTCTCTCCATATTCGGCGCCGGCTTCTTGCTCGCCCTCGCGTACAACCTTTTCCCGGTTCACGACGCCTATACCTTCACCCCCGCAATCGATGCCCTGTTCGCGCCGAAGCAATACTTCTTCTGGTGGTTTGCCGCCCCTCTCGTTGGTCTTTTCGTCCTCGCTCGGTAATAGAAGCCCGGCGTTCAATGTCAATCAACATCAGTGCGATATACTAAAACCTCCCATGAAAGATATCTGGCGTGACGACTTGCCACGCAATATTAATCCGTTTCGGTTCTTGCTTTTTGTATCTCGTCCGTATCGAACGGTCGTGGCGGGCGCGCTCGTCTCGGTGGCTCTCGGTGCCGCACTCAACGTCGGCAGTTCGTACGTGTTCAAATTAGTCGTGAACGCTGCGACAGGTATTCAGAGCGCAAACACCGTCCCTTTTCTCTGGCAAGCGGCTATTGCGTACCTGATGGTTTCACTTGGCTCTACGCTTGCGTGGCGTGCAAGCGGCTTCATCGGCATGCGTTGGGCGACGGGAGTGCGCGCGACGTCCCGTTACACGCTCACGTCGTACGTGACGCTGCACAGTCATCAGTACTTCAGCGAGCGGTTTGCGGGCTCTATTTCGAGCAAGATTTCAAACGCCGCGAATAGCATTAAGGAGATGGCTGAGCAGATCATGTGGCAGTTTACGGGCTTTTTTGTCACGATGATAGCGAGCTTCGCCATGGCCTTTTGGTCAAACCCGTACCTTGGGTGGGTTTTCCTCCTTTGGATCGTGGTCATTACCCCGCTTAATGTTTTCTTGGCGCGCAAGAGAGTGGAGCTTTCTGCAGCAACGCAAAAGGCCGAGACCGCGCTCGTCGGGAGCACGGTAGATATGCTTACCAATATTTCAGCCGTGCACGAGTACGCGAGCAGAGACTTTGAGATGACGCGGCTCAAGGGACTCATTATCGATCGGCGCGAATCAGGCCTCCGCAACTGGCGCTACGGTGAGACCGTCCTTCTTGCAAACGGGGTTCTTCAAATCGTCTTTGTCGGGCTCCTCCTTTTTATGTCAGTCGTACTCACCCTTCAAGGCGTCATTTCGCCAGGTGATATCGCGCTCATCCTCACCATCATCATCCTTGTCGAAGACCGTCTCACGTTTATTGGGCAGCAACTCAATACTTTTGCCGACGCATGGGGGCAGGTTACCGAAAGCCTCACCGACATCGTCCACCCGCATGACGTGCCCGACGTCGTTCACGCGCGCGCGACTCCTCACATTCAAGGAACAATCGATATCGATAATGTCACGTTTGAGTATGGGGGAGTGAATGTCTTTGACCACCTTTCGCTATCGATTCCAAAAGGACAGCGTGTTGGCCTCGTAGGGAAAAGCGGGGCGGGGAAGAGCACCCTCGTGAAGCTTCTCCTGCGACACTATGATTTGGCAAAAGGCGAGATACGCATTGACGGCGTTAACATCGCCGAAATCGCAAAACAGACCTTGCGGAAGGCCATTGCGGTTGTCCCGCAAGAGCCCCTCCTCTTTCACCGAAGTATTCATGAAAACATCGCATACGGGAAGCCAGACGCCTCACGCGAAGAGGTTATCCAGGCGGCATCTCTTGCACAGGCGCACGAATTCATCGAGCGGTTGCCCGAGAGCTACGAGGCTCTCGTTGGTGAACGTGGCATCAAGCTTTCAGGTGGGCAACGACAACGCGTTGCGATTGCGCGCGCCATTTTAAAAAATGCACCCATCTTACTTTTGGACGAGGCTACCTCCGCACTTGATAGCGAAAGCGAGGTGGCAGTTCAAAAGGCGCTCCTTGCGCTTATGGAGGGTCGTACCGTCATCGCGATTGCGCATCGCTTATCGACCTTGCGCGCGATGGACCGCATTATCGTCATGGACGATGGCAGGATTATCGAGGACGGCAACCATACGCTCTTACTGCAAAAGGGCGGCCTCTACGCGCAGCTCTGGGAGCATCAGGCAGGAGGATTCCTCGAAGAGTAAAGTGATACAATCGGCGCATGAAGCTTGCTGAAGAGTTGAAAGCGCGGAGGCTGATTGAGCACTCCTCGGCGCCGATCGAACTCATTTTAAAGGAGCCGCGAACGGTGTATTTAGGCATCGACCCGACCGCCGACTCGATGCAAATCGGGAACTTGGCCGTAGTCCTCTTGATGAAGCGTTTAGCGGATGCCGGCAACAAGCTCATTTTCTTGGTTGGGGGCGGTACCGGCATGATTGGCGACCCGCGCGAGAATGGTGAGCGCAGTATGCTCGACGAAAAAACACTAGGGAACAATACGCGTGCCTTACAAAAACAGCTCTACAAAATTTTAGGCAAGACGAGCTTTCGCATGGTCGACAACGCCGACTGGCTCACGCGTATCCGCCTCGTTCCTTTTTTGCGCGAAATCGGCAAGCTCTTTACGGTGAACGACCTGATTAAGCGCGAGATAATCGCGAAGCGTCTCGCGACGGCTGATGAGAGCATCTCGTACACCGAGTTTACGTACGCACTCTTACAAGCCTATGACTACTTGGTGCTGAATGAAAAATACAAGTGCGACTTGCAAATCGGCGCATCAGATCAGTGGACGAACATCCTCTCGGGCGTCGAGCTTATCCGCAAGCGCGCGGGGCGCGAGGCCTACGCGCTCACGATGCCGCTCGTTACCGACGCGTCGGGCAAGAAGTTCGGCAAGAGCGAGGGCAATGCTGTCTGGCTCGACGCGGCGAAGACGTCGCCCTACGCGTTCTACCAATTCTGGGTGAATGTGCCCGACGATGGCGTCGAGAAGTACCTCAAAGCCTATACCTTCATGCCGCTCGAAGAGATAGAGTCGCTGATGGCGAAGCACCGGGCGAGCCCGCAAGCGCGTCTCGCGCAAAAGGCATTGGCCGAGATTGTCACCGAGATTGTGCACGGCCCGACCGCGTCGAACCACGCGGCGCTCGCAACTGAAGCACTCTTCGGCGCTCTGCCGTTCGAAGAGCTCCCGCGCGAGACGCGCGCCATTGCCTTGAGCGAGGCGCCCTCGCTCAAGCTCGGCAAAGCAGATCTTGCCGCTGGCTATCCGCTCGTCGACGCTCTCGTCGCCGGCGGCCTCGCGAGCTCTAAGAGCGATGCGCGTCGGCTTATCGAATCGAAAGGGATCTCTATCACCGGCGCCCAAGCGGCCGACGCGAACTACCAGATAGGGGAGGGCGATGTGAAAGAGGGGTACGGGCTCATCCGAAAGGGCAAGCGCGAAGTGCTTATTCTCGTTTTGAAATAGAACACGAAATCGCGTATAGTGCATAGATTGCGTCGGTGGCAGAGTGGTCAATTGCACTTGGCTGTAAACCAAGCGACTTCGGTCTCCGTTGGTTCGAATCCAACCCGGCGCACCAGGTATTGACTATTTGCATACATTATGCTACTCTGCTTTTGGACGTAGCAAAGGAGGCAATATGCATACGCCAGTAGTTGGAATTGGTAACGAGATGCAACAGGAGATGACGACACAGATCTATAAGACCCTGTGCCTAATGTTTCCGGGCTCGAGCCCACCCCTTCTTATGGCTCAAGCTGACATATCATTTCGCTACAATGACGAACTAGCCCAAATCGTATTCAAGGCAGAAGCGGCATAAGGCCGAAGGTGTCCGAGGTCCCAAGCGCAGAACGCGCGCGGGACTTTTTCGTTTCTATGGTAGAGTTTTTGAATGAGCGACAGCGGGAAGAAAACGATGCTCTCGGGGATACAGCCCTCGGGTGAGCTCCATATCGGCAACTATTTTGGCGCCATGCGCCAGCAAATTGAGCTTGTCAATTCAGGCGAGTACACCTCGTACTTGATGGTGGCTGACTATCACGCCCTCAACACCATCCAAGACCCTGAAGAGATGCGTCGCCGCACGCGAGAGCTTGTCATTGGTTACTTGGCCGCGGGTCTCGACACTAAGCAGGCGGTTATTTTCAAACAATCAGAGGTACCGGCACACACCGAACTCGCTTGGATTTTCGATACCATCATCACCATGCCGTACCTCATGCGGGCGCACGCCTTTAAGGATGCTGAAGTGAAGAATAAAGAGATAAGCGTCGGCAAATTCAACTACCCCGTCCTCATGGCGGCCGACATATTGCTCTACGACACGAACATCGTGCCGGTCGGCGCTGACCAAAAGCAGCATGTTGAATACGCGCGCGACATCGCAGAGAAATTCAACCGTACGTTTACAACGGAGGTTTTTCGGCTACCCGAAGCGTTCATCAAGCCCGAGGTCGCCGTCGTGCCGGGCACCGATGGCCAGAAGATGAGCAAGAGTTATGGCAATGTGATCCCCCTTTTCGGTTCTCGCGACGAACTCGTAAAAGCCGTTATGGGTATCGTTACCGATTCATCCGGCGAACGGCCGGAGAACGTCTACGCGATACATAAGCTGGTACGGGGCGAAGAGGAGCTTGCTCCTCTCTATGAAGAGAACAAGGGCAACTACAAAGCGCTTAAAGAGGCGTTGATTGAAGATTTGGGCCGTTACCTCGCTCCTCTGCGTGCAAAATATGAGGAGCTTAAAAGCAACCCCGATATCATCGAGCAAGTCCTTATGGAAGGGAAACGTGCTGCGCAAGCCGCAAGCGAGACAAAAATGGAACAAGTGCGTAAAGCGGTCGGAGTGGCATAATAAAGGACTATGGAGCGTACGCTTATAGGCGAGCTTGGGAAGCACATCGGGGAAGCCGTCTCGATGAGCGGTTGGGTGGATGTCCGTCGCGACCAAGGCAAGATGGTCTTTTTTGATTTTCGCGACCGAAGCGGGGTAGTGCAGGGGGTGGTCTTGCCTGGCTCGGAGGCGTTAGAAACGGCCAAAGAGGTGCGTAACGAGTACGTCGTGCGCGTAGAGGGTATTGTCAACAAGCGCCCGGAGAAAAATGCACAGGCTAATAGACAAAACGGCGATATCGAGCTTGAGATAAAAAGGATTGAGGTCTTGAGCGCAGCCCACACGCTCCCCTTTGAAAAAGACACCGAAGTAAATCTCGACACCCTCCTCGATTACCGGCCATTTACCATCCGGAGCGAACGCGAGCGCGCCATTTTTGCTGTTCAGGCCACCATTCTCGACACGTATCGCCACGCGCTCGCCAAGCAAGGCTTCACCGAATTTCAGGCGCCGGCCTTGGTTGGCGGCGACGCCGAAGGCGGCGCCGCTGTCTTCAAGGTCGGCTATTACTACGACCAAACCGCCTACCTTGCCACCAGCCCGCAGCTCTATAAGCAAATCATGGTAGGAGCATTTGAACGGGTTTCAACCATCGCAAAAGCATTTCGTGCAGAAAAGAGCTCGACAACCCGCCATCTTTCGGAGTCTACCCAGATGGATTTTGAAATGGGCTTCATACAAGACGAGCGAGAGGTCATGGCAGTGCTCGAGAGCGTGATTCGAGAGGTCGTGAATGAGGTTAGCTCGAAACATCCTGACGCGTTTACTAAACTCAAGACAAGCGTGCCAGCTCTCGGAGAGAAATTTCCTATCCTCACGCTTGCTGAAGCGCACAAGATACTTGACGTGCCAGAGGGTGCGCTTGATATGGAGCCCGAGCACGAGCGCCGTATCTGCGAATGGGTAAAAAAAGAGCACGACTCTGACTTCGTGTTCATCACCCGATTCCCAACGAAAGTACGCGCGTTTTATACCTACGAAGATCCGGGTGAAGCGCCGTACTCGCGCGGTTTCGACCTCCTTTTCCGGGGTCTTGAAATCAACAGCGGCAGCCAGCGTATCCATGCATACGATGAGATGGTAGAGAAGATACAAAGCCGCGGCCTTGATCCCGATAGATTTGCGTTTTATTTGCAGGCATTCAAGTACGGGATGCCTCCTCACGGCGGTTCTTCTACCGGCCTTGAGCGCTTCACGGCGCGTATGCTTGAGCTCGGTAATGTAAAGGAAGCCTCGTTGTTCCCACGCGATATGAATCGCATCGACACGCTCCTTTCTACTCCTGATTAGTCCATGAAGATTGTTTTCACCGATACTCCCCTCGACAAAGCTCCCTCTGGATACACCCGCGTACGCATCACGGAAGGGAAGCTTTGTCGCCACGGTGCGGATACCCTTGAGCTAGGGGTCGGCAAATGGGCGGACGTGAACCGACGCACATTCATTCTCATTTGCCGAGGCATCATCCAAAAGGCAAAGGAACAAAAGATAAAGAAAATCGCCGTGCAGCTGAATCAATCTCCGTTCCCCCAACTCTCGACTATTCCGCTCCCCGAGCTTGGGAGCTTGATAGCACAGAACTTCGAGATGGCCAACTTCGAGTTCAATGCCTTTAAGACTCCGCCGAAAGAGGGGTGGAATGTAGTCGAGGAGGTGCTCGTGTGCGGTGCGACGCCGAAAGATATGCAGGCCGGATTCAAGCGGGGGCAGATTATCGGAGAGGCGGTGAATGCGTGCCGTGCGCTCGCGAATACTCCGGGGGGCGATATGACGCCCGCGATACTCGCGCAAGCAGCGCGCGATGCTGCGAAGGGGCTCCCGGTCACGGTCGAGGTGCTTGGCCCTAAGGAGATGGAAGCTCTCGGGATGGGTGCGGTGCTCGGGGTCGCCAAAGGGTCAAGTGAAGAACCAAAATTCATTATTGTTGAATACAAAGGAAGTAACGATAAGCCGATTGTGCTCGTGGGGAAGGGCGTCACCTTCGACAGTGGAGGCCTCAATATCAAGACGGAAGGGCACATGTACGAGATGCATATGGATATGTCGGGAGGCGCTGCGGTTATTACGAGCGTCGTGCTTGCTGCAAAGCTAGGCGTGAAGAAGCACGTCGTCGCTCTTGTCCCTGCGGTCGAGAATATGTCCGCGGGGAACGCCGTCCGGCCTGGCGATATCTTGAAATCGCTCTCCGGCAAGACCATCGAGGTCATTGATACCGATGCTGAAGGCCGGCTTATCCTCTCTGACGCGCTTACGTATGCGAAGCGTCTTGACCCTGCAGTCGTCCTTGATACGGCAACCCTGACCGGTTCCTCGCTCTCTGCGGTTGGTACGCGTGCGAGCGTCCTCTTTACTCGCGACGACGCATTAGCTCTAAAAATCTCACAGCTCGGTGAAGAGAGCGGCGACTACGTGTGGCGACTCCCGCTCTGGGATGAGTATGAGGAGAATGTCAAAGGAACCTTCGCTGACCTCGTGAATCTTCCCGAGAGCGCCTCGATGCGAAAGGGCGACGCCATTAATGCCGCCATGTTCCTCTGGCAATTCGCCAAAGAGCTCGAGTGCCCGTGGGCGCACCTTGATATGGCGCCACGGATGACCACGATTGATGCCGATAAGCTCGCGAAGGGCGCCGCGGGCACTCCCGTCCGCCTCTTTTTGCGCTTTATCGAAGCATGGCCGGATTAAGCCGTCATACGGGGTTCTCTATCCAAACGCCGAGCTACGCGGGGCCCTTCGACCTTGTCCTTGACCTTATCGAGGGCCGCAAACTCCTTGTCAACGAGCTCGCGCTTGCCACGATAACCGACGGGTTCATCGCGCACGTAAAAGCACAGGTCGACTTCCCGGTAGAGGAGACAGCGAATTTCATACAAATCGCTGCGACCCTGCTCCTCATCAAGTCGAAGTCCCTCATACCCGACTTCGCGCTCTCCGACGAAGAGGAGGGAGATATCAAGGACCTCGAGCGCCGACTCGCGGCCTACGAGAAAGTCCGTGAAGCGTCGAGAGAGCTCGCACGCATCTACGACAAGCATTTCATGTTTGAGGCGGGCGAGCGGGCGCCTGAAGTCACCTTCAGCCCCAGTCGAGATCTAAGCGCCGAGACTTTAGCTGCTGCGCTGGCGCGCATCCTCGCTGCTCGCGAAGAGATCGAGCAATTGCCCGAAGCGCGCGTCAAGCCCATGATCACGATTGAGGAGATGATGGATACCCTCGCGAAACGCGTGCAAGAGGCTATGACGCTTTCCTTCGGCGAATTTTCAAAAACTGCAAAAGAACGGATAGAGGTCATCGTCTCATTCTTGGCTCTCCTTGAGCTCGTGAAGCAAGGCGCGGTTGCCGCCGAGCAGTTTAATCAGCACGGCGATATCCGCATCACCCACACTGCCTCTCACAAAACTCCCCATTACGGCTAAACCGCTCTAGAGCGAGTTTGCGGTTGGTGCCGGTGTGGGCGTTACCGGCTGTGAAGCCGAGAAAATGGGGAAGAAGAGCGCGACCGTCGAGAACATCATCAAGACGGCGATTGCGATTGCAAAGGCCCGCTGCCATGTACGCTTCATATGAGGGCCATACTATCAAAAGCCCCTGCAAAATGAAACCGCCGCGCTACTTCGTTGGTTGAGCCGTATCTGCCGGCCGCAGCTGTATCGAGCTGGCTGAGACGCTGCCATCCTTGTTAGCCGTGCCCGAGACAAGGATTGTGCTCCCGACCGAGACGTCAGCGAGCGTTCCCGCAACGTTTTTGGCGACTGTCGTTGCTGGCGAGATGAGGACGACATGGGAACTGCCGTCGCGCGTATCGATCGTTATGCTCGAGGCATCTTTAGCCGCGACGGTGCCAGAGAGAGCGCCACTGCCCATTCCTCCGCCGCGCATAAAGCTCCCCACGCCGGCCATGCGACTAAAACTGCCGGTCGCACCTGCTGTCTTTGCAAGGCTGTGCGGGGCGAGGTAGCCCGCAGCACCGCCGACAATGAGAGCGATGACAGCAGTGATAAGCAATTGTTTATTCATAGTTTTGTTTATTATTCATAACGAAGCGCCTCGATCGGGTTTAAATTCGCGGCTCTTCGCGCCGGATACCACCCGAAGGCGATACCGATGGCCGCTGAGACACCGAACGCGAGAGCGACTGAAAACCACGACACGCTCGTCGTGACGATGCCGGTTGCATTGACGCCGTACGCGATAAGCCATCCGAGGGCTATCCCGATTACCCCGCCGATGACGGTGAGCGCGACAGCTTCAGCGAGAAACTGGCGGCTGATATCCTGTTTTTTCGCCCCGATAGCCTTACGGAGGCCTATTTCGCGGGTACGCTCGGTAACGTTCGTCAGCATCATATTCATGATGCCGATGCCCCCGACAAGAAGCGAGATGCCCGCTATCGCGCCAAGGAGCAAGGTCAGGGTAGAAGTTATGCTTGAAGCAGTTGCTGCGATATCAGCTTGATTCAAGGTCGAAAAGTCAGCTTGCGCTGGGTCGCTCAAGTGGTGCCGATCAAGGAGCAGGTTCGTGATATCGGTCTGCACTTGTTTGGCGGTGTCAGCCGAGGCGGCCGAGACATCAATCTCTGAAAGGTACTGATTACCCGTGAGGTAGCGCTGCGCAGTGGTATAGGGGATATAGACCGTGTCGTCGACGTTTGAGAATCCGCTCCCGCCCTTAGCGACCGTGACGCCAACCACTCGGTAGTTTGTGCCCTTAATGCGTATCGTCTGGCCGAGCGCCTGATCTCCCGTCGCGTCGGCGCCAAACAGGTCAGTAACAACGGTTGGCCCGATGACCGCGACTTTTGCGCCGCTCTGCACGTTTGAGTCTGATATGAATACGCCCTGGTCAACCGAAAGGTTGCGCACGCTCTGATATGAGGGCGAGGTTCCGATAACGGAGGTATTCGTGTTCGTACCCTTAGCGGTGATTTGCTGGCGGCTGGAGACATCAAGGGCGACGGCTGAAGCATTCGGGATTTGTGTCGTAACAGCGAGCCCGTCATCTACGGTAAGCGACTGCGCGGTCCCGCGTCCGGCTGAAGCGCCGGCCCCGAAGGTTCGCTGGGCGCCCGGCATGACAATAATCAGGTTTGAACCGATTGCCGCAATCGACGATGAAATGGAGTTAGAGGCTCCGCTCCCGATTGCCACCATGGCGATAACCGAGCTGATGCCGATGACGATGCCGAGAATCGTAAGCCCTGAACGCACCGCGTTAGCTCGAAGCGCAATGGAGGTCTCTTCAAATAAGTCGACGACTCTCATACCGTGCGGCGAACCCCGTTTTTAGCATCCTCAATGACGCGCCCGTCTTTAATAAAAATGACTCGTTTCGCGTACTCGGCGATAGAAGCTTCGTGGGTAATGACGATGATCGTCCGCTTCTGCTCCTCATTGAGTTTTATAAAGGTGCGCAGCACCATCTCGCCTGTGACGGTGTCGAGATTTCCTGTCGGTTCATCGGCAAGAATCAGGGATGGGTTGTTGACGAGGGCTCGGGCTATCGCAACCCGCTGGATCTGCCCGCCCGAGAGCTGGTTAGAAAGATGAGTGGAAAAAGTAACGTCAAGGCCAGCCGCGGCAAGCGCTTCGTTTGAGCGTCGCACGCGTTCGGCAGGTTCGATTCCTTCGTAGACCAAGGGCAGCATCACGTTTCGCAGTACGGTGGTGCGGGGTAGGAGATTGAAGGATTGAAAGACAAAGCCGATTTTATCGCTCCGTATTTGCGCAAGTTCGTCATCAGACATCTTCGAGACATCGCGACCGTCGAGGTGGTACGTCCCACTGGTCGGAGTATCGAGGCAGCCGATGATATGCATCAAGGTTGACTTGCCAGAGCCAGACGGCCCCATAATGGCGACAAATTCGCCGTCCTCAATCGTAAACGAGATGTCTTTTAACGCTTCGTATGCCGCGTCGCCCTGCCCATACGTTTTACGGATATTCTTAATCTCTATCATGGGAGCCGGATGCCGCCGATGCTTCCGGCTCGCGCTCCGCCTCCCGCCGTCGTAGTCGTTACGGGAGTGGTGCCCGTGACAGTGCGCACGATGACCTGCATGCCAGCCGTGAGCCCGGAGACAATCTCGGTGTCAGTGTCGCTCGTGAGCCCTGTCGTCACTTGCACCGCTTCAGGAGTCTCGGTCGTCTGGATGCCCTGGCTCTGGGTCACGCCGCCCGTATCTACGGGCGGCGAAAACACTTGCACATAGGAGCCGTTTGCATTTGATTTTACGGCACTTGAGGGGACGATGAGGACCCCATTCTTGCTCCCCGTGACGATTGATGCGTCGACGCTCATGCCGGGCTTCACGAGAGGATTCTTGGTATCAAAGGTGATAGTGGCTCCGTAGGTAACGACGCCTTGGGAGACGGCCCCGATTGCGTTGACTGACGTGACGGTGCCCGCGATAGAGACGCCCGGCAAAGCGTCGAAGGCGAGAGTCGCTTTTTGGCCGACCTTAAATTTCGCCGCGTCGACTTCATTCACTGATATCGCCGCCTCTTGTTGGTCGGTCACTAAGGTCGCGACTGACGTACCCGCCCCTGCCTGGTCGTACCTCTGGACATTTACCGAGGCAATGGTACCGGCAAAGGGCGCCACGACGGTATAATCCGCAAGATTCTGCTGTGCGGTCGTGACGGCCTCCTGCGCACGTTTCAGCGTGAGTTCAGCCGATTGAACCGCGACCGTATTTGACCCCGCCTGGGTCGCCTCAAGCGTGTTCTTAGTCTGTGCGAGCACTTGTTCGGCCGATATGATAGTGGTCTTTGTCGAAAGCGCCGCTGAGAGATCGTTTGTAACTATAGTGGTGTAGGTCCCGGTGCTTGAGAGCAAGCCTGCAAGACCCGAAGGAGTGCCGAGATTATAAAACGTGGAGTCGTTATTCACGCGGTCAAAAAGGTCATGCGTATTTTTCACTGCATCAGCTACGGCTTGCGTCGCCAGGTAGGTTGATTGCGCAAGCGCGACGAGGTCATCATTCGATATCGAACGACTCGTCACCTTATAAGCGATAAGCGCGCTCTGATAGGCGGTCACTGCAGACGTATATGAGGTGGCTGCCGAACTCTGATAGAGCGAAATGCTCGCATCGTGCGTTATGACCGCATCGCCGTAGGCATCGATATTTTTCTGGTACTCGCGACCGGCAACGTTCGACCCGTGGAGCGCCGTGTCGAGGCCGTTCATGATGGTGCCGAGGTCGCTATAGACGCTCGCGATTGAAGCATAGGCGGCGTCGTGAGCCTTAGCGAGCGCGATGTCGGCGTTTGTAGCGCCGTTCTGTGCAGTAAGGAGGTTGAGCGCGAGCGTTGAGGTAGCAGTGTCTTGCTGGTAGGTCAAGAGGGCGGTCTCTAGGGAGAGCTCGGCATCGCGTAAGGCCTGTGCGGCATCTCTCGCATCGAGTTGTGCAATGATGCGGCCCGCTCCGACGTAATCGCCGGGTTTCGCATACACCCCGATTACTTCGCCAGAGGCTTTCGGGGCGAGCATAAGCTGATGTGAAGCGCTTACTTGCCCCGATTCGGTGAGAGTTGCGACAACCGTGCCGGTCGCGACCGTGGCAAGGATGTAGCGTGGTGCCGTAGAAGGTGCGGTGATTTTTGTGTAGGTATAGTAGCCGCCACCAAGGAGTACGAGTATCACGATAGCACTCACCACTTTATGCGCCCGCGCATAGGCACGTACCAGCTGATAAAGAATAGCGAGTCTCGCGAGGGTATCGTGCATACAGTAGCTACGGTTAGGGAGCAGGAAGTGTCGGGAGGATGCGTATCAAGGTCGCGTCAATCTCGCCTTGTTCGTTCGGCGTACCGATGACGACAGCGCTCTCTCCAACAACAAGCTCCTTAAAGGTGACTTCCTGGTCACCCTTACGGATAATGGTGCTTGAGGCGACGCGAATCGTTTTTTCATTCTCAAAATCACCTACGATACTAAACGTAGGCGCGGTAACGCTCACAATCTTACCAGCGGCGCCGTGCGGGTTGGGGATACGGCGGTTAAAGGTTGCCATGCCCTGCGGAAGCCCGCCGAAATTATGTTCATAATTCTCTTCCCAGCGGGAAGCGAATGAGGCCTTATGAAAGCCGACAAACTCTCCAAGTTCGAATACGCCGGCGAGAACGCCGAGTCCAATGACAGCGACAAGAGCCCCCGCAAGCGTGCGGGAGCCAAGCGCATGTGAAAGTTTTTCGATAAGTATCATAGGATTAGGTTATGCGGCAGCAAGAGCGCCGGAGGTATATGAACTGGTAAAACGAAGCGCTTGCCCGAAGGTTCGCAGCGAGCCAATCAATATGGCGAGTAGGGCGAGAAAGGCGATCGTTTCTAAGGCGGGGAACGCCTCGAGAAGGCTTAAGCCGAAAGAACCCGCATCCTTAAGCACGGCGCCTTGGTCTGAGAATGCGAGCGCGAGGTATGAAAAGAATCCAGAACTGGTGGCGGCGCTTACGAGCACAATGCCGGCATATACGCCGACAGCGGCCGACAGAGTGCCGCAGAGGGAAGCTACCACGAGCCGAACTCGTGTTACCCTGCTGCGCTCCTGACGGATACGACCCACTACCTGCTCGCAAAGGTAGATAGGTACGGGCTCCTTTGGGAGGGCAGAGAAAAGTCGTTCGTAGTCGCTTCCCACGCTGGTAATACGTTCAGTCATGGCGTTTCGGTGCACCTCCTTCGGGGTCTAGTTTTGGTCGGAGCCGCGCAAGGGCCCGGCGGTGCCAGCTCTTAATGGTATTCAAGGGAGCCCTCATGATTTCAGCGATAGCTTCGAAAGGGAGGCCTTCTTCATACCGCAGCGCGAGTACCGCGCGGTCGCGAGGTATGAGCTCAGCCACCGCGCGCCGCACCTCCTCACCGAGCGCCAGGCGCCGAAAGATCTCATCGGGTAGAGGCTCCGGGTCAGGCAGCGTCGACTCGAGGCTCGGTTCGTCATCGTTACCCTGCAGCGTAGAGAAGGCGACGGGAGCCCGTTTGCGCAGGTGGTCGAGAACGACGTTCCGAGCGATTGCAAGGAGCCACGGCTTCAAGGGCTTATCCGGGTCGAAACGCCGAAGGCTCTTCCATGCCTTGAGAAACGTCTCTTGCGCTGCGTCTTCAGCAAGGTCGCGGTTGCCAGCATAGCGATAGGCAAAGGAGAATACGATGCCAGTGTAGCTGCGCACCAATGCCTCAAATGCGCCGTCATCCCCGCTTTGTGCCTTTTCGATAAGGCCCTTTTCAGATTCCATGGGGTTTCAGTGTACTCTTTTTTGCGCAGGGTCGTGCGCCGCCTATATTTTTTCTGATTTTGCGGGTATGGTAGTGGCATGACGTCACGTTCACAGCTCGTGCTCGCAGTATGCGTCGGTCTCGTTATCGGTACTGCGGCAGGGTATGCCTGGGTGCAGATGGAGAGAGATTCTCTTAGAGCCGCGTTCAGCGCGTCCCTCACTCCGATACAGGAGACGAACTCTTTATATAAGTTCGTACGGCCTCTTCTCGCGTACCGCACGCCCGAGGCGACCAAGTACGGCGAGCTGGTCGACCTTAAGGCGGCCCTTGAGCAGGATGTCGCAAACGTTAATCAATCGCCGGGTGTCTCGCGTATTGCGTTCTATTTTCGCGACCTTAATACGGCGCGGTGGGTCGGCATTAACCAAGATGACACGTACCACCCGGCAAGCCTGCTCAAGGTGCCCCTCATGATCGCGTATTTCAAAGAGGCCGAAAGCGCGTCGTCCATTCTCACGGAGTCGGCCGTCTATCATACCTTTACAAACTTGCCCCCGTTCGAGGCTCCCTCCGAGCTTGTGGTAGGGAAGAGCTACACGATAAAGGAACTCCTTGATTCTATGATTATCGATTCAGACAACGGTGCGACCTTCACGCTTTTAGACTACATCAATCCTGAAATTCTAAGCGCTACCTATTCAGCGCTCGGGATACCCGAGCCGGGCGACGGCTCTACCGATTATCAGATCTCTGCCCGCACCTACGGCCTCTTCTTTCGCATCCTGTACAATGCGACCTATCTCTCGCCTGCATCTTCTGAAAAAGCGCTCGAGCTCCTGTCGAAAGTAGACTTTATCGGGGGCCTGCGAGCTGGCGTGCCCAAGGATATGGTCATGGCGCAAAAATACGGCGAACATGTACTTAGCGACGGTAAGACATCTACAGGCGTAGAGCTCTCCGACTGCGGGGTGGTGTATTACCCGGGGCACCCCTACCTGTTGTGCGTCATGACAAGCGCGAAAGATGAAACGACCGCTTCGACCGCCATCAGCACGATTTCGAAGACAACCTACGACGTGATTGAGAAAAAGTATCCCGTACAAAAATAAGCCAGCGCGCCCTAGGGCGCTTTAATCATGTCGCGCTTGACGTCCTCGAACGTGCCGCCGACTTTCTTGCCGGGGTTGAATATATTGAGAGGGTCGAATATCTTTTTCGTCTCTTTAAAAAGCCCTACCATCCTCTCGCCGAACAAAAAAGGGAGGTAGGGGGTGCGGATGATGCCGTCATTATGCTCGCCGGTCGTCGTCCCGCCATACTTGATGACGAGTGCATAGACTTTGGGGCCCAAGTCGAGGACGGTCTGCCGGACCTCGGGCTTCGTGAGGTCCATCAAGGGGATGATGTGAAAGTTCCCATTGCCGATATGGCCGGCGATAGTATAGATAAAATTCTTCTCGTACTCTTTCAAGAGGGCGTTTAATTCCGGAAGAAATTGTGGGTAGCATTCGGGCGGGACGACGAAGTCGTCGACAAAGGGTGCGGCGTACATCCCGTGCAGGTTCTTGCGCAGGAGGCGGAAGCTCTCGCGGCGTACAATCCAAAACTTTTCGCTCTCGCGCTCATCTTTTTCTACTTTCGTCTTTACCTGCAAATCAGCGAGAGCTTTCTGCGCTTCGACCGCCTTGCGGTCGGCCTCGTCGATAGTGTCCTCGGCAAACTCTGCCATGAGGAGGAGCTTCGGCACTCCGCCGGTCAAAACCATCTCTGCTTCAGGGATGAATGAGATGCCGAGGCGTGCGGCCTTGGCCCAGCCCATCTGCGCGAGCATCTCGGGCAAGAATTTGACGGCGAGCTTGAAGGTCTGGTCGTCGAACGACTCAAATGATTCGGGGTTAAGGGGGAGTACGCGATGCACGATTTCGGGCAGGATAGCGAGGTCGCTTAGAAAGATGACGAGCATCGCGCGATGCTCTTTGGGTTTTACGAGAGCGAGCTTAGCGCGGGTCCAGAGCGCCAACGTGCCCTGGGAGCCGCAGATGAGCTTGGCTAAGTTAAAAGTCCCGTCCTCGGGGCTTTTAACGCTCCACAGGGCGTATCCAGCCGAGTTTTTTGAAACCTTAGGCCTACGAGCCTCTATTTCAACTGCGTTTTCGGTGAGGAGGGCGTCCATCTTCCGATAAATCTCTCCCTCTAAATTTTGCTGCCGTTTTTTATTTTCAAGTTCGTCTGAAGAGAGCGCTTTAAAAGTAGTGATGGAGCCATCGGAGAGCACGACTTCCAATTCCTCCACGTATTTTTCAGTCTTGCCGTATTCGAGCGTGCGCTCGCCGCCTGCGTTATTGGCGATGATGCCGCCCATTGCGGCTATCTCGCGCGAGGCAGGGTAGGAGGGCAGGATGAGGCCCTTCGCGAGCGTTGCTTTTTCAAAGTCGCGGTAAAAGACGCCGGGCTCGGTCACCGCGTACCCATCCCCGACCTCGCCCATATGGTTCATGTGCTGTGTAAACGAAGCGACGATGGAGGTCGTCAAGGGGCCGCCGCTCATGTCGGTGCCCGCGGAGCGGCCGGTAACACTCACCTCCTCACCTGCCTCTTTTGCCGCGTGTACATCTTTTACAATTAGAGATACTTCGTTCGCGTCCTTCGGGTACGCAATCACCTCGGGCGTTCGTTCAAAAATCGAAGTGTCGCGGGCAAAATGTTTGAGTTCAGCCGCCTCGCGGCTTGCTTCGCCCGTATAGCTCGTAAACTTCATCGCCCTAGTATAGCCTGCCGATGTCGTGTTTTATGCAAAATGAGCCTTGAGCCACATCCATACCAACACGCAGATACCGACAACGACGACAATGATGATGAGCGAGCCGACGGCACCCCAGAACTTGTCTTCATAATCTCCCATTCGTAAATCGTATCAAAGATAAGAAGGATAAAAAGTGGCCTTGTGCGTAGATAAAAAACAAACAGCGCCCCCGAGGGGGCGCTGTTTGAAAGAGTTGAATCTTTAGCCGACTTTGGAAACCTTGACAGCGTTCAAGCCTTTCGGGCTCTCAGCAACTTCAAAGGTGACCTTGTCGCCTTCGCGGAGCATTTCAAACGAGATGCCTACGAGGTCGTTAGAGTGGAAGAACAGGTCTTTCTCCTGGCCTTCGCGCTTAATGAACCCGAAGCCCTTGTCTGTAAGGCGTGCGATAGTTCCTTCTTGCATAGTGATATGTGGAAGAGCTAGTAAGTATCAAAAGCAGTAGGCCGAGGATGGAGGTCGATCCCTGCTCACCTGGATCAGCGCTGTATTGACCTAGCCACAGTATCATACCCCCGATATCTTGTCAACCGCTTGTTCCGATAGATAAAAAAGAGCGGCGGAACCCACGAGGGTCCCGCCGCTTTCAAAAGTGCATTGGCTGACGTCCGTCTCAGATGGCGCCCTTCCGTTTCTTCCTGCGGAGCATCACGAAACCGAAGACGCCGGCGCCAAGGAGCGCGAGCGATGTCAGAGTCATGTTACACCATACGTACAAAGTCAAGCCGCCGCAGCGGCTCGCTAACATTCATCACATTGACTTTTTATCTGTAAGGTTCGGGGGTATACCTCGTTCAGACCGTAGACCTCCCTCAAAGAGTTTTTCTTTCATGGAGCGTTCATCTTGTAGTGGATACCATGTGTTCTTACTAGTCGGTTTGTAACAAACGATATTACCCATGCAAAAAAATCTTGCGCGGTTTGGTTTTATTATTCCTCTCATCGCGGTCGGTTCACTCCTCATTCCAGCCGCAGCATTCGCAACAGGACTTGCGCCAGAGTGTAACGACAGCGCGTCGCAAACGATTTTCAGCGACACCTCGACGCAGGATGCAACTGACTCAAGTGCAGCGGTGGCGGTCACTCCTCATCCGGAATGGACATCACTTGCTGGCGCAACGTGGGTGTATAGCGCTCCTCTGGACGTAAACGGTTCTTCGCCAACGGGGACCAAGGTCTT
Source organism: Minisyncoccia bacterium (assembly GCA_041485695.1). Classification (GTDB taxonomy): domain Bacteria; phylum Patescibacteriota; class Minisyncoccia; order Phycocordibacterales; family Phycocordibacteraceae; genus C7867-001. The sequence goes on from JBGPJZ010000001.1 coordinate 114,721, forward strand.
CACGAGGACGTTCAGTATCACGGGCGCTTCGCTAGACTCATCGCTCGAGATTGCGACGGATAACATGTACACGGTCTCGGTCAATGGGAACCCGATTAGTACCGGGACTTCCGCAACCGACCTGAACAACTTCAGTTCGACTAACACGTGGCCTATCCCTGCAGCCAGACTTATTGTCTGGCTCGAACACGATTACCTTCACGGTGACGAATCCTGCTGAAGATCCCATCACGCATGTGGCATTTGGAGATCCGAATCCAGCTGGCCTGCTCTACAAGCTCACGGTGAACAATAACGAATGCGTACCGCCACCTCCGCCAACACATTCTAATGTGCACATCTTCAAGTATGTTGATGGTGCACTCGCGACTTCTGCAGGCGTAGGCGGCATAAGCTTCCCAATGTACACCGCTACCTATAGCGCACCGTTCACTCTTGGCCCATCAGGTTGGACAGCCGGAGACGTGGCGTACGAGGCCTCAACGGGAGAAAAAGATCTTGGTTTCGATTACACAACTAATGAAGACCTCAGCACTTCGTTGGTCGGCGCATCGTGCGACGGCTCTCACTCATACGCGCTTGTGGGTTACACCACAGGCAGCACACTCGTTGCAGCCGAGGGAGGTACACCGACACTGACGGTTCCTGCCTTCACAGACCTCGATGGCGACGGATACATCATCGTGTGGAACACGAAATGTGAAGTAACGCCCCCGACGACACTCAAAGTCCACATCTTGAAATATCTTGACGGTGGAATGGCAACAGCAGAAACAGCAGGCGGGTATCAATTCCCGATGACCGCCACCTGGAATGCGGCGAATATCGGCGCGGGCACGGGCACCTACGTACTTGGCAATAATCACGGAGGCGCTCCGGACCAATACGGGGCAGACACCTCTCCCATGAGCGCTCCAGCGGACTACACCACCTCTGAAATCACTTCCAACATTGATGCTTCGAGCAATGTTCTCCCCGTAGGAGCCGAGTGCGTCGAAGATAAGTATCGTTTGCTCGGATACAAATCAAGCGCGACAAGCTTCGCTGATGCGGCCGTGCAAACGCTCTCAACCAGCACACCAGTATTCACGGGGCTCACCACTGACGAGTACGTGCTCGTTTTGAATCAAAAGTGTACGGCGCCGGTGATAGACAAACTGAATGCAGAAATCCGTGGATACAAGGTTGAGGATCGTGATGCGAAAGGGCATCATCCGCGCCTTAGCGGTTGGACCATCTATCTCGATGCCAACGACAACGGCGCACTCGACACTGATGAGGCGTCAACCACGACAAATACGAGCGGCAACTTCCGCTTCAGTGGACTTGCGGCCGGTACGTATCATGTACGCGAAGTGGCGCAGGATGGATGGGGTCAGACGACTCCGGCAAGCGGCGTTTACGACGTGACGCTCGCCCCAGGAGAGAAGCTTGGCGCGAAGAATAAAGACAGGCTCGTCTTCTCCAACTTCGAGTACGGCAGTATCGCCGGCATCAAGTACGAGGATATGAATTACAACGGGAAGAAAGATGTGAATGAACCTACGCTCGCCGGCTGGACTATCGAACTCTACACCGCCACGAGCTCCACCGACACGACCGGCACCTTGGCCTCGACGACTACAACCGGTTCTGATGGTGCGTATCGCTTCGGTCCTCTTACTCCGAGCTGGTATCGAGTGCACGAGGTCATGCAGGACGGATGGACGAACAAGCATCCTGACAAAATGATTCATCTCGACTCGGGTGAGAACATCACAAACGCAGACTTTGGCAATCGCGTCATCCTTTCAACCAAGAAGGAAATTAGGAAAGCGGATGAGGATCAGTACAATGCCAGTTGGATTAAGGGCATCTCACTAGACGGAGCGGCAGGTAAGGGTTGGTCGATTAAACTTGGTGACCACTCAACTGACGCGACTGACTTTGCTTCCTACTCATTCCGTAATTGGTGGAATATGCGTCTCACGCAAGTGACGCACCTCGGCTTCGATATTCTGACCCCGGGGCCAGCAACGACGACGAACTCAGGTGGCTCGCCGCGCATCAGTCTCCAAGTTGAAGACGCGGTAAACGGCGCGACGACGGGCACCATCTTCCTCGACCCTTCTACCTGTAGCGATCCGACGGGAATTATCGAACCAGGGATAGGGGAGTGGATGCACGCTGACTTCTTCGGCGATGTGACTAACTGCACCATTACTGACGATGCTACGCGCACGTATTCAAGCGATGGCGCCGAGACTGCATGGCACAAGCTCATCACGAGCCCGGAGTACGCCAATAAACGCGTCTACTTCGCCTTCCTCATCGCGGACGCAACGACAGGCACTAACTACATCGACAAAATCCAACTCGATGGGCTCACACTCACGAACAAGCCCTAATTATTAGCCCAAAACACCGCCGACCCCAGGGGCCGGCGGTGTTTCGTATACTCCTTGACAACTGGGCAATGCCCTGTATACTATGGAAACATATGAATACCAAAGCAATCGGTGCAATTATTATCGTCGTTCTCGTCCTCGGGGGCGGGTACTGGTTTATTACTCGTACTACACAGCCAGCGCCACTCACGATGAGTGTTCTTACTGGTGGCAATATCACCTTTAGCTATGCCGAGAGCGCCTACGGTCTCGTCGATAGCAATGACTCGGTTGCGACGCACCCAGCGAATCTTCCGTGTGATGCTGGCTTCGGCTTCTGCCTCTATCGCCTCGACACGTCGAAGGGGAATGCAGGTGTCGCCATCACTGCGCGCCAGGATTTGCAGACAGAATCTGCCTGCATCTCGACGCCGCCTGCGGGATCGAGTGCTACGGCCAAGACGAATGAGGAGTCTGATTATTCAACCAGCGTCTTTAGCGCCGACGCCAATGCCTCGGTCTATCGCCTCTGGGACGGCTCTCTCTGCCACGAATTCGTGACGCGTATAGAGCCGGAGTCGAATGTCGCGGCCGTTGCGGCCGCTCAGATTGCGGAAGCCTCGACCGACATCAACTCTATGCTCGCGAGCGTCACTATCGCTTCCTCGGGCACGGAAATCGTCTTCCCTAAATAACGTTTCAATTTTAGAAAACAGCCGCCCCGAGAGGGGCGGCTGTTTTCGTTTGGATAGTGTATAGTTGCCGGAATGGATTCAAAAAATTACGGGCTGGTGGCGCTCGTTATCGGCACTCTCGTCATCATTGTCGGCATCGCCGTCTGGGCGGGTACAGCTTCTAGCGGCAAGCTCGCGTCGATGTCGACCCGCGATATCGCCCTCCTCTGCACCACAGACATGGCGACGCAATTCCATATCCACCCGCATCTCGATATCGTCGTGAACGGGCAGAAGCAGGTCATCCCGGCCGAAATCGGCATTACCGACACCTGTATGAACTCCATCCACACGCACGATGACACAGGCACCCTCCATGTGGAAGCGCCAGAGAAGCGCGACTTCACCTTAGGCGACTTCTTCGCGGTGTGGGGCAAGACTTTCACCAAAGACCAGATACTCGGTTCTAAAGCCGATGCGACCCACACGATTAGCGTCACCGTAAACGGGCAAGCGGTAGACACGTACGAGAACACCGTCCTGCGCGACCTCGACCAAATCGTCATAACGTACGGGAACTAAAAAGAGCGGCCACTTCGCGGCCGCCCTTTTTCGCCTTTTGATTACTGCAGAGTGAACTCTCCCCTAACGTACTTCAGTTCGGTAGGTGGGATGATGCCAGTCGCGGCGACCCACACGCTGTGGAGCTTCCCATCGAGAGTCGATTGCCAAAAGTGCAAGAACTTGTTCAAGATAGGGAAGCGCGGTACTAAATCATACTCCTGCCAGATGTAGCTCTGGAGCAAGACAGGGCAGTCGGGTCGGTGATACAGAATCTCGGCCATTGTCAGGTGATGGCCAGCCAGTCTCCATCCAAATTCGGACATGGAACCCTCCGTCCGTTACTGTTGGTCTAGGAGTAGGGTAGGCGACCCTGCCCGTATTTGTCAAATCCTTTTACAGTAGAATAAATGTGTAATACTTTGGGTATCGCGGCGGCAGTGCAGGAGGTATGCAAAACACACCACTCATAATTATCATCGTACTGATCATCATCGCGGGCGCGCTGTGGTGGCAGGTTGGCCCCAAGCCAGAAAACAGCGGACCTCCCGTGGTGTGCGCCATGGATGCCAAGCTCTGCCCCGACGGCTCGTATGTCGCACGCAGCGGCCCTACGTGCGAATTTGCTGCGTGCCCGGGAGCAGGGTTGAGTTGTTTAAAAGATTCTGATTGCCCCTCAGCAAAATATCTCTGCCAGGAGACTCAGGGCTCGGGCACCGCCTGCCCCTCGAGCGACCCAACCTGCGTCCCCATACACACCGTCATAGCGGGCGAGTGTAAGTTGAAGGAGAGCAGTGTCTGCCGGAGCGATGCCGAGTGCGCCGCCGGCGCCCTCTGTCACAACAATATCTGCATAGCTCCGGTGGGGCGGCAGTGCACAGGGCCGAGTGATCAGAGTTGTCCTACCGATTTTGCATGCGTACAAGGGTGCGGGCCGCCGGTCGCCCGCGAGGGTGATCCGCCGCCTCCCTATTTCTGCGAGCTGAAGGGGTACATGCGCCCGTGCCCCATTTGCCTCGCCAAAGACACCTCAATCGACACACCCGCGGGCGCCACCCGCGTACAGGAGTTGAAAGTGGGAGATGCCGTCTGGACGGTGAATAAGTCTGGCGAGCGCATTGTGAGCGTAGTCGCCGAGGTGAGCAAGACGCCCGTTCCACCCACCCACATAATGATCAAGCTGGTCCTAGATGATGGTCGCGCGCTTGTCGCCTCTCCCGGCCACCCGACCGTAGATGGCCGCACCGTCGGCGAGCTCACCGTGGGCGACGTGTACAGCGGCGCGCGCGTCCTCTCCGCCGCCCGCACTCCGTACAGTGCGGGCTACACCTACGACCTTCTTCCTTCTGGCGAGACTGGCTTCTACTTCGCGAACGGGATCCTCCTCGACAGCACCCTCCAGTAGCGTCCGAATGTATTTCGTCTATCTGCTAGGGAGTGTGACTTCGCGCGCAGATAAAGAGTTATAGTAGAGGCATGACTCGCAACCCTCTCTTCAACGCCGCTGCGGCAGTTGCGTACATCTCAATCCTGGCCTCGGCTGCGTATTACGTCCCCAAAGGGTCGGGCGAAGACAGTGTCGCAGCCCCCATCGCCGTCCTCTCCCTCTTTGTCTTCTCGGCCGCGATGATGGGTTACTTACTCCTCTCTGCGCCCATCATCCTCTTTTTGGAAAATAAAAAATCCGAAGCAATCTCCCTTTTTGTTAAAACCCTCCTCATCTTCGGGCTCATCACCGCCGCATTCCTCGCCGTCCTCTTTCTCCCTGCTCTCATAGGCGCCTGAACGAGAGTGAACGAGTGCCGAGGTCAGCAGACCGAGGTACGAACGACCGTGTAGGGAGGAAGTATTGAGGTCAGCAGACCGAAATGCAAACCTACTTACATACGAATTGCGGTAGAATAAGTGTATGGAGCAAAAGAAGTTACTGACGAAGAGCGAAAGGGAACTCATCAACTGGACGCGATTATTTATTGGGCGCTATCGCCTGGCCTTTAGGGCGCTTGCCAAAAAGTGAGTTTTGAAAGTGCGTATGTATTTCGTCTATCTGCTCGAGTGCGCGAATGGGTCTATCTATACCGGCATCACCACCGACGTCGCACGGCGATTTGAAGAGCATAAAAAGGGGATCGGCGCCCGCTACACGCGGGCGAAGGGGGCGAAGAAGCTCCTCTACTCCGAACTGCATCCGACCCGCAGTCGTGCTCTCAAACGCGAATCTGAAATTAAGGGCTGGCGTAGGGCTAAAAAGTTAGACCTCGTCGGCTCCTGAACGTGTGACCGAAAGTGAGAGAGGGAATATCGAGGTGAGCGACCAAAATCTCTTACAGGGTTAGAAATTTGGAAGTGCCCTTGTGGTGCAGACCGAGATGCAAATCTCCTCAAACATGAAATAGCGGTAGCGCATGATAGTGCTAAAATATATTCATGCTTCTACAGTCTCAAAAGGTTCTGGCGACTGTTGAAACCAAGCCCTACTTTAAGGAGGGGAATTTCGTTCTCTATCACGGAGACTCGCTTAATATTCTAAATCAGTTGCCGCCGTTACATGAAATTGACTTTTGATGAGCAGCTCGTGGCGAATTATACAAGTTCGTCACAAAGGGCCCGTGTTTTAACTGAAGAATGGGTAGATAAATCTATATTTTGTCCGAACTGCGGGCATCTCGCTATAGACAAGTATGAAAATAATCGACCCGTTGCCGATTTTCATTGTACAAACTGTCGAGAAGAATATGAATTGAAGAGCAAGCAGAATTCCATCAGCAATAAAATTGTTGACGGTGCATATCACACCATGATTGAACGGCTAACGAGTAGTAACAATCCTAATTTCTTTTTGCTTAACTATGACCTACAAAACCTAGAGGTATTGAATTTCCTCGTCATACCAAAACATTTCTTCGTACCGCAGATAATTGAGAAAAGAAAACCATTGGCAATAACTGCGCGGCGAGCTGGCTGGATTGGCTGCAATATTTTGCTTCAAAGCATTCCGGAAACTGGCAAAATTTTCTTCGTAAAGAATCGAAAGGTTGAGCCGAAAGAGAAAGTCCTTGATGAGTGGCAAAAGACTCTATTTCTGCGTGAAGAAAAAGAAGTGTCGGCTAAAGGTTGGCTGCTAGATGTCATGAAAAGCATAGAGAAACTTAAGAAGCCTGAATTTGCTCTTGATGACGTCTATGTGTTTGAACATGAGCTGAACAAGCTACATCCAGATAACCATCATATAAAGGACAAAATTCGACAGCAATTGCAGGTCTTGCGTGGCAAAAACTATCTTAGCTTTACTGGTCGGGGGACTTATCGACTTTCTGGCGATTGACTAATTTGAGTATTCGATCAAGGATCGGATTATATGAACGAATCAAGGATATATACTTGCATACATTGTAAAAAGGTAAGCGAAATTGTCGGTATTGTTCAGACAGAATTGCATTACTACTCTTTTGATATAACCACAAGCCAATGGAAAGATTTTCACGGAGATGAAGATGTGAAGTCTCAGAAATTCTTCTGCCTGTATTGTCACAAGAATTTTGGTCCCAGAGGACTGCGAATTTCATAGCCCTTCTCTGTCTCTAATTCGCGCGAATGGTAGAATAGTTGGATGAAAGAAAAGGAACTTGAACGGATTATGAAAGCCTTCGCCAACCGCAGACGGTTGGCGATAGTAAGGTACCTAAAAACGGAGAAGGAAGCCTCAGTGGGTGATATCGCGGAAGAAATCAGGCTTTCATTCAAGGCCACTTCAAAACATCTCGGGGTTTTATCGGCGGCTGGTATTCTCGATCGCGAACAGCGTAGCCTCCAAATGCTCTACCACTTGGAGGACGTACTGCCCACCGCCGCTCGTACGGTTATCTCTATTCTCTAATTCGCGCGAATAGGCGAATAGTGCTTTGGAATACCCATTTGCTATACTGATTTCATATCTTTAGAAGATAACCTTACCCTTTATGAAAAAGTTTATGGCGTTCTACATGGCTCCGATGGCCGCGATGGATGAAATGATGAAGACGATGACTCCGGAGAAGGGGAAGGAGTTCGACGCCAGCTGGAAGGGCTGGAAGGCCTCGAAAGGCGCTGCATTCGTAGATAACGGAGCTCCGCTGGGGAAGAATAAGCGCGTGAGCGCCTCCGGCGTCGCGGATGTGCGTAACGAGATGACCGGCTACTCAATAGTGGAGGCCGAGAGCCACGAGGCCGCTGCCGCCTTGTTCACCGATAACCCGATGCTCGTGATGCCCGGCGCGTATGTCGAAGTGGTCACCCTGGGCTCGATGGGTCAATGATCAAGAAGATAGGAAGGAAGTACGTGGTCGTCGGGGAGAAAAAGACGAAGAGCGGCAAGCTCCGGCGCTTCGGCACCTGCACGACGCTTGGGGCGGCGAAGGAGCGTCTCCAACAGGTCGAATTTTTCAAACATAGGAAATGACGCAGTTTCAAGATAGGCAAGAAGCGGGGCAGAGGCTTGCCGAGGCCCTTCAAAAATACCGAGGCAAGGACGCTATCGTGTACGCACTCCCGCGCGGCGGGGTCGTCCTCGGCTATGAGGTAGCGAAGGCGCTCGACCTCCCGCTTGAGCTCGCGATAGCGCGCAAGATAGGCCACCCGACGAACCCGGAGTACGCCGTCTGAGCGGTAACCGAAGACGGCACACTGTTTTGCAACGAGGCCGAGCGAGCCCTCCTCGACCCCGCGTGGCTTACAGCAGAGGCGGCAAAGGAGGCGGCGGAGGCGAGGCGCCGCCGCGCGCTCTACGGCGCGGGCCGGCGTCTCTCGGCAAGCGGCACAACGGCCATCGTCGTTGACGACGGGGTCGCGACGGGGCTGACGCTCCGTGCCGCGCTCTACGCGCTCAAGAAAGAGCGGCCGGCGAAAATCGTCGTCGCGACCCCGGCCGCGCCCGAGGACGTCGTCGCGGTACTCCGCGACGAGGCGGACGAGATTATCGTACTGACGGCGGGCGAGCCCTACCTCGGCGCTGTCGGCGCCTATTACGAGCGCTTCCCCCAGATCTCGGACGATGAAGTGATACGCCTCCTCAAAGCATTGAAATAAAAAGACGGCCGAGAGGTTCTTACCTCTCGGCCGTTTCGGCTACGCTCGCGTCACGTGGGGAATGAGTTGGCAACTAACTGCGTGACTATGATGATGAGCGCGACGATGAGCAGGCCGTTCGCGATCATTCGCACGAAATCCCTAGTGACCTTCGTGACTCTCAATGAGCCGACCCCAAGAAGGAGCAATGTCGCGATAAAGGCCAGTACAAGCACAATCAAGGAAGGCTTGGACATTGGGTAGCCCCCAGTTGGTTTCAAACTACACACTACCATTTGCACAAGTGATTGTCAATGCCCGCTACGCGAGCGACGTTCCATCGGGGTACAATGAGAAATAATGGAGGATAAACCGGAAACAGCGCTCAAGTATCTTGGCAAGCGCCACGAGTATGGTGACGTCTACACGTTTATCTTTGCACCTCTCGAGCCCGTCCCGTTCCTTGCAGGACAGTATGCACACGTGCGCGTGCCGGGAGTGAAGGAGGGGAAGGCGGTGCGAGAGTTTTCATTCGCCTCGGCCCCATCCGACGCCGAGATATGGTTTACCGTGCACGTGCGGCAGGGGAGCCCGTACAAGACGCGCCTACAGGAGCTTCTGCCGGGCGATACCGTGACGCTTTTTAAGATTAAGGGCGACTTCACCTATTCCGAGAGCGAAAAGCGCGAGGTCGTCTGTATCGCGGGCGGGATAGGGATAACGCCGTTTCGCTCAATCGTGAGAGAGCGCGAGGCTCTTGGCTTCGCGCTCCCCGCTGTCCTCATCCACGTCGCTTCCGACGGTTATTTATTTCAGGAGGAACTGCAGACGATGCCGATGGAACAACACCGCATCACGCGAAGCGAGGCGGACGCGACGCTCGGCGACGTCGTCTCGCGCAAGCCAGACGCCCTCTACTACGTCGCCGGCTCGCCCTATTTCACCGTCATGACTGAGGCACTGCTCGAGAAGCTTGGCATCCCTGCCGAGCATATAAAACGGGATGATTTCGACGGGTACGAGGGTGAGGCCTAGAGTCGCGCATCGAAGTAGCTTGAGTGATAGAATCTACCCATGAATACCTTTTGGGTTAAATGGGTGCTTGCGCTTGGGGTTATGCTTGTACTAGGGGCGCTTTTAATGGCATTTTTCCCGGCGCCGGCTACGGCGCCGGGTGGTGGCTCGGTATCCGCCGCCCTTGGCCAAAAGATACTTACGGGCGGCGTATACATTACCCCGCTCGAACTCGTTGAAGATAGTCGTTGCCCCGCGGATGTGCAGTGCATACAGGCCGGTACGGTTCGCATCCGCGCCACGATAAACTCGCTGAATGGCGATTTCGTATTCAAGCTCGGCGAGCCGCAGACAGTGGGCGAGGATATCATTACGCTAGCCGCCGTCACGCCTGCCCTTAAGTACTCAACAGTTACGGTACAGCCCCCTGATTACCTCTTCATCTTTGCCGTACAAAAAGCCGCGCCAGTAACGGATGGAGGCACCCTTTCAGGCACCATGACCATCGGGCCTATCTGCCCCGTTGAGAGGCCTGGGCAGCCTTGCAAGCCCTCACCAGAGACCTATGCAGCGCACCAGGTGTATGTCTACAGCGCTGACCGCAAAAACCTCATTACAACCCTCACCCCGGATGCAGAGGGGAAGTTTTCTACCGAGCTCCCTATCGGCGCCTACTGGATTGACATCATTCATTCGCAAATTGGTGCAGTGAACGGCGCCCCGGTCACTGTCCAGATTACTCGGGGCTCGACGCCGTCGATCAGCATCGACATCGACACCGGCATCCGCTAACAAGGCATTTCTGATACGATAGGTCTATGGCTGCGAAAACAGTAATCGGGGTGGTTCTCTTGCTCGCCATCCTCGGCGGGGGGTGGTATCTCTTTTCGCATAGCGGGAGCGCGCCCGCGCCTGTTGTTGGCACTAACTCAAACACGCTTAACGACACCCTCGTAACACCGGGGGGCCTTGGCTTTCGCTATGCAACCTCGACCTACAGCCTCGCGACACATGCTGACCAGGTATCGGTAAAGAGCTACATCCCGCCCTGCGACCAAGACTTTGACTACTGCATCTATCGCATTGACGACACATACAAGGGCACCAATTTTGAGAGCGCGGGGCTCCGCATCAAGGAGCGTACTGATTTGAAGAGTAAGGACGCGTGCCTCACGGCGCCGCCCTCAAGCTTCACGAACATGACCCCGAAGGTGCGCGAGGGCCAGAGCTACTCGACCAGCGTCTTTGCCCCCATTGGCGACGCTGGTGCGGGCCACTACGCCGCAGGCGCCCTCTATCGCCTCTCCTCGGGAACCGCCTGTTACGAGTTCGAGACTCGTATCGGCGAGACGCAATTTTCGAACTATCTTGCGGGCTCTGTGAAGAAGTTCACCGACGACGACCGCGCAGCCGTCTACGCGGAGCTTGTCGGGATTCTTAATACTGCTCAAATTGTTGCGAATCATGCGCCTGTCGTCTTCCCTTCGCTTGACGACGGGATGTTGCCAGGGGGGAGCAAGTAATAACGAGAGGCATACAAAGCAAAACGCCCCTGAAGGGGCGTTTTGCATACAAACCGAAAGGTCGTTAACGACCACGCATGTGGCGCGTGAAGTGGAAGCAGGAGTACGCGAGGTACCCAGCCAGCAAGATGCCGAGCCATGAGATCCAGGCCGGCACAGCGAAGTCGCCGAGCCAGAGGTGAGTACCGAGCGCGAGCTGAGCCAAGTGCCCCACGGCCATAGCAAGGAAGATGATCCCGGCCACCAGGAGGAGCGTGCGCTCCGACGGCGACTGGATAGGGAGCTTCATGTTCCAGCCAAAGTGGACCAAGAGGATAAGGAGCGCGATGTCGAAGACAAGAATCTCGGGCACCATCGCGGCTGTCCAACGAACGCCAAGCAAGGTCATCGGCAAGAAGCCCGATGTCGAATACCACAGCGTACTAATGATATCCGCGACGACGAGACCGGTGCCGATCTTTGCGAGCTCGCGGAGCGTAGCATGACTCATAGTAAGAAGGTACAAGTAAGTTATTAAGTAGGCGCGTGAGGCGCCAACGCAAGTAGTATGACACCGTTTTCACGATTTTGCGGGCAAAAAAGCACCGCTGTGCATAACTTTTTCTAGCTTGGCAAGAGCGATGAGATGAAAAACGCCGTCTCGGCAGGGTTTTTGACCGCATGAGTCTTGATTGCGGTATGTGTTGCCGCCTCATCATTACCGCCTGGCTCGAGCTGGTCGCCCACGTAGAGCATCTCGTGAGTCGGCAGGGAGAGATGTTCGGCGGTTTTCACAATGCCGTAAGCCTTGTCGACGCCTTTTTTGGTGATATCGATAGTCGTTGCCCCGCCCATACCGACCGAGAACTCCGGCAAGAGCACCGCGAGTCTTTGCTGCAGCAAACGGCGCTTCGACTTGTCAGGATCCCAGGCCTGCTTCTCGTCAATCGGAGCTTCTTGTCCCAGTGCAGAAACGCTCACCTCGCTCCCGCGATACTCGATGCGTTCGCCATACGATGGCTTTGTGAAGTCGATGATACCGGTCTCTTTTGCAACAGCACGGACAGCGCCTTTGATTTTCGTAGCATCGACTTGCGAGAGGTGCTTTTCATACACTTTCCGCCACGTTCCGTTCTTCCACTCATACATCGCAGCACCCGAAGTGGGGAGGAGGTACAGATTGGAAAGTTTTGCACTTGGCGGGAGTTGCGCCACGACCTGTTTTAAAAATTGAGGGAAGCCGCCCCCCGAAATCACCGCCACCCGCGTTTGCCGCAGGAGACGCGCGACAAGTTCTGCCATATGCGGCGAGAGAGCCTGCTTGCTCTCCGCAAGCGTCTGGTCGAGGTCGAACATGATGAGTGGCGGCATGGTTGAGACAAGCTCGGCTGCCGCATTTTTCAGAGCGTTACGCTTCGCTGCACTTGGCATCACTCTGAAAAACGCGCCATTCCTCGCTCGCCTTATGATAGCGCAGAAAGGATATGCGAGACGGAGCCGGTTGCGACGCCGAGGACCTTGTCACCGCCGCCGTAGTAGACGTAGAGCGTATCGCCGCGCACGATTTGCCCGCAGGAGAAGACGACGTTGCCTACTTCGCCGCCTTTTTCATAGGCATCAACGGGTTCGAAAATCGGGTCGGCCGTGCGAGCGAGGATGGTGGTACCGGCCGGGTCAAGAAGCGCAGCGCCGAGGCGATAGTGGCTCCGGTGCGAGACACCATGGTAGATAAGGAGCCACCCGTTTTTGACCTTTATCGGCGGGCCGGCGATGCCAACCTTAAGAGCGTCCCACATCCCTTCGCGCGGGCCCATGATCTCGATGCAGCGTGAGACCGGCTTTTTAAAGGTGAGGTCGGGCATCAGGTCGGCACAGACGCGGCCCGAGACCCTGTGGTAGAGGAGATACTGGCCCTTCACCGCCTCGGGGAGGAGGCCGACGTCCTTGTCATCGACTTGGTCAGGCGTAACGTGGACTGGCATCGCCCACTTATCGAAGTCTCGTGCAAGAAAATCTTTGACGCTAATCGAGGTCAGCGCTCCCCTCGGGGCTTTCACTCCGTCGTAGGCGGTATAGGTCATGTAAAGAGTGTCTCCCATCTGCACGATACGCGGGTCTTCGCACCCTGAGTTGCCGTCCGCACTCCCATGCTTCAGCTCGAAGTCGGCGCGCGGAACATAACAGGGCTTAGCAAGGCGCTCGTCGATATGGATGCCGTCTTTTGAAATTGCGAGGCCGACAGAGGAGGTGTGGCCGCCGTCCATCGCGCGATAGAGGAGATAGGCAGTACCGTTGATATCGATGGCAGCTGCATTAAAGGCCGCAATCTTTTCAAAGCCATCGCCCTGGGGAGTGAGAATCGGGTTAGAGGGTGAGCGCGTTAAGGTACGCACGTGACCGTTCGCATCGAGGGTCGCGAGGAGGTCGCGCATCTTAAGCGTCGCTTTAGCGCACGTGGTATCAGCAGCGCCATAGTAGAGGTCGACGGTGCCGTCGTCAGAGGCAATCGCGGAGGTGGGGAAGACGATGTCGGGCACGACGCCATAGTTCTCATAGATCTCTTCAGGGACGAGGAAGGGGTAGGTGCGGCCAAGAATTTTACTCGGGTCGTTAAGGTCGAGAAGCGCGGCCTCGATACCGAAGACGCGCGGCCCCCCGCCGAAATAATTCACGATGTAGGAGTAGAAGAAGAGCCAGCCCTTTTCAGTCTTGATCGGCGGCGCACCAGTCTCGACGTGGTCGTTGTCGCTGCGGCGGAGGTGTAACGCATGGATCTTCCAATCCGCATACCATTTGGTCCAGAAGTCGGCTGACCAAAAGTCCTCTATTTTATCCGCAAGCGCAAGACAGATCTCGCCAGGCGGCCGGTCGGTATGGACTGAAAGGAACGCGGCATACTTGCCATCGACCTTGTTGGGAAAGAGGGCGAAGGCTTTTGCGTTGAATGGTGTAACGAGATGCCGCTCATCGAAGCGTTCTCCATCCTTGGAGATGGCGATACCGACCTTGATGTTGTCGGCGTTGAACGGGTAGCCGCCAAGCGCGGTGTAGGAGAGGTAGGTTTTGCCGTCGAGGCACGTCGCACGCGGGTCCTCGCAACCGAATGCCTCCCACGACTCTTGCGGCATGAGTACCTGGCGACGGGAGTGGAAGTGCACGCCGTCTTCAGAGAAGGCCATCCCGATGGTCGATTGGCCGGCGTAGGGGGAGACGAGCGCGGCCGGATTCGCAAGTGCGCGGTAATACATCCGCACACCATTTTCTGTTTTCACCACCGCAGGATTGTAGGTGCCTAAAGATTCCCACGGATGCTCACGCCTCGGTGAGAGGATAGGGTTGTGCGGTTCGCGTCGTACGACAAACATAGTTAAGGTAAAAGAGCTTTGATTCCTTCAGCATACAGCGTGTAGGCGCGAACAAAAGAATCATCAACATGCGCGTAGAGGATACCTTCGCCCGATGCGGTCTCTATGAATTGGCTTGCAAAGGTAATGGTTTTTGCTTCAGTATCCCGGATTAGAGGTTCGGGCGAGACCCAATCAATAACTCCCTTCCCGTAGTCGTAGATGAAAAGGCCAACTGAGAATGTGCGATAGCGGATATTCGCGCCCTCCATCACGCTTGCCTCGCGGCCGTTCATTATGCCGAGCCGTTTATCTTTACCGATATCGATGAAGGAGGGTGGCAATAATGGGCCAGGGGATGCGTGTTCAGCAATCCAAGAAATCTTGTGGTCAGCAGGGTGGAAGACGATATCGCCAAGCTCCCACGGCTGAGCCATATCTCTTACGATTGCCGTCCGCACAACAGAAAAGGACGTCTCGCCGGCATACCGGCTGGTCTCGTAGAAGTCATCTTTGCGTCGATCGCCTGACTCGACGAGATTCAGCCGCACGCCGTCCCGATTTACGGGTGCGAGAGAAGCTTCTTTCGCTTTATGACTCACATATTCGTGCTTACTAGCGGTAATCGCAGGTTCAGTCATCGTAAGAGAATCAAGGCCGGTACCTTGAGCGTGTCCAAGCGAGATGAGCGAGTGAGCCTTAGAGCGGTCCTTACTGATGAGCGCAATTGTGAAGTAGAGGTGCGTCAAACCGGTTTTTTCGTCTATCCAGATATCGGGGTCTTCAAGCCCGATGTAATCCCACAGTTCGCCCCCGAGCTTCTCTATCAGTCCACTTTCACCGTCGATCTTCAGTGGCTCGGTAATCCTGAACTTCTCGAGCGTATCACCTGTGACTTTGTAGAGAACGCTCCGGTCGACATTCCCACGGATGCCTATCTCACCGTTGCGGCTCATGATACAGCGCAGCACGCCCTCGCGATTCTGTTTCGCAGGGTTGAGAGTGAGCGCCATCATGTACGCGAATTTCTCGCTTGCCTCGATTACTTTGCCGGCGTGTTGAGTATAAGGACTCATGCGTTACGGAGCGACGAGCGGTTCGGGCTCGAGGTCGGCATCTTTGCCCTTGAGGAGGGAGTCGACGAGTCTCTCGAGGTGGGCGGTCGCGACGCAGATGACCTTATCAGCGCCCCCGTAGTAGAGGTAGAGGTGGTCGCCTTGGATAGTCGCGCCGCAGGCGTAGACGATGCCTGGCTTGCCGGTATTTTCATAGTGAAAATCAGGCTCAAGCACGGGCGCGTGCGCCCGTGCGATGATTTTTGTCGGGTCATCAAGGTCAAGCAGCATCGCACCCACCTTATACTTTTGCCATTCTTTGGCGTCGTTCGCTTGGTAAAATACGAGCCAGCCGCGGCTCGTCTTCAAGGGCGGGGGGCCGGCGCTCCGCACATGGACGTGCCACGCGATAGGTTTGTCGGGCACCTTCTGCGGGTCGGGACTCACGAATTGCCGCTCGCGCATAGTGCTCAAGTCATCGACGTACTCGATGCGCACCCGATCGTCGGTGTCGCCGATGATGCTGTGGAGAACGGCAAATTTTCCCCGCATCTTTTCGGGGAATAAGACCCAGTTCTTATCGCGGCCGCTGTGCGAGAGGACGTACGGCCCTTCCCATTTATAAAAACGCTTGGCGAGGAAGTCTTCTTCAGATATCGAGATGACCGCGACCCTAAGCGCCCAATTCTCGAACATATTAAATGTCACGTAGACTCTCCCTTCGATGAGAACCATGCGCGGGTCCTCGCACCCGCCCCAGCTACCGCCCGAGCCATACATCACGGGGCTGTAGCGGCGCAAGTGGTTCGGCAGGGAGGAGGAAGTGACCGCTACGTAGACCGGGTAGGGCAAGCGTTCGTCAAAAGCGATACCGTCTGGCGAGGAAGCATACCCGAGCCGCGAAACACCGTCGTGGCCGATAGCACGGTAGATAAGATGCGTGCGGCCGGCCACGATGGCCGCCGCAGGGTTGAAGACCGCCTCAGTCTGCCACAGATGCTTGTCCGGCCTGATAATGGGGTTACCGAGAGAGCGTGCGAGCTTAACGCCCGTAACGCGGCGGACTACCTCGACGACGGTTCGTCGAAATGGCCGTGAAAAAGCGGCGCCAAGGATGCAACCGACAACGAAGAGTGAAAGGAGGAGGGCGAGCCAGTTAACGATGAACAAGAAAGTCATGAATCAGCAGATTCACCCTGAGCTTTGCGAAGTGGGTGCCGCACGGCCAAAGTCGTCTTCAACCCGTACGATGTCGTTCTCGTCAAAATCGCCCACGGCAATTTCGAGCACCCAGATGCCCTCGGGCCCGGAGGTCAAGCGATGGAGGGTCCCGGCCGGTATTTCGAATTCGCTCCCCGCCTTCGCCTCCTTCTCTTCATCGCCGACTTGCGCAGAGCCGCTCCCGGTGAGGACATGCCAGAATTCATTACGCTTCGCGTGCTTTTGCAGAGAAAGGCGCTGGCCCGGCTTGACGTAGACCATCTTCACCGTTGACGCCTCGTTCAGCGTGAAGCGAAGGAACGAACCCCACGGTCTGTCCTCATGGTCGCGATGAGTAAGGAGCGCCATTACTCATAAGATAACATCTACCGGATAAAAAAGAAGAAGAAGACCACAGCCAAGAGGATGCGGTAGATGCCGAAGTTCGTGAGCGCACGATTTTCATTAATATAGCGGAGTAAGAAGCGCATTGCGAATATCGCGATGATGAAAGCCGTGATAAAGCCGATGGCGAGAAGCCCGAACTCCGTGCCCGTTATCTGCGAACTCGTTTTAAGGAGGTCGTAGCCCGATGCTGCGAGCAAGGTCGGCACCGCAAGCAAGAACGAGAATTTGACGATGGTCTGTCGTGGCACCCCGAGGTAGAGGCCGCCGAGAATCGTAGCAGCGCTCCGCGAGATGCCCGGGACAAGGGCGAGCGCCTGCATAAGGCCGATGAGAGCCGCCTGAAAGTAGGAAATGTCATCAACTGGCTCCTCGGGAGCCGGTGCGAAATCGAGCACCTCGAAAAGGATAAGGAAGAGACCGCCTAGGAAAAGCGCAACGAGTACCACCCAGACGTTGCCGATGAGGTAAGCCTTCACGAAGTGGTAGAGCGTAAGCCCGATGATGCCGGTGGGGATAAAGGCCACGGCAAGCTTTTTCAACAATACCCAGTCGAAGAAGGAGCGAAAGTAAAGCGCAACCACAGCCGAGATGGAGCCCAATTGGATGACGATCTCGAATGTCTTTATGAAGTCAGTCTGCGTGATGTTAAGCAAGGAGCTCGCAAGGATAAGGTGCCCGGTCGAAGAGATGGGCAAGAATTCGGTCGCGCCCTCGACGATGCCGAGGATAATCGCGTCAAACGGGGTCATGCGGACAGCGTAGCACAAGCCGATTAGACCTATTGACAAAGAAATGTCAATGTGTTAGTATGTGAATTAACGAGGTATTTACTGGCTGTTTTAAAGAGCTGGTAGATGCCCGTTTTCATTAATGTCTACATTCATATTAGGCGGCCTCATGGCTTTTTTCATCTTGACCGGCTCGGCCGGCCACGCCTCTGCACCCGAATTCCCGACCTACACCACGTCGGTGACGGGCTATAACGCCGTAGCCGCCCAGACTGACGGCGATCCTTCGACGACTGCGAGCGGCGCTCTCTCCAACACGGCTGTCGTCGCTGCGCGTTCGCGCGACCTCGCCGATGAGCTCCCCTTCGGTACGGTCATCGCAATCGAGCCCTCGACCGAGCGCTCCGATACCTGCGGCCTCGATTTTGTCGGCCCCAAGGTCGGCTACCGCGTCATCGCCGACACCATGAATGCCCGTATCACGAACACGGTTGACGTGCTTTTCGCCACCGATAACACGTTCACGGTGGGTGGCAAAGCGGTCAACGCCGCTCGCGCCTTGGGCTCCTGTAAAGACGTGACGATTCGCGTCGTGGGCCACATCGACATCTCGAAGCCCTCGAACCTCCCGAAATCGCAGACGGCGCTCGCCGCCATGGTCGGCGCCTCGGGCCTTGCAGTTAAATAATCTTTGAAAACAAACCGCCCCGGCTCTACGCCGGGGCGGTTTGTTTTATGCTATCGTGCATGAACTCCTATGAAAGTCGCGCTCTTTACGGACACATTCGTCCCCCAAGTAAATGGGGTTGCAAATGCCGTAGAGCAAACGGCCATCTCACTTTCACAGTTCGGCCATACAGTGCGTGTTTACGCTGTCTCAAAGGATGCTCAAGCGTTGAACAAACGTGCGCAAGGGCACTATAGTGTTTTTACTTTCCCTTCAATCCCCGCCATGGTCTACCGTGGCCTGCGTGCGACTCTCCCGCTAGGGATGGCTCTGCGTGATGTACGGACCTTTGCTCCTGACATTATTCATACGCATACGCCCTTTGGTGCCGGCTGGGAGGCTGTCCGCGCTGCACGCAAACTCGGTATACCGCTCGTAGGTACGCACCATACTTTTTTTGACCACTACTTGAAGCACGTCGGCCTTGATTTTAGTTTGATGCGTAAGGCAACGTGGAGACTTACGGTCGGATACTATAACCGTACCCTTGCAGTCATAAGCCCGACCCGCTCACTTATGGAGGAGATGGTCAAGCACGGTCTTGCTACACCGACCTACCTTATCCCAAACACCGTTGATACTGCCTGGTTCAACCCACCTATCGAAGCGGCAGAAACTCAAAAACCAGTGATTCTCTACCTTGGCCGCTTAAGCTATGAGAAAAGCGTTGACGACGTTCTTCGCGCTTTCGCGCTTATCCGCACGCAGGTTCCCGCGACGCTCTTAATCGTGGGTGACGGCCCAGAACGGGCGTCGCTTGAACACCTTGCGAGCGAGCTCGGCATCAAGGAGGCAGTACGCTTTACTGGGTTCCTCCATGGCGAAGAACTCGTGCGCGCTCTCCAGAGCGCGTTGCTCTTCATGAGCGCAAGCAAGAGCGAGAATATGCCGCTTTCAGTACTCGAAGCTATGGCGGTTGGACTCCCGATCGTCGTCGTCGATTCGCTTGGTATGAGCGAATTACTGCGCCCAGGAGAGAACGCGACCTTGACCCTCCCAGGCAAGCCGGGAGAGCTTGCCGAGGCCGCGCTCGCGCTTATCGCTGATGAGCCGCGACGTGTGCGCTACGCGCACGCGTCGCGCGAACACGCTCTGTCATTTAGCCCCGAGGCTGTTATCGAACGCCTCCTTGAAGTGTACGAACGTGCGCGCCGCGCTTAGCGGATTACCTTCCACTCCTTGCTCATCGAGCGGCCGCGTAGCTTGACCGAGATCCCATTGCCGATCCATGTAGCGAGCAAGCGCGGCCAGCCTATCGCGTGGGCGCGCCGTCCGGTCTGGAGGACGGCGAGAGAGGCCTCGAAACGCGTCCTGCCTACTCGCGAGAGGCGGATGAACATGTCCATATCTTCAGACGCCACGATGCGTTCGTCATATCCCCCGAGCTTTTCAAACACCGGTGCAGGTATCATCTGGAATTCTCCCGGGGCATTGGGGCTTCGGAACACGTTATTCGTGACTCGGTTGTACGTATTGAATAAAGCCGAGAAAAACCAATCAGCAAAGGTCCGGTACTCAGGGAGCACGTTCAAGGTTACGATAAGGCCGACGAGCCGCGGATTTTCCGTAAAGCGCGCTACAGCCCGTGTGAAGAAAGCGTCTGTCTCTGGGATGAAGATGTCGCCGTCAATGAATACGAGATACATGCCATGCGCTGCTTTTGCGCCAGCATTCTTGCCGGCGGCGATAGTCCCGCGCACAGGGCTCGCATGCTCGACTACGACGTCAGCGTAACGGCGGGCGATAGCGACGGTTTGGTCGGTGGAGCCGCCGTCAGAGACAACGATTTCGTGCGGCAAGGTGAGAGCACCTTTCAGAGCCGAGAGCGTACGGTCGAGGATCTTTTCTTCATTTAACGTCGGTATGACGATAGAGATAAGAGGCTTCATAAAGAGGAGAAGCGCTTCCGCAGATAGCGATTTACACCGCGGAGCGCGAAGAAAGCGCTGATGAGTAGCGCCACAAGGAGGACATCACGAAGACCTGTGTTTATCGCAAGGTACGCATTGCCGAAGAAGTAGCCGACGGCCATAAGGAGCCCCGTCCAGATAAAACCGCCAAGAATATTGATGAGCGCATATTTGCGAAAGGGGGTATGTGCAGCGCCTGCTGCCATCAGGGTCGCGAGCGCGAAGCCGAAGCCCATGGTGATTTTCGAGATAAAGAGAATCTTTATGCTGTACTTGCGAAACAACCTCTCGAACCGATCGATGTCAGCGAGGCTTACTGATAAGAAGTAGCCGAACCGCTCGAGAAGGGAGCGGGCGCCATAGCGGCCGATACCGTACCAAAGGATGTCCCCGACAAAGTCCCCCGCCATAAGGAGAAAGTAGGTGGGGATAAGTTCGAGGCCGCCCAGCCGTACGATAAAGCCGCAAAAGAGCATGACCACAGGCCCTTCGATAATGGTGAGGGGGAGGAGTACCCAGTAGCGGTACGCGAGTATCCACATGAGGGACGCTTCGAGCATTAGGGCAAAGTATACTATGAGGTACGGCCGGTCGAGCCGGTATTCATCTCTAACGTCTCATCTACTTTCTCTCAACTATGAAAGGAATGCACATGGTCGCCTTCGCCCTTACGATTATCGGCGGCTTGAACTGGGGTCTCGTCGGCCTCGGATGGCTCGTAGGCGGCGGCGCGAACTGGAATGTCGTGAGCGGGATCGCAAGCTACATCGGCGGCATGCCGGTCGAGGGCATTATCTATATCCTCGTCGGCCTCTCTGCGCTTTGGCTCGCTATCATGCACAAGAAGGACTGCAAGTGGTGCTCTGGAGCGATGGGCGGTTCAGGCGCGAGCCCGATGATGTAATCGGTTCGACGTTTTTTGTGAAGCGAAGCGCCCCCCTCGGGGGCGCTTCGCGCTTGCCCGTGCGATAACCCGCGGGCGCCCAGGTATACTGGCCGTATGCGCGAGACCTTCGGGCTTACGAAACGGGAGCTTTTCGTATTGAAGCGCCTCACGACCCCTATCAAGATTCAGGACTTTCTCGACTCATTGCCGTTCAATTTCGAGGAGAAAGGCGAGACGCACATGTCGCCCCGGCGCGCGCTCCGCGCGCGCCGGGCCAACTGCATCGAAGGCGCCCTCCTCGCGGCGCTTGCGCTCGCGCGTAACGGCGAGAAGCCCCTCCTCATGGACTTTCGCGCACGGCCGCACGACGACGACCACGTCGTCGCGCTCTACCGGCGCAACGGCTACTGGGGTCTCCTGAGCAAGACCAACCACGCGACCATCCGTTTCCGCGACCCAGTCTATAAGACCTTGCGCGAACTCGCGCGCTCGTACTTTCACGAGTGGTTCTTGAATACGACGGGGGAGAAGACTTTAGAAAGCTATTCCGATCCGCTCGACCTCTCAAAAGTAAAGAAAAACTGGATTACAGACGAAGCCGACCTCTGGTGGCTTGATGCAAAGCTGGACGCCCTCCCGCACCATAAACTTGTCCCGAAAGGGAATCGGCGGTACCTACGCAAGGCCGACCCGATGGAGCTTAAGGCAGGTCGCTTAACAGAGTGGGCCCCTTCGAAGGGACTCAGGGCGGGCAAGGGCGGCAAACGGGCGAGGTAAGAGGTGCGTGATACATTATAGATACGCATGTATCAGTTGCCTCTATCGGTCACCATCGCCATTGCGGTGCTTACCATTTTTCTATCTCTCACGGTAGGACTCAAGTACGCGATTCATAGTAACTTTGTCCGAACACGTCTCACCATGACGCTTTTCTTCGTCTTCATCGTGTTTACCCTGACCATCTCGTTCTGGAATCACGCGCTTGCGACGTTGCCCTATACGATTCCCTCGGGAGTCGTCGGCGTGGTCATAGGCTACGTGCTTGGCGTGCAGACTGAAAGGCGAAAGCTCTCGATGCAAGGCATGGCGCATTACATGGAACACTTCGCGCATATACATATTCATGACATTCGCTCCCTTACCTGGTGGAGTTTTATCAACTTCTACTCTGTAATGGGTGCGCTCTTGCTTATTAATCTCGTCGGCCTATCAAACGTCATCTTCGAGGGTACCGAGCTTTGGGCAGTCACAACGAGCGTCTTTGGAGCATTCCTCATCGGCACCATCGTCCCGTACCTCTTCCACCTCTGGAGCATCCGCGCGACTTCCCAAGCGGCTTAGGAGATAGAGAGTGCGATAGAAAGAGCGAGGATGACAAGGAGGGAGCAGAGAAAAGTCTGTCTGGCCCATTTTGCATCGTCGTGGGTCCAAAAGGCCGCGAGGGCGTAGCGAAGCCAAATAATCGAAAAAAGGCTCACAATAAGTACGTACAGGTGATTTATGGTATGCACGACAGGGAGGGCGAGGCACGCGAGCGCGAAGACGACTATGTACGCGATAATCGCCAGCTTCGTCACTCGAAGGCCTTTTACGAGCGGCATCACGGGGATGTGCGCGTTGGCGTATTCGTCTTTGCGGTAGATGGCGATAGAGAAGAAATGCGCCATCTGCCAGCAACAGAGGATGAGAAAAAGTACGAGTGCCGTTGCATCAAGAGAATTGGTTACTGCGACGTAACCAACAACGGGCGGCACAGCTCCTGCAAGAGCGCCAAGATGGCTCGCGTACATCGTCTTGCGCTTCAAGGGACTATAAACGAGCACGTATACAGCGAATCCAAAAAGTGCAACCTCGAGCGTTAAGAGACTGGTATACAGGAGAAGTATTTTAACGCCCACGATGCCAAGAAAGGTCCCAAAGATAAGGGCATTTCGCGGCGCTATCTGCCCGGTGGGGAGCGCTCGATTTTTTGTGCGCTCCATCAGAGCGTCAATGTCGCGGTCGATATAATTGTTAAACACTGCAGCGCTCCCGACGATAAAAGAGAGGCCGATGAGCATCGCTACGAAGATCCACCAGTTCACAGTGCCTTCGGAGGCAAGGAAGAAGCCCGCGGCAGCGGTGAGCGCGTTGCCGTAGATGATGCCCGGCTTCGTGAGCTGGTAGTAGAGCTTACTCAAGTTGGTTTTGCGGGGCAGGGACATCGTTCAAGAATTCTTGCGGCATCGCGTGCTGCGATTGCAAATTGTTCATAATCCAGAGCGTACCGCCGACGACGATACCCACGACGATGAGCGCGAATGCAAAGAGGGTGAGATTGCTACTAGGGCTCTTTCCTTGACCGAGGTGTAAGAAAAAGACCAATTGAACAATGAGTTGGCACAGCGCGAGCACCACAAACGCTACGGAGATAAGGGGATATGCGGGTATGACCCATAGAAGCCCGGCAGCTGCGAGCGTGAGCAGCGCCGAGAGCACGTATCCGACGATGTAGTTCAGGGTGGTCATAGCGAGATGAAGCCGAAAAGGTAGACGAACGTGAAGATGAAGATCCAGATGATGTCAAGAAAGTGCCAGAAGAGAGCCAAGCACATAAGCTTTCGCGTGGTGCCCGGCGTGATGCCTTTGCGAGCGATGTGCGCCATGAGGACGAGCATCCAGAGCGCGCCAAGCGCGATATGAGCTCCGTGCGTACCGACCAAGGTAAAGAAGGATGAGAGGAAGGCGCTCCCGCCGGGGCCATGACCCTCAAGAATGAGTTGCCGAAACTCGCTAAGTTCCATTATGAGGAAGGAGAGGCCTAAGAGGAGTGTGGCCACGAGTGCCGTAAGAGTAAGATTTTTCTTGTGATGACGCGCAGCGAGGAGAGCGAGCCCGCACGTAAAACTCGAGGTCAAAAGAAGGAGCGTTTCGGTAAGCACGAAGGGGAGAGAAAAAAGGTCTTCAGCCCTTGGCCCGTCAAAGGTCGCGATGTGCAAGACGGCATACGTAGCGAAGAGGCTGGCGAACAAGACGCAGTCGCTCATCAGGTAGACCCAGAAGCCAAACGTTACTTTTTCTTGAGTGTGTTCGGTCATGTTAGTTGTTCTTTCGGCACTACGTACTCGATATCGTCATCAAACGAACGAATGATGATGCCAAGAGCAACACCAATGAGCCCCACGATCGCGAGCCACCACAGTTGCCAGATCATCCCGAAACCAAAGAGGAAGCTCGCGCCGGCTATGATAAGACCCATGGCGGTATTTTTCGGCATCACGATGTCTTCGACCTCATGCGCCGCTGTGTGGGGAGCCTGTTTTTGCATCCAAAAAGCGTCCCGCCCGTGTACCTGCGGTATAGTCCTGAAGTTGTAAAAAGGCACGGGGGTCGCGGTCGACCACTCAAGCGTGCGGCCGCCCCAGGGGTCGCCACCCGCAACGTGCTTTTTCCTCTGCCAGACGCTCACGATAATCTGTAGCGCTTGCAAGCATACGGCGAGCGCAATGATGCAGGCGCCAACTGCAGCGACGACCAAGAGAGAGTGCCACCCGCTCGCGATGTCGACATAGTCAAGACGCCTCGTCATGCCCATAAGGCCGAGCGCATAGAGCGGGATAAATGCCGTCACGAACCCGACGATCCAGCACCAAAACGCGTAGGCGCCGATTTTCTCGTTTAGCGTGAAGCCCATGAACTTGGGGAACCAGTAGGTAAGCCCGGCAAAAAAGCCGAAGAGGACGCCGCCGATAATCATATTGTGAAAGTGTGCGACCAAAAACAGGCTGTTATGGAGCTGGAAGTCTACGCCAGGCACTGACATGAGGACTCCCGTCATGCCGCCGATGGTGAACGTGACTAAAAACCCCATGAACCACAGCATCGGGGTTGCAAAGATGATGCGCCCGCGAAACATGGTGAAGAGCCAATTGAATATCTTGACGCCAGTGGGGATGGATATGAGCATCGTCATGATGCCGAAAAAGGCGTTGACGTCCGCCCCCGCGCCCATGGTAAAGAAGTGGTGCAGCCACACGACGAATGAAAGAAGGACGATGAGCATGGTCGCCACGACCATGGAGGTGTAGCCGAACAATCTCTTTTGCGCGAACACCGGTACGATTTCAGAAAAGACGCCGAACGCGGGCAAGATAAGGATGTACACCTCGGGGTGGCCCCATGCCCAGATAAGGTTGACATAAAGCATTGCGCTGCCGCCGAGGTCGGTAGTGAAAAAGTGCATGTCGAGGAGGCGGTCCAAGGAGAGCATTGCGAGGGTAGCCGTGAGGATGGGGAAGGCAAAGATAACGAGGAGCATAGAGCCGAGCGCGGTCCAGACGAAAATCGGCATGCGCATCAAGGTCATGCCGGGCGCCCGCATCTTGATGATTGTCGCAATAAAATTAACGCCCGAGAGCAAGGTGCCGACCCCCGCTATTTGCAGCGCCCAGATGTAGTAATCGACTCCCACTCCGGGACTGTATGCGAGCTCGGAGAGGGGAGGGTAGGCGAGCCAGCCGGTCGCTGCGAATTCGCCGAGGACCAGCGAGAGGTTCACGAGAGTAGCCCCGGCAATCGTAAGCCAAAAACTTAGCGAGTTGAGAAAGGGGTAGGCCACATCCCTGGCTCCGATCTGGAGCGGGACGACGAGGTTCACGAGGCCGAACATAAAGGGCATCGCCACGAAAAAGATCATAATCACACCATGGGCGCTAAAGATCTGCGCGAAATGGTCTGGCGTCAAGAAGCCGACCTGGTCTCCGACCGCAAGCGCTTGCTGGCCGCGCATCATCAAGGCGTCGATGCCTCCGCGCAGAAGCATGACAAACGAGAGGATGATGTACATCGCTCCGATCTTCTTGTGGTCTACCGAGGTAAGCCACTCGCTCCAAAGCCACTTCCAGCGTTTAAAGTAAAAGAGCAAACCGACGGCGGCGAGGCCTCCCATGACGACGCTTAATTGACCGAAGGTTTCGATCGGCCCGTGTATAAGCGCGTCCAGTGTTAGTTTTCCAAACATAGTTACATTCCGGGCATGCCCATAGAGGGCCCGCCCGAACGATCGCCCGCCTGAATGACAGAGTCGGGCAGGGAGTCGTCCGGTCGGGCGGGCGCCATGAATTTCATCAGAATTGTATCGTAGAGGGTATCTGCTACGTTCCCATAGTATGCCGGTGGGTTCGCCTGGCTCGGCTTTGCGAGTGCGTCATAGGCATGTAGAGTGAGCGATTCCGATGATTGCCGCACCGACTCGACCCAGGCATCAAAATCACTCCCTGAAACAGCTTCTGCAGTGAAGTTCATCTGCGCGAACCCGTCCCCGCTATAATTTGCCGATCGCCCAGCGAAGGTACCCGTATGGTCGGCGACGAGATTGAGTTCAGTCGACATGCCGGTCATTGCGTAAATCTGGCCACCGAGTTCCGGGATCCAGAACGAGTTCATAGGGGCGTCAGCGGTGATAAGAAACTGTATGGGCCGGTTAACGGGGAAGCGCACGCTCTGTACGGCGGCTATATGCTGCTCGGGGTAGATGAACAGCCACTTCCACGAGAGAGCCACCACCTCTATCGTAAGCGGCGGCGCCGCTATGGCAAGCGCTTTGTGCGGATCAAGGGCGTGGGTGCTGCTCCAGGTAATCGCGCTTAGCACGAGCACGATTTCAATCGGGATCGCCCACCACACGAGTTCGCTCATAGCACCATGCTCCCAGTTGGGGCTATAGACCGCGCGCGTATTGCTTCTCCGATACCACCACGCAAAGAAGAAGGCCAAGCCGAATACGGCGATGGCGACAATTAGCATGAGGGAGACGACGTTTGTAATAAGCGTCAGCTCCTCCTTTGCCAGGAGCCCTTTCGGGGCAAGGATGGCAATAGTATGGCCCTGCATTAAAAATACGATGAGGCCCAAAATACACGCGCACGCACTAAGGGAAATCGCTAAAACATGGACGGGCTTCATAGCGATAGAGGTACCTGTAGTATAGCGCGTGATAGTATGGGAGGCATATGGATCAACCGATGGGTGAGCAGATTAGGAGAGATGCGATTGCGTTTTTACAAAAGAATACCGCAGGAGCGCTCGCCACCGTCGGGAGCGACGGGAGCCCGCACGTACGGCTGGTGTATTACTCGTGCAATGACTCGTTCGAGATTTATTTCATGACCAAGCGGGATAGCCGCAAGGTCGAGGATATCGCCGGTAACCCGCGGGCGGCCTTCACGATCTCTTCGCAAGAGGTGCCGCAGACGCTCCAGATAGAAGGCACGGCCTCTCTTGTAGACATACCTGCGGAGCCCGATGCCGTCTTAAACGCGCTCTTCGAACGCCTCGCTTCGAACAAGCACTTTACCGCGCCCATCACCAAGATGGGCGACAGCGAGCTTCTCCTGTACAAGATAGCTCCCCTGTGGATACGCTGGGGCGACTTCGCCTTTGCGCAAAAAGGCCCGACCGGCATCTTTATCGAGATTGCCGGATAGCCTGCGAAGAAGAATGGAGCATCCTCCCACCGATAAGCCCCTCGAAAGTTCTCAGGACAGGCACGCGGGACACCATACGGAGGATTTTTTGAAGAAGTTCTGGGTGGTGTTTGTCCTCACCATCCCGATTGTCCTCTACTCCGATTTGCCGCAGGCGTTTTTCTCGTGGGTCGCGCCTGCATTCCCGGGGTCAGGGTACCTTGAGCTCGTACTAGGGAGCGTCGTCTTTTTCTATGGTGGATTAGTTTTCCTTACAGGCGCGGTGCGTGAGCTGCGGGCACGCCTGCCCGGCATGATGACCTTGATTGCGCTTGCGATTACTGTCGCATATCTCTACAGCGTCGGGTCACTCTTGTTTGGGAACGGGATGACGCTCTTTTGGGAGCTTTCGACCCTGATTGCAGTGATGCTTATCGGCCACTGGGTTGAAATGCGGGCGGTTCAAAGTGCGAAGGGTGCTTTGCAAGAACTAGCAAAACTATTGCCAGACACAGCGGAAGTAATACGAGATGGAAAAATCATAGCCACGCCACTAAGCGGACTGCAAAACGGCGACATCGTTTTGGTACGTCCGGGCGGGAAGATCCCGGCTGACGGTACCGTGGTCGAAGGAGACTCCGAAGCAGATGAATCGCTTATTACGGGCGAATCTCGGCCTGTTGCTAAAGCCGTCGGCGCTCTCGTCATCGCAGGATCAATCGATGGCGATGGCAGCTTACAAATTAGAGTAGAAAAAATCGGCAAAGACACCTTTCTTGCGGGCGTCATGCGGCTCGTAGCTGAAGCTGAAGCCTCGAAGTCGCGCTTGCAGCTCCTCTCTGATCGCGCCGCATTCTATTTGACCATTCTTGCGGTGGGTGCGGGCGGCATCACCTTTATTGCGTGGCTCTTTGTCGGACAGAGTTTTGGTTTTGCCATCGAACGGCTTGTCGCAGTCCTCGTTATCGCATGCCCGCACGCGCTTGGGCTTGCGATACCGCTCGTTGCGTCTATTTCGACTACGATGGCAGCCACAAACGGCTTCTTCGTGAAGCGCCGCCTCGCCCTCGAGGCGGCGCGCAGTATCAGCACCGTTTTGTTTGATAAAACAGGGACGCTTACGCAGGGCGCTTTTTCTGTAACGTCATTTACCTCGCCCGAAACTCTCGGATTTGCCGCTGCCGTCGAGCGTCATTCAGAGCACCCTATCGGTAAAGCGATCGTAGAAGAGGCACATAAACGAGGTCTTGCGATACCCGAAGCGACACATTTCAAACGCCTCCCCGGGGTCGGCGCGGAGGCACTCGTGAATGGGAAAAAAGTATTCGTCGGGCACCGCGGTGGGGTAGACACCCGCGTGGAGCTCGATGGTACTCTTGTGGGCCACGTCTCACTTGCTGACACTCCTCGACCGGAAGCAAAAGAGGCAGTCGATATGCTCAAACGCATGGGACTCACCGTGGTCATGATTACGGGTGATTCCGACGAAGTAGCTTCGCAGGTAGCAAAAGAGCTGGGGATAGGGGAGTACTTTGCGCGCGTACGGCCAGAGGAGAAATCCCAAAAGGTGAAACTCCTCCAAAGCAAGGGAGAAAAGGTCGCAATGGTGGGGGACGGGGTTAATGACGCGCCCGCACTTAGCCAGGCCGACCTCGGTATCGCGATAGGGGCGGGTACGAATGTCGCCATCGAATCGGCGGGCATCATCCTTGTTAAAAATGACCCGCGCGACATTCCAAAAATAATAAAGCTCTCGCGTTTGACGTATTCAAAAATGCTACAGAACCTTTTTTGGGCTACAGGGTACAACATTGTGGCGCTCCCGGTAGCCGCCGGCGCGCTTGCGGCCTACGGCATCGTGCTTCAACCGGCGTTTGCCGCGATCTTCATGTCGCTCTCAACCGTTATCGTCGCCGTGAACGCCTCCTTGTTGCGAGGCGCTAGGTTATAAAAACGTCGAACTATGCTGGGCGGGCGCGGAGCCAATCCATCACCTTTTTGCGGTGGACGTCGAGTGACCATGCGCCGGTCGCTTTAAAGAGGTTCGTATGAGCGGTCTCAAACTCTTCTAGGAGCGCGGCCGATGCGCGGGGGAAGGTAAGCGGAAGATTCTCGTTGTAGAGCTTTAAAAACTCTATGAGCGAGCGTGACATCTCGCTTCGCGCCCTATCAAGATCCGGCGTTCTCATTGCTTTCTAGTATACCATAAACCCCCAAAATTGTCAGCTCCTCCGAATAGACTGCGCTAGTTCGTCATCGCTCCCGTTTCCTCCTTCAGTTTGTTTTCAGTCATTTGCTTAACATTTTGTGCCGCTTTAATAGCGTTCAAATCCCGTTGAACCGTAGCGGGCGTGTCCATGGGGAATGCGCCCGTACCTCCGGTGCCGACACTTTTATTGTTAGTTGAAAATAGGTCCATCCGCCAGGTAAGAAACGCGATAAGGAGACAGGTAATCAACAGTGCCAAGAGCCCGACGTATCCGCCCGACGTACTCCGGTTCATAGGTGCATAAAGTGTACCCCGACGGGTCAAGGGACGTTCTCTTAGCCATAGCCCGCCCTACGGGCGAGGCGGATCTGGGCAGTATGAAATTTGATAGGATAATCGCATGGCTCACAAAGAACTCGCCGGCGGCGTGGTACACAAGATGCCAGCAGATTTGCGAAAGGCCCTGATTTCGACTCCGGCGGCGCGAGCGGCCTGGGAGGATATCACCCCGCTCGCACGCAACGAGTGGCTTTGCTGGATTACCTCCGGCAAAAAAGTAGAGACGCGGAGCGTCCGCATCAAGAAGGCGCTCTCAAAGCTTCGGGGCGGAATGCGCCGGCCTTGCTGTTGGGCCGGCTGCCCTCATCGTTGATTCGAACCCATGTATAAAAAAGAAAAGCCGCCTCCAACGACTTTTCGTTAGGGGCGGCGAGGGTTGAGCTCAGGCCTTCTTTTTGGGCAGACGGCGGCAGATTCCATCCCAAATTTGCTTCCGTTCTTCCGCTGTAAAAGGCCTATGCAGCTCCAGACCGTATCCCGCCTGTTCATCATCGGTTCGGTCGTAGTGGACGTAAGTCTGCTCACTAAAGACGACCTGTGTTTTCTTCATATCCCCCATCTCTTCGACGAGAGCCGTCAGTGCCCATTCAAGTTGCGAATGGGCCGAAGCTCCCTTGCCACGCCCAACAAGATAGATGCACTCAACAACATTCCTTGGATTCCGCCTCTCATAGACGGACAAAGAAAAGGTGACAGTCATGGTGGCCTCCCGTGGCGCTAGAATGAACGTGTTTAACGAGCTCGAAGACTCGTTGCTGTTTCTATATATAGCACACCATATAAATACTGTCAACCTCTGCTCCGCCGGATAGAAAACGTTCGAACCTGTTTGGTATAGAAATCAAAAGCCCCGCACCAAATTGTGCGGGGCTCGTGGCTCAACTCGTCTACCATCCCTTCATCCAGAAACCCTGCTGCTGACCGAAGGGCGTGATGTAACACATCACTTTTGCCGTCGGGAAATGCCTGCTCACCGCTTCGCCGAGCTGCTTTGCAAGCGTCGCGCGAACCTCGTCGGTTCGTTCGGGCATTTCCCAGAGTTCGGCGACCTCGATAGCAATTTCGGTTCCGAGACCGTAGTTCATCATATCTTTTGGGAAAAGAGTAAGGATGTCCCCCTCATCTTTCAAACCAAGTTCCTTGACACTTACTGCGGCTCTAACGATTTCTTGATGAACCTCGCGAAGTTTTTCCTCAGTGAGATTGTTGGGGAGGCACCAAACCTTGATCATCGGCATCATCCAAGCGTCCTTCGGCGCGATAGCGATAGATTGAAAGGGAACAATTGAGCTTAATGACTCGGTACTGCTTTCTTATATATCACGATACAGTATAACTGTCAAATCTAGCTCCGCGGGTAAGTAAGCTTGCCCGCGTTCTCCTCGTTCAAAAACAAAAAGCCCTTTCAAGGCTTTTTGTTTTACTCACTCGGCTCCGCGGGTAGGAGTCGAACCTACAACCAACTCCTTACATCGATCCTTACGTTTCCGAAAGGGATGGACTATATCATCACCGGATCTCGGTGCGAGGAGCTTCCAATCTCGACAGTACGTCGGAACTGTACTCCCGTTAGGGATAGTCTCTGAACCTTTCCTGTTTTTACAGGACTTGGCTGCTGATTACCCGACAAGGGCTTCCAGCAATTCACCTCGTTATTCGACTCGGATTCCTCCGAGAAGCTGCGTTAAGCCACAGGGAGCTGCTCTACCATTGAGCTACCGCGGAATGTCTCGAACGTATCGATTATACACATAGCTTTCTTATTGAAACAAGTGCATTAACACACAGTGTTATGCTGTATGTATGATGCGATCATGTAAGAGGCATGGGGTCACGAAATATTTCATGCGCACCGAAGGGTGGTATCGATGCGGGAAATGCGCGTCGGAAGCTGTCATTGAAAATCGGCGGCGGAAAAAGACAAAACTTGTGGAGAAGTTCGGTGGCAAGTGTACTATATGCGGATACAATAAATACGTTGGAGCTCTTGATTTTCATCACACGAGTCCTAAGACAAAGAAGTTTGCTCTAAGTGTTAAAGGACTGTCGTATTCATGGAGCTCAATTCTCGAGGAAGCAAAAAAAGTGCACATTAGTATGCAAGAATTGTCATGCCGAGATTGAAGCGGGTATTACTAATCTCTCCGTCAAAAATTAAAATATGATTGAACACATCTCTGTGCCGGTGAAGAATGCGAAGAAGGCGAAGAAGTTCTACGCCGCGGCCCTGAAGCCGCTTGGCTACAAGCTCAAGTATGAGTGGGGTCCCTCCGCCGCGGGCTTCATGGAGGGCGGGCATACGAGCTTCATCATCATGGGCAGGAAGCGCCCGCAAAAGACGCACGTCGCTTTCCACGCGAAAAGCAAGAAGGCCGTGCAGGGTTTTTACAAAGCGGCGATGAAGGCCGGTGCGAAGGACAACGGCGCGCCCGGTTTCCGCACGGACTACGGGCCGACCTACTACGCGGCCTTCGTCTATGACCCCGACGGCCACAACGTCGAGGCGTGTTATTTCGGCGCTCGCGCTCCAGGGATGTAGTCAGTCTCGCTCTTGCCTTCAGGCACGACGCGTTCGATGACGAACACGCCGTGCTCGTATCGCGCTTTCGTCACTTTGATGCGTCCGCCAGCTGGCGGAGCCGTAAAAAAATAGACACCAGGCCACTCGGCATACGCTCGATATTTATTCCAATTCTCTCGCGCCGGGGCGCCAAGCTCGAGGAGGCCGTCTTCTTTTTTGATTTTGCCTGCTCGCGTGGCGGCCGTATGGTCTTGAGGTATTGGGGTAATTTCGCCTTGCTCAAAAG
Source organism: Minisyncoccia bacterium (assembly GCA_041485695.1). Taxonomy (GTDB): domain Bacteria; phylum Patescibacteriota; class Minisyncoccia; order Phycocordibacterales; family Phycocordibacteraceae; genus C7867-001. The sequence continues at coordinate 147,937 of JBGPJZ010000001.1, forward strand.
AATGGAGGAGATTCACGAGGAGAGACGCCCCAGTCGCGATAAGTCTGGGCTTTAACTCTTTAGAGGTTTCGTTACTGCCTATCGGTACCTCTTCTTGCGCAAGGATATCGCCGGCATCCATCTCAAATGCCATCTGCTGGATAGTGACACCGGTAACCTTCTCGCCCTTTAAGAGCGCGGTCTCGACAGGGGAGGCACCGCGATACTTCGGGAGGAGGGAATAGTGCACGTTCACCGCGCCCAGGGGGAAGGCGTCAATTAAGGCTTGGGGGAAGATTTTGCCGTAAGCGACCACGATTGCGTACGCGCATCCGTATTGTTGGATGCTCGCGATAGCGGCCGCATCGAGCTTCTCCGGCGTCAGCACCGGGATGCCTTTTTCAAGCGCGAGCGCCTTTGTCTCTGATGACGTCATGACGTGGCCGCGCCCGCGAGGTGCATCTGGGTTCGTGATGACAAGCGAGGGCACGAAGCCGTGCTCGATCAATTTCGCGAGCGTGTCGCGCGCGACGTACGGCGTGCCGAAAAAAGCGAACTTACGCGGGTTCATTTTTGTGCGAAAGTTCTAACAGGTTCGTCGCGTGGTCGGTAAACAAAATGCCGTTTAAGTGGTCGACTTCATGCTGGAAGATTTGCGCCAAGAGGCCGCTCGCGCCGCGCTCGAACTTTGAGCCGTCGGGGCGCCGAGCGCGCACGGTCGCGCGTTCTGCCCGCTTCGTAGTGCCGTACATCCCGCGCACCGAAAGGCACCCCTCATCTGATTCTTGCTTCTTGCGGGAGCGGCGGATGATTTCGGGATTAATATACACGTCAACCTGAGCCGGCCGCTCGGGCGGCTTCTCACCCTCTTTCACGTGCGGCGGCGGGAGGGTGCGGTCGATACGCACGATGAAGAGGCGCCACGAGACGTCGACTTGGGGCGCAGCGAGCGCAACCCCGTCTGGCTCTGCATCCAGGGCTTCGGCCATATCGGCGACCAAACGAAAAAGCTCGGCAGAGCCGAAGAGCTTTTCAGGGACGGCCTTCGCCTCCTTGCGGAGTACGGGGTCGCCATCTTGGACGATTGTTTTCATGCGAATGTAGGAAGACTATAACAAAAAAACGCCCCATCAGAGATGGAGCGCGCTTACTGGAAAAACCAATGAAAGAGCGGGGAGCGAGCCGCATTGAACCGACCGTCACGAGGGGGGCCGAAAGTTGGTCAGAACCGCGGCTCGCTCATACCCATAGCAACAGTAAGCCAAGCCGGCTTTTTTGTCAAGACCTGTCTAGGTGCTTCTTCGGGTCGACCTCCCACCAGAATTTCTTGCTGAAGTTCTTCGCCCTGCTGCAGATGCTCTGGAGATAGTAGAGGTCAGCGGTCGGTACACCCTCTAAGATACGCCCCATGCGGCCCATGGTGACGGGCACGAGGCCGTCACGCTTTCGGGAGTAATTCAGATGCCGTACGAAAAAGCGCATCAGCTCGCCCCGCTCGGTCTTGCGGGTCTTGACTCGCTTGATTTCTGGGAGGATCTCACCGATGCGCTTCATGAAGCTCCTGTTTCTCGTATCGAGGCGCCGAGCGCGGTCAAGCGTTCAGTCAACCCTTCGTAGCCGCGGTTGATTGTATAGACATTGTGCAAGGTCGAGGTGCCTTCGGCGGCAAGCATCGCGGCGACCAGCATCGCGCCGATGCGCAACACTGGCGGGCAGGTCACTTCAGCCGCTTTGAAACGCGTGGGGCCCGTAATCGAGATGCGGTGCGGGTCATGGAGGAGCACTGTGGCGCCGAGGCGCTCAAGTTCAGTGTAGTAAATCACGCGTTTGTCGTAGACCCAGTCGTGGAGCATGGTCGTCCCAGCGGCCTGCGTTGCAATGACCGCGAAAAAGGGGATGTTATCCATATTAAGGCCAGGATAGGGGCGCGGATGTATGCTCTCGGGGAAGGCAACGAGTTTCGAGGCGTGTATGACAAGGTCGGCAAGCCGGGTTATGCCATTTTCAGAAAACCCGATATCGGTGCGCTCAAACACTAAACCCATCTTTTCGAGAATCGTGAGTTCGATCTCGAGAAAGGCGATAGGTACTCGACGTATCGTTATCGCCGACTGCGTCGTAATGGCGCTTGCGATGAAAAACATGCTGTCAATCGGATCTTCAGCAACACTGTAGGAGACATCGGTATTGATAGCAGTATTGCCCGTCACCGTGAGTGTCGTAGAGCCAATGCCTTCAATCGACACTCCGAGTTTTTGTAAAAAGCCGCAGAGCTCTTGCACCTGATAATTTGCAGAGGCGTATTTAATAACACTGGTGCCCGCTATGCCTGCAGCAGCTAAGAGCGCGTTTTCAGTCCCGGTATCGCTTGATTCAAAAAGTATGACTTCGGCAGGTTTGAGCGTCTCGTGCGTCACGTGGTAGTGGTCGGTTAACGCCTCGATAGAAACACCAAAACGCTCGAGTGCGAAAAGATGCGGGCGCACCGTGCGTGTGCCCAAACTACAACCGCCTGACTGCGGGATATCAAACGTGCGTGCATGATGGAGCAAGGGACCAATGAAAAGGAGGATGCTGCGAGTTTTTTCAGCCGCGGCGCGGTCAATTGCGTCGAGCTTTAATTCTTTTGGTGGCGTGATTACGACCCTGTGATCTTCGCGCTCTACCGTTACGCCCATTGAGCGCAGTACTTCTATCAGCCGGTTCACCTCCTCGATCTTTGGCACATGCTCGAGGGTGGTCGTACCTCGGTTGACGAGGGCGGCCGCAAGGAGGGCGACCGCGCCGTTTTTAGAGCGGGAGGTCGTAACCGTGCCCGAGAGAGGCTTCCCCCCTTCGACCACGAAGCTCAAGCCTTCTTGCTTCATGCTCTGTAGGGTATCATGTTCGACGATGGCATTCTTTTCTCCAAAACTCGGGATCGATTTAGGGACGACCAACGTGCTTGTGTTCGTACCCGGGAAGGGTGTGGTGCTGAACGAGCCTTCGGTGGTCGCCGTTTCCGCGAGCAATAATAAGGTACTCGCGATAGGAGAGGAGGCAAAGAAGATGATTGGCCGTACGCCAGACGACATCATCGCGTATCGGCCGATGAAAGACGGCGTCATCGCCGACTACCGCGTGACCGAGGCTATGCTCCGTTACTTTATGCGTAAGGCCCTCGGGTGGAGCCCCTTCAAGCCGACCGTGCTCGTCTCGGTGCCCGCAGGCGTAACTTCGACCGAGAAGCGCGCAGTGATTGAAGCAGCGATGAAAGCGGGGGCAAAAAACGCGTACGTCGTGAAGGAGCCGATCTTGGCCGCTATCGGCGCTGGCATCCCGATTCACGAGCCGATGGGGCGCATGGTCGCCGATATCGGCGGCGGCACCATCGACGTTGCGGTGATTTCCTTAGGCGGCATCGTCGCCTCCACTTCAGTCAAGTGCGCGGGCAACCGACTTGATAGGGCGATTATCGATTATATAAAAAAACAGCATAACCTCGCGATAGGCGACAAGACCGCTGAAGAGGTCAAAATTAAAGTGGGCGCCGCAGTACCCATTACCCAAGAGCTCACGATGCCGGTCAAAGGCCGCGACCTCCTCTCGGGCCTCCCACGCACGGTTGACTTGGCGACCAATGAAATCGTACAGGCGATGGGGCGCGAGCTCCGCGAGATGACGCAGGCGATACGCAAAGTCCTCCAAGAAACGCCGCCGGAACTCGCAAGCGACATCATCGACAACGGCATCATCCTCACCGGCGGCTCCTCACAGCTCCGGCAGATGCCCGAGCTCGTGTTTCGCCGTACCGGCGTCGTGGCGAAGCTCGCAACCGACCCGTACTACTGCGTCGCGCGCGGCACCGGCGTCGCCCTCAAACATTTGAGCACATACCAACGAAGCATCCTCGCCAAGCGTTAATTGAAAAGGGCTCCGCGCGAAAGCGACGGAGCCCTTTTAAATGGCGGAATGCTAGGAACCGAACCAATTGAACAAACGAAGTACATCGAGAGGGTTGGAGGTTCGATATTCGAGCCCGAACCCGCTACGGCCATGCGGCGACGGGTCCTTCCCGAGGTAGAAGTTGAAGTTGCGGCCGAAGGGCGTACCGACGACGATTGCGGAGTGCTCGACGCCAAGACCCATTGTGTTGGTGATACCGAGACCTCGTGCGAGCGATTGTCCGAAATTGCTTACGGATGCGGGCGGGCGACTTGCCGGCTGGTACAACTCTGTAATCCACACGTCATTCGGTCGGATGGTGAGCGACCATCCGAGCGTGAGTGGAGGCATTGGGACGTAGATGTCTTCGGCAAATGCCTGTGCGGGAATGAGGGCAAAAAGGAACAAAAAGGGCAGCTGCGCATATTTTCCTCCCAATATGGGCAAATCATCAATTGACTGGCCTCGCGGCATCTTCGCTCTTTTTGACCCGCTGTCAACCTCCTCTGGTGCGTATTACACTGTAGGCATGACGCACCACGCGTATGTGATAGCGGGGGAGAGCGACGCGGGTATCCAGACTGCGCTTAAGACTATTAAGAAAGAGCTTGGAATGACCGCGCTCGCGAACCCGGATGTCATCGTGCAGCGCTATGGACTCCTTGCGGTTGAGGATGTACGGAGGATCATCGCGCTTGCACAACAGAGCCCGATTGGAGGTGACCATAAAGCGCTCATCATCGCTGCTTCGCGCATCTACCACGAAGCGCAGAACGCACTCCTGAAGCTTTTTGAGGAACCGCCTCAAGGGACCGTGCTTTTTTTAATAATCCCCGAGCTTGGCCAGCTGTTACCGACGCTTCGCTCCCGGGTCGCGGTACTCCAATCTAGTGAAGTTGGGGGGAGCGGACTCACGGAATCCGTCGCTGATTTTCTGCATGCGAGCCGAGAAGGGCGGAGCGCGATAATCAAGAAACTCACGAGCGGCACTGACGAAGAAGAGCGTCGCGCGCTCCGCGAGGAGGCTCTTGCTCTCGTAAACGGCATCGAGCAAGCAGCGTACCGACAGTGGGGCAGGGAGCCATCGACTACGGCGCTCCTGGCCGACATCTCAATCCTACGAGGCTACCTCTACGACCGTTCAGCACCGGTGAAGATGATTCTTGAACACCTCGCTTTGACAATCTCGAAAGGGCTTGCTAAATGATTTTTACGGTAGTATAGTCGCCCCAGGTGAGGGTGCAGCCCTCTAACTTGAACATCCAACAGGGAGGGCCACATGGCCTTACGAAAGTGTTCGGTGGGGATCGCTCTCGCATTCCTCGCTACCACGCTTGCCGGGTGCGCGGCGTTTGACCCGTATGAGGGGGTGCCTTACGGTTCCTACAAGTTTGGCAACTCTCCGTTTACGTTGGCAGACCTTAGGGCGCAAGACGCCGCCGAGAAAGGTTGCTATCGGTGGGCCGATGAAACGAACCCATCGGATGCGAGAATGATGCGCGCCTTCTTCGCGAACGGCTTCGCAAGCGGCGGTATCGGCGGCGGAGCAGGCACGGCGGCGGCTGAAGTGATCGTCGGCGTTTCTCTTACTGCTACGAGCGTTGCTGCGGGAGCTGCTTCATACGCCCTCGCCGCAGGATTCGTCAACGCGGGAAGCGGCCACATTTACCGGACGGTTCTCGTCCATGAAGACATACGGTATTGCAAAATGGCCGCGGCGTATGGCTTTCACTTCTTTGCTCCAAGCGACGTCGAAAAGCTGCGGCGCGGCGAAATTAAGGAGATTCCCGTCGCAGAGCTCCCCGACAGCGTCCTCAAAGAGGCGCAGGCTGTGATTGGCGCTTTAGTTCCGCATCCGCCGGCACCCTGATCCTTCGCACATACGAAACGAAGAACCGGGCGAATCGCAACTGCGATTCGCCCGGTGTTTTGTTATACTGCCCTCATGTCCTACGATTTTTCAAAACTGAAGCAAAAGATTAAAGATAGCGAGGAGTGGCTTGCAAGCGAATTTACCGGAGTGCGTACCGGCCGTGCGACTCCGACCTTGCTCGATAGCGTAAAGCCCGAGGCCTACGGTGTCCGAACCCCGCTTACCCAGCTCGCATCGGTGTCGGTTGAAGACGCCCGCACGCTCCGCGTCATCCCCTGGGACAAGTCCTTGGTAAAGGCGGTCGAGAAGGGGATCGTCGAGGCAGACCTCGGGGTCGGCACTTCGGTAGACGATATGGGGCTCCGGATAAGCTTCCCTGAACTCACCGCCGAACGGCGCACCGCACTCAAGAAAATCGCAGGCGAGAAGCTCGAACACACCAAGGTAACCCTCCGCTCGCATCGCACCGACGCCATCCATGAAATCGAAGCGGCAGAGAAAGCCGGCGGGATGGGTAAGGATGAGGTGGCACGTCTCAAAAGCGAAGTACAAAAACTCATCGACACCGGGAACGAGGCGCTCGAGAAACTCGGCGAAAAGAAAGACCTTGAAATAGCGTCATGACGATTTTGGTTTTTATACTTGTTCTCGTGGTGCTCATCATTGTGCATGAGTTCGGGCATTTTGTGGTGGCAAAGCTCTCTGGCATGCGTGTTGATGAATTTGGCCTTGGCTACCCGCCGCGTGCAGCAACGATTGCGCAGGTGGGAGAGACCCGCTACACGCTCAACTGGATACCGTTCGGCGGCTTCGTAAAGATTTTTGGCGAAAACCCGCCTCCTCACGGAATCGGGCAAGCGGCAGATCCGCGCGCATTTAGCGCCCGGCCTCGCATACTGCAAGCCCTCGTGCTTCTCGCAGGCATCGCGATGAATCTCGTTCTCGCGTGGCTTATTTTCACGAGCATCCTCATGACGCCGCACTGGATTTCTGATCACGAATTCATAGGCGCCTTGCCGCTCGGCACGGCTCTCGTGCAAGGCGTCGAAGTGACCGCTCGTGTGACTGGCGCGATAGCGCTTGGGCTTGCGCACTTTTTCGTCGGGCTTTTTACCTTTTCAGCCGATCTCTCGCAGGTGACTGGGCCAATAGGCATTGCGGGCGCGGTCGGCACGGCGTCAGCACTCGGGTGGCAATCCCTCCTGTCACTCGTGGCTCTCATTTCAATCAATCTCGCGCTCATCAACCTCATCCCCATCCCGGCTCTCGACGGCGGGCGGCTTCTCTTTGTGCTTATCGAGACAATCATTCGCCGCCCAATCAAGCCGAGCGTCGCTCAAACCGTCAATACGGCAGGCTTCGCCTTCCTCATCCTCCTCATGCTCGTCGTGACCTTCCATGACGTTTACCGCCTTATGGCCTAGAGGTATACTCTAGGCCTATGCGGCAGACACAGCTCTTCACGAAAACGAGACGCGAGGCGCCTGCGGATGAAGTCGCCACAAACGCGCGACTCCTTATCCGCGCCGGATACGTACATAAAGAGATGGCAGGCGTCTACGATTTCCTCCCGCTCGGGTTATTAGTGCTTGAAAAGATAAAAGCGATTGTTCGGGAAGAAATGAACGCGATCGGCGGGCAAGAGATGATCATGTCGACGCTTCAGCGCAAAGAGTTGTGGGAGGTGACGGATCGTTGGGATGATGACAAGGTCGACGTGTGGTTCAAATCGAAGCTCAAAAATAGCGTTGACGTGGGTTTCGGGTGGTCGCATGAGGAGCCGATTACCGACATGATGAAGCAGTTCATCGGCAGCTATCGAGACGTGCCGGTCTACGTCTACCAGTTCCAGACCAAACTTCGGAATGAGCTCCGAGCCAAGTCCGGCATCATGCGCGGCCGCGAATTCGTGATGAAGGATATGTACTCCTACAGCAGGGACGAGGCGAGCCACAAGGCCTTTTACGACTCGGCGATATCAGCGTACTTGCGGGTTTTTGAGCGCACTGGGCTCGGCGAGCGCACCTTCTTGACCTTCGCCTCTGGCGGCGCATTCACCGAGTTCAGCCATGAATTCCAAACAGTGTCTGACGTAGGCGAGGACGTCATCTACCTCCATCGCGAAAAGAAGATCGCGATAAACAAAGAGGTGCTCACCACAAAGGTCGTCGAGGAGCTCGGGGTGAAGCGTAGCGATTTAGAAGAGGTGAAAGCGGTCGAAGTCGGAAACATCTTTAATTTTGGCGATGTGAAATCAAAGCAGCTCGGGCTCTCCTATAAAGATGAGCATGGGGTGGAGCAGCCGGTCATTCTCGGTTCCTATGGCATTGGCATCACGCGTCTCATGGGCACCATCGTCGAGGTTATGGCCGACGAGAAGGGGATTGTCTGGCCAGAGAGCATTGCGCCCTTTACGTACCATCTTGTTTCTCTCGGGCAAAAGGGCGACGGAGCAGGCAGGATGGCTGATGAGCTTTATGATGCAATGACGAAGGAGGGGATGAGTGTCTTGTATGACGACCGCGACCTTCGGGCCGGAGAGAAATTTGCCGATAGCGATTTGATCGGCATCCCGTGGCGAATCGTTGTAGGTAAAGAAGCTGTAGCAAGCGGGCGGTTCGAGGTCGTGAACCGGGCAACGGGCGGGGTACAGCATCTCGGCGAGCGCGAAATACTCGCGCTCTAGCCTATGGCTCGGTTCTCGAAAAATTCGTTTTTCTCTTCAGACATCGGCATCGACCTGGGGACGTCTAACTCCCTTGTCTATGTTCGCGGCAAGGGCATTATCATCAATGAGCCCTCGGTGGTTGCCGTGAACGATAAAACGGGGCAGGTAGTGGCAATCGGCAAAGAAGCTAAAGTCATGCTTGGTAAGACACCTCCGCATATTCGTACCGTACAGCCCTTGTCTCATGGCGTTATCTCAGACTTCGAGGTGACCGAGGAACTCCTTACGTATCTTATAAACAAGGCTCATGGCGGCCGAGCGCGGCTCTTCGGCCCGAGGGTCGTCGTCGGCGTGCCTACGGGCGTCACGAACGTGCAGAGCCGGGCAGTACGCGATGCCGTACGGAATGCCGGTGCGCGAGAGGTGTATATACTTGAAGAACCGATTGCCGGGGCTATCGGTGCGAAGCTCCCGGTGCATGAGGCAGTGGGGACCATGGTGCTTGATATCGGCGCGGGCACCACCGACATCGCCGTCATCGCGCTCTCCGGCGCTGTCGCCTCAAAAAGCTCGCAGGTTGCCGGCGACCGGTTTAACGAGAATATCGTTGAGTTCGTGCGTAGCGAATTCAAGCTCGGTATCGGGGATCGCACCGCTGAAGATGTGAAAATTGCAATCGGCGCTGTCGTCTCCTTGCCGGAACCGCTCTCAAAAAGCGTGCGCGGTCGCGACCTCGCAACGGGCTTGCCACGCGAGGTCATGCTGACGGACACCCACATTCGCGAGGCCTTAGCGCCCTCACTCGACGCTTTGATGGACGCCATGAAAGACGTGATCGAACGCACACCGCCCGAACTCCTCTCTGACGTCCTGGAGCGCGGGGTAACGGTGTTCGGCGGCGGCGCTTTGCTTCGCGGCCTGCCCCAGCTCCTTTCCAAGATGCTCGGCGTCCCGGTACGGGTCGCGCCCGATCCTTTGACCGCGGTCGTTCGCGGCGCAGGAGTCGCTACTGAAGACCCCGAGACGTATTCGGATTTTTTCCTCGATGAAGAAGATATTGTTTCAGAGACGTAGTAACGCGATCCTCTCCCCCTCGGGCGTTTCTTTGGGAGCTTTTTTGATTCTCCTCGCCCTCCTGGTCGCGGGTCTCCGGTTCATATTCCCGGGCATGTTCATCGCCATCACCGCACCCGTATTTCACGCCGGCTCCGCCGTTACCGCTTTTGCAACAGATGTGCGCGCCTCGTTTGCTAATGCCGCCGCCCTCATGAGCGAGCGCGATAATCTCCGCTCTCAAAATGAGGCCTTGATGAACGAGAATCTCGCTCTTACGGCCAGGGTGAGTGACCTCGCAGTGCTCCTTGGTGAAGCACCCGTTGCCCCGCAAGGCATCGTTGCCGGCATCTTGTCACGGCCGCCCGAAACGGCCTATGACACGCTTATCCTCGGGGCCGGGAGTACCTCTGGCGTCTCTTCGGGTATGCGCGTGCTTGCGCAAGGCGGAGTACCGATCGGGACCGTTGACAGCGTTACCGCTTCATCCGCCCGCGTAACGCTGTACTCATCTCCTGGCCGCGCCCTCGCTGCGTGGGTAGGGAAGACGCGTATCCCTCTAACGCTCTCAGGGGCAGGCGGCGGCGTGTTCCTAGCCGCGGCTCCCAAAGCTGCCGGCATTGTCGCGGGCGATATCGTCTATGTCGCAGGCGGCGGCGCCGAACCGATTGGTCGCGTACGTGCCGTCCGCACGAACGCCTCTTCTCCTTCCGCAACGCTTCTCATCGCGCCTACCGTAAATCTCTTTTCCGTAGTATGGGTCACTCTCGTCCCGTAGCTCGCGCGATGCTCGTCATAGCGGCGCTTCTTTCGCCATTCCTTTTCCCGCTCCCGTTTACAGCTCTGCTCGCACTTCTCGGCGCCGTCGTTTCGGCATGGGTACCGCTTGTCGTCGGCGTCATAATCGACGCTCTCTATTGGAGCCGAGAGGCATACGCCTTCCCTTTGTGGACCTTATTCGGCGCCGCTGTGACGCTCACCGCATTTTTCGTGCATCGCTTCGTTGAAACGAGTATTATGCGCGGATGACGTGGTGGTGGCGGAAAGGGCGGCAGGATCCGGAGATTGCCCCGGACGAAATCTTTCTAGACGCAGCGAACTCTCCTTCGTTTGACCGCGCTCGTTTTGAAGGGAGGCTCGAACGTCCCCTGGGAAATGCTCCGTTCGCGCTGTTTTCGAGCGCGCTCGGGCTCGTGTTCCTTATCTTGATTGGCCAAGTATGGAATTTGCAGATTCGACTAGGGTCCGTATACGCCGCGCAGAGCGAACGCAACTCGCTCTCATCCAAAGTGCTGTTTGCTAACCGCGGAATCATTACCGACGTACAAGGTACGGTGCTTGTGACTAATGAAGCGACTCCGGAGGGCGGTGTTACGCGTGTCTATGAGACGCCGGGCATGGGCTCGATTGTAGGGTATGTCTCGTATCCTAAAAAAGACTCGAGTGGCAACTATTACGATACTGACATTACGGGTTTAGCCGGCGTCGAGTCATACTTCAATACCGCTCTCGCCGGCAAAAATGGCACCGTGCTGGTTGAGAGAAATGCGCTCGGAGACGTGGAGTCGCAAGGAGTCGTCACTCCGCCCGTCAATGGCACTGATCTCTCGCTCTCTGTCGATAGCCGCGCACAAAAGGCCTTTTATGAATCCGTTCGCGGTCTTGCCGACACCGTGCCCTTTCTGGGCGGCGCAGGGGTGCTGATGGACGTCGATACGGGCGCAATACGCGCCTTGGTGTCGTACCCTGAATACGACCCAAACGTGCTTTCAAGCGGCGGGCCCGCCGACGTCATCGCAGGATACGGCGCGAGCTCTCGTAAGCCGTATCTCGATCGCGCCGTCGCCGGCCTCTATACGCCCGGCTCGATCGTGAAGCCACTTGAAGCGACCGGAGCTCTCACTGACGGCGTCATCACTCCCGACCTCACCATCAACGACACCGGCTCGATTTCAGTGCCCAACCCGTATGACTTAGCTCACCCCTCTGTCTTTCTCGATTGGAAGGCGCTTGGCGTAGAAGATCTTCGTCGCGCAATCGCTTTTTCATCCGACGTGTACTTTTACATGGTTGGCGGGGGCTATGGGGGGCAAAAAGGGCTTGGCATCGAGCGGCTCGCATACTGGTACCGCGCCTTCGGTCTCACGAGCCCGACCGGCATCGAGCTCCCGAATGAGTCTTCGGGCTTCGTGCCGACTCCGAGCTGGAAACAAGAAACGTATGATGAAATCTGGCGCATCGGCGACACCTACCACACCGCGATCGGGCAGTACGCCATGCAGGTGACGCCTATCGAGATAGCGCGCGCGTTTGCGGCTATCGCAAATGGCGGCAAGTTTGTGCAGCCGAGCCTCAAAAAAGACGCTCCACTTATCGGCGAGTCGCTTGCCGTTTCAGGAGATGCGCTTCAAGTAGTGCGTGAAGGGATGCGTCGCGGAGTAGAGGAGGGTACCTCAATCGGCCTTTCTTCACTCGATTCGTTCGTGCATATCGCCGGCAAGACCGGTACGGCGCAAACCGGCGTTCATAATGAATATTACAACTCGTGGGCTGTCGGCTTCTTCCCCTACGAGCATCCGAAGTACGTCTATGTGGTCGTTATGGAGAAAGGCCCCGCAGGGAACCCGACTGGCGGTGTCTATGTCATCAATCAATTCTTAACCAAATTGCATCAAGTCGCACCAGAATATTTTCAGTAGCCAGCAAGTCGGACTTGCTGGCGGACTACGCTTCGAGTACAATGACGCCGACTAATAATCTCCAACTCGCACCATGACCGATATCGATAAAGAAACAATGCTTTCGCAGGAAAAGTTCGATGAGATGGCTAAAGAGCTGGAGCATTTGAAGACGGTCCGCCGCACCGAAATCGCGAAGAATCTCGAATACGCCCGATCTCTCGGCGACCTCTCTGAAAACGCAGAGTATCAAGAGGCGCGCGACCTCCAAGCGGCGACCGAGGAGCGCGTCCGCAAACTCGAGGAAATCTTGAAAACCGCGAAGATTGTCACGGACGGCAAAAAAAAGAATGAAGTCAGTTTCAGCTCGAAAGTAGCAATCAAAAAAGAGGGGAGTGATGATGCGCACGAATACACCATCGTCGGGAGCGAAGAGGCTGATATGCGAGAACATAAGCTTTCGCATGTCTCCCCGTTAGGCGCGGCACTTATGGGCAAGAAAAAGGGCGACACCTTCAGTTTTGATACGCCGAACGGCAAGCAGACCTACACTATAGAAAAAGTAGCGTGACGTCGCACCAATCTATTGGTGTGACGTCGTGATACGATAGGTTCATGTTTTGGGCAGATAGGATTGGAGAGGAGATACGCAGTACGAGGAAGCCGAAAGACGGCAAAGCGTTCGTCGTGCGCGATGAAAAGACGATGTCTGGGCGCGTGCATATCGGCTCGATGCGCGGCGTTGCGATACACGGGCTCGTTTCAGAAGTGCTGAACGAATATGGATTGGCGAACGTTTACACATATGAATTGAATGATTTCGACCCGTTCGACACGGTGCCGGCGTATCTCGACCAAGAAGAGTTCAAACCGCACCTGGGCAAGCCACTCTATCTCGTGCCGTCTCCCGAGCCCGGGTCGCACAACTATGCCGAATACTTCGGGGATGAGTTCAAACGAGTGCACCAGAAGGCAGGATTTACGCCCCAGTACTACCGCACCACCGAGCTCTACAAGAGCGGCGCCATGGACCCGTTCATTAAGCTCGCGCTCGAGCGCGCTGCCGACATCCGGCGCATCTTGAAAGAGATTTCTGGCTCGGAAAAGGACGAATCGTGGCTCCCGGTTTCGGTTACCTGCGAGAATTGCGGCAGAATGATGACGACCCGTGCGCACGACTTTGACGGCAGTACCGTCGCTTATACCTGCAACCACAGCCCCGACGGCATGCAGTCGTGCGGGCATCTCGGCCGCGTAAGCCCGTTTAAGGGCGGGAGTAAACTATTTTGGAAGGTGGATTGGGCGGCGAAGTGGGCTGCGGTGGGCGTCGACATCGAGGGCGGCGGCAAAGACCACTCGACCAAGGGCGGGGCGCGCGACGTGGCGAACCACATCGCGAAAGAGATTTTTAATAGTACGCCACCCTACGATATCCCCTATGAATTCTTCTTGGTCGGCGGGGCGAAGATGTCTTCGTCGAAAGGGCGGGGGAGTAGCGCCAAAGAGATGGCAGAACTGTTTACACCGCAAGTACTGCGACTCATCTTGATAGGCAAAGATATCAAGGAGCAGATCAATGTCGACCCTGCGGGCGACTCGGTAGCGCGCACCTATGATTGGTATGACGACTTGGCCGATGGAGTCCGAGAGGGCAAGAGCGACGATTACGCACGGCTCTACGCGCTCTGCCAGTTGCCCGCGGAGCGGGCAGAGCTCGCCATACCCTGGCAGATGCGCTTTCGCGATGTCGCATTCATCGTGCAGATGCCGCACCTCGATTTGAAGACCGAGGCACAAAAAGCAAAGGGTGCCGATTTGACCGACGATGAAGCGGTCGCGCTCCTGGAGCGCGCGGGGTATGCCAAGTTTTGGCTCTCCACCTATGCTCCTGCAGATTTCCGCTATGAACTCCAACAAACACTGCCAAGCAGCACTCTTTCAGACACGCAAAAGAAAGCGCTCGCTTCGCTCGCGCAGTATATGGAGCAAGAACGCACAGGCGAAGACATTCACGCGCGGCTCCACGAGCTCAAGAGCGAAGTTCCCATCGCTCCCGCAGAACTTTTCAAGGCAATCTACGGCATTTTCTTAAACCGCACCTCTGGCCCTAAAGCCGGCTGGTTCCTCCCCGTCCTCCCTCGCGACTTTGTCCTCCAGCGCCTCCGCGAAGCCTCACAATAACAATAATTGAGAAGAGGATAGAACGGCGGCACCCTGTGCCGCCGTTGCCTTTTAAGCCTTAGCGGGCTTTCACCTTGGTTTCAGGGGGTGGGGATAACTATAGGGTGGTGGGAGAAAGTGGCATATACTGCTTTACTAGGTAGTGAAGTGGGAAACAGAGTCATGGCCGTTTCACACGCACGCCTGTCGACCTATGTTTTTAGGAGAATATATTCATACTTTTGATCCGAAGAATCGGATTTCGATTCCCTCCAAATTTCGGAAGGATCTCGGCCGCGTGGTAGTTATTACCCGCGGCCTTGATCATTGCTTATATGTCTACGCGCGAAAAGCGTGGGAAAAAGAGGCGGCTACCTACGCCCTTCGCGCGAGCGGGAGCGCCGGCGAGCGCCGTCTTGCGCGGCTTTTTCTGGCCGGTTCTTTTGAAGCAGAGGTTGACGGAGCCGGACGCATTCTCGTCCCGGACAATTTGAAAAAGTTCGCAGGGATTGGTGAAAAAGCAGTAATTGCGGGTGTTGCTGGCCGGGTCGAGATTTGGGATGAAGACGCCTGGAAGAAATACACGGAGTCGATTGAACGTGAGGCCGAAACCCTCGCCAATTAACGCTATGGAACAAGAATCACTGCATGAAAGCGTCTTGGTGGAGGAGGTGATGGCCGAGCTTGCCGTCAAGCCGACTGATGTCGTCGTTGACGCGACCCTCGGCGGGGCGGGGCATTTTGCGCGGCTCCTTGGCTTGCTCGGCGCCGACGGCGTCTTGGTGGGGCTTGATGCTGACCCCGAAGCAGTCGAGCGAGCACGAGCGGTAGTGGCTGCTGATAGCCGTACCAATCGTCCCGTCATTCATTTGGTGAACGATAACTTCCGCAATTTAACCAGTGTTATTAATCGACTCGGCATCTCTCACATCAACAAAGCTCTTTTTGATTTGGGCTGGAGCGGGTACCAGCTCGCCACGCCAAGGGGATTTTCTTTTCAAAAAGACGAACCTTTGCTCATGACCTATGGGGAGGGAGGGAGAAGTGCGGCAGAGGTCGTAAACAGCGCCTCCGAGCCGGAGCTCGTCGACATGCTCTACTCGTACGGCGAGGAGCGCTTTGCACGCAGCATCGCACGCGCGATCATCGCGAAGCGCACGAAGAACCGCATCCTGTCAACTAAAGACTTGGTCGAGGCTGTTCTTCGCGGTACGCCGGCGTGGTACCAGCACCGCAAGATTCATGCCGCGACCAAAACGTTTCAAGCGCTCCGGATAGCAGCGAACGATGAGTTGAACGCCCTTCGCGAGGGGCTCGCAGCGGCGCTCGCGCGCCTAGCACCCGAAGGGAGGCTCGCCGTCATCACTTTTCATAGTATCGAAGATCGTATCGTGAAGAGCGCCTTTCGTGATGCCGCGTACGCAGGGCAAGGTCTTGCTTCGAAAAAGCCCTTGACGCCCTCTCCTGCAGAGCTCGCAAAGAACCGGCGCGCGCGAAGCGCGAAGCTCCGCATCTTTGAGAGTAACGCTTCTCGCCTTTCTGCCCCCGTCTCCACCCTTACCTATGCTTAAAATCTCTAGCGGCCGAATCAAGGTACTCTCGCTCCTTCTCGGGGTGAATGCCTTGCTCGCGCTTAGCTATATCGCCGTGATTGCGGTCGTGATGAGCTACGCAGCGCTCCACGTCGAATTTGCCCAAGAGGTACGGAGCGACGAAGCAGCTGTGGCGGCCTTGGAGTCATCATATCTCGCCTCTCTTTCGACTATGACCGGCATGGATTACCGAGCTCTCGGGTACACGAGGCCTCTGGCAAAGGTTTTTGTTACGGGCAGCGCGCCAACGGCTCTTAATACCCGCTAAGCTATGCGGGCGGCATTTCGATTCAGATTGCGCCTCGTCTTGGTCGGCGTGCTGCTTCTCGCCCTCCTCATCTTCGTCCGGCTTTATTTTGTCCAGATCGTGCATGGTAGCGACTATTCCCTCAAGGCCGATCGCCAGTATGTCTCAAGCGGGAGCGCTCTCTTTGACCGCGGCTCAATCTACTTTACGCGTAAGGATGGGGCGCTTGTTTCAGCTGCGACCTTGGCAACCGGCTTTGTCGTTGCGATAAACCCGAAGCTTATCCGAGACCCTGAGAGCACCTACCAGGCGATTGCGAGAGTAGCCTCGAGCACCGACTACGACGCTTTCCTCAAAGCAACCCGCAATACCCAGGCGGTCTATGTCGAAGTTGCGCACCACTTGTCTCTCGCGGCCGGTAAAACGCTCGCGGGAGAGAAGGTCGCTGGCGTCACGGTGCTTCGCGAGCGGTGGCGCATCTACCCGGGCGGCGACCTTGCCCCGCAGACTATCGGGACAGTCGGCCTCTCATCTGACGATAACGTCCTCAAAGGGCGCACGGGCATTGAGGCGCGCTACGACGAGAGCCTCTCACGCGGCGGCGACGGGCTCTACCGCAATTTCTTCGCTGAACTGTTTGCAAAAATTGGCAACGCACTTGTCGATGCGCGCGCCGCGAGAGAGGGCGATGTCGTTACCACCCTTGAGCCCGAGGTCGAGACGCGCCTTGTGAGCGACCTCGCAAAGGTGAATGCTACATACAGCAGCAAAGAAACGGCCGGCATCATCATGGATCCTCATACCGGCGCGATTATCGCCATTGCGAGTTATCCCACCTATGACGCGAATGATTACTCCGACCAGCCGATAGGCGTACTCACGAACCCTATGGTGAGCCATGTCTATGAATTCGGCTCAATCATGAAGCCTCTCACTATGGCATCTGCGCTTGATGCGGGAGTCGTTACGCCCCAGACAACCTACAATGACACTGGCTGTATCACGCTCGATACCTCGAAAATCTGCAATTACGACCACAAGGCGCGTGGCGTGATACCCATCCAGCAGATCCTCTCGCAGTCGCTCAATATCGGCGCGGCCTATCTGGCCGGGCAGCTTGGCCCCGACCGTTTTCGCTCCTACTTCGAGAATCTCGGGTTCAGCGATAAGACGGGCATCGACCTGCCGGCTGAAACGTCCGGGCTCACGAACAACTTGAAGAGCCCGCGGCAAATCGAATACGCAACGGCAGCCTTTGGCCAAGGTATTGCCATAACACCGCTCGAGATGCTCAAGGCGCTCGGCGCGCTCGCAAACGGCGGAGCAACAGTACGGCCGCACATCGCGAGCGCCATCAAGCTTGACTCGGGTGTGACAAGGACAATCGACTGGAGCGGCGCGAACCAAGTCTTCTCTCCTGAATCGGCGCGAGAGGTGAGCGAGATGCTTACCTCCGTCGTCGACCACAACCTTTCGCACGGCACGCTTGCGATACCGAGCCTCTCGGTAGCGGCCAAAACGGGCACGGCACAGCTCACCGACATGAACGGGGGGTACTACCAAGACCGCTACTTCCACTCCTTTTTCGGGTACTTCCCCTCCTACGCTCCCCGGTTTATCATCCTCCTCTACACGAACGACCCGCAGGGTGTAGAGTACGCCTCCGAGACCTTAACCTCGACCTTCATGGATTTAGTCCACTTTTTAGCCGACTACTATGACCTGCCCCCCGATCGGGCAGCCGTAACCGCACTATGAGGAATATCGCACGCGAACTCGTTGCTGGCATCGTGGCGATTTTCGCGCGCATCGTCGTCCGCAAATACCAGCCGAAAATCGTCATGGTGACCGGCTCGGTCGGCAAGACCTCGACCAAAGATGCGCTTGCGGCGGTGCTTCGGGCTCGCTATTACCTCCGTGCAAGCGAGAAGAGCTACAATACCGAGTTCGGCGTGCCGTTCACCATCTTCGGCGTCAAGAACCCATGGCACAACCCGCTACGGTGGCTCTCGGTATTTAAGGAGGCCTTTGCGCTCATCTTTTTACCTAATCATTACCCGAACTTATTAGTGCTTGAGGTCGGTGCCGACCGGCCGGGCGATTTGCATCGCATACTTGAAATAGCAACGCCCGACGCCGTTGTCGTGACCTGCCTCCCCGACATTCCCGTCCATGTCGAGGCCTACGCGTCTCCCGAAGCGGTACGCGAAGAAGAGTTCTCGCCTGCATACGCGCTCGCGGCGGGCGCGCCTTTGGTCATCGCCGCAGACGATGAGCACGCGCTCATCATGGCCAAGCGTATCCCGGCAGAGCTGTATACGTTCGGTGTCGGAGAGGCGACGGTAGCTATACACCATGCTGATTTTTATAGTGAAGAAGGACGCGTTGCTGGCATGCAGGCTGAAATTACAACGCCAAAGGGCAAGGGCGCGCTTGTCGTCAAGGGCTCAGTGGGGGAGCAGCAGCTACTCCCGGCCGCGGCCGCGCTTGCGGTCGCGCTTACGCTTGGCGTCGAGCTTGGCGAAGCGCTAGTAGCTCTTAAGGCCTACGAGCCGCCGCCAGGACGCGGATGTGTCTTTGCGGGCGTTAACGGGGCTGTCGTCATAGATGACTCGTACAATTCGTCGCCTGCGGCAGTCGAGGAGGCCCTGAAAACGTTGAAAGCATTCCCGATTGCGAAGCCTGCCCGACCTGGTGAGGGCGGGCGTCGCATCGCAGTGCTTGGAGACATGCTTGAGCTCGGGCGTTACTCGGTGGTTGAGCATCGAAGAGTAGGGGAGCTCGCACGCGCAGTTGCGGACATCGTGGTAACGGTCGGGATACGCGCACGCGCATTTGGCGGCACGCACGCATATGACGATGCGCGTAGCGCGGCGGGAGCGCTCCCTGCTCTCCTAGAGCCAGGAGACGTCGTTTTAATAAAGGGCTCCCAATCAATCCGGACCGAACGCATCGTCGAGGCTCTGCTTGCCGACCACGCCGATATCTCAAGACTCGTTCGCCAAGAGAAGGAGTGGAAAAATCTTTCCTGATGGTGTAGATTCGTACAGGAAACACAGTCCTGTGTTTCAGTATCATTCCTGTTAGGGGAGGCATGTCGTGTCATCGCGTTCAAATCTAAAGAGGAAGCTCAAGCATCAAAAAGCGAACGGCTTTATCGGACTCGGTCTTCATTTGGCATCAAAACCGGGGTATCAACTAAAAGTATTGCCACAGCTCGTGCATGACGAGGAAGATCGGCAACGCAAAATCGAGGAAATGGACATCGCCATCAATCGCTGGGTTGTCCTCAAGGGAGAAGCAATCCGACGTAAAGTAATCGGTATAAGGGCGGATTACCGCCTTGAACTTCAGGGGTTTTCAACGTTAACGTGTCCATATGACGTACGTGCGGTCTACGAGACCGCACGGTGAGTTGAGGGGGGCGGGCGCTTGCTTGGCAGGCGCGCCGCTTCTTTTTATTTATGTGACCCTACCGGGAATCGAACCCGGATTTAAGCCTTGAGAAGGCTCCGTCCTAACCGTTAGACGATAGGGCCTGAGTAGTTTTTATAACAGAGATACGTGAAAAGTTGAAGCCGCCGGCGCGCAGAGCGCCAGCGGCTTACAGGTGCACAATCGGTTGCTAATCTTTCGGTTTGGGCGGTCTCCCCGGCCCGCGCCTCGCGACCATCTTCGCCTTCCTCGCCTTCGCCTTTTTGCGCCCTTTTCGACGGCGTCTTTTGGGCTGGCTACTCGGCGGGCCGAAAGTCTCGCGTGCCGCTAGATTCAAAAGAACCGATACATTCTTTCGCATGAATTGGAGGCCGATCCTGGTGGCCATTTCTTCGATGTCTTTCACCGTAGCGGCCAGATTTTGGGGTGCAGGTGCTTTCGATCTTGCCATTCATTCCTCACTTTCGGTTGTTCGGGAAGGGCTCTCAAAGAGCGCCATCGATATTTATACTCTCTATATTCAGAATGTCAAACAGCGTGACCCCGACTCGATTTCTATCCCCATATTTTGACAGGAAGCCTTGCGCGATTCGCGAGAGGCCGTATAGTTGCCCCCATTGTCTATAAAATATCTTGAGAGATGAACGACGATACGAAATTACGAGAAGAGTACGAGGCGCGGGATGCATGGGGCCTCGTCTCCTCAATCGACTTGCATAATTGCAACCCCGAGACCATACGCGATGCTGAAAAGATAAAGCAGTTCGTGTACGAACTATGCGAGAAAATCGGCATGAAGCGCTTCGGCGAGTGCGTCGTCGTCAACTTCGGCGAGGACGAGCGCGTGGCGGGCTACTCGATGACCCAACTTATCGAGACCTCGCTTATTTCTGCGCACTTCGCCAACGCGACGAATGTCACCTACCTCGACGTCTTCTCCTGCAAGTTCTATAGCCCTACGGTAGCGGCCGACTTCGCGAAGGAGTTCTTCGGCGCCTCCGACTACGCTCTCGCGGTAGCGCTCCGCAAATAGAGAAGGGCGGGACGCGTGTGTTACGCATCCCGCCCGTTAGATTAGAATTGAAGCTCGAATTGGCGTTTCTTTCTCACTTCTTTGTCCTTGCGTGCCTTTCGTTTTGCTCGTGTCGCGACACTTTTGTCTGACCATGCTTTACGAGTGTAGCTTACGAGCTCGTCAGGCAGAGTAATCAAGTTGGTTGAGGCAAGAAATTCTGTTGCGAGGCCGAGTAGCTCCTTGTTCGTATACCGAGGAGGGTCTCGAGAGTAACGCCGATTATTTTTCAACCAGCGCGTGAAGAGATCGGCCTGGTCCTTTTCTGTAAGACTGGTCAACTACGCCTCCGCCGGTTGCGGGTTGAGGATTTCGGTCGCGCGTTCGAGCGCCCTGTTGACGCCGGAGCCTCCGATGCGTCGCCGAATATACATCTCAGGGTCGCCTCCTCTGCTCATCGGCGCCTCCCACGCTGAAACCCTGGTTTTGCCCTCTCGGGTCTTTGCGTAGGTGATGGCGCAACCGTGGCCCACGTCAAGTACGACACTGTTACGGGACTGTTCAAGAACTGGAAACATCTGCTTTGCTCCCTCTGCTGGATTCCGTTCTAAACTCATAATACCACAAAAGGTTAGACAAGCAAGCTATCCACAACGGCCTTCACGTCGCCCCCGTCGGCCTTGCCCTTGAGCTCCTTCATTAGGGTGCCGGTAAACTTTCCCGCATCGGCTTTGCTTGAGACACCCATCTCGGCCATCTTGGCTTTCGCAATCGCCATAATCTCATCGCGGCTCATCATTGAGGGCATCAAGGCCTCGATAATCGCGAGCTCAAGCTTCTCGGGCTCTACCAAATCATTCCTGCTCGCTTTCTCAAATTGCTCGATAGAATCCTTGCGCTGGTTCGCCGCACGCTTTAAAACCGCCCCCGCCTCTTCATCAGTCAAAAATTCATCCGGTTTGCGCTTCTTCGCCACCACTTCGTTCGTCATTGCGGTCACCAGTGAGCGTAGGGTGCGTAATTTCACCTCGTCATGCGCCCGGAGCGCGTCCGGTATCGCGGCTTTTAAAGATTCGTGTATAGACATTTCTTGAGCTTACCATACCCCTTGCATATGGGACGGATGAGGAGTATATTTCCATCAGAACTTGCATCTCAGGTAGTCCCGGGATTTTTTACGAGACACTAGCTGTTAAAGTCCGCACCCCGTAAGAGGTGACAATGGACGACGACACGACCTCTGTGAAATACTCTCGGGCTAACTCTTCTCCACATCCCGATGTGAGGGTTTTTGAGTTACCGGAGACAAGTTCTAATAACTTTATACGGTTATGACTATAACCATTTTGGGCGTGTCAATAATAGTTCTTCTTATTCTTAATGGGATAGGACTATGGTTCCTTTTCGGCCGACAGAAGGAAGGGTCTGGTGGTGAGAATGGCCAGCTTCTTCTCTTGCAACAGCAGATGCAGGAGCTCACGCGTACCCTTGACGCACGCGTGTCTGAGTCGACGCGCACAATGCAGGAGAGTGCACATCGCCAAGCAGCTGAGTCTAATCGGATCGTGAAAGATGTAACCGAACGTCTTACCAAGCTTGATGAAACCAATCGTCAGGTGGTCTCGTTCGCGGACCAATTGCAGCATCTTCAGGATGTTCTACAGAACCCTAAACAGCGCGGTATCTTGGGTGAGTATTTCCTCGAGACTGTGCTTCAGAACGTATTGCCGCCAGGTTCTTATCAAATGCAGTACCCGTTCAAGAATGGGGAAATCGTTGTAGATGCAGTCGTGTTTGTGAAAGATCGAGTCATCCCCATCGATTCGAAATTTTCTCTTGAAAACTATAATCGAGCTGTTGAAGCACGCGAGCCTGCCGAACGTGAACGATACGAAAAGGCGTTCAAACAAGACCTTAAGAATCGTATCGATGAAACGGCGAAATACGTCTTGCCGGAAGAAAACACAATGGAATTTGCATTCATGTTCATTCCGTCGGAAGGTATTTACTACGATCTCCTTATCAACCAGGTTGGCGCTATGAAAACCAACACTCGCGACCTTATTGAGTATGCCTTCAGTAAGAAGGTGATTATCGTCTCGCCGACCTCATTTCTTGCTTACCTCCAAACGGTGATGCAGGGACTCAAAGCACTTCAGATAGAGGAGCAAGCACAAGAGATTAGAAAACAGGTTGGTGATTTGTCCCGCCATATAGCGAGCACCAACGAGTATTATCGAAAGATGGGAATAGCATTAGGTACCGTCACCTCTCACTACAATGCTGGCTATAAAGAGCTTGCCAAGATAGATAAGGACGTTTATCGCATTGCTGATGTTAAAGTCGGCGTTGAGCCAAATCTTCTGGATAAGCCATCTGCAGGGGAGTTGGAATAATAGATTCCATAAAACCAAACAAGGCTGTGGAGAAACCCCGCGGCCTTGTTTTTGACCATTGAAAAATTTCTGGTAGAGTGCAGGCAGAGATCTTGTGAGGTAAGCAGATGGCAGAAGAAACACCGACTGAAGTCGAGCGCGAGGCGCTCGAGGCACTCTACGATGCCGCCCGAAAGGAGCTCGCCCTTGGGCATAGCATCGACCCCTTAGACCCGCTTGATAAGCGCAAGACCCTCAATCACTTCTATCACCTCGTCTGCAAGAAGAAGCTCCCAGTAGACCGAGTGATTGCAGAGCTACAAAGGGTTCAGGCCGAACACAAGCACGAGGGCCACTATGTTATGACCTACAAGGTCGAGAAGGCCTCCGTGAATGTCTTCGTCGGCCTCGGTATTGTGGTGACGGTCTTCGTGCTCTATCTCGCCGTCGCAACCCACCACGTGAAGCCGCCCCTCGGCCCACGTGACTGGTTGCCGGGCGAGCGCCAAGCGTGTATTCGTTATAGGGGCCAGGATGCCTATGCGTATCTCCCATCGAGCCCCCTGTCTCAAATACAAAACGAACTTCGGGACAAATTCTTTCAACTTGATCGGGGGAACGAGGACCCCCAATTCACCCCCCTGATCATTAAGGACAGCGACCGAGAATGGTCGAAATGCCCGAAGGCCTAACTCCACCGTCCGACCTGCTCGGACGGTGGTTTGCTTTTTAGCCCGTAGATGCTAGAGTATAGACATTATGGAAATGGCGGTTATCAAGACCGGAGGCAAGCAATACGTCGTCCAGAAGGGCGACTCTATTTTCATTGAAAAGCTATCCAATATTTCGCCTGCTGGCAAAGTAGATCTCAAAGCGGGAGACAAGGTAGTTTTCACCGAGGTACTGTTGGTCGACAACGGCTCGGATACGACGATCGGCGCCCCCACTATCAAAGGCGCCGAGGTGAAGGGGACGGTAGAAGAACTCGGCAAAGCTAAGAAGATTGATGTAGTGAAGTACAAGGCCAAGAGCCGTTACTACAAGCGCCGCGGACATCGCCAGCCATTCCTTAAAGTCAAAATCGATAGTATTTCATAATGCAAATCGGGCGTTGGAATCATCAATCAGGCGGGGGCTCTTCAAGCGGGCACCCACGGAACGGGGGTAAGCCTTCGCAGTTTTCGCGTGGCAGAGGACATGCTCACCCGGGGCCCACGCGCTTCGGTGGCGCTGGCGGGTATCGTGGTGGCTATCGCGGTGGTGGTGGAAGTCGTGGGGGAGGGAATCGTGGCGGATTCGGTGGCTCTTTTGGCAAGACCGAGGCGGACCTTACCAAGCTCATCAATAAGGCGGAGATAACCGAAAAGGTGGAGCATTTCGTACCCGAGCACCAGTTCATCGATTTTCAGATCGATGAACGGCTTAAGAAGAATATCGTCGCGAAGGGCTACAGCCTACCGACGCCGATTCAAGACCGCGCGATTCCGCATATTCTCCGAGGTGAAGATGTCGTTGGCCTTGCAGAGACGGGCACCGGTAAGACGGCAGCCTTCCTCGTTCCGCTTATCGACAAGATTCTTAACAATCTTGATGAGCGAGTACTCGTGATGGCGCCGACCCGCGAGCTCGCGGTGCAAATCGAGCGCGAGCTCGCGGGCTTTGCGAAGGGCCTCGGCTTTCGCGGCATGGTCGCGGTTGGCGGTGCCTCTATCAGCCCGCAGATCGTACAGCTGCGCCACAACCCTTCGTTTGTCATTGGCACGCCGGGCCGACTCAAAGACCTTATGGAGCGACGCGCGCTTGACCTCTCTGGCTTCGGCACCGTCGTCCTTGATGAAGCCGACCGCATGCTCGATATGGGCTTTATCGATGATATGCGGTTTATCTTGAGCAAGATGCGCGCTGAGCGCCACACGCTCTTTTTCTCAGCCACCCTCTCGAGGGATATCGAGAAGCTTATCGGCGACTTTTTAAAGAGCCCTGCACGCATTTCAGTGAAGACTCGTGACACGCCGAAGAATGTTGACCAGGATGTCGTCCGCATCCCGCGCGGCAAAGACAAATTCGACGTACTCGTTGAACTGCTCAAGACTCCTGACTTTACCCGCGTGCTCATCTTCGGGCGCACCAAGCACGGGGTGGAGAAGCTCGCGAAGTTGCTCTCGCGCTCGCATATCCACGCGGAGTCTATCCACGGCAATAAAAGCCACAATGCCCGCCAACGCGCGCTCCAAGACTTTAAAGCAGGAAAGGTGCAGGCTCTTGTCGCAACCGACGTCGCGGCGCGCGGCCTTGATATCCCGGCTGTCTCGCACGTCATCAACTACGACCTTCCCTCGACCTACGAAGACTATATTCACCGCATCGGCCGCACCGGCAGGGCGGACATGAAAGGGAAGGCGCTTACCTTCGTACAGGCTTAACTAGGCCATATTTTGCCCTATTGACAATATCAGCGCTTGGGAGTATAATTTTAAGCAGGTAGAACATACCGCTGCTTTAGGTTGGTTCATCTCACAGATAGGAGGCTCGCATGACGTTCAATCTTCTTGCAGCAATCTGGTGTTTCGGGAGCATGTTTTTTTCTCTCGTTGCCGGAATCGTCTTCGCATGGCGTCCTCGTCGCCCAAGCCGCGACCGTCGCCAACGCCAGCTTGGATTATTGATAGGACTCGTCCCGCTCGTGCTCGGCTTCAGCTTCGCTCTGGCGTTACGTCTCGTCATGGGATTCGACTGGCTGCTTGACTTCGCCATCGGCTCAATGCCTCTCATACTTGCCCTGCCGGCTGCTATGATTACCGACTGGTGCTTTGGGGGCCACTTGTTCAGCGAAAAGCCGACTCTCGGAGTAACCGGCAAACACTAAGGGCTTGGGGAGGGACATATGTTCAGTATGATTCATGCATACTTGACACCGGTCGTCGAAGCAGTGCTTGCGATTGGGTGCCTTGGTGCCTTGGTATTCGTAAGGCGCTTTCGATAATTCGCACCCACGACACAACAAGGACCGCTTCAGGAAACTGAAGCGGTCCTTTTCACGTCTCCTTGCGGTTCGTGAGCGCGGCGCGCAAGGTCTCGGCGTCGGAGTACTCAAGCTCGCTGCCGGTAGCAAGGCCGCGGCCAAGCGCGGAGACCCGTACCTTTTCACGATAAGGCCGAATGAGTTCGCGCACACGGTCTGCTGTATGCTCGCCCTCGGAGGTCGCCGAGCAGGCCAGCACGATCTCTTTGAGCCCGTTCTTGAATCGTTTTTCAACGACACGTATCAAATCTTTCTCGCGTATCGCCCCCTTGCCTGAAAGGGTCAGGACGCCTCCCAAAACGAAGTAGCGGCCTTTATACGTACCCGCACGCTCGATTGCCGCCAAGTCCTGGTCTTTTTCAACGATCATGAGGAGTCCGTCGTCTCGCGAGGTGTCGGCGCACTGTTTACATACGGGGCCGCTGCCGTTCGCATAGCGCATGCACTCCGGGCATTGGCGCACGTCTTTACCGAGCGCGGTTAAGAGCTCGGCAAGCGCCATGCGCTCGGAGGCTGGAGCCGATAACAGGTAATACACGAAGCGCTTTCCCTGACGCGGCCCTATCCCGGGTAGCCGAGCGAATGCTTGCGAGAGATCTTCGATGCGGTCAGCCATGTCTTAAAACGCTCGCTCGAAGTCGCCGTACCCGGCTTTATCGACCGGCATGAAGGTCGCCCGCTTCTCATCAAAATAAAGCTCAACATGGCCGGTGGGACCGTTGCGATGCTTCTCGATGAGAATCTCGGCAATGTTCGGCTTAGCACTCTCAGGGTTGCGCTTGTCATCGCGGTGGATGAACATGACCACGTCCGCATCTTGCTCGATAGAGCCCGAATCACGGAGGTCGGAGAGGCGAGGCTTGCCGCCGCGCTGCTCGACGGCGCGCGAGAGCTGCGAGAGTGCTAACACGGGGACCTCGAGTTCGCGAGCTAGTGATTTAAGCGACCGCGAGATCTCGGTTACTTGCTGCACGAGGGAGTCAGAGGCCTTGGTCGAGGTGGGTGCCATGAGCTGGAGGTAGTCGACCACGATGAGCCCTATGCCCTTTTCGCGCTTCAAACGCCGCGCCACGGCCCTCATCGAGAGGATGTTGTTGCCTGGCTTGTCGTCGATGTAGATGGGCGCCTTGGAAAGGGTCTCCAAGGCATCCCGAATCTTCGCGAAGTCCTCTTCAGCACGGATAGCTCCGGTACGGATATTCCAGGCATTTACGTATGACTCCGCGGCAAGCATGCGGTCGACGAGCTGCTCCGAGCTCATTTCAAGGGAAAAGATGCCGACTGGCACGTTGTAGCGCACGGCTGCGTTCCGTGCGATATCAAGCGCAAGAGAGGTCTTACCCATCGAAGGCCGTGCGGCGAGTATGACGAGGTCAGACTTATGGAGGCCGGAGAGCAGGGTATCGAGATCATGAAAACCGGTCGGTACTCCGCGAATGCCGCCCTCTTTTTTTGAAAGCGTCTCGAGGCGGTCCCACGCGTCATGAAGCTTGTCGGCGATAGCGACAAATTTATGCGCCGCAATCGCATTCCCGATGGCATAGATTTTCTTTTCGGCCTCGTCGAGGACCTCGTGCGTGTCGCGCGCCTCATCGTAGGCCGTTTCAGTGATTTCATACGAAGTGTCTATCAAAGAGCGCAAGATGTGTTTTTTCGAGACGAGATCCGCATATGAAGTGAAATTACCGGGGGAGGGGGCAGAGCCTGCAAGCTCTGCAAGGTAGCTCCGCCCGCCGGCGCGCTCCAACGTCCCTTGATTCTGCAGTCGTTCAGAGAGTGTCAGCTGGTCAATCGGTTCGCCGCGTGTCGAAAGCTCGCGCATCGCTTCATAAATGATGCGATGCTTCTCGGCATAGAACGAGTCCGGCTGGATGAGGTCGCCGACATCGTGGATAGCATCTGGCTTAAGGAGGAGCGCGCCGAGGAGCGCCCGTTCGGAATCAAGACTTTGAGGAGGAACTCGATCGGCAGCCATGAGGCTGATTTTCCCTTAATCGGCGCGCCGGGTCAATACGGGGCCCTTGGCCCCGTCGTCCACATGATATCCACTCTTCGCAATATCCTCGCGTAGGCGGTCAGCCGTCTTAAAATCTCGCGCTTTGCGCGCAGCCTCTCTCTCTTTCACCAATCCCCGAACTGCATCGGACACGTCATCTGTCTCGAGCGGAGCTATCGCTGCCGGAGGGTCAACAAGAGAGAGGCCGAGCTGCCTGTCTGCGCTTTCAAACAGGCCCCATTTCTGCTCTACAGTAAGGTCTTCGTTCTTTATAGCCTCCCAGAGTATGCCTATCGCCTGGGGCGTGGAGAGGTCATCGCGCATGGCAGCGATGAATCGATCGAGCTCGGCAGAACGCTGCGTTTTCCCCTCTGATTCCTCTTTCAACCCACGTGCATGACGCCACAAGCGGAGAAGAGCCTCGCTTGCCGCAGCAATTGCGTTGTCGGAGTAGGAGAGTTGGGTGCGATAGTGTGCCTGGAGGAAGAAATAGCGGAGTACGAGCGGGTGATAGCCCTTCGCCACGATGTCCGGGAGATAGACCACGTTCCCGGTCGACTTTGAAACCTTCTCTCCCTGCATAGTGAGAAAGGCGTTATGCATCCAGTAACGCACGAAGGTGCGGCCGTTCGCTGCCTCTGATTGGGCGATCTCGTCATTGTGGTGGATGGAGGCCAAGTCCTCGCCTCCAGTGTGGATGTCGATCTCAATCCCGAGGAGCGCGCGCGACATTGCTGAACATTCGAGGTGCCAGCCCGGGTTACCACGCCCCCAAGGCGAGTCCCATTGTTGGAGATCGTGCGGTTTTGCTGTGCGCCAGAGAGCGAAGTCGCTCGGGTGCCGCTTGCCAGCTACAGGCGCTACGCGCGCGATGGCGCTCTCTTTAATGTCAGCGCCGTGCCGATTGCCGAGCGCTCCGTACGTAGGGAATTTGCTCGTGTCAAAGTAAAGCCCCTCGGGGGTGCGGTAGGCGAACCCCTTTTCTTCAAGCGTCTTCGCTAGCGCTATCTGTTCTTTGATGTATTCGGTCGCACGGGGGAAGAGGATGTGCTCGATATCGACGTTGAGGTCGTCAAGGTCTTCGATGAACAGTTTCGCATATCGTGACGCAATCTCGCCCGGTGATTTTTTCTCATGACCGGCGCCAACGTTCATTTTGTCTTCACCCTCATCGCCATCTCCGACCAGGTGGCCGACGTCGGTAATGTTGATGACCCGGCGCACGCGATAGCCAGCACTAAGCAATACGCGCGCAATAGTATCTGAAAAGACTGCCGGGCGCAGATTCCCGATATGCTGCTGGCTGTAGACGGTCGGCCCGCAGGAGTACATCGAGACTTCGCCGGGCTTCAGCGGTACGAAAAGCTCCTTATTGCTGCTTAAGGTGTTGTGAAAGAAGATGCGCGCCACCGCTCCAGCGCCGGGCTTGTTACTGAAAAGACTCGTGAACCATCCCATACCAGGCCTAGAGCCAACGTTTGCGGGCGACAAAGAGCGCGACGATGCCCGAGACGCACAGCATGATACCGACGACTATCCAGAAAGCGTGGGGATTCCGCATAAACGGCACGTCGGCGACGTTCATTTCGAAAACATTGGCGATAAGCCCGAGCGGCAAGACGATGAAGCTGATGACCGTCAAGGTCTTCATGATCTCGTTCTGGCTCGCGGTCAACAGCGACATGTTGCTCTCACGAAGTTCGGTAGCAATCGATCGCAAGGTCGCGATTGTGTGCCCCGTCTGCGCATGCTGGCCGAGAATCCGTTCCACCCTCGTCTTGAACGAGGAGCCGAATACGCCCTTGCGCATAAGCTCATCGAGGAAGAGCTTAAGAGGGTCCTCCTCGGCAGCAATCGAAGCCTCGAGATGGAGGAACTCGCGGCTGATTTCAGAGATTGCGCGTATCGCTTCGCGCTCATTGCCTGCGAACATGTCGTGCTCGACCCGCTCTAAGCGCTTACCTGCATGCGACCCCTCAAGGCGGATGTTCCCAAAGAGGTGGTTGAGGATGAGTTCCAATAAAGCGTCCGCTCCGACTCTTGCATGGCCGTCAATAAGCGCCCCGGCTTCGAGAAGCTTGCGAAGCTCGTGAACCGGAACGACCACTTCATAGCGTACGGTAAGCACGAAGTGCGCCCCGACGACGAAATCAACCTCCTGTTCGGCCGGCCGGCCGTCAAGTACCGCCGCAGAAGGGAAGTGGAGCACCAAGAGCGCCGCTGACTCTTCGTAAAGTACGACCGGGAGCGGGGAAGGGGAGATGAGCTCATCAAGGATGCGTCCGCCAAACCCGAGCTCGCGAGCCACATCGCGCACCTCATCGGCCGTAGGGTTCTCAAGGTCTATCCACTGGCCGTTACTCTCGCCAAAACGAAATACCATGTGAAAAGCATACCACGCGTGGTGCAGGTACCTATCGTGATGCTATACTGCCCGCAATGGATTCAGGCCTCACTAGGCGGGCTGCGGTAGCGGCGCTCATCGCCGTTGTTTCATTTGGGGGAGGGTTCCTTGCGGGCGGCAGCGGGAGTAGCGCAAGCATTGTCTCGCACTTGCCGCTCCTCGGAGACGGCCTTGATGCGACTCCATCCTCTACCGATCTCGGCGATTTTTGGAAGGCATGGAACGCACTCTCAAGCGACTTCGTGGAAACGCATGCCTCGACGACATTGCCGGGAGAGAAAGACAAGCTGTGGGGGGCGATTAGCGGCCTCGCGGCGTCCTACAAAGACCCGTACACCGTCTTCTTCCCGCCTGTGGAATCGAAAAAATTTCAAGAGAACATCCAAGGTAATTTCGGCGGTATCGGCATTGAAATCGATACCAAGGACGGGATTTTGACCGTCATTGCTCCCTTAAAGGGGACTCCCGCCGAAGCTGCTGGTATCAAAGCAGGAGACGCTATCGTGGCGATTGACGGCAAGCCGACCGATAGCATCACGGTTGAGGCGGCGGTGAATCAGATTCGCGGCCCTGTGGGTACGTCAGTCACGCTCACCCTGTCTCGCGCGAAGAAAGCTTTCGACGTCAAGGTTGAGCGGGCCACCATACAGGTGCCGGAGATTGATGACGGATTGGATGTAGCAAGCAGCGTGTATCATATCGCCCTGTTTGAGTTCACCTCGACCTCGGCGGACCTCTTTACTCAAGCCTTTGAACGTTTTAAGAAGTCGGGCTCCCACCTCCTTGTCATTGATGTGCGTGGCAACCCGGGCGGGTACCTCGAATCCGCGGTCGAGATTGCGAGCCACTTCCTCCCCAAGGGTACGACCATCGTGACTGAAGACCATCGCGGCAAGGCTGAGAATGAGGTCCATCGGAGCCTCGGAGACAACGATGTCCCAAGTGGGACGAAAGTCGTCGTGCTTATCGACCAAGGTTCAGCCTCTGCCTCTGAGATTCTTGCGGGCGCCCTCCAAGATAACGGGGTTGCAAAGCTCATTGGCATGCGTTCATTCGGCAAAGGCTCGGTGCAGCAGTTAATCCAGATCGGCGAAGGGTCTTTGAAAGTTACGGTCGCACGCTGGCTTACGCCATCGGGCACATCTATAGCAGACGGCGGATTGACTCCGGATATCAAAGTCGACCGCACCATCGACGATTTCAACGCAAAGAAAGACCCTCAAATGGACCGCGCTAAAGAGTTTTTGACGACGGGTAAATAAGCGTGTATGATAGGTTCACATGAAAGTTGTAATGCTGAAAGATGTGAAGGGCGTGGGGCGCGCCCATGACACCATCGACGCCTCTGATGGGTACGCGCTTAACTTCTTGATACCACGCAAATATGCCGTCTCAGCGACTCCAGCCGCGCTCAAATCTGCCGATGAGCGCAAGAAAAAAGTGAATCTTGACCACGAGCTACAACTCAAACTAGTTGCTCAAAATATCGCCACCTTGGCTGATGCGCGCATCGTCATTAAGATGAAGGTCAATGAAAAGGGCCATTTGTACGACGCAGTCGGTGCACCCGAAATAAGTCTAGCGGCTAAGAGGGAAGCGGGCGTCGATTTGCCGGAAGAGGCCATCAAGCTCGAGAAGCCGATCAAAGAACTCGGCACCTTTGAGGTTCCCGTCTCTGCCGGAGAGAATTTCGGCAAATTCTCCATCATCATCGAAGCCGAGTGACTTTTTGACTCTCTTCTCTAATTCGCGCGAATAGGCGAATAGTTTGACAGTTGGATTTTCTTGGAGTTTAATGGTGCTGGACGCATCTATCGCGTAAAAATATCAACGAAGGAGGTGACATCGTGAACATCAAAACAGGGACAAGTGCCGGTCTCTTTTTTTTGTGATGATTGCCTTTGGGTTGGCGGCGGCTACTCCATGGGCTTTTGTTGCGAGATGGAGCAAGGTGCGCAAGCTTCCGAACGTAGTTTAAAAAATCAAACAGCCCGCGCGGGAAACCGCGCGGGCTGAATCTTTTTTAAACAACGCTTGCGATTTTTTTGGAGACAATGCGGCCATCGTAGCGCGTAAAGCGTTTGGAGCGGAAGGAGACTTTACCGGTAGCGATGGAGAAAAGCGTGTGGTCTTTGCCGACCTTCACGTTCTTGCCGGCCTCGATCTTGGTGCCGCGCTGACGGGCGATAATCATGCCGGGGCGGGCAGAGGCGCCGTCAGCGAGCTTAACCCCGAGATATTTCGGGTTTGAGTCGTTGAGGTTCTTTGCTGATCCGCCAGCTTTGGTTGATGCCATAGTGGTATAGTTTTACCCAATGACTATAGCAGGGCTCATTGCTCGAGGCAAGACGTTCATAGAGGGCGCTCCGAGAGATCTTTTCGTCGTTTTGATACTGATTTTGTCGTGTTCCGCGAGCTTCGGCCTTGGCGTCTTGGCCGGCCGAGATTCGGGGGTAGGAGAGGGGAGCAGCTTCTCCATTTCTCAAATCCCCCTCGCTGCCGCTACGAACCCCGCAAGCATCGCTACGACGAGTATGCCGACGGGCGGCCAGGTCGTCGCTTCAAAAAACGGCACGAAATATTTTCTTCCCTGGTGCGGCGGTGCGAAACAGATTAGCGATGCAAACAAAATATGGTTTGCATCTAAAGAAGAGGCCGAAGCCAAGGGATATCAACCCGCTCTCAACTGCAAAGGGTTATAATAGAGTGAACGGCTATGAACGAATCATTACCTGAAGACCTTTCGCACGTCATTATCGAGGGTAGCAAGACCGTGCCGAACGAACGGCCGCTCTTGGTGTGCAAGCCGCACAAGATCGAATCGTGGCGTGTGTTCAAGATCATGTCGGAGTTCGTTGAAGGGTTCGACCTTATCCGCCGGTATGGCCTTGCCGCAAGCTTCTTCGGCACGGCACGCGCTTCGTTCGAGGACGTCGTCTATCAGCACGCGGCTGAGCTTGCCGGCCGGCTCTCGAAAAAAGGCTTCGCTATCATCACGGGCGGTGCCTCCGGCGTGATGCAAGCCGCGAACAAAGGGGCTTTTGAAGCAGGAGGAGCCTCGGTCGGCCTCAATATCGACCTCTCTAAAAGCCAAGGTTACAACCAGTACCTTACCGACAAGATCCAGTTTGAGCACTTCTTCGTCCGCAAGACCATGCTTACGTATGCCTCCGAGGTCTACATCTATTTCCCGGGCGGATTCGGCACCCTGGACGAGTTTTTTGAAATCATCACCCTTATCCAGACTGAAAAGATCCGCAAGGTGCCGATTGTCCTCTTTGGTAGAGCCTACTGGACGCCTTTACTCGACTTTATAGAAAAAACGCTCTATGAGAAGCATAAGGCCATTGATAAGCAGGACATGAGCCTCTACGTGCTTGTAGACTCGGTAGACGAGGCCTATGACTACATCATCAAGAACGTGGAGTGTTAAGGGTTAAAGAATTAGTTTAGTGTATAGCGTCGTAAAAGATATATTGTGCGACTCTATTATAACCAGGGAGCTCGGCTGGCCAAGGCTGGTGTCACCTACCCTCTTTTTTATTTATGCGGGATGAAACTCGTGAGCCAATTCCAAAGCGATACGAGCACATGCCACAGATACGCGAAATTCTCCTGCCCTGCTGGGGAATTGACGATGGACTGAAGGGAAATGCCGAAAAAGGAGAGCGCTAGGACCCCTACCAGTATCCAAAAAATGAGTTTGAACATGGGGAAGACCTCCCTACTCTATCATAGGTAGGAGAGCGGATTCAGGTACGCGTCCTTAGTCGCGACCGGCATCGTTGCATTCGCGCATGGGCTTAGAGCGGTACCGCGAAAGCCGCTTAAGACCATAATCTTGGTGCCCTCGCTTGCGTACACGCCAAAGTGGAGGTGGGGCCCGGTCGCATAGCCAGTCATGCCCGAGAGGCCAATCACCTGCCCCGTCCCGACGCTTTCGCCTGCTGAGACATCGATTTCAGAGAGGTGCGCGTAGAGCGTCGCAAGGCCATCATGGTGGTCAATCATTACCCATTTGCCGAAGGAGTAGCATCCGCGCACGGCGTCCGTGTTGCCAGTACCGAGTACGGTGCCAGTAAGAGATGCCTCCACAGGCGTGCCGATCGGTGCCCCGATATCGATACCGTTGTGCCCTCCCCCGTTGTAGACCTGCGCATTGGCGGTGGCAAAAGGCGTATTGCCAAAGTATTGCGTAATACAAAAGACATTGCCGATAACTGATTTTCGCGCCGCGCAATTTTGCATGAAGCCGAGAGAAAAAGGCCAGGAGAGGAGCCCCGTACCGACCTTGGGCAAGGAGCCGGGATGCACGATAAGGTTCAACTGGCTCTGGAGGTTGAGGAGCTCTTGCTCGAATGAACGCTCGGCGGCCTGTTTTTGGGCAATGAGTTTTTGATAGGAGCCCTCTTGGTTCTTGGTGTCTGCAAGTAACTGCTGCTGCGCGGCCTTACTCGCGTCGACCGACTTTTTTTGGAGTGTCAAATCCTTTTGGAGAGAAACGAGTTTGTCTTTAGCCGCTGCCACCTCGTCGCGATTTACGGCGAGCTCCTCGCGAGCAGTGCGCAACTCGTCGATATCTTTCCCTAACGCGCGGTTGAATTGCTGCACTTCTTCAGTCGCCTGCCACGCCTCCGCTAATGTGCCCGCGGTAAGCATCCGGGCAACGAGAGGTTGGTCCTCGCTCTCTATAGCGCTGCGTAGGGCTTTAGCTATGGCCGCCTGGTTATCTGCAATCGTCGACTCTTTGTCGCCAATCGCAACTCCGAGCTGCTCTAGCTGCTGGTTCTGGAATGCGATGTTGTTTTGCGTAATCGCTATCTGCGCGGCAAGCTGCTTTTGCGAGAGGGCGAGAGCGTTGATGGTCGACTGAAGCGTATTTTTCTGCTTGCCCAAGGTGTCAAGCTGCTTTTGATAGGCCGTTATTTCATCCTGGAGAGCCTTGATCTGGTCGTTGTGCTGGGTAATCTGGTTTTGGAGGTCTGAAGTGGACTGCGCGGATGCCGTAAGCGCACCGGCTCCAACGCTTATGAAAAACAACAAAGCAAAAGCCTGTACGCGAATCATCTATTCAGTATATCAAGGGCGCTGCGTATCCTCGCATTTGATTCGCTCTCACCGAGGATCGAGACGAGCGTAAAAGGGTCGGGTGAGCGCTCCTGGCCTGACAGGGCGTAGCGCAGAGGCCATAAAACGGCTGCCCTGCCCTCTTGGTCGGCGTAGGGCATAAGTCGTGCCTTCACCTCTTCCGGCGAGGCGTGATCAGGTAGAAGGCCGATTAAATCAAGCGAATGCGTAAGATGCGTGGCGGTCTTTCCCGCTTCAGGCTCTTTTCGGAGCAGTGATTCCTTCTCCGGCACCGGCGTCTCAAAAAGGCAGCGGAGCTCGGTTGCGAGGAGTTCACGAGCCTCTTCAAACGTCTGTGCGCGTTCTTTAAGGAGCGGCACTGCGAGGAGCGCACTCGGGTCAAGATCGCCGCGAGCAACAAACTCTTGGTCAGAAAGCTTGCGCATCCAATGCTGGTTCACCGAACGCAGTTTTACTTCGTCAAAAATCGCGCTGCCCTTGTGCACACGAGCGAGATCGAAGGCGGCAATCAGTTCTTCTTTACTCATGTACTCGCGCTCGTCGCCCGGGTTCCATCCTAGGAAGGCAAGGTAGTTGAGCATCGCTTCGGGGAGAACGCCCACGTCACGATACTCCGTAAGAGCCTTCGCTCCGCGACGCTTTGACAATTTTGTGCGGTCTGTGCCGAGGATGAGCGGGAGGTGCGCGTACGCGGGCGTCGAGAAGCCGAGCGCGCGCTGGATCAGGATTTGGCGCGGAGTGTTAGAGATATGGTCTTCACCGCGAATCACATGCGTCACGCCTTCGTCAGCGTCGTCTACGACGACCGCAAAGTGAAAGACGGGCTCATCAAGCGAGCGCGCGATGACAAAGTCATGAAGCTCGTCGACATCGATTGAAATATTGCCGCGTATCACGTCGGCAAAGGTAACGACGCCGCCCGGGTTCTTAAAACGGATGACCTCTTCCCTTCCCCCCGGCTCTTTCGGAGCCTCCTTTGAGACATACGCGGTGCCTTCGCTGATAAGTTTCTCCAAAAGCTCGCGGTGCCTGCCTGCCTGCTCACTCTGCCTGAATTGTTTATCGGCAGGAAGCTCGAGCCACGAAAGCGCCTCGAGGATATTGTGCTCGTACTCGGGCTTAGAACGTTCGCGGTCGGTATCTTCAATACGCACAATGAACTCGCCGCCGTGATGTTTCGCATACAGATACGCGAACACTGCGGTCCGGTAGTTACCAGCGTGCAAGAAGCCGGTTGGTGACGGGGCAAATCGGGTGACGACGCTCATGATTCGTGAGAAAGCGCGATATCAAGCACCGCAGTCGCTAAAAGTTTCGCCGCGTCCGGGTCGGCAAACGTGGCGCCTCGCGCGCCCATGCTTTTTGCAAGCTCGGGATTGCCTGCGATACGCTTCGCTTCAGAGGCAAGCAGGTGCGGCGTGAGGTTGGCCTCCTCAAGCACCACTGCACCGCCCGTGCGCGCGAAGGCGTACGCATTGGTGCGCTGGTCATGGCTTACGGCTTCGGGTATCGGAATCAGTATCGCCGGCTTCTTCCATATCGAAATCTCCGTAATAGTGCCGCTCCCAGCGCGCGAGATTACGAGCGTAGCTACTCCGGCTGCCCTTCGGAGCGAAAGCGCTGAAAGGTAGGGGAACGGGTGATACCGCTCTTTGTAGGGGCTCTTTTCAAGGGCAACCTTAGCTAAGCCCGTTACTTCGGTATAGTTCCCCGTGCCAGTCTGGTGAATAATATTTCCCCACGCCACCATATCGGGGAGTGCGGATACCAAGGCTTCATTGATGCGTCGTGCTCCAAGGGAGCCCCCGAGAACGAGGATGGTCGGGATACCCGCCTCAAGCTTAAGCTCCTCGCGCGCACCCTCGGTCTCGGGGTGAAGCAACTCTTTGCGGACAGGGATGCCGGTGCGCGCGATCTTTCCCTGCACTTTCTTAGGGAAATAGTGCGCCGCCTCAGCGTATGAGATAGCGATGCGCTTCGCGAACCTCCCCGCAAGAAGGTTCGCGCGCCCGGGTTTCGCATCCGATTCATGAATCACCACCGGTATGCGAAAAATGCGTGCTGCGAACGTCACTGGCACGCTGGCGTATCCTCCCTTTGAGACGATGACGTCAGGATAGAGGCGAAAGAGCGTTATCAAGGCGGCACAGAACCCCGTGAACGTCGCAAAAAGGTCAGTGACATTCGAGATGGAAAAGTACCGGCGCCACTTCCCTGCCGGGATGCGGACAAAGACAATCCCGTTTTCAAAAAGCGCTTCCGCATCGAACGGATTAGGGCTAAAGAAATAAAGACGCGGGGCGACAAGGCGCTTCTCGCGCACGATATCTTGTATCGCTTCAGCAATCGCGATAAGCGGATAGAAATGCCCCCCGGTACCTCCTCCCGTAAACACGATGGTCATACGAAGAAGTATATCAAGCAGGAGAGCTCTTGCGTTGCGATGCGACGTTTAAGATGAGGCCGCACTCCGCAAGGACAGCGAGGAGCGCCGTGCCCCCGTGCGAAACGAATGGCAAAGGGAGGCCGGTAAGCGGGATGACGCCAAGCATGGCGCCCATGTTTATGAACGCCTGCAAGACGAGCATGAAAGAGAATCCGAGCGCAACGAGGCCTCCGAACATCTCGCGCGACTCCCCTGCTATCACGATGCCGCGCGCAGCAAGTCCTACAAAAAGGCCGAGCAAGAGAAGTGAGCCGATAAAGCCAGTTTCCTCGGCAAAGACCGCGAAAACCGAGTCGCCGTCAGGCTCGGGGAGATAGTTGAACTTCTCGACGCTTTGCCCGAGCCCGCGGCCGAAAAGCCCGCCAGACCCCACTGCGATAAGTGACTGTTGTATTTGATAGCTCGAGTTAAGTGGGTCGGCGGCCGGGTTGATAAATGTCAGGACGCGTGAGAGCGCATAGGGCCGCACGATGATGACTGCGCCAAGAGCCACAAGGGCGAGCACGCCGACGATGGCGAGGTCGCGCCAGGGAGCGCCTGCGGCAAAGTACATGATGATCCCCGTGGCGCCGATGAGGAGCGTCGTTGAGGTATTGGGCTGCGCAAGGAGTATCGCCGCAGGCGCCCCAACAATCGCAAGAAAGGGCCCCAGACCTCGCTTGAAATCCTTCAGCTGGCGCGCTGCTATCGAAAGCCACCACGCGAGCATCAGGACGACGCCGATCTTGAGGAACTCTGCCGGCTGCACGGTGGTAAAGCCGAGGTCAATCCAGCGCGTTGCGCCATTGGCATGCTGTCCTATTCCGGGGATGAACACGATTGCGGTAAAAAAGATGGTAGCGCCGTAGATCCAGGGAGCATATTTCTTGATAACCGTGAGCGGGACGCTACGCATGGCAATCAAGGCGATGAATCCGAGGCCTAAGCCAAGGCCAGCCTGCACCAGGATATCGCGCGAGACAGAGACGTTGTCGCGTGCCAAAAGGCCAAGGGCGGCTGAAGAGAATATCGCAAAACCGCCGAGCGCAAGCGCAAGCGCTATCGTGAGAAAGAGGCGATCGCCGGAGAATATGCGCATATCATTTCAAGAGAGCGACCGTCATGCCGGCAATCGCACATACTGCGGAGAGGACCCAGTACCGCATCGTGACCTTGTAGGGCGGCCAACCGAGAGCCTCGAAATGGTGATGCAGGGGAGCGATACGAAAAAGCTTCTTTCCCCAGATCTTTTTTGACGCGATTTGCAAGATATTCGATGCAACCGTTGCAAAAAGGGGCAGCGCAATGATGGGAAGCGCTACAAGACCGTACCCTTCCCCCAAAGTGTCGGTCATGAAGGCCACGACAGCGAGGGTAAGCGTCAGCCCCATGGTGCCTGTCTCCGTCATCCAGAACCTGGCGGGCGGGATGTTAAACCAAAGGAAAGCGAGAATCGCCCCGACAAGCGTCGTGCAAAATGCTGCCAGGTTCAACTGCTGCTGAAAAAAAGCGATGCCCGCATATGACGCAAACATCGAGGCGAAGACGCCGCCAGCCAAGCCATCAATGCCGTCGATAACGCCGCCTGCATAGAGCCCGAGAGAAACGAGGATGAAGAGCGGAATGACGAACCACCCAAGCGTGAGGACACCGTCGAGCGGGATGCCGATACCGGTGACTTCAAGCTTGTCGTAAAACCACCAGCCGATAAAGAGCGATAGTATGAAGATGATAAGGAGTCGCACCGAAAGCCGGATGCCCCGCTCACCCAAGGGCTGAAGGTCAAGGAGGTCATTAACGAAGCCGACCAGTCCTCCGACGAGCAGGGTCACAAGCGGTATCCAGGTCTGGCTTCGAGAAAGGAAGTCGAGCCTCTCCGCTCCCGCAAAAAGATTGAAAGAGTGCAGGAGCCAAAGGCTGATGGTGACGATCGTCGTCGTCACCCAGATTAAAAGTCCGCCCATGCGCGGCGTTGATGTCTCGGTACCGGCGTGAACGGTCGTACGAAGTTTCTCGAATTCAACCGCAGGAGTGCCATCAAATGCTGTTTTGCCGGAGCTCTTTTTCCATGCTTTATATGTGTAGAGGTAATGCGTTAATAAGGGCGCGAGGAGTATCCCGACGATAAACGAAAGCGTCGCAGGGATGAATATCTTGACGATGTCCGCGATGATCATAGCGAGGCGATCCCCGCAAAGTGTGCCAGTGTTGCGGCGATGAGCACGGTCGCATCAGTAAAACGCGCCTCTTCAGTCGAGCCGAGCACGACAACGGCAATGGGGTGGTTGATACTTGCGTCAAATACGAGTGCCAGGTTGCCGCCGGCAAGGTCAGTGAAGCCCGTCTTTGAGAGGAGGAGTCTCGGGGCGTTTGCTACCGTCGGGTTGGTGTTAAGGATTTCGTA
The DNA here is from genome assembly GCA_041485695.1 of Minisyncoccia bacterium. GTDB lineage: Bacteria > Patescibacteriota > Minisyncoccia > Phycocordibacterales > Phycocordibacteraceae > C7867-001. The sequence goes on from JBGPJZ010000001.1 coordinate 188,272, forward strand.
GTGCTTGCCGGCGGCTGTCGTAGCGCTCGCTTTTGGGAGCGTCGTGGCGAGCGCGATGTCGGGCGCGTCGTGAACGAGGGCTCCGGCCAAAAGCGCCATGTCGCGCGCCGAGCCGTACCCGCCGGAAATAAGGGCGGAGACGTCAAGACCGTTACCGTTGACCGCGTAGGTAGACGAGAGGCCGAGCTCAGCGGCTACGCCCGCGAGGACTGCGGGCGTCGAGGTCGCTTCCCGCTCCTCAATCGCCGAAATAATCGCGGAGGCTCCGTCATTAAGAGAGGCAGTGAGGGTGAGTCGCGCAAGATCATTGAATGCAAGCGTATCGCCAGCTTTGAACCGGTGCGGTGAGTCGACCGTCTCATCGACGGGAGTTATGATAATAGCCATGCCAGGCGCGAGCTCGCGTACGGCAGCCTCGATCGTAAGGAGCTTAGTAAGCGAAGCTAGAGGCAGTTGCGCGTCAGAGTTTTTTGCGTACAGGGTCTCACCAGTGACGAGGTCATAGACGATTGCCGCCCCAGCCGCGACGCTGACATCATGATAGGCGTCAGGCGCAGGAACCGCGGTTACGACGGCCGAAGCGCCTCCCGAGGGTGAACGAAGCGGGACAAAGAGAAGAAGCATCAAGACCGCAGAGCCGATGAGGAGCGCGATGCCCGCCTCGCGCATGAAGCGGGTGCGAGTTGCGAGCTGCCCGAGGTTTTCAGTATCCATAACTATGCTTCGGCATCGGTCTCTGACGTAGCGACAGCATCGGCCTCTCTCGAGAGTTCGGCATAGCGCGGCAGCTCTCTCGCAGCGCTCGCGCCAAGGTGCGCGAGCGCTTTGGTTGTCACGCGGTAGCGGATCTTGCGCCGGTCGCGTGCATCCTCCTCCCCTTCTATGAGCCCGCGCACGAGGAGCGTGCGCACCGAGGTTGATGAGTTGACGCCGCGTACCCAATCGATCTCGCTCCGGGTCGAGCCCTCGCGGTACGCAATGACCGCTAGGGCCTCGAGCCCTGCCTTGCCGAGGTCGCGGGAGAGCTCGCTCTCGCGGAGTTTTGTGACGATGTCTGCCGCCTCGGGTGAGGTCCGGAGTTCTACTTCCTTGCCATCATCGACAAGAGCTGTGCCGCGGCCTTGCAGCGCCTTCTCGAGAGCGGCAAGAGCAGTTGAAAGGTCCCTTTCGCCGATACCGAGGAGTTTCGCAAGCTCTTTCTTCTCCATTGGTTCTCCAGAGGCGAACAAGAGCGCCTCGAGGGCGGCGGGTGGGGTGAGCATTACCTAAGAGTTTAGCTGTCCTTCCCCTCCTCTGCAACGCTCATGGCTGGGGATGCTGGCCGTAGCGCGGTATTTCGCCCGTTAGGAAAGGTGGGGGCGTAACAGGACGCCGCGAACGGTTTTGGTGGTGAAATAGACTGCAATCAGGAAAATAAGCGCGAGCGTTTCAGCATAGAGATAGGTCGTATCGAACACGTAACGAGTCAGGCGGTATTGCTCAATCGCATAGAGGCCGAAGATAATCGCCCCATAAATCGCTATGCCAGCGTTTACGAAATGTATCCACTTTTGCGCTGGGTTCGCGATGCCGGCTGCTACCACCAAGATAACCGCGAATGTCACGATGCCGAGCATTGGGAGCGGGAGCAATGCCCCTGTCGTCTCGGCGATAAGCATGACGACCGCCGCAACGACAAAAAGGATGCGGACGGTGTCGCCGTGATAGTGCGCGACTTGCCGATGGCGCATCGGCCCGGCGGGGAGTTCACCGTTTTCGATAGGCATAGCAAAAGTATATCATCCTATAAGAGCACGGTGGCTTGGTTGTGGGAGACCTCAGCGAGCCCGCCCTCGGGGAGGGCGAAACGGTGGCTCGTCCCGCTTGCATCTACCGCGCGAGCCTCTCCCGGCTTAAGGGGCGAGACAAACGCTTCGTGGTGCGCGAGGACCTCGAACATGCCTTCAACGCCCGGGAGCGTGACCGATGTCGCCTCTCCGTCAAAAAGATTCTCCCCCACGCGCGAAATGGTGAGATGAAAAGTATTCATGTAACATCATCTATAGAGCCCTTCATGTAGAAGGCTTGCTCGGGTTTGTCATCGTGCTTCCCTTCGACAATCTCCCTAAATCCGCGCACCGACTCATCACGCGTAACGTACTTACCTTTGATGCCCGTAAACTGCTCAGCGACGAAGTTCGGCTGTGAGAGAAAACGTTGGAGCTTGCGTGCACGATAGACTGTCTGTTTATCCTCTTCAGAGAGCTCTTCAATGCCGAGAATAGCGATGATGTCTTGCAGGTCTTTATAACGCTGGAGTATCTGCTTCACTTTGTTTGCCACTTCGTAATGCTCCCGGCCGACAATCTCAGGAGTGAGCGCCGTTGACGAAGATTCAAGCGGGTCAATCGCCGGATAGATGCCTAAGCTGGCAAGCTGGCGCGAGAGCACTACCGTACCGTCGAGGTGGGCGAAGGTTGTTGCCGGAGCTGGGTCAGTGAGGTCGTCGGCTGGGACATACACGGCCTGCACTGAAGTGATAGAGCCCTTCTTGGTCGAGGTAATGCGCTCCTGGAGTTTGCCCATCTCTTCAGCCAAGGTCGGCTGGTAACCCACCGCCGAGGGGACACGGCCGAGAAGCGAGGAGACTTCAGACCCGGCTTGGATAAAACGAAAGACGTTGTCCATAAAAAAGAGGACGTCTTTGCCTCCTTCGTCGCGAAAGTACTCGGCTTGGGTCAGCCCGCTTAGGGCAACGCGGGCGCGGGCGCCCGGCACCTCATTCATTTGGCCAAAAACAAGCGCGGTCTTTTCTAAGACGCCAGATTCTTTCATTTCATGGTACAGGTCGTTGCCTTCGCGAACTCTTTCACCAACGCCCGCAAAGACCGAGTAGCCGCCGTGCTCGGTCGCAACGTTACGTATAAGCTCTTGGATAAGAACGGTCTTACCGACGCCGGCGCCGCCGAAGAGCCCCACCTTGCCTCCCTTCAAGAAAGGGATGATGAGGTCGATGGCCTTAATGCCCGTCTCAAAGACCTCGGCCTTCGTTGTCTGCTCATCGAACGTCGGCGGGGCGCGATGGATAGGGAGCCGCGGCGTCTTTGGGTCAATCGGGCCCTTGCCATCAACGGGCTCGCCGAGGACATTGAAAAGGCGCCCGAGCGCCGCTTCGCCGACGGGGACTGAAATGGGCGCGCCCGTCGCCACCACCCTCTCGCCGCGCGAAAGGCCCGCCGTCTCGTTCATTGAAATCGCCCGAATGCGGTCAAGCCCCAAGTGCGAGGCGACCTCGAGCGTGATGCGTGCATGGGCGCCGCCTTTATCCACGACGAGCGCATCGCCGATTGATGGCCGATGCTCGGGAAAATGCACGTCGACGATCGGCCCGATGATTTCTGTAATAGTTCCGTTCATACAAGTATCATTACACGGCTAATGCTTCCCTACCACTCACGATTTCAGAGACCTCGCGCGTGATGGCGGCTTGGCGGCGCTTGTTATAGAGGCGCGTGAGGTCGTGCGCGACTTCCTTCGACTTGTCGCTTGCATTTTTCATCGCCACCATGCGCGCCGAGTGCTCCGACGCTTTTGATTCAAGAAGCATGTGATACAGCGAAATAGCAACGAGGCGGGGCAAGAGCACGTTCAAGACCTCTTCGGCCGAAGGTTCCACTTCGTAGGCTGGAGGCGCTACGATTTCGCGCCGTTCACTAAACTTGCCCCGCTCTGGCGCGATGTCTTCAACCACTTTCGTAAGCTCCGCCAAGGAAAGGGGTAAGAGGGTGCGTAGGGTGGGCACTTGCTCGAAGGTTGACTTAAAATTGCTGTAAATGGCGATGACTTCATCGAAGTCGCCCTTCGTAAAACCTGCGGCGACTTCGCGCGCTAGCTCCTCCATGGCCACGAGAGCCACGTCGTCGCGCTTATTCTCGAGAGCTTTCGCGATGGTGTAATTGCGCCGACGGAAATATTCTTCGCCCTTGCGCCCATATGCGAATACGGTGACGGTCTCACGCGGCCGTGATTGCAACGCCAGGGCGACTTCCTTAAGCACGCTGCTGTTTAATGCGCCAGCGAGCCCTTTATCGCTCGTGATGATGACGATGGCGCTCCGCTTCACCTCGCGCGCATGCGCCAAGGGGTGCCGTCGGATATCGGCGGCGCCTGCGAGGCGCGCGAGGATAGAGAGGGCCGCCCGAGCATACGGGCGGCCGGCAAAGGCTGCGCTTTGCGTTTTACGCATCTTCACCGCTGAGACAGCCTCCATCGCGCGCGTGACCTTATGGGTCCGCTCCGTGGCCTTTATCTTGCTTTTGATGTCTTTAAGCGCCATGGTTACTTCACGCGTTCGGTGAAGGCGTCGAGAGCCGCACGGAGCTTCTTTTCTCCTCCCTCCCCTATTTCACGGGTCGTACGAATGGCCTCGAGCGCATCCTTGCCCTCACGTAGCAAGAAGTCCTGCAATTTCTTTTCAGCGGCACTCGTTTGTTCAGGAGCAAATCGGTCGAAGTAGCCGTTCGTTGCGGCAAAGATGATGGCCGCCTCCATCTCAAACGGCAGCGGCTCCCCGCGGTTCTGCTTCAAGACCTCGGTCATACGGCGGCCGGCATCGATGCGCTTCTTGGTTTCGGCATCGAGGTCGCTCGAAAATTGCATGAAGGCCTCGAGCTCGCGAAATTGCGCGAGCTCGAGCTTGATCTTGCCCGAGACTTTTTTCATGGCCTTCGTCTGTGCAGAGGAGCCCACGCGAGAGACCGAGATGCCGACGTTAATCGCCGGTCGCTGGCCTTTGTTGAAGAGGTCGCTTTCGAGGAATATCTGTCCGTCGGTAATCGAGATGACGTTCGTAGGGATATAGGCGGAGACGTCGTTCTCTTGCGTCTCGATGATGGGGAGCGCGGTCAGCGAGCCCCCACCTTTCTCTTTAGAGAGCTTCGCTGCCCGCTCGAGGAGGCGTGAATGGAGATAAAAGATGTCGCCCGGGTATGCCTCGCGACCCGGCGGGCGGCGGAGCAAGAGGGACATCTGCCGATACGCGACAGCTTGTTTTGAAAGGTCATCGTAGACGACGAGAGCGTCCTTCCCTGCCTCCATGAAATGCTCCCCGATGGTGGCACCTGCAAAGGGGGCTAGAAATTGGAGCGCGGCGGCGCTCGAGGCCGGCGCCGTGACGACAATCGAGTACTCCATCGCGCCGCGTTCTGCAAGCTCTGCAACGAGCTTCGCGGTCTTCGACTCCTTCTGCCCTATCGCGACGTAAATGCAAATCGGGCGCGTCTCGGGCGGCTCGTTCTTTTGGTTCAAAATAGTATCGATGGCGATTGCCGTCTTCCCTGTACCGCGGTCACCGATGATAAGCTCACGCTGGCCGCGACCAATAGGTATCATGGCGTCGATTGCCTTGATGCCCGAGTGTATTGGCGTGTTTACGGGTGCGCGGTCAATCACGCCATAGGCAGTCCGCTCAATCGGTTTTTCAATGTTCGCGCCTGTTGGGCCCTTGCCATCAACCGGGTTGCCCAAGGGGTCGATGACACGCCCAACCAAAGAATCACCAACTGGGATAGAAAGGAGCCGCTTCGTACGGCGCACCAGCATGCCTTCGTGCACCTTCGAGGCATCACCCAAAATCACTGCGCGCACCTGGCTCTCTTCAAGGTTCAAGACGAGGCCGTAGACAGGCTCCGGATCCTTAAGCGCCTCTCCGAGCGTACGGTCAAAGGTCGGGTCGAAGAGCACCATCTCGGTCAAGATGGCGTTCTCTATGCCGTCAATCTCGGCAATGCCGTCACCGGTCGCCCGTACGATACCGACCTCCTCGCTCCCCCCGGTGGGGGCGAAGGCGGCAATCTCTCGCTCTATCTTTCTTATAATGCTTTCCATACCGCGATTAATTATGGCGACCGATGACGTTTTGATAAATGGTGAGGAGAGCGTGCTTTGCAGACCTATCAGTGAGCAGACCGTTTTCAATCGAACGCCAACCCGAGATAAGAGAAGGATTTTCTTTGGCTGTTTCTTTTCTCGGTGCCAGTCTCTTCTGTCGTGCCTCTTCGAGGCGAAGTTCGCGCAATACCTGCGGCAAGAGCTTCATGCGGCCGGTGCGCTTCAAATGTTCGATGAATGCTTTGTAGTCGCTAATCATGACTATTTGCGGAGAACCTTCTCTGCAGCCAGGACCGCAAGCCGCGCGATATCCTTCTCGCTTTCGCGTTTTGCGCGAGCCAAGTCCTCGGCCGCGCGCGCTGCCGCGTCGCGTTCAACCTGCGCCGCGCGCGCCTCGGCCTCTTTGAGGAGCGTGGCCTTCTCGGCCGCGCCGAGGGCGCGCGCGCCCTTTACTATCTCCTCCGCCTCTTTTTCAGCGCTCCCCACTCGAATCGCCGCCTCTCCATCTGCCTCCGCAAGCTTCCTCTCGGCCTCTTCTGCATCTTCAACGCCTTTGACGACGAGGCGCTTCCGTTCGTCCACCATCTTCAATACCGGCTTATAGAGGAGCCAAGAAAGGATGGCGAGAAGGACGACGAAGTTCACCGTCTGTGCGATGAGCAGGTGCCAGTCTATCCCGAAGGTAGAGAAGAGGGCGGACATGAAGAGTTCAGGTGTACTTGATGATGAAGCCGATGACCAAGGCGAAGATGGCCAAGGCTTCGGTAAAGGCGATACCGATGAACATGTTGGTAATCACGGTGCCGCGCGCCTCCGGGTTGCGGCCTATCGCCTCAAGCGCGCCGGCAACCACTAAGCCGATACCGATACCCGGGCCGATGACGCCGAGCCCTACTGCGAGCCCCATGCCGATTAATCGTGCTGATTCTATATCCATACAGAAACGTTATTATATTGCTAATTTACCCCGCCGGGGCGAGGGGTCGCACCGCTTCGCCCGCCTGCGCAGGCAGGCCTGCTTTATGCCCCTCACCGTCCTCCTCGTGCATCTCAATCGCTATCTTCGTGAAGAAGAGGGTGAGAAGCGCAAAGATTGCCGCCTGAATGAAACCGACGAAGGTCTCGAAGGCGAGAAACGGCACGGGGAGGATGTAGGGCACGAAGAACATGATGACCAAGACCAAGACCTTGCCTGCAAAGATGTTGCCGAAGAGCCGGAAGGAGAATGAAATGAGCCGCACGAGTTCAGAGATGAGTTCGATGAGCCCAACCCCGAACGCAAGCGGCGACTTAAAGGTAATGAATTTATGGGCATATTTCAAGACGCCCAAGGTCGTGATGCCGGCAATTTCGATTGCAAAGAAAGCGATGAGCGCCAAGGCAAGCGTGAAATTCAAATCAGTCGCCCCGGGGTAGAAGAGCGGGATGAGTTCGCCAGAGCGGAGGATGCCAAAGGAGGCCACGAAGGGCAGGAGGCCGAACCAGTTCGTGAAGAGAACGAGTAAAAAGATGGTCATGACAAGCGGGTAGATGCGGCGCGCGACGCGCTCGTTCCCCAATGTTTCCTCAACGAGTTCATAGGGGTAGGTGATGAGGAGCTCGAGCATGGCCTGGAATCCGGTCGGCTTCAACCTAAGCGAGCGACCGATAAAAAAAGCGGCAAGGGCGAGGAGGGCTGTGACGGTGAGGATGGTCAGGAGCGTATTCGATATCGGCGTACCTCCAATTGCGAAAAGCGCCTTCGGCGCCAAGTGGATAGAAATCCCTTCGTGCATGAGCCTGATTGTAGCAGGCGGTGAGGTAAAACAAAAAGGCCGGGATTCTTTCGAATCCCGGCCTTTGACTTCGTTAGGCGAACTAGAGAACACCACGCTTGTGCACGCCAAGCACGATTCGCTTTGGCAAAAAAGCCTGCTTCAACACGGTGAACGCTTTACGAGGATTAGCATTGCCACACATGAAGATGTCGAACGCCGCATAACCGTGCTCGGGCCAAGTATGGACGCTGATGTGGCTTTCAGAGAGGACAGCGACTCCGCTTATCCCACCGCTTGGCGTGAAGGTATGCAGGTGGATGTGGAGGAGGGTTGCTCCTGCCGCTTCCACCGCGTCAATCATCGCCTGCTCAATGCGATCTTTGTCGTCAAGGCCTTCGGCCTCCCAAAAATCGACAATCAGATGGTGACCAGCAAATACCAAACCGTTTTCGCAAACGAAGTGGTCTTTGTGGTCTGCATCCCCTTCGGGGATAAGAACCTTCGTCCTCGTTGGAATCTCGAGCGCTAGCTTGCGCTCCACCCCCTTATTCTGTTGCATCTCATAAAGCCTCCTGTGTTGAAGCGCCCGAAAGCGCGGTGGAACATTGAACCCGCGGCAGTATACGGCCTGTGCGTAAAATTGCAATACCTTCTTGACCGAAAGGCAAGAAACTGGGGATAACCCCAACCCCCCTTGACGCCCCCTTCCCCACCCTAAAAGTGGTATATAATGGGTGAGTCAGGTTACTACCAATAAATCAATTACATTCTCTATGGTGAGAAAAGCAAATCCAGCATTAATGAAGCCGATGAAGCTCTCGGGAGAGCTTGAGGCAGTCGTGGGCGCGGGGCCAATGGCTCGCGGGCAGGTAGTTAAGAAGCTCTGGGAGTACATCAAGAAGCATAATCTCCAGAACCCGCAGAACAAGCGCAATATCTTGGCTGATGACAAGCTTAAGGTCATCTTCGGCGGCAAAGGCGAGGTCACAATGTTTGAGATGACCAAGCTCGTTTCGGCTCATTTGAGCTAAGCGACGCCATAGGCACAACAAAACCGCCCTTCCGGGCGGTTTTGTTTTTGATTGTGGTCATTATACCAAAAAGTTAGAACCCACTTTCGGGAGAACCAATGACTCATCGCGCCTCGCGGACTCGGCGCACCACAAGGGCACTTCTTGTTTTCTAAGTCGCTTCGCTCCTAAC
>JBGPJZ010000002.1:0-143329 GCA_041485695.1 Minisyncoccia bacterium
GGAATTTAAACTACGGGATCAGGTAGGAGTGGTTTCGCTCCAGTTCCTCGCACCCTACCCTAGTACCTAACTAGAGCTATGCGTCGTAGATGCGCTCTCACTGACGGATACGGACGCGGGTCCAATTCCCGCCACCTCCACCAATTACGCAAAACCGCCCTCGGGCGGTTTTTGCTTTTAATGCCCCGGACCGCGGCGGGCGCGGGCGCGGTCGTTTTCGGTCAGCTCCTGTTTGCGGAGGCGGACAGACTCGGGAGTGATTTCCAAATACTCGTCATCCACCATTATTTCTAAACCGCGTTCAATCGTAAGGAGGAAGGGTGGGACGAGCACGATAGCTTCGTCGGTGCCCGAGGAGCGGACATTCGATTGCGCCTTGCCCTTGGTCGGATTCACCATCATCTCCTCCCCTTTTGAGGTATTGCCGACGACCTGCCCCTCATACACCTCCATCGCAGGCGTGATGTACAAGACGCCACGCTCCTGCATCGTCCAAAGCGAGTAGCCGAGCGCTTTGCCGGTTGCCATTGAGATCATCGAGCCCACCACGCGCTTACGTATCTCTCCCGCGTAGGGCTTGAAGCCGATGACGCGCGAAGAGAGGATGCCCTCGCCGCGGGTATCAATGACGAATTGGTTCCTGTAACCGAGGAGTCCGCGGGTGGGGCCGATAAGCGTCAAGCGCACGCTGTTCTCGTGTTGTTTCAAATCTTGGAGGATGAAGGCGCGCATGCCGAGCTTCTCGATAATGGCGCCTTGGTACTCGCTCGGAGTATCGATGATTGCTTCTTCAAACGGTTCCGTCTTGACCCCATTCTCTTCGCGGATGATGACCTGCGGCTGGGAAACTTGCAGTTCGAAACCTTCACGGCGCATATTTTCAAGCAGAACGGCAACGTGGAGCTCGCCGCGCCCGAAAACGCGGAAGGAATCGGAAGAAGTAAAATCAATTTTGAGCCCCACGTTTATTTCCAATTCTTTTTCCAAACGCTCGCGTATCTGGCGGCTGGTGACGAACTTGCCCTCTTTCCCTGCAAACGGAGAATTATTAACGAGGAAGTTGAGCGCAATAGTGGGTTCATCAACCGCGATTGCGGGCAAGGGTGCGGCGTTTTCGTCCGAGGTAACTGTCTCGCCTATATAAATGTCCGGGAGGCCAGCGACGAGAATGATGTCCCCTGCCGAAGCGCCCTCTATCTCGACACGGTCGAGCCCTTTGAATGAAAAGAGTTTGGTCACTTTGCCCGAGCGCGTCTCGCCACTTGGCTTTTTTACAAATATATTCTGCCCGGTTTTAATCGTGCCGTCGTAGATGCGACCAACCGCAAGGCGCCCGAGGAAATTGTCGTAGCCCAAGTTAAAGGGCTGGAGCGCGAGCGGAGCATCGGCTGAATGCCCCGTGGAAGCCGCAGGGACGTGTTTAAGCACGGTATCAAGAAGCGGTGAGAGGTCTTTAGAGTCATCTTCCAACTTCAACTTCGCAACGCCAGCACGTCCGTTGGCGTAGACGACGGGGAAGTTTGACTGCTCATCAGTAGCACCAAGCTCCAAAAAGAGCTCGAGTACTTGCTCTTCGCAGAGTGCGGGGTTCGCCGCGGGCTTATCTATCTTGTTGATGACAACGATGGGCTTGAGCCCCAGCTCAAGCGATTTCTTGAGTACGAAGCGCGTCTGCGGCATCGGCCCCTCTTGCGCGTCGACGATGAGGAGTACGGAGTCGATCGAGCGGAGCACGCGCTCCACCTCGCTCCCGAAATCCGCATGCCCCGGTGTATCAACGATATTTATCTTAGTGCCCTTATATTCAACTGCCGCATTCTTGGCATAAATGGTGATACCCCGCTCGAGTTCGAGCGTGTTTGAGTCCATCGAGACGCCCTCTTGCGCCGCACCTGTTTGGCGCAAAATAGCATCAGTAAGCGTAGTCTTACCGTGGTCGACGTGAGCGATAATCGCAATATTCCTGATTTCCATAAGTAAGCTTTCTTTCTGCGCTCGCTCGGAAAAATGAAGTACTAACTCCACTTTTCACTCATCCGCTTGTTAGTAAAAAATAAATGGCCCCGTGGCCAGTAGAGATACTCTAGCACACAATCTGGCTTGAGGGAATCCGCTTACCCGCCGTAATGCTCGCCCTCATCCGCTTCGGCTTCAGCCTTCGTCTTGTGGATGGTGCCGTCTTTGTGATTCGGGGGCGCGTACAAAGTGTAGAGCTTCATCGGCCGCTCGCTCGAAGTGTTGATGATGTTGTGCCGCGTACCTTGGGGGATGACGACCACCGAGCCGTCGCGGAGCTCGTGCTCTTCGCCATCTAAGACTGACGTGCCCTCCCCTGCCTCGACGCGGATAAACTGGTCGAGCTCATGCACCTCCTCGCCGATATCCTCATTCGGCTTCAAGCTCATGACGACGAGCTGGAGCCGCGCGTCGGTATAGAGGACTTTTCTAAAATACTCATTCTCAACCGATGCCTGCTCGATATTGGTGACGAATCCTTTCATACCGCCATTGTACTACAGGTCCTTGATGTCCCTCACGATCTCGGGGAATTTTTCAGTATGAAAATGCCCTTTATTTTTAAAGATTCGTACAAGAGCTTGCGGCAGCCCTTTTTGGTATTTCTTAACGTCTGAAATAGGCACTATTTTGTCATCTTTACTTTGGTAAAGAATTATCGTATCCGACTGCTCCGCAAACCGTTTGAGGGGTGCTATCAATACAAAATCTGCCTTTTTGTACTTTTTTCGAGTTAAAAAGGGCGCAGCGACAAGCAAGGTTGCCTTGATGGATTTCGGGTAGCGTTCCTCTGATAAGAATTTTGAAAGAAAAATTCCCCCAAGGGAATGCCCTACGAAAATGGTATCCGGCCGAAAGAAACGGAGATTGTTCTTGAACCAAATCTTCCATTCAAGGTACTTTGCGTTCTGCGCGTTAGGCATAGGAAGCGGGACTACATCGAACTTTCGCCCGAGTTTCTTCGCAAGGCGTGACTTCCATCCTTTAAAGGCAAGCCGTTTCAAGTCAATCTTTTTCTTTTTAAGATCGCGCACATAGTCATCGTAGGAGTCAAAAATATTCCCGCCGTGTATCACCACCACCTGTTGTTTCATTAGGGCAAGTGTAGCGCATGAGGTAGCATACGGCGATGGATATCAGGGTACGGGTCAAGACGGGCGCGAGAAGGGAGTCAGTCATTGAGCTTGATGCGAAGAGTCTCCAGATAGTCGTCAAAGAGAAGCCGCAAGATAATGCGGCGAACCGCCGCGTCCTCGAGCTCGTGGCGGAGCACTACCGATGCCCGCTCAAGAACGTGCGCATCACCCGCGGCCACTCTGCGCCGCTGAAACACCTCCACTTGCAGCGGAGCTGATTACTGCACTTTTATGTCGGCGCCGTTATAGAACGGCACGGTAACGGGCGGCGCGAATTTTGCCGGGTCAGGAGTCCACGGCGAGCATTTGACGTTCACCTGGCTCCATGGGTCGACGCCCCCGTAGCTTGAGACAACGCTCCCGCCCGAGCTCACATTCGCGAGTACACGCAGGCCATTGCCTCCTGACGACTTCCAGGCGTACACATAGACCCCGTCGTCAATCATATCTACGGCGTTCGCGAGATTCGCGCGCGCCTTCGTGCCTGAAAGGTAGAGCGTACCGGAGTGATACGGGCTTGGCGAAACGGTTGTGAACGAACACGAATAGTTATTATCCTTAAGCGTCAGGAGGTGGACGATGCTGTCGACACTGCTCAACTTGATGTTCGCGACAGGGACAGGAACGGTTGATTTAGTCGCCGCTTTCGTACCTGACGTGCTCTTCGCCGGCGCAGAGGGCGCCGTAGTCGTCGAGGCCAGGGGGAGAGTGAGGGTGAACTGGTCGGAGCCCATCCGGTTCAGATACCAGACGCCGATGCTAGCTACCGCGATGAGCCCGACTATCACAATAAAGAGCGTCATTTCGTTCTTCATAGGAGTTATTACGATTGGTAAATCATGCTGCGAGCCAGCCGCCGTCTACATAGAGCGTCGAGCCAGTGATATAGCTCGCTTCTTCAGACGCAAGGAACACGACTGCGGCCGATACCTCTTCGGGCCTCCCGATGCGCTTAAGCGGGACCCGAAGATTAATCTCGTCGGCAGTTTCTGGCATCAGATCTTTACCCGGTTCACGCACCATCGGCGTATCAATCGCCCCCGGAGCTATCACATTGACCGTGATCCCGTACTGCGCCCATTCATCAGCAAGCGACTCTGTCATCCCGACGATACCGCCCTTTGATGCCGCGTAATGAGTGGCTCCCATAAATCCGATACCGAGCCCGCCCGAAGCAATCGAAGAGATGTTGATGATGCGACCCCACTTATTTTTTAACATCTCCTTCGCGGCACGTTGGGCGCAGAGGAATTGCCCTTTGAGATTGATATGGATGGTGCGCTCCCACTCCTCTTCAGTAAGTTCGAGTGCAGGTTTCGGTTCGTAAATGCCCGCGTTGTTAACCAAGATATCAAGCCGTTCGAAGTTCTCCACTGTTTCATCGAACATTGCTTTGATCTGCAATGCATCGGTGACATCCATAGCAAAGCCGATCGCCTCGCCGCCCGCGGCCTTGATTTCTGCAACAACCTCCGCGCAGTCGTTCGCTCTATTGGTCGCCACAACCTTCGCACCCTGTTTCGCGAGCGCGAGCGCGTGCGCCTTGCCCATCCCGCGGCGGGCGCCGGTGACGAGCGCTACTTTGCCAGTGAGGTCGAACATCAGCGCTTGTGCACCCGATTCCAGATCATCGCAAAGGCGTAGCCCGCGATGTAGCCGACGATAGCGGTAACGATGATGAGTGAGACTGCTGTCCCGAAATCAAAGGGCCCCACCGTAAGTGAAAGGTGAATCATGTGGACGCGAAGGATGAAGGCGAGGAGCCCCTGCCCCCACCCGAGTAGAACTAAGACCGACCAAACGAGATGCCAAAGGCCAAGCAAAGCGCCGAGCGCTACGCCTGCCTTCATAGGATTAATGTGCATGAGAATCAGCTAAGCGAGTAACCCCTTTAGTATACCTCCTCCGAGTACGGCCCTTTTAGATATCCTTGAATGACGGGTTGTTTATGTAGTCGGCCTTGCTTATCGGTATGCCGTTCTTACGGACAAGCGCGTAGGCGGTCACGAAATGAAAGAAGAAGTTCGGCACGCTGAACTCACGTACGTATTCGAAGCCAGTGAAGACCCTATTCGGGAAGTAGGGCATCGTAATTTTTCGCTCGCTCGCACCCGCGAAACTTTCGAGGGTGACTGTCGAAAGAAAGGCGAGCGTCTTGTCGATGCGCGCCTGAAGCTCTGCAATCGTCTTTTCGGTGTCCTCGAACTTCGGCGCTTCAGTGCCCGAGAGGCGCGCCGCGGCGCCCTTAGCGTTGTCGCACGCGATCTGCACCTGCCTCGCAAGCGGATACATATCAGGCGCAAGGCGGTCATTGAGGAGCATCGACTCATCGATGCCGTGCTCGCTCGCCTTCTGGAGTACGTTCTTTAACCCTCCGAGACTTCTCGCGAAAATAGGGATGGTGAAATCATAGATGCTTTTATCCATAGATAAAATATTGCGTTGATAGCCTGCGGAGTGTATCACGCGGGCTCTGAACGCAACTGGGGATAGCTTATATCTTTTCGACGACGATAGGTGCCTCGAGCTGCCAGACTTGGATTCGAACCAAGATACCGAGATTCAGAGTCTCGGGTCCTACCATTAGACGATCTGGCAATAGTGGCGTGCAGGAGCACGCCACTACATTGACGATACGAGAAAAACGCTAAAGAGACAAGTTACTGCGTTTGCGCGCTCGATGACGCGTTCTGGTTCGCGCGGACGCCTGCCGCGGCGCCCTTAAGGCCCGAGATGATGGCCGCGATATCCTGGCGAGCCGCATTGAGGTCTTTGATGGCGAGCTTAATCTTCGACTGCGCATCCTTGAGCGCGGCGCGGTTACTTGCAGCGATCTTCGCGTCGCCATTATCCGGCTGGAGCGCCGCGACGACTCCGACGGCGGCCGATGCCTGCGTGTTCGCGTCGGTCACCTTCGCCTTGAGGTCGGTATCGGCGGCGATAAGCGCCGTCGTGTCGCCGGTCGATGAGGCGATACGCATCGCAAGCTTCCCTTCCAGCACTGCCATCTGCTGCACGGTAGTGACCGAGCGGTCAGCGGCGGCGATGACATGGATCTGCGGCAGGAGGAGCGCGTAGACGCGGTACGATTTCGTTATCGACTGTACGTCCGACTTAAGGTCAGCAAGGACGGAGTCGGCATCAATCTTGGCCTTGAGCGCGGTCAAGGTCGTGATTTCGGCCGAAACGGTCGACTGGAGGTTTGCCTTATCAGTATCGTTCACTTTCTTCATTTCACCGATGCGCCCGAGTACCTCATTGAGGTTCGTGGTGCGGCGATCGATTTCTTGGTCTCCGCGTGCCTTCGCCTTTGTCTCGAAGGTTGCGCTGGCCTGACCAGAGACGGCGGTGCCACCCGGAGTCGTAACAGTAGTAGTTACGGCAGCGCCCGTGTCCTGCGCAAGCGCGAGCATGGGGAGAGCAAGGAGGCCGAACGTAAGCAGGATGGTGGATGATTTCATAGCATCAATGGTGAGTGGATTAATAAGTCTGCGAAACCGGCTGATCATTGAGGCTTGCATCCAAGCTTGCGCTGTCGGAGGTGAGTCCTGACATCTGTGCATCGATTGCTGCTGCATCTTGCGCTACTCCGGCGTCTGATGTATCGGGAGCCGCATTCGTATTCTGGCTCGTGGTCGGTGGCGCGCCCGCAGGTGCGGCTCCTTGATGGGTATACCAATAATATGCGCCGCCAAGGATGACGATGGCAGCGACGATCCACGTGATGATTGTGCTCTTTGACATAAAAATGATGAGGTTAAATAATGGCGAGCTCTGGGGAGAGTATACTATGAGAGTAAAATATGCTCCACGGCTCCCACCAGATACGAAGCGGCCGCCATCCGGGTAGGGCTTGGCGCAGGCGGCTGACGCACTCGTGGGCCATTATGGCGGTCATTCTCGCACCGCTGGCCGTGCTCGGGGTCTCGGGCTCCTTGGTCGGCATCGACTGGATGGTGCTTGGCAAGGCCCTTGCGCTCTCATTCTTCTGCCTTATAGCGGCCTATGCCATCTCTCTCGTCATTGGAGTGAGCGTTGCTCTCCTTATCGGGTGGAGCCCTTACACGAACGCCTTCCTCCCTTTCTTAGACGTCCTTCAGAACGTGCCCTCGTTCGCCCTCATACCGGTGTTCATCCTTCTTATGGGCTACACCATCCCGATGATTATCGTCTTTACGGCGACCTCAATCGTCTGGCCAATCCTCTTTTATGTCCTTTCCGCGATTCGTGCCGCCCATGAAGATCTAAACGATGCAGCGACGGTCTTCGGCGCACTCGGGCTGAAACGACTCCTCTACTATCTCATCCCGCTCTCGATCCCCGCCATCCTCACGGGTTCGATCGTCGGCATCTCGATCGGCTGGGAGGCCATCATCGGCGTCGAGATCATCGGGCACACGGGGGGTATCGGCACCTTTTTAAACTCGGCGCATAACAACCTGACGCTTATGGTCGGCATCGTCGCCATCCTTACGCTCGTCTTTATCATCAACCGGCTGGTATGGACCCCTCTTATTTCAAGTAATGCGCGCCACTATGCAGAGTGATCCCCTCGGCCGTAGCACTACGGGCGAGGCGACTGTCGCACTCGCGCTCTCGCGGGTCTCGGCGCGCTTCCCTGACGATCACGACCACCACGGCTTTGTCTTGCGTGATATTTCCATTTCGATTGAGCGAGGGTCGTTCGTCTCTGTGGCCGGCCCGTCGGGCTCGGGGAAATCGACACTCATGCGTGTCATTTTAGGCCTCATGCCCCACGCGAGCGGCGAGGTGGTGCGCGCGTTCAAGCGGCCAGCGATGATATTCCAAAATTACGCCCTCTTTCCCTGGCTCACCGCCCTTGAAAACGTCGCGTTCGGCCCTAAGATGCGCGGGACTAGGAAGAATAACCGCCTCAAGCTCGCACGTGAGAAACTTAACGAAGTCGGTCTTGAACATCTTGAGAGCCGCTACCCGGCCGAGCTCTCGGGCGGCCAGCGCCAGAGGGTCTCCGTCGCTCGCGCCCTGGCCGAGAACCCAGACTTTCTCGTCATGGACGAACCCTTTTCAAATCTCGATACGATAACTGCAGAGGAATTAAAGAAAGATATCCTGCGGATTTGGCGGCAGTACGGCATGACCATCCTCATGGTGAATCACCTGATTCCCGACGCAATCGAGCTCTCAGACAAGATTGTAGTAATGTCGGCCTCTCCTGGAGAAATTAAGAAAACCATCGTCGTCGACCTATCGCGCCCGCGCGATCCGCGCGATCCGCGATTCTTTAAATACGTCGATCTCCTCACCGCAGAATTGCGCGACCTTATGCACACTGCTTGATAGCGGCTGTTCTGCTATACTGCCCCAGACTTTTATGGCGAATGCATTAACCATTACGAACCTTAGGAAGCGCTATGCGGCCCAGGGCGGCCAGGGTGGTACCGAAGCGCTAAAAGGCGTTTCTCTCACTGTCCCGCAAGGCGACTTTTTCGCGCTCTTGGGGCCAAATGGAGCTGGCAAGACCACTCTTATCGGAGTCGTAACGGGCCTCGTCAATAAAACTGACGGTAAAGTGAAGGTATTCGACATAGACATCGACACAGAACCAGAGGAGGCCCGCACCATGATTGGTGTGTGCGGGCAGGAGATAAACTTCAACCCGTTCGAGAAGCCTATCGACATTCTCGTCAACCAGGCTGGGTACTATGGCATCCCGCGCAAGATTGCTCTCCCTCGTGCCGAAAAACTTCTCACGGATCTTGGTCTCGGCGAAAAAAGGAACCAGACCGGGCTTAAACTTTCAGGCGGGATGAAGCGCCGCCTCATGATTGCACGCGCTTTGATACATGAACCGAAGTTTCTCATTCTCGATGAGCCCACGGCTGGCGTTGACGTTGAGCTCCGCCGAAGCATGTGGGAGTACCTCACCACGCTTACGCGTGCGGGTATTACCATCCTCCTCACCACCCACTACCTTGAGGAGGCGGAGCAGCTCGCGAAGCACGTCGCAATCATCAATAAGGGCGAAATCGTGGCAAACGGCACCATGGACGAAGTGCTGGCCCTCCATAGCGGCGCTCCCTCAAAAGACGGCTATCGCGGCGGCAAGCTTGAAGAAGTGTTCGTGCAGCTCACCAGCACTACCTGATATGCCTTTTGATAAACAATTCGTCTCGTACTACACCATTCTCCGCAAAGGTATCGTGCGCATATTCCGCATCTGGCCGCAGACGCTTTTGCCCTCACTCATGACCTCCGTCCTCTACTTTGCGGTGTTTGGTTCTATCTTAGGTTCTCGCATCGGGCTCATCGGCGGCGTCCCGTACATCCTCTTTGTGGTGCCTGGCCTTGTGATGCTCTCCGTCATCACGAACGCTTACGCCGATGTAGCAACCACATTCTTCACGTCGAAATTCTTCTCACGCAACATCGACGAGATTCTCGTCTCCCCTACCCCGCCGTGGATCATCATCGCGGGATTCGTCTCAAGCGGCGTGGTGCGCGGCGTTATTGTCGGTTGCCTCGTCCTCCTCGTCTCGCTCTTCTTTGCGCTCCCTTCGGTCGCGCACCCTTTCATCGTCTTCCTTTTCTTGGTGCTCTCGAGCCTTGTTTTTGCGCTTGGCGGGCTCATCAACGGCATCTATGCAAAAGGCTTCGATGGTATCTCTATCGTCCCTACCTTCGTGCTTACCCCGCTCGTCTACCTGGGCGGCGTGTTCTACTCCATAAAATCGCTCCCGCCGATGTGGCAACAAGTGAGCGCCTTAAACCCCGTCTTCTACATCATCAACGGCTTTCGCTACGGATTCTTGGGCTTCGCCGACGTCTCGGTCATCACCTGTTTTCTCGTACTCTTCACGCTCGCGCTTATCCTCCTTGGCATCAACTGGTACTTCCTCCAAAAGGGCCTCGGCCTAAAGCAATAAAAAGAAAGGAGGCACCGCCGCTTATGCGACGAACCTCCCGAAACTTACCTAACCTGAATCGAACTATAGGTAAGAAATCAAACCCGCTAGCTTTCGGGCAGACTAGCGCTTTTTCTTGCGGGCGATGGCCGCACGGATGAATTCAGTGAAAAGGGGGTGCGGGGAGAGCGGGCGCGCTTGGAGCTCGGGGTGAAATTGGGTGCCGAGCATAAACGGGTGCTTATTTTTAGGCAGCTCGGCTATCTCCATGAGTACCGAGTCGGGCGACATACCCGAAAAGACAAGGCCTGCCTCTTCAAGTCGCGGCACGTAGGCCGGGTTTATCTCGTAGCGGTGGCGATGGCGCTCTTCAACTAGCTCTTTTTTATACGCACCCCTGGCAATCGTCCCCTTCTTCAAGTAGCAGGGGTAGACCCCAAGACGCATGGTGCCGCCGTACTTATTGTCGGCCAAATGTTTCTTTTGCTCCAACATCACATCTACCACCGGCTCCTTGGTATTTTTTGCAATCTCAGTCGTATGTGCATCTTTAAGCTTCAATACGTGCCGCGCGTACTCGATGACCATGAGCTGCATGCCGTAGCAGAGGCCGAAGTACGGGATCTTATTCTTACGCGCAAACTCTATCGCCTTGATCTTGCCCTCGATGCCCGTCTCGCCGAAGCCGCCCGGCACCAGGACGCCGTCGTACTTGCGCAAGGTCTCAACTGACTTGCCCTTCTCGAAATCTTTTGCATTCACCCAAGTAATTCTCGGCCGGCGCTTAAGGGCTGCTGCCGAGAATTTAATCGCCTCGATGACCGAGAGGTACGCGTCTGAAAGGACGAAGTCTCCCGTATCGAAATACTTGCCGACGATAGCGATATGCACCTCGGGCGCCTTCTCGTTCATCGCCGCCGTTGCGAACCGTCTCCACGCCGAAAGGCTCGCCTTCTTTTTGTCGGGTAGCTTAAGGGCATCAATGAGCATATTGCCGAGATTGTCCTTTTCGAAATTGAGCGGCACTTCATAAATGCTCTTTACGTCTGGCGCGGAGACGACATGCTCTTTCCGTACGTTGCACCAGATGGCGAGCTTCTCTTTGCGTTTATCGTCCAAGGGCTCCTTTGAACGCGCAAGGATAAAGTCGGGCTGGACCCCGTAGCTGTTTAGATCGCGGACAGCGGTCTGGGTGGGCTTCGTTTTCATCTCTCCAAGGGAGCCAGGGACAGGTAGGTACGAAACCATCACAAAGAGGACGTCGTCGGGGTTCTCCATCTTCATGACGCGCGCCGCCTCGATAAAGAGCGCGTTCTGGAAGTCGCCCACGGTCCCACCGATCTCAATGACCGAAATGCGGCTGCCGTTGTAGTCGGCAGCCGCTTCGATGCGACGTAAAATCTCATCACGCACGTGCGGGATTGCCTCGACGCATTTACCGCCATATTTAAGTGCGCGCTCGCGTTCGATGACGCTCTGATACACCATGCCCGAGGTCATGTAATCCTCTGCGGTAAGGTCGCGGCCGAGAAAGCGTTCGTAATTGCCCATATCCTGATCGGTCTCGAGCCCGCTTTTGAGGACGAATACCTCGCCATGCTCGGTCGGGTTCATCGTCCCCGCGTCGACATTCAAGTAGGGGTCAATCTTCACTAAATTCACCGGGTAACCCTTCTGCTGGAGCAAGAGACCCATTGATGAAGATGCGATGCCCTTACCGACACCCGACATCACCCCGCCTAAGACGAAAATGTATTTGTGTCCGGTACGAGCCATAGCTAGACTTTAAGATACCTCCGTATGGCGAGGATGCTCGCCAGCCCGCCCAAACAAACACCCGAGACAAGCAGGATGATAAGGATAATGAAGAAATGGCTCGTGTAATACGAAAAGATGTTGAACCCGTTAAGCAATCCTGCAGTTTTTGTTCCGATGTACCACGCTATCGGGAAAAGTGCGATGAGCACAGCCAACGTTGCGAGAATGCCCGTAATGACCCCGGCAACGATGAAAGGCCCGCGGATATAAGCATTTGAAGCGCCGACGAGCCGCATGACGCCTATCTCGTCCTTAGCAGTGTAGATTGCCAACTGGACGGTCGCTAAAGCAATCATCACCGATGCAAGCGCAAACAAGATGACGATAATGAGTCCTCCGCTCCGCGTTACTGCGATCGCCTTGCTTAAATTGTCGATAGTTATCTTATTTTGCTTGTAATTGATACGATCGATGATAGAGGCCCCGCCAGCTGAAAGCGCCGGCGTCGTCTCAAGTGTCGAAGAGATGCTCTCATATTGCGATGGATCTTTCGCCTTTATCCCTAGATACGCCCCGAAGGGATTGTCACCGAGCTGTTCGAGCCCTTGCAGTATCGTTTGGTCGGTGGCGTGAAAGGCGCGGAAATCGGCAAGCACCTGTTCACGCGTGGTGTAGGTGACGCTCTTCACTTGAGGTAAGAGCTCGATCTTGCTCTTCAAGGCCAAGATATCATGTTCGCTCGCGGTCGTGACAAAAGACACTGAAATGTCTACCTGGTCACGAACGAAATCGAGGGTAAAGCTAAGGAGAGCCGAGAGAAAAATAAGGGAACTGATGATGCCGAGCGTCACCGTCATGATGACGACGGTCGCGACTGAGACGGCGCCTCCGCGGGCGAAATTCTTCCACCCTGCTCCTATCATCCGCCGCATGCTCATCGTGTTCATACCTATAGTATAGCGTCCCTCATAAGACGTACTTGCCCGAGATATCATCGCGCACAACCTTGCCCCTATCCATGGTGACGACCCGCCGCCCTATAGCTTCTACGACGCCTTTATTGTGGGTCGTGATGATGACCGTGGTGCCGAGCTCGTTGATCTTCTTCAATATCTCGACCACCTCGAAGGTATTGATGGGGTCGAGATTGCCCGTCGGCTCGTCAGCGACCACCACCTCGGGCTGGTTGATGATGGCGCGTCCTATCGCGATCCGCTGCTGTTCGCCCCCCGAAAGCTGATTGGGGAAATTGTGCGCCTTGTCAGCCAGGTTCACGAGCTCGAGGATGTAGGGCACGTCGGAGGCGATCTCCGCATCGGTGCGGCCAGCCGCCTCCATAGCAAAGGCGATGTTCTCATACGCCGTCTTATTAGGGATGAGCTTAAAATCCTGGAAGACGGTGCCTATCTTGCGGCGGTAGTGGTGCAGCGAAGAGAGCGGGAGATCGTTCACATTAATCGACTCGAAGAAAACCGACCCGCCGGTCGGTTTCTCTTCAGCGAGGAGGAGCCGGAGGAGGGTCGTCTTACCGGCGCCCGAGTGGCCGACGATTGAGACGAACTCCTTGGGAGCCACCGAAAGCGTCACCTCTTCGACTGCTTTCGTCTCTCCGTAGTGCTTGCTGACCTTGTCGAAATAAATCATGTAACCTGCCTATTCTAACCCACGCGCTTGCATCTCTCAACTTTTCCCATCTAGGGGGCGGGTTCCACGCGCGAGCACAGCTTCCTGCACAAGCTGCGGCCAATCAATCGTCTGTGTGCTTTTAATCTCTTCGACCTGCGTTACGCGTCCATCGCTTAAGTGCACGATGCGATCCGCCATGCGGGCATAAGAAGGCTCATGCGTGACGAGTATGATGGTCTTGCCGTAGCGCGCATTAACCTCGCGCAGGAGCAGCATCACCTGCTCAGCGTTTTGAGTATCAAGATGCGCCGTCGGCTCGTCGGCAAACAGGAGCGGGACCTCTTTAGCGATTGCTCGCCCGATGGCAAGGCGCTGCTGCTGTCCGCCTGAAAGTTGCGAGGGATAATTATGCGCGCGATCTTTGAGCCCCAAGAAGTCAAGTACTTCAAGCGCCTTCTTCTTCGCCTTGAAGGGTCCGACGCCGTTCAGCTTCAGTTGAAACGTGATATTTTCAAGCGCGGTGTAATTCTCAAGCAAGTTGAAAAACTGAAATATGTAACTCAAGGTTTGCAAGCGATATTTTGTCTTTTGCCGCTCGGTCATCTGCGACACTTCGATCCCATTAAGGTATATCTCGCCCCGCGAAGGCGAGTCGATGAAACCGAGGATATTCAAGAGCGTTGATTTACCCGAACCGGATTGCCCGGTAATCGCCAGGAATTCGCCCTCATAGATATTAAGTTCAGCGATGCCGTTAAGCGCCGCGATGACAAGGTCATCGGAGATGCTGTACTCCTTGTACAGCCCTCGTATCGCCATAATGATATTTCTTTCCTGAAATTGAGAGAATGCCTGCTCGAGAATCCCTGCTTCCCAGCCGGCTGATAGGAGGTTGCGCGCAATATCCTGATCTTGGATATTAAGGGCGCGGCTCTCGCGAATGTAATTGCTGATGAGGGTGCGTTCGTTCTCCATAGCGTTATTCGTGGAGGACGTTGATGATTTCGGTACGCGCGGCCATGTAGGCGGGCACGAAGCTGCCCATGCAGCTTGCGATAAGGAGCGTCAGCGATGTCTGCTCGATATTGGTGATGTCGAATACCAGCATAAAGTCGCCGATAAGCGTAGAAATCGGGTGCGCTATCGAAGAGAGGTAAATCGCGTAGAAGAGCGCGAAGCCGATACCATAGGCGAGTATCGAGTACACCAAGGTCTCAAACATATACACCGCGATGATGAAGAGCCTGCTTGCGCCCATTGACTTCATAATGCCTATTTGCCGGCGCTTTTGGAGAACGCTGATAAAGATGATGACGCAGATGATGACGAAAACGGCGACAATCAAGAGACGATTTATCGTATAGGTAATGAAGTGGACGACGCTCACAATGTCAGTGACGTAACCGGCGTTGTCCTTCCACGTCAATACGCGAGCATCGGGAAACGCATCCTGAATTTCAGCCTTTGTTTTTTCAAGGAGGCTCGTGTCCTTGAGTGTGATGGAAATCTCGGCATCTTTGAGGAAGGGCGCGGCGATATCGAGCTGCTTTTTGTCTAGGTAAAGAATCCAGTTGGGCACGAAGTTCTTCGCGTCGAAAATCCCCGCGACTCGATAGGATTCAGGATATGGTGCGCCTAGAAAGCTTGCGTCGATGGTTTCTCCTACCGTAATGCGCTTCGTATCGTACGACTGGCCGACAAGAGAATCGGCCAATTCGGTGCCGAGAATGATGTCATGCGGCTTGTCATCGCTTAGGTACGTGCCGCTTACGAGTTCTGATGAAAGGTGCGTGGTCTCGTCCTCTTTTTTCGGGTCTATACCGCGAATGGTAAGCGGATTAATGTATTTATTCTTGTAATGGATGCTCCCAAGAGCGTAGGTACGAATGCTCCACGAGGAAACGTTCGGCATCACGTCTAACTTGTCAGTGATTGCGGCGATGTTAGTGAGCGCCGTAGAGGTCCCTGCCGGCCCGATGATGATGTCCCCGCTGTCATTAATCGCGCCTTGATCAAGGATGCTTTCAAACCCGTTCAGTATGCTCGCAGAGGCAAGCACGGCGGCAAACGAGATACCGAGGCTAATGACGACGAGGGCTAGCACCACGCGACTCCTTGAGGCATCGCGCACCGCATACGACATAATGAGCCATAATTTACCCACTCTGCGAAGTATAGCAGGCTACGTGCCTAGAGAGCCGGAAGTTATCGTGGTGGCGTCTATAAAATCGTCGAGGTCGCCTGCAAGCACCTTGTCAGGATTTGAGGACTCATGATTCGTTCGGTGATCTTTGACCATTTTGTATGGGTGAAGGACGTAGGAGCGAATCTGGCTCCCCCACTCGTTCGCCGTGGTTTTCGCAATCGAGCGGCCCTCTTTCAACGTTTTCGCGTCGGCCTCTTGTTTGGCGAACAGCTTCGCTTTGATGAGTTCGAGTGCTTTTTCTTTATTGGCTGCCTGGCTTCTCTCGCTTGAAACGTGTACTGAAATGTTAGTGGGGATGTGGAGTATGCGTACTGCCGTCTCGCGTTTGTTTACATTTTGCCCTCCTGCCCCGCCTGATTTTGCAAATTGTATCTCAAGCTCGTCCTGCTTCAGCTCAATCTTGTCGGTCGGTGCGAGCCTGGGGAGCACTTCGACAAGCGCGAAGGAGGTCTGGCGCTTGGCCTGCGCATTAAAAGGCGACTGGCGCACGAGGCGGTGCACCCCCGCCTCGTGCTTTAAACGACCATAAGGGCCGTTTACCCCGAGTGAAGTCGAGGGGCCAACAATCTCGATAAGCACGCTTCGATACCCGCCCTGGGGGTTCTCATTTTCATCCAAGATTTTCGCTGTCCAACCTTTCTTCGCGGCGTAGCCCAGGTACATCGCGAGGAGCATCGCGGCAAAATCTTCAGCATCGTCACCACCTGCGCCAGCGAGGATGGCGAGCGTTGCATCGCCGCCATCATGGCCCTCGCCGCCTTCTTTAAGCTGCTGGTACTCACGCACGAGAGCCTGCGCCTTATCTTTATCCGCCCAAAAATCAGGTGATGCCATCATCGCCTCTAACTCTTGAAGTCGTTTCTCGTTTCCTTTCATGAGCCGGGGGTCGGGATTGAACCGACGACCTAGGGTTTACGATACCCTCGCTCTACCAACTGAGCTACCCCGGCAAGCGAGTGAACATAGCAAAATTAACATATTTGGTCGAAAACTGGAGCCGACGTCCGGGATTGAACCGGAGACCTCGTCCTTACCAAGGACGTGCTCTACCAACTGAGCTACGTCGGCGAAGCGAGGAAATGTGACTGCACATCCTCGTGTAGGCAAATTCTCCGAGCGAGCCTGCGTATGCCTACATACGTCGGCGTACGTCTATTTCTAACCTAATTCAGCTATATTTCAAAATCCCGAAGACAATGGCGAAGTCGAGCGTAGCTAAGAGAAAGTTGGCGATAATGATGGGCTTGTCCTTATGTGCGATGCCATACACGACCCACAAACTGTTAATCGCTCCGAGCATGAACCACGTTGAGATTGCGAGCCCAGCCGTGTCGTGCTTAAGGAACACTTGCGATGCTTGCGGCAAAAGCGCAAGGGGGGAGATGAGCGCAACCGCATAGATGACCTTATCTAAGAGGCGCATCCATGGGGTCCGCGCCGGGAAAGGCTCACATTTGGGAGCCGACTGCCGCTTTCGCAGCGATAAGTGATGCAATCCTCCTCCGTTCATTCTCTCCTAGTATACCCGATGCGCGAGGTGGGCAGGACATTTTTCGCAGTTTTTGCTAGGATGCCCATAAGCGCTTGCGGTAGTAAGCCTGCGGACAGGCTTTCTCCCAGCGTTCATTCGCAATATAGAGCTTTGCTTCATATTGCTCATTCACGCGGGAGTAGCTCAATTGGTTAGAGCGCCGCCCTGTCACGGCGGAGGTTGCGGGTTCAAGTCCCGTCTCTCGCGCACTATATTATTTTGGTGCCGGCGGGTGGAGTCGCGCCACCGTCTAGGGTTTATGAGTCCCTCGTTCTGACTCTTGAACTACACCGGCAAGTGAGAGAACAGGTAAAAACTATCATAGTTTTTACCTGTGAACGAACGCAGTCGGTGCAAGCCTACTTACACCGGCCTGGTGGGCGAACATAGCAAAATTAACATATTTTGCCGTTTTTGCGTTGCCAAACGTAAATGGAGTCGTATAGTGGCGTTATGCGCGCTCGCACGCTCGTGTTCGCTGTTCTTCTCTTCACTGTAATGCCAGCGGTCGCTGAGGCCGCTCCGCATCTGTTCTGGGGTAATCCGGAGTGGGACCCTAATACGGGAGCCTTAATCCAGGCGAGCGTAGCCAGCATTACCGACAACACAGATGCCGCCGTGCCCTTTAACGTAAGCAAGGGCGTATGGGTTGAGTATGCGCCGAACCATGCGGGAATCGGGCTTTTATATTTCGTGCCGCAAGGCGGTGGGCCGCGGGAGCTCGTCGCGACCATCGGCGGCATTGCCGGCGTCTCCGAACTCGCCTGGACGCGAGGAGGCTCTTACGAACTCGACGTCTACAATCCCCTTGTCATCATCGAGGTGCGCTCGAATGCCGAGCGCTTCTTCACATGGCTCTTTGGGGAACATGCGTATGCCCAAAACATAGGCAAGTATGTCGGAACCATTCATTTCAACATTCACGAAAAATCCGCTGATGGAGCTCCGAGCGTCCTATTCATCCCCGGCATGAAAGGCAGCGTGCTCAAGGTCGGTAACGACACGGTTTGGCCGCCAGATATATGGAGCGACGACCTCCCAGAGTTGGCGCTAACCGCTGCGGGAGAAAGCGTGAACCCGGTCGTCGTCGACGGCCCGCTTGAGACATTCTACGGCACCCCGATTTACGGTGGGTTTAGCTCTTTCATGAATGAGCTTGTCGCAACCGGCACGGTTGCCGAGTGGGAGCCTCTCCCCTATGACTGGCGATTCTCCCCTGAACGAATCCTTGCTGACGGCATCCAGACACCTACCGGCACGGTCGACCCGGTTCAAGAAGTCGAGATGCTCGCGGCGCACTCTAGCACCGGTAAGGTGGTCGTCGTTGCCCACTCAATGGGCGGATTGCTTGGCAAGGCACTTATCAAGAAACTTGATGAAAAAGGTGAAGCGAATTTGATTGATTCATTCATCATGGTAGGCGTACCACAGCTTGGCACGCCCCAAGCAATCGCCTCGCTCCTTCATGGGGACGGCGAGGGGATTTTGGCTGGATTTATCGTGAACCCGGCTATCGCGCGCCAAATCGCACAGAACTTTCAAAGCGCCTACGACTTGCTGCCCTCCCCTCGTTACTTTGATGAAGTTACCGATGCTCCTATCGTGTTCGATCCAATTGCCGCATTTACGCAGGCGTGGCGCGACTATTGGGGCCCGGCGATTGATAGCTACGCTGAATTCTTCTCGTTCGTAACCGGAGGCGGCGTAGCACGCATTAAGCCTGATTTCAGTGATTTGCATCGGCCCGAAATACTTCGTACCGACCTAACCGAAAACGCGAGAGACTTTCACGCTACATACGATACCTATGTATTCCCTCCTTCAATACGCGTAGTGCAAATAGCAGGCTGGGGTATCCCGACAGTAAAAACCATTGACTACAAAATGGAGCACTTCGCGCAAAACTACGAACCGCTTTTCACGATCGAAGGTGACGATACTGTCGTATATCCGAGTGCGACTTCTTCTGTCGCTGATGAGACGTATTTCTTAAATCTTGAGAAATATAGAAAAGAGAAGGATAAAAGCGCACATCATCGAGACTTGCTCAGCGCAACTCCAGTTCAAGATATTGTTAATGCAACGATAAAAAATGAAATCATTACAGAAACGAATTATCTAACGCAGTCAAAACCAAGCGCAAACAACCTTATTGATCAGCTTATTGTAAGCGCCCATTCACCCGTCATTCTTGGTGCCTATGACCAAGGCGGGCACTTCAGCGGTATCAACCAGAATCAAAACCTGGGAGCAGACGTCCTTTCTGTTACTGAAGACATCCCAGGGAGCACCTTCTTATCTTTTGCCGACAGCCAGTATCTATTCCTCCCCAAAACCGGCCCATACACGATGGGCTTTAAAGGATTGGGGGCTGGCCTCGCAACGGTAGCTATCGAAAATTTCGCAGGTGATACCGCGACCCCTATTGCTACGTATTCAGACATCCTGATTACCGCGAGCACCAGCGCGACGTTTGTCGTGAATAGCTCCTCACCGCAAGATACCCATATACAGGTGGACTCTAACAACGACGGCCAGGTTGACATGTATGTCGCTCCTGATAACCAGCCGCTCACTTTCAACGAACTTTTGGTAAATTTGAAGACCGTAATCCGAAATCTCGCCGTTAAAGACAAATTGAAAACTAACCTCCTCAAGAAAGTCGCAAATATGGAGAAAAAGATCGCAAAACAAAAGAACAAAAAGGCTTCAAAAACGGTTATGAACCTAGAGAAACAAATAACGAGGAAGGCAAATAAAGATAAAATATCTGACACTGAAGCACAAGATATTCTGAATTTGCTGAGTCAGATAGAAAACGCGCTATAATTTCTACAGCATGAAAAACAAACTTATCTTGGTTTTCTTTATCTTCTCTCTCATTGGTTTCGCAGTTGGATACTATTTGCTTAAAATCTACGACTGCGAATATAGCGTATTTTGCTACAATCTTGCAACAAGGGCCTTCGCTCTCTACTACGGAATGCCTGCTCTTGCTCTAGTCTTTTCCATGCTGCTCTTCATCCCACGTGCGCTTGATGCATGGAAGAAGTTTGCAATATGGTTTGTACCGCTTGCGGCTTTACTCTTTATTTTCTATCCAGAACCCGGCTCTGGTGACTTATTCTCGCCTTATCCCGAGCAAATCTTTCAATGGGTCAGTGCTCTATATGTCGTGGTAAGCGTCGTCATTATTGCGATTGTATCGTTACGTACATCAGAGCCGTTAACTAATCGGTAACTCAACGATGAAGCGAGAGCCTTTGCCAGGGCCGTCGCTTTCGGCCCAGATTGTGCCCCCATGCCCTTCAACGAGCTGTTTCGCGACGTAGAGCCCCAAGCCCGTACCGGTAGTGTTCACTTTGTTCGCGCCCCTGGCGCGCGTGAACTTCTCAAAGAGGCCACCTATCTCCTCCTTCGGGATGCCTATGCCGGTATCTAAAATAGTGACGCGCGCCTTACCGTTTTCGCCTTTTACGGCAACCGTCACGCGCCCCTTTTCGGTGTATTTGATGGCGTTATCGACGAGGTTTGAAATGACTTGTTTTATCTTGCCTACGTCTGCAGTCACCTTGAGCGCATCGGATGTTTCAAGCGTGAGGGCAAGGCCGCGCCGCTCGGCCACAGGATGCAATTCTTCAACCGTTTTTTTAGTCACATCGGCAAGGTCGAAACTGCTCTTTTCATACTTCATCCGCCCCTGTTCGATGCGCGAGATATTCAAATAATCCTCAATCGAGTTGGCCATGTTGCGTGCCGAGTCGTTAATGCGCGACAAGGGCTCACGCATCTTTTCTGACGTTTCGCCATAATCCCCCTGCAAGATAAGCGAGGCGTAGCCTCGTATCGCCGTAATCGGCGCTCGCAGTTGGTGTGAGGCAATCGACAAAAACTCACTTTTCGCCTGATCAAGCTCCTTTAATTTCTCGTTCGCAATCTCGAGATTGAAAGTATCTTGGACAATCTTGATGCTCCCCAAAAGGATGATGATGAAGGCGGCGATATTAATAGCTACCGCACTGACGTTTGTCGAGTATACGATATTCACAAAACTGAACACGGTCACCATAAAACCTAGGAACGCCGTGGCTGCGACTTTCAAGTTAAATAAATGGTGGCGATAAATCGCATATGAAATAAGTGCAACGAACGGGAGAATAAATAGTGCGGCAAGAGGAATGAAGCTCACATTGGCAAATACATTTGGCAAAATCACGTTGAAATTAAGAATGAGAATGGCCATGACCGTCATTCCTATGGATACAGCCGTAATCTGCCTGCGTTCAGATAACTCCATTGTCTCGCTTCTCTTTTTAAACAAGAAAACGATGCTCGCAATCAATAGCCCAAAGGCAAGAAGCATGAAAAGGAGGACCCCAGGAGCAGGATCCGCCCGTGTTACCTGGCCAATGGGAGCAAGCGACGCGATACCTGAAAAGACGAATGGTGTGAGCGTTAGGATAGCGACAGCCCCCACCGCGGGAACGAGAACCCACTTATACCAATGTGGGAACACTACTTTTTCTTTAGGAAATACGTAGGCGAACTGGAAAAAGATGAAGGCATATAAAGTCGAGAAAAAGAGATGGAACCTGAGCGCCCACAAAATGCCATTGACAGTAGTAAACCTGTATTCAAGATAGTTGGAGATGCTCCAAATAACGGTAATGACTGCGAAAGCAAAAAAAGTCTGGTTGGTTATGCTGGTGCGATTATTAAAAAGGATAACCGCGCCAAGTAGCGTTATGCCAGCGATAGCTACACCGACGCTCAAAAGATCAAGATTTATCTGAACGAGCTGACTAACGCCAGAGATGCCCATGGTTATTTATAATACTTCAAAAGATAGAACCCTGTCGTCCCATAAAAACTAATAACTCCACGACCCTTAGTATACTGGACGACATCTTTCTTACCGCGAAAGCGCAGATTTGAAAATACCTCTCCATTGAGAAAATGGGGGTAGTTCCATCCAACAATGGCTTGAGGAAGCATAACTGGCCAGCTTTTATAGCCATCCAGTTCAATGTGCTGTTTAGCTATCGTTTCGCAAGCTTGATCAAGTTTCTCTTGCTCCGGCAAATTAAGATGGTGACGAAAGAGAGAGTGGTAAACGAGGTCGAAATGCTTTGGTGGGAACTTGTTTGCGAGTTCAAATATATCGTTCGTGCACATGACGACAAGAATCTTCTTTTGTGATTTCTCTCGCATTCGTTTTAAATCTTCCGCGGTAATTTCACCGACCTCCACAATCTCTGCCTTTTCGGCGAATTCTTTCAAATTCTTATCCGCAATTTTGCGCGTTATCGAGGATTTATCTACGGCAACGATAGTCAGCGCGTGAGGATGATTTGTTTTGAGGGCCCATTCGATGACTTGCCTATCCACCTCCATGCCTCCTGCGCCGAGATCAGCAATTATAAGGTCTCGATTTTCGCTCTGAATGTATTCAGTAATTGCATTAACTAGTGGGGTTATGAGACCCGGATTTTTGCGTCTCTGCATCTCAATAAGCCGACTATGCATTTCTACATCCCATTCTTCGACCGGAAAGTCGGTGAGCTCAAGAAGTCGAGAGCCGTCGAGCTTTGGTGCTACGAAAAAGAGCCACCAGATATAGCCCGGCAAAGACCGCGCCGCGTTCAAAAAAACAATATTCGCATCTATCGCGTACTGCTGGTTCGCATAGACAGGGTCCTTTCTAAAAGACTCAAGTTTCTGAAGCGCCTGCTGTATCTGTCCAGTTCTGGCCGACATTTAGTAATTGTACCTCGAAGACAACTCTTGAAGAAGAGCGCCGTACAAAAAACCACTCCGGCCGTACCAAAAAAGCAGGTGTCAAGCCGAGTTATCCCCAGTGGGAGTTTACTTCCCTCTTACAATTGCCGGGAGTTTCTTCTACTCGATAGTAAGTTGACACCATAGATAGAGTAATGCTAGAGTTGAACTGGGCCTTAAGGAGGTGGCCTAAAATGCGAGCGAAAAAGTTTAGTTTCTCAGTGCGTAACGAAGACTTCAAGTTCCCAGAATGTTCGAATCCCCTCTGCCTGGGTGGTTGCGTGCTGATCGCGATCAAACCAGAGGGTGTCGCTCTCCGTGACTCGAAGGACACGAAGGGACGAGAGACCACCATGTTCTTCACGAATCTCGAGTGGGACCACTTTCTCAAGGGCGTCAGGAATGGCGAGTTCGAAATCGCCGGCACCGTCGACTAGAAGTGATCCCACATGACGACATTCATCGTCATGCTGTAGACTTAGGTGAGGGCGGACAGCAAATCCGCCCTCACTTTTTATAATGACAAAACCACTATTTATTCATGGGTTAGGCGAACAAGCGAGCAACTACCGAGCTCTCTCGCGTTCTTTTGATCTATACAATATCGACTGGAATCGACCGCTCACGAATCAAGTTGCAAAAATCCCTAAAAAATATGACACCATTATTGGTTTTAGTTGGGGTGCAGTTGCCGCCTGTTTTTACGCGGGACAATTCCCAGTGAAATTCCTTATCTTGTGTTCTATGCCCTCAGGGGCGGACGCTGCTTACATGGCAAATTTGAAAGCTGAAAAAGTGATTTTTCTGTTTGGCCAGAAAGAGAAGTGGCCAGCGAAGGACAACCGCCGGATTACGAAGCAAATGAAAAAGCAGTTCACTCGTCAGATTATTGTGGCGAACGAAGGGCATAGAATAACTAAGCCTTACCTTAAAACTATTTTAGAAACCATTAAGGATGTAGCTTGATTCTAGCTAATCGACGCAAGTATTATGAATCACGAAAGACCTACAACACCATCGCTACCCGCAGAGAAAGAAAGAGATACTATCATTGAAGAAGCGGGTGCCGCCGAGAGTAGAGTAAGCAGTGCTGCCGAACAGCAAGTCGAAAAATCG
The DNA here is from genome assembly GCA_041485695.1 of Minisyncoccia bacterium. Taxonomy (GTDB): domain Bacteria; phylum Patescibacteriota; class Minisyncoccia; order Phycocordibacterales; family Phycocordibacteraceae; genus C7867-001. Next base: position 24,052 of record JBGPJZ010000002.1, read on the forward strand.
AGCGCGCAGCATTCTGAACACAACGATTATGGTCTTTTAGATCACGCGAAATATCGTGATCGAATGTTGCCTGAACTTATTGAGAATAAAGAGCTAGATCTGAACGGGAATGATTTAGAGATAGTCAGGGAGTACCTTACCAAGCAAGATCCCGCCTTTGTAGCCGATTTGAGATTAATGATAGGAGGTCAGAAAGCTATGAGTATGGGGGTTGAAACAGTCATTACAATTCCCTCTTATCAAGAAGGGAGAAATTTGGAAAAGACTCTGCGGAATTATGCAAAATTGAACAATAGAAATGGTTTTGAGATCGTAATTTTGGAGAATCATCCAGAAGGCGTTAAGCGAGATAATTCTGCTGATATTATCGACAGCGTTAGGAAAGAATTTCCGGATCTTAATATCGTTCATCTCTACAAAGTTTTCAAAGAGAAACCGGCCATTGGCGGAGTTCGTAAATATCTGGTTGACGCCGTGCTATTAAGAAAATCAGAAAGTAATATAGAGAAGTCGATTGTTATTGTAAGCAACGACGCAGATCTAGAAGACATCAGCGAGGATTACGCAAATCAATTGAGCGCGGCGTTCCAGAAAAATAAGAATGTGGATGCAATTGAAGGAAAGCGGGATTACCCAGCCGAGACCTATAGAAAGTACCCACTACTGCATGCGAGCCAACGCCTATGGAATTATCTTGATATTGCATTCAAAAAATACCATTTAAAGACAGAAGAATTGACCGGAACCAACAGTGCATTTCGCTCCGGTATCTATGCGGCGATTGGCGGATACAACGAGAAAGCGCAGCTCGCCGAAGACTGGGAACTCGGTCAATTAATCAAGGAGGCGCGAGGGGGTGACTCCGAGCGCATCAAGCATCTTAACTCAACATGGCTTATTTCGAATCCGCGACGGGCTGTTGTGACCATGCTTTCTGGTCGTAACTTGATTCAGCAACACGAGGATTTCCATGTAAATGAGGAGGTGCGCAAAACCTCAGTAGAAGACTTGTTACGAGAAAAGCGAGATCTAGATGAGAAGGAATTTACTAATGAGGTTCAGGCCACGTATGAGCATTGTGCAAGATGGAAGAAATCAAAAGGAGGATCGGCTGACGATGAATACATCAACAAGTCTTTTGACCGTGCAATGCGATTCCTGGGCGTAAATTATGAGATTGTGAATGATAAAGTCATAATTTCGGATATAGCGCGTCTTAGAGAAGGGTTAAGGAAATATGAATTAAAGAATTCTTAGGGGTAAAAGGTGTTAGGAATCTTTCTTGGGTCTAATCGTCACAGTGTCCACAAGCGGGAAGCGGACGGCCTGTGCTGAAGGCGGCTCGCCCTTGCCGACACGAAACATGAATGCGAGGTGACGATCTCCCGCTTTGAAGATATCTACGGCTACTTGGTACGCACTTAGAATCGTGTCTTTTTCTTTTGTTGAAAAGTCGCTACCCTCCCCTCCTTTAATTTTGAGCTTGAAAAAGAGTACACCCGTCATCGGTTGAAATGAGAGGCCAAGCGAGGTCGCGATGAGCCAGAGCCGCTCTACTGCGCGGCCTACTTTTACAAAATCGATTGGCTCTGTCCCGCTAACCGTGAGGCCGCCGATAGCACTCGCGGCCGCATTCGTCACCCCGTTTTGAATAGCCACGACTCGATTGAAACCGAGGACTAAGAACAGGCGCATGATGCCCCACTTCTTAAAAAGCCTAAACATTATCTGTGCGGGTGGCGGTAACTCGAGCGTCTTGATATAAAAACCGATTTTCTTTTTGTCATCCTCTTCTTTTGTCCAATTTATATGACTAAAGAAAAAGCTGTGGAGCGACTGGTTCGCAAGCATGACCTCTTCGTTCGTCGAACCGACGCGCCCCAGGCACCTAATATCTTCAGGAGCCTCTACGAGCGTCAAAGCACCTTGCCCGGCGGCCATAAGTGCCTGTCGCGCTTCGCTCGAAAGAGGCTCCTTACCGTACGGCTTACGATTTGAGACGCGCTTAAAAATAAAGAATGTAAGTGGGTCGGGCTTTACGGTCGAATCTTTTGTAAGAGTGAGCGTCGCAACATGGTACTTGTCAGTTGAGTTGGGGAAGTATGCGACATCTACTCGATACCCCTTGCCGCTTGCGGCAATAATCATATTTTCTATTGCGGCACCATTAGCGAGATAGGAGCCCCTTTGACCCCAACCGTAGGCAGATTGATCTCGCTCTGGTAGTACATGAACTTCGACAGTGTTGGCCAACACGACAAAATGCCAGGGCTGACAATTCTCCCCCGAGGGGGCCTGACTCCCCGCCACCAGAATGCGTTCAAGCTCCTGGGAGAGGCCAGAGATCATAGGCCGAATATTTTGGCAAAGTCTGCAGCAACTTGCTTGCGATGCGCTACTGATTCTGGACTGTTGTAGTCGGGAACGAGTTTCTCGTCCATAGATATGAGTGCGCGATTGGCTTCAAGTGGCTGGCCATTCAAAATTTTGCGTGCACAATAGGCGACCGCCACACCGTTAATCATGGCGGCACCACCTAGTTGAGGCCACGACACTATGGTCTTGCCCATTTCTTTAAGTGAGTTTTGCATTCGCTCGGTAACGTTCTCTGGGGCCACGTGCTTCGTGATCATCTTGCCGATGCCAAATTTATCTAAATTCTTTAACATGTCGTACGAAACTTCACCCATGCGTCCGTGGAAAAACGGCATGTCTGGCTCAAGGTCGTAACGCTCGATGTCGACTACTGCATTGTCGCCATTATCTGCCGCCATAAGAACGGGGATGTGGTGCTTTTTTGCCTGTTCACGAATCAAATATTTCACCGCGAGATTGTCGAGCTCGTCGATAACAATGTCGAGGTCGCTACAAAATGCCTCTATGTTTTCTGGATTTAACCCTTCTGAGTGTAGTTCGACTTCTGCGTATGGGTTGAGCTCATAAATCGTACGTGCTGCAATCTCAACCTTAAGTACGCCGAGCCGATCTGCGCCAGCGAGGATACGGTTCGTATTCGTAAGCGCCAGCCTGTCCATATCGGCGAGTTTCAAGCGCTTCCCTCCCCCCTGCAAAACAATTGCAAACGCTACTGAAGAGCCGACCGAGAGGCCACCGATACCTATAGTCGCGTTATAAAATTTCTCTTGCTCCCCTTTCGTAATCAGGTTCTCATTACGTGCCGTACGCACAAGCTGAAACTCCTCTTCAGGCAGGATATGCGTCGCTAAATACCGCCAGGGGAAGTAGGCCCAGCGACCGTCTTGCCAAAGCGGCTTCTGCGCAGAAAGGGTCTTGAAGTATGTCGCAAATTCCTCTTTAAACGTCGGGGTGTAGACGTGCGAAGGGTTGCGAATGCCAAAAAGCTCGAGCTGTTGCTCTTCGTAATCGTCTGATATCTGCTTGATTGCACCCGAGGCAATGAGCTCCTCAAAGCGGGTGCGGTCTGCCTCTAGAGATAGATCAAGGATGACTGGGACGGAGGCGGTGGAGGCCTCCTTTAGCTTGTTTAATTTCCCTTCAAGAGAGTCCATACCCCCATATTACCACCACCCCCTGTAGCTATTCTTTTGAGCGAATGACCCACTTTTGCTTAATGCCTGGGTGGAAATATTTCGGGTGCTCGTGGGGCCAAAACGTGATTTTCGGGATAACCTTCTCACCCATTGCGCTCAAATTGTTCTGGTACTCGGCACTATTACGTGCAAGGCTTTCGACGACCGCAGCGACAACTGTTTTTTTCAAGTCATCGGTAGCCTCTTGCTTTGCTTGAAGCTCTATATTGAGTTCAAGATACTCGTTGTGCTTCGAGTCATGTTCGGTCGTCATCGTGAAGCGGCCAGTGATAGAGCGTTCGAGCTCTGACTTTTGGAGCCCGATTTTTACATGCTCAGGAAAAATGATGGCGCCGTAGAGCTTAACCGAGAGGTCCGAGCGTTCATACACATATACAAAGGGGAGCTGGTGCACTGTCTCTGCGATACCGGCGCGTTTAATCTCTGCCCCAAGATTAATGCCGGCATCTTTAGCTGCCTCTTGTACCTCAGTAAAAGTAAACACCCCACCTTGATCCCCGATGTCGTAGCGAATAAAGGGCAACACGGTACCATCGGTCGCGTAGATGCGACCATCTTCGCTTTCTTCAAACGAAACGAAGCTCGGGATGTATTGCGCAAGGGTCGGGAGCCGATGCGCCTCCTTAAAAATCTTGCGATAGAAGGTGTCGTTCTTGAGTGCGAGGCGGCGTACGAGTATCGAGAGCGGCGTCTCGGTCGCCATAGTACCGAGCTCCGCACTCCCGTAGATGTTCATGACACTGCGGTACGGATCCTTGGCCCCTGTCTTTTGCATCAAATAATCACGGAAATGTTCTGAAAATGCCTCTGCAGCACAGACGATGCGGACATCCCACCGCTTCCATTCCACACCGAACAACGGGCCATCATCAATAAGATCCTTCATAAAGGGCGGGTAGCCGCAGAGTATGAGCTGATCGTACGAGGGCGCGATGTGCGTAAGAGCCTCGAAAATCTCCTTTTTATTAACGCCCGGGGTAATAACCGTGAGCGGGCGGCCGTCTTTAGAGATTCGGCGGAATGCCTCGTAGGTCAAAAGCCCCCCTATCCACACGCCCATGCCAAAACAAACGACCACCAAGGTCGACTTTTTTGGGTCAAGACCGCTCCGCTCTACGAACAGGCGGTGGTAGAGCATTGACTGCTCATGTACGTCATCAGTGCGCGGGATGTAGAACGGCTGACCAGTTGAACCAGAGGTGGAGGTCATCACGAGAGGTTCATGAGTGAGAGCTCCCGCTACACAAAGCTTATCCCACGGATGCACGCGCAAATAATTTGTTTTAGAAGTGGGTGGAATCTTCTGTAAATCTTTAACGGTACGTATCTCCGTGCCATCGACGCCCATCTGCCCCAAGAATTTCCGATAGCCTGGTACGTTTTTGAAAGCGTTTTTGAAATGCTTGATTATTGCTGCGTTTTGAACGCGTACCCAATCAGCACTGTCGTTCATGGTCAATTCTGCAAGAAAAGCTGCAGGGGTTGACACTTCCCGCTTCGCTACCTTGGTTTTATGCGCCACCGGGCGAGTTTTCATTGAAAACGAACTATACCACACGCCTCTATATTAAGCAAGCACCACAAAAAGGTTATCCCCACCCCCTTGTAAAGAAAAACGGAGGCCCAATTATGGGCCTCCGCCAGAGATGAGACCAAAATCAAGGGTTTTGACTATCGACGAGACTACTATAAGGCATGTAAAAAAGCAAGTTTGGATAATCGGAACAAAATGCTATGCTCGCGGGAAGTGTCCTTTGACGAAATTTTTCGTCTGTCGCTCAAACAAAGAGGATCTAAGAAATGATGTGCGTACAAGAAGACGCTCACGACCTGTTCAAACTGCTTGAAGAGGCCTACCCGTTCAGCGAGACGCTGTATGCCGGATGGACCGCATTGAGCCCCGAGCAAAGACGTGCTTTTGCTCTCACAACCATCGTGCGGAGGATGCATCGCGCTATCGACGATGCACGCAACAGCCCACGCCGGTACAGCGTCCGAGCATTTGCTCTTGCCGCGAGAGCAGCGACCATCGTTGAGCTCCCTCTTGCGCGATTCTCGGATGCGCTTGAAAACGCCGAGCTGGCCGCCAAACTCATTCGCGTTGCTGATGGCAGAGGGCTCGAAATGACCGACGCGCTTACTTGGTCGGTCATCGAGCTTTTCTTACGCTGCGAGTCGTTCGTACGGCATAATCGTGGAGGAGAGTCCTTGCATACTGCCGTCACGAATGTATGCGTTCTCGCGGCGGCGTTCGCCTCATATAACGGCGCAACCTTCAACGAGGTTCTCGTTGAAGTTCGTCGAAAAGCGCGAAAAGCTGCACCTGCGAACCTTATGACGATAGATTGACTCGCTGTCGGTAGCTAGCAACGGCGCTCTCGAGTGAGGGCGCCGTTTTTGTATGAAAACGCTCTATACTGAGCAGATGGCTGTCCCACAAAGAATCTTCGTAGCAATCGCCTTGGCGGGGCTCCTTGCCCTGCCCTTTTCGGCCATGGCGGCAACGAAAACATCAGCCTACCACCCTGTACGCTTGTTTTATTATACCGACGGCAAGGTAGCGAAAAAAGATTTCTTCGCGCACGCAAGCTCAATCGACATCTTCGCGCCGCAGATATACCAGATCGAGCCTGACGGCACCCTAAGCGGCACCCTAAACCAAGACCTCATCGACTTCGCTAAAAAACACAAGATTAAGATCATGCCGCTCGTAACGAATGACGGTTTTAGCTCAAAGGGCCATGAAGCGCTCCTTGAAAGCACCTCGACACAAGCGCTTGCCTTAAATGCTCTCGTCACTGAAGCCAGAAATAAAGGCTATGCCGGGTGGCAGTTCGACTTTGAGCAGATGGATGCGAGCTACCGCGACAAATTCTCGACGTTTATTACGCGTGCGGCCGAAGCTTTTAAGCAAGCGGGACTTACCTTAAGTGTCGCGGTTGTGGCCAAGACCTCTGATAACCCGAGCGATTACCCGAACGACCTCTGGCAAAAGCTCATCGGCGCGTACGACTATGATGCCCTCGCGAAGAGCGCCGATTTCATAAGCGTGATGAGCTACGACGACCCGACCTCGCACGGCCCCTCCGTACAGTTTGCTTGGTTACAAAAAGTCCTTACCTACTCGCTTGCGCATATACCAAAAGAGAAGTTGTCTCTCGGTCTCGCCCTCTACTACTGGGCGCGAGATACGGCGACCGGCAAGCTTATCGGCATCGGCGGTAATGAGACCATCGATAGGATTTTCGCCAAACGGAAGGTCGTCGTTACCTATGACACCGTCAACAGGATGCCGGTCTTGCATTACCAGGCCGACGGTACGCTCTACTCGCTCTGGTATGAGAACGCGCGAAGCATCAAAGAAAAACTCGCGCTTGTTAAAACGAACAAGCTCTATGGCTTTTCAGCATGGTCGCTTGGTCTCGGAGTACCAAGCGTCTACAGTACGCTACGCAATTAAACAAAACCCGGGAAAAAGTCTGTTTTGATGTGGCGCTTCGGAATATCCATGTCGGCGAGGATTTCCTCAAATGCGGTAACCATGCCGTGGGGGCCGGAGAGGTAGAAGGTGCACTCTGCAAAATCAGGCACTTCCCTCTTAATGACGCCAGCCGTAATCGCCGGCACTGCGCTCGGAAGTTCTTGCGGCACGGCGCCCGGGTCAGTAAACGCGTACACTGTCTTTATGCCGAGCTTCTCCTTGGCAAGAGCCAGCATCTGGTGATACGCGACGTCAGCGGGCGTCTTATTCGCATAAAAAAGCGTAATGGGACGAACTTCTTGGGTATCTAAGAGATATTGTATTTGGCTCCGAAAGGGAGTAATGCCGATGCCGCCTGCGATAAAGACGAGCTTCTTCTTTATATCTTTGGGCAGGACGAAGTTTCCGCCTAGTTGAGAGGCGATGATGGTGTCGCCCGGCTTCATGGTGAGCAGACGTTTTTTAAAGGTGCTCCCGTTTTGGTAAAACTTTACGCCGAGCCGTAATTCGTGCTCGGTGGGAGACGACGCTATCGTAAAGAAACGCCGGATGCCGCGCGTGTCGGGCCACGCATGAGCTAGTGTCCATTCGAGATACTGCCCTGGTTTAAATAAGAGCGGTTTTTCGCTTGTGAATACTAAGTCGAACGTGTCTCGGGTAAGACGTGCCCGCCCTTTCAAGGTCAAAATGAGTTTGCGCTTAGGGCTTACGAGGTACGAAAAGGCGTTGCCGACCAGGAGCGCAAGCTCGGGGGTTGAGTAGATCGACCCGAGGTGCACAAACGGCGCGAAGAGGAAGCCAACCAACCCGCCATAGGTTATGCGGAGCAACTTTGAGGGCGGCGTGGTAAAGGGCTCGGTAAGCATCACCGATGCAAAGAAAATTAAGGGCGCAGTGACAAGGCCGCTGTTGAGGGAGGCGAGAACATTCCCGCCGACGCTTACCGCGCGAGCCATGATACTGATAAGCGCGACGATGAAGAATGCCCAAAAGAGATCGAGCCGTCGCATCTTATGGATAACGAGGAAGCCGCCGACGATGACGAACGGCAGCATGACCCCTGTGCCGACCCACCAGCTCGCTCCGAGGCCGAGCGCGAGCGAGGTTGCCGCAACACCGAATGCCGCCGGATTAAAGAGGTGTTTTTTGCCGATGGCAAGGATATATTTCGACCCCGTCGAGAGAGCCGCCGCCCATCCGGCAAGAATCAAAAATCGAGCATCGACGTACGAAGAGGGCGGCGCAATGATGAGCGCCAAAATGAGAGCGGTGATATAGAGAGATTCTGGGTTCGAAGGTGCTCTAAATGCCCACGCGAAGGCTTTGTTAACTACCCACGAGACAGCAAGCAGGTAGACGATCGAAAGCGCGAGGAACTGCGGTAAGAAAGGGAGCTGACCGAAATACGAGAGGGACTCGGCAACGATAAGTAAAAAGATCAGCTCGTATAAGGCGAGCCGATACATCGTGATTCTATCGACGACGGAATCAATCCATTTCATGCTGTGCGGGTATACGCATCAAAACCGCTCGTCATGGTAGCAATCCCTTGTGGGTCGATAGCGTACGCTTCAAAGCCAGGAAGCCGTTCGAGAAACTCGAGCCCTTTCATCCCCATGGCAAACGCGGCGGTTGCAAATCGGTCCGCCTCAAGCACATCAGGGCCGATGACCGTAAGGCTCACGATGTCGTCTATAACAGCGTTGGGGGCATGCGGGTCGTAGATATGCTGGCCGCGAATATAGGTGCCCGAGGTGGCTACCCCTGAACCTCGCGGATAGATGACTTTCACGATTTGATCTCGATTGAACGGGTTCCGAATGCCGACGTTCCACTCCTCACCCTCGGCATTCTTGCCATTTGAAGCGATGTCGCCGCCCGCATCGACATAAAAATCTTCAAACCCCCGTAAACGCAACATCTCGGCGGCGTTCAGTATCGCCCAACCCTTCACCACGCCCGAGGGGTCGAGCGTGCCATCAGATTTTTTGATATCAAAGTAACCACCGGTTTCTTTTTTTGTCTTCTCTGCTAGTTTGAAAATCTCTCGCATGTCGTCACTGCACTCCTCCTTCACAAGCTCGCCCCGGTTAATTCGCATGATTTCGCTCTCGGGTTTGTAGGTGCTGAACCGCTTATCAACTGCGATAAAATATGAAAAGACTTCTTCTAGGCCCTCTTCGGTCGCCAACGCATCCGCAATGTCGACCGTGATGGGCATGCCCATGATGTCTTTCGTGGCGCGCATGCGTTATACCTTTGCCTTCGCGAGCGCCGAGGCGAGCGACTCGCGAAAGGCGATGCTCGAATCGGTCGCACCCGAGATAATATTGACAGAGGCGTTTTGGGCTGTAATCGCCTCCTGCTTCAAGTACGGCATAGCTTGGCTGTTAATCTCGCGCGAAGTACTGCGATCGTTCGGGTATTGCAAAAATCGTACGTCCACGATTTTCCCTCCCGAAATGATGGTCTCGACTTGAATGAGCCCGTAATACGCGTCGGCTACGGTGCCTACAAAAGTGCCGTCAGCATATTGGCCTACTGGTTTAGGTGCAGGCGTTGGCGCAGGTGCCGGAGCAGGAATAGCGACTGGAGCGGGAGCGCTTACAGAACCTCCTTCATTTTCCGAGTCGCTAGACCCCTCCCCCCGCCCTTCGTCGCTGCCCCCCGTGATTACGGGCGAAGGAGGAGCGGCAGTGGGAAGCGTGGCATTTGTCACCCCAGTATTTGAGATTGCTCCGCTTGGTGCTGGCGTCAGGCCCGTCGCAGAGGCAACGGGCCCGTAGAGGTGCTGGTAGAGGGCTTGGGCCGCGAAAGCGGACACGAAAACAAACGAGAATAGAGCCTTCCTCATTGCCTCTATAGTACGCTTAAATGGCCTAATAGTTGCAAAAACCGCCCTCTCTGGCGGTTTTTGCTAACTTGTTGCGGGGGGCCGACTTGCACGGCCATCTCGAGGTTATGAGCCTCGCGAATTACTATTACTCTACCCCGCTATCAGCCGCAGTATAGTGGCGAAAAATACAAATTGCAAGATTAGATAAATCCGAATTCGCGAAAGACGAGCTCATAGCGCGCCATGGTGCGGCGTGCGAGCGTCTCAGAGAGGTCGAAGGCCGAGCCATTGTGGGCAATTTGATTACGCACTTTGTGCGCCTCCCACGCATCTTGAAGCGTATCGAAGTCGGAGGGCTCGACTTGCTTCAGCTTCTCCCCCACCCCGTCGCCCGAGTAGCCCTGCCGCGTGAGCATCTCATCAAGGATGATGTCGGCTTCGATGATGGCCTGGCGCCAATCAGAAGGCTCCTTGCTCGCCATCAAGGTCTCGATGTGTTCCCAGCGGGCATTCGGTCCCGAAGTCTCTTCGGAGACGTGGATTTCGCCGAGCTGCTCTTCTTCGCGCTTTCGCAAATCATAGATCTTCACCATCGCGTACGTGATGAAGAGGAGGCCGAGGACGATAACGATGTAGCCTATCCACGTAATCCACAGCCAGATCGATGCAAGAAGCGTTCCCCAATTGCCACCGACGGCGCAACTGCCAGTGAAGCATTCGTAAATGACACGGAACCAGTATTCGAGATTGATGCCGGTCTCATTGCCCATGCTTCAAATTATACGGCACTGGCGATTGAAAAAAGGCGTTCTTCAGCCTGGTGAGGCGCAGTGAAGTGGATGCCAACCGGAAGGCCATTTACGTCTCCCATCGGCACCGAGATGGCGGGCATGCCGGTGAGGTTCGCGGTGACGGTGAAGATGTCTTCGAGATACATTGCAACCGGGTCCGACTTCTCGCCGATTTTGAACGCCGATGCGGCGGTCGTCGGGAATGCGATGACATCGCATTTTTTGAAAGCCTCATTGTACTCGCGACGCAAAAGCTCTCTCGATGCGTCGGCCTTGCGATAGTAGGCATCGATATAACCCGAGGAGAGGACGAAGGTGCCGAGCAAGATGCGGCGGCGCGTTTCGGGGCCGAAACCTTCGGTACGCGACTTTATGTAATCCTCAAGCAAGGTCGCACCGCCCCTCGTCAGGGACTTCGCTGCGTCGCGTGCGGCGTGACCATAGCGCATACCATCAAGCCGCGCGAGGTTGGTCGAGACTTCAGCCGGCATCACGACGTAGTAGGACGCGAGCGCATACTCGCTCGTGGGGAGTTTAATATCCACTATGTCATACCCCTCTGCTTTCAGCTTTCCGATTGTTTTTTCAAATGCCGAGAGTACTTCTGCATCAATGCCCTTCTTGAGTAGATGTCGCGGGACTCCGATTCGCATGACCCGTATCGTTCCAGAGCCAGCGCCTGCGAAAAAGTCCTCGGGTCTCCCGTCTGGGTCGGGCCAGACTGTTTTCTCGGCATCTGTCTCCTTCACTACATGCGCGCCGAGTGTTTGCGAATCCATCGCGTCTCGGCCAGCGATTGCGTCGTATAAAATCTTCGCGTCCTCGACTGTTTTTGCCAGTGGGCCGATCTGGTCGAGCGAGGAGCCCATCGCGATGAGGCCGTAGCGAGAGACGGCGCCATAGGTGGGCTTCAGGCCGACGATGCCGCAGTGCGCCGCAGGCTGGCGAATAGAGCCGCCCGTATCGCTCCCTAAGGCCGCGATGCAGAGATGTGCGGCGACTGCGGCGGAGGAGCCGCCGGAGGAGCCGCCGGGCACGCGCGAGGTATCATGCGGATTCTTCGTCACGCCGAAGGCCGAGTGCTCGGTCGAAGAGCCCATCGCGAACTCGTCCATGTTGGTGCGGCCGAGGAAAAGTGCGTTTTGAGTTTTGAGTCTCGAGATGACGGTCGCGCTGTAAGGGGCACGATAGTTCGCGAGCATTTTAGAAGCGGCACTCGCGATTTTCCCTTCAATCAAGATGTTGTCTTTGATTGCGAGCGGGATGCCGCAGAGAAGTGGCGCAGCATCCCCTTCCCTCTCGATGCGTTCTTGCGCCGCTTTTATCGCCGCATCATCAGCATTAAAAATCTCGAGGTACGCATTCAATTCAGGATTCTTCGCGTGCGCGACCTCTGCGCACGCGTCCCACAGTTCTTGCACGCTAAATTCTTTTGCCCGCAATCCTCGAGCAGCATCAACAATCGTCAGTTGATTCAGCTTACTCATGGCTGATGACCTGCTTCACCACAAGCGCATTGCCCTCTTTCTCCGGAAATGCTTCCACGAGCTTTTCCGTCCACGTCCCTGCAGATGTGGGGTTCTCATCCGCACGGAACACGTTCCGTAACGCTGGCATGCTTTTTAAATCTTTAGGCAAATCTAATTTCTCTAACTGCCCCACATACGCCAAAATTGCCTCAAATTCTTTCGTGAATTTCGGCAATTCCTCCTCGCTCACTTCTATCCGCACCAAGCTCGCAAGTTTTTTTACCTCTTCAGCCGTTGCCATACGCCTACTCTATCACGCGCCTATTTTCTTGAGGAATGCTTTCTCGTCGAGAATCGCGATGCCTAATTGCTGGGCTTTGTCGTACTTAAAGCCCGGGTTCTCACCGGCCAATACAAAGGAGGTTTTTTTGGAGACGGAGCCGGCGGCCTTCCCGCCAGCCCTGCGCACCATCGCCTCGGCCTCTTCGCGCGAGAGGGTCGGCAAGGTGCCGGTGACGACCACCGTCTCTCCCGTCAAAGGACCCTTCGCCGGCGCTACCACTCGTTGCACCTTAAGATGCACGAGGAGATGCTTCAGGAGTTCTTGGTTGTTCTTATCTGCAAACCACTCCGCAACCGATTGGCCGATGATGGGGCCCACGCCCTCGATCTTTGAGAGCTCCTCGCCCGACACTTTTTGGAGCTCGTGCAAAGTCTTGAAGTGCGTGGCAAGGAGGTGGGCGTTCTCCTCCCCCACGTGCGGGATGGAGAGGCCGACGATAAGCCGGTCGAGCGGGACGCGCTTCGCATTCTCAACACCTTCAAGGAGATTCGCGGCTTTGAGCTCTTCAAAACCCTCGAGTTTCAAAAGCTCATCCTTGGTGAGCTCGAACATATCGTCGAAATTCGATATCAATTCGTGCTCCATCAGAAGCTTCACCGTCTCGCGGCCCATGCCATCGATATCAAGCGCGGACTTCCCCGCAAAGTGGATCAATTTGCGCGCCTGCTGTTCAAAGGAGCCATGCGTCACGCAACGATGTGCCGCCATGCCGGGCACGCGCTCGATGCGCCCATCGCCCCCGCACAAGGGCGAATGGGTCGGGAATTTCCACACTTTCGCTCTGTTTGATCCTTTTGTCGGCCGCAGTTCTTTAATCACCTGCACGATTTCTGGGATGACATCGCCCGCTTTTTGCAAAATGACCGTGTCGCCGATGCGGATATCTTTTTCTTTTATAAAATCCTCGTTATGGAGGGTCGCGCGGGCGACGGTCGAGCCCGCGACCGCGACCGGCCGCAGATGCGCGACTGGCGTCAACACGCCCGTCCTCCCTACTTGCAAGCTGATATCTTCCAACACCGTCTCGACTTGCTCGGGCGGGAATTTGTACGCGATAGCAAAGCGCGGCGCCTTGCCGGTGTAGCCGAGCATCTCCTGCATCGCTCGCTCTTCTACTTTGATCACGATGCCATCCAACTGATAATCAAGTTTTTCGCGCGCGGAACCCTGCCACTTCTTCCAGTACGCAAAGATATCTTCAAGCGAGTCCGCATGCCGATGTTCAGAGTTCACGGGGAAGCCGAGCTCCTTCATGTACTCGAGTTCTTTGGTTTGCGTGTCAGGGATTTTTTCAGATGTCTGCGCAAGATCGTACATAAATGCCGCCAAGGGCCGCGCGGCGGCGATAGCGGGGTCGAGCTGGCGGATGGAGCCCGCGGCGGCATTGCGCGGATTTGCGAAGAGGGGCTCGCCTTCTTTCTCTCTTTTTTTATTAAGGGCGGCGAGCCCCGAGCGCGTTAAATACACCTCTCCCTCAACCACACAATCAATGGCTCGAGAAAGTTTCTGCGGGACTTCTGTAATGGTGCGGATGTTGTGGGTCACATCTTCACCCACGACGCCGTCGCCCCTAGTCGCGGCGACGGCGAGCATCCCTTTCTCATACGTGTACACGACCTTCAAACCGTCTATCTTGAGCTCGAGATCATAGATCGGCTCCCGGCCCGTCAGTTTTTTTACCCGCCCATGAAATGCGCGCATATCCGCCTCTGTAAACGCATCATTAAATGACCACTGCTCGACCGCGTGCCTGACCTTCTTCAATTCCGGCAAGGGCTTCCCCGCCACCACTTGCGTCGGCGAATCGGGCGTCGCGAGTTCTGGATACTGCTCCTCAAGCTTCCATAGCTCGTCTTTGAGCGAATCGAGCGCCTCGGGCGAGATGGGGCTCTCGTCCTTCGTGTGCTGTAAATCGCGATACTTCGCGATAGTCTCGCGTAGCTTACGGGCGCGCTCCTCTGCTGGCGTGGGTGCCATATGGCCTACTATAGCGCGCACGAAAGACCTTAGAAATGGGCGTAGAGGCCGCGCGCAACGATGCGGTTGGTGGAGCCGACTTTACTGCAGGGGACGTCATACCCCTGTGCAAACACGAACGTTGAGCCGGCTGCCTTGCCGAGAGTCTCATAGACGGTGACATCCGCACACTGGGTCTCAGTGCCATTCACCTTGAAAATCGGGTCAGGGAATGCGATGGGGAACATTTGTTTTACCACCCGCTGGTTCGGACAAGCTCCCGTGTTAAAGCATATCTCTTGAAAATAAGCGCCTCCGTAGTTGAGACCTCCGCAGCCGGGGACAGAAGAGCTCCCTGCACAGGGCGCTAATCTGCCTGGCGTGTAATTCTCGTACCTGTACGGGTCGCTACATCCGTTCTTTTGCGCTTCAAAGAGAGCGCATTCAAGCGCGGCATCGGCGGCATAAAAAGCGTATTGCGAACGCGCTCCGCCTGAAGCGAGCGTCTGCTGCTTATACGCCAATGAGCTTAGTGCCGTCCCGAGGGCGAGCACGACTGAAACAAATACGACCGCGATGAGGAGTGCGAACCCCTTTTTTGGATTTATTGCCATGGCGAAAGGTAATCAGTAAGAACGATCGAATTCGTTACCCCATGGTAGGTCCATGACACGGTCGATACCACTTCGACCTCTGGACCGAAGCTATAGAACCGGAGCGATCGAGTAAATAAAGGGGCGCCTGAAGCCGTAAGCGTGTACTGCCCGCCCGAGAGGTAGAGGGTTGGACACGAGTTCACCGATGGACAGACCTGGAGTGCCTTGCCAGACCCGATACCAATCGCGAATGAAGGGTCAAGCGCACAGGCAACCGTACCGTCACCTCCCGGAGAACCCCCAGGATTACTGATTGCATTATAGGGATTGCCTTCGCATCCATAAATCGAAGTATCCACCCCGCTCACGCCGTTGGTAAAGTCATCATAGAACGCGGTCGACGAGAGATCGGCGACGTTGTTCTGGTAATCGGCGAGATAGGTATTATCGCGGAGCATTCGGACATATTCGATGCCCTCTTGAGCCAGATACGAGGCCATCAGGCGGTTCTTAGAATCGACCGCGGCGAGGTATGAGCGTACTGAAGACGAGAACGGCCCCGCTATCGCAACCGTAACGAGAGCAGTCGCAACCAAGGCCTCAATCAAGGTGAATCCCGTCCTTTTGCATGTAGACAAGGCTGGGATCATATATCGATGCCGCGCGTCGTCGCTGCCGACTCGATCGAGAACGAAAACGTCTGTCCTTTCCCTGCGACGGCAGTCCCTGTTATGGTCATGCGCACAAAAGGCTGCGTATAGTTCCCTGCGCCAGTCCCAGCCGAGCCGGTAAGGTAAAACGCGAGCGACGTGATGTTGACTCTCGTGTCGGTGAGCGAGAACGAGCTGCCTGCAACTGTTTCCCGGATGTAGCCATTCACCCCGCCCGCGGCCGGCACAAAGGTGTAGGTGATATTCTGACCGCCCGCATCGACGAACGAAAAGGCGGTGCCGCCCACACAGTCAGTGCCAGCAGCAAGGCATCCGTACCCCGAACCGGTACGAATCGAGCGGGTCATATTTTCAAACACGAAAGAAATATTATCGGCAGCGAGCGCTGTCGCTTGGGCATGCGCATTGAGGTCGATTATCACCAGGTACGCGCCGGCGGAAAGTGTCATAATAACTGCAAAGATGCCCACCGACACGAGAAGCTCGACGAGCGTAAAGCCCTGAGAGAGGTGGCGCTGGCGGGGGGAGGTCATGGGCAAGTTGAGGTGGCAGAGATTTCGCCCACCTGATTAACGAATAGGGAGCGAGTAGCGCCCTCGGGGCTCGAGACCTTGACGCATGCCACGGTAAAGGGGACTCCGCCAGTCGTCGTCGCACCCGCCCCTACATTCCCCACTCCAAAGACCGCCGTCGTGTTGGGGCGCGTGAAGACGATTGAAAGATGCTGGGTCGAGTTCGCTCCACCGGTCTTGCAGTACGATGTGGCGGGCATAAGAGTGAAAGCGCAGAAATTGCTTATTTCCATTCTGTTATTCAGCGTGAATGTTTGCACGAGGGAGTCAGCGCCAGAAATAAAATAGCCGTTGCCGGGGGTGCAATTGGGCCTGACGCACGCCGCCGCCGGATCGGTGTCCGCAAAAAAGACGAACGAGCCCGGGGCGGCACTGTCGAAGTCGAGGCCATACCCGGCATTGCTCACGACCCCGATCGTACGGCTCCCGATGCCGTAGATCTGGGCATTGCGAAGAGTCAGGGCGATGTCTGCGGCTGTGGTCGAAAGGAGGATCGTACGGCTAAACGAGCTCTGGCCTAGGATGACGACGATGCTTAAGACGGCGATGATGGCAGCAACGACCACTAGTTCGACAATGGTGAACCCAGCACTCACGCGCCGAAAGCGCGAAAGAGAGAAGCGACGAGTGCGAAAGCGTCCCATGAGGTGAAGTGTGCGAGAAGGAAGCCGGCCGCCAGATATGGGGCGAACGGCACCTCGCTCTCTATGGTAGCGCCGAGTGCCCTTCGCGCCAATAGGATTATCCCGATAACCCCGCCGATCCAAAACGAGAAGATGAGGCCAGAGAGCGCAAGCGGCGAACCAGCAAGGAGAGCGAGCCCGAATGCTAAGGGAGCGTCGGCAAGCCCCATCGCGCGCCCGGAGGAGGCAAGGTGCACTGTCGCCAACAAGGAACCGAAAAGAAGCGCTGTACAGACAGTGAGTGCGAGTGCAATCACGGAGGGAGCTGCGGCTACCGCCACGTAGGCCGCGCAAGCTACAAATAGCCACAGGAGAGTGGGCGGCAAGATGGAATGGGCTAGGTCATAGAGTACGAGCCCGGTGAGGAGGACAAGCGCGAGCAAGAGGCCGGGGAGTACGGGCGAGAGACCGACCTTGAGGTAACTAAGTGCGAAGAGCGTCCCGAGCATCACCTCAGCGAGAGTTGATGTAGGAGAGACTCGCACCAAGCAGGTACGGCAACGCCCGAGGGAGATGAGCCACGAGAGTATCGGGATGAGCGCTAAGGGAGAGAGCGTTACACCGCAGGCATCGCAATGCGAGCGCCCTCGCACGAGCGGCGCGCTGGTATACAAGCGCGCCGCTATGAGCCCGATAAAGCTCGCGGAGATGGCGCCAAGTACGAAAAACAACCCCGCGGTAAGCGCAGCCATCCCTAGCGCACCGTACACGGAACGCACGCGTTCCCGACAATAGGTGTCGCCAAATCTCCCGCGTTGCCATCGTTCCCACACTTGAGACCAGTCGAATCAGCGCACCAGAACTTTGAGCTTGCACCCCCTGGCCGGGTCACTGCAACGGCATATTCGGGAGCGGCCGAGATACAGAACGTGGACCCGCCTGCCGAGGCCTGGAGCGCTGCTGCAATTGCGGCCTCTACGTTCGGGTCATGAAAGACCGAGTTACCGGAGACATCACCCGGCAAGGGGCACGGAGCTGGGCTACCGCCCGCGTCGAAAGCGTCGTAGGTCTGGCCGTTGTCATAGAAGAGGGTCGCTTGGGTTGCAACCGTACTCACGTTTGCTTTTATAGCGGCGTCATCCCCCTTCCCGCGCGCGGTGTTGAGGGAGGCGAGCACAACCGCCGCAAGAATACCGATGATGGCAATCACGACGAGGAGCTCGATTAGGGTAAATCCCTTTCTCATAGGTGAGATAAAATTAAGGACAAGCGGTGGCATTCGCTCCTAAATAGGTAGCCGCGGGGGACGCTTTCGAGACCCCGGCGCTGTCTACGCACCACATATTTGCGGGATTAGATTTGAGAGGAGCCTCTGCCGCCCAGGCATTGGCAGTGGAGTGGCAGGTAACCTTCCCCGAAGCACCAGGTGTAGCGATAGCGATAACCACCGCGCCAGCATTCGTTATGCTTGCGGCGGCGCTCAGCATGTCACCAAGCGGCTTTGTCGAGCCTATGGCAGTGGTACCGCACACATCGTGCGTCGCATCAATAAAGTACTTATTGCCATTCGCGTCATAAAAGAGCTCCGCCTGCGGGCGGGTGGCTGCCATTTGGCTTTTAACTGTCGCATCGGCGCCTTTGCCGCGCGACGTATTCAAGCTCGCCAGCACTATCGCTGAAAGGACGCCGAGAATGGCAACGACGACCAGGAGTTCGATAAGGGTAAAGCCGCGTGGAAGAATCATGTAGCTATCGTACCAGACCATTCCTGACAACGGCAAGAGAGAGCCTGGGGAGAACAAAAAGACCCCTTTTGGGGTCTTTTTGCTCCAAAAGAAAGACGGACTTTAGATACAAGCGGTGGCAGCCGCAAGCATATACGTACCTTCAGCCTTTGAAGCTCCGGTGCTATCAACGCACCACATACCGCCGGCCTTAATTGGAGCATCTACTACCCACGCCGATACAGGAGCGGCGGCCGTGTCGTGACAGGTAACCTGCGTCAGAGTACCTACTTGGGAAGGCGGGTTAGCTGAAGACAGCAAGTTTGTAGTAGCACCTGACGACGAGGCGGCTGCAGTGCGCATGTTTGAGAAACTGGCTGATGCGCAAAGACCGTTATATGTTGTGCCGTTATCGTAGAAGATTTCAGCCGCCGCACGCATACTTGCCAACTGGCTCTTGGTCGCGGCGTCAGCACCCTTGTTACGGGCGGTGTTCAAGGAGGCCAAGACGACGGAAGAAAGAATCCCAATAATGGCAATGACGACGAGAAGTTCAATAAGCGTGAAGCCGCGTGAGCGAATGTGTTGCATAGTAAATCTATTGGTTAATGGACGTAGTATACGCTACCTAGAGGGAGAGCAATACTGGGGTGTGGATATCCCTCTGCCTAGGGGGACAGGCCGCTTAGATAGCGCCTGCCATGTTGTAAATTGGCATAAGGATGGCAGCGAGGAGTGTACCGACCCCGAGGCCGAGGAGGACGATCATGAGGGGCTCGATAAGCCCAATCAGGGTATCGACCGCGTTGCTTACTTCGCGATTGTAAAACTTGGCGAGGGTGATGAGTATTTTGCCGAGCTCGCCCGTCTCCTCCCCCACGCGCACCATGGCGACCATGATGCCCGGGATCTCTCCGTGGCGCGAGAGTGCGTCAGAAATGGCTGCCCCGCCCTTCACCGCCTCGGCAACCTCTTTGAGGATTTTGCTGTAGACAGAGTTCCCCACCACTGAAGCCGTGATGTCGAGCGCCTCTACGACAGGGACCCCGGAGATAAGCATAGTGGAGAAGTTGTCGGCGATGCGCGCGAGGAACAGCTTGTGGTAGAGGTCACCCACGTACGGCACCCCGAGCTCTAAGGAGTCGAGGATGTACTTCCCGCCTGGGGTGCGTGAAAGCTGGAAGCCATAGGCGACGACCGCAAGAATCGCTATCAAAACGAAAACGCCATAATGGAGGAAGAAATCCGAGAGCGCAATCACAATCCTGGTATAGATGGGCAGCTCTTGGCCAGAATCGAGCAATATCGTGGAGATCTGCGGTACGACGTAGGTAAGCATGAGTATCATCACTGCGATAAAGACGCAGATGACGAAGGCTGGGTAGATGAGCGCGTTCTTAGCCTTCGTGACGACCTCGTAGGTACGGTCGAGATAATCGGCAAGGTACCCGAAGGTTTCAGAGAGCTTGCCCGACTCTTCGCCGGCACGCACCATATTGACGTAAAAGGCGCTAAAGGCCGCCGGGTGCTTTGAGAGCGCCTTGCTGATGGGGCTCCCGCCCTGGAGATCGTCGGCAACTGAGGAAAGGATGCTCGCGAGGCGCTTATTCCCTACCTCGCTTGCGAGGAGGCGAAAAACGCGTAGCGCCGAGACCTGCGCCTCGAAAAGGGTGGCTATTTGGCGTGAAAGGATGACGACGTCTTTGTTCTTGATATGGGTGAAGATGTTTATCTCAAACGAGAGTCCGGCCTTCTTTTCGGGGGTGCTGATCGCAGAGATGACGAGGCCGCGACGCTGGAGCGCCGTCACCGCAACCTCTTGCGAGAGGGCCTCGATAGTGCCCTGCCGCTCGTGGCCGTCTTGGTCGATGGCTCGATACGTAAACAGCATAGCTAGAGATAGCGCTCGAAGGTCTTGGGGTCGAGCGCGTGAAGCACGGCTTCTTCAGCCGCAACCTCTCCGCGGCGCACGAGCTCTGCAAGCGAGCGGTCCATATCGATCATCCCCTCTTGCGAGGAGGTCTGGATGACGGCTGTAATCTCGTGCGTCCTGGCCTCGCGGATGAGGTTGGAGACCGCATTGTTGTTGATGAGGAGCTCGTAGGCCGGGATAAGCCCGCCCGAGATGCGCTGCACCAACCGCTGGGAGAAGATGCCCGCCATGGAGCCAGCGAGCTGGACCCGTACTTGTGCCTGCTGCTCGGCCGGGAACATGTCGATGATGCGGTCGATGGTCTGCGCTGCGTTATTGGTGTGCAGGGTGGAGAAGACGAGATGCCCTGTCTCTGCGGCGGTCACCGCCGCAGAGATAGTCTCATAATCGCGCATCTCACCGACCATGAGCACGTCAACGTCTTCGCGAAATGCCACTTGGAGCGCCGCATGGAAATCTTCCGCATCGATATGCACCTCGCGCTGGTGAATAAGCGATTTCTTGGGCGTGAAGAGGTACTCAATCGGGTCTTCAATCGTGAGGATGTGCTCCCCGCGACTCTCATTGATACGTTCGATCATCGCGGCCAAGGTCGTCGACTTGCCCTGCCCTACCGGCCCCACGACGAGAAAGAACCCCTGCGGTCTGCCAGCAAATGTCTCAAGGATGGGCGGAAGGTTGAGTTCGGTAAGCGTACGTATCTTAGCCGGGATAAGGCGCATGGCTATCACCGTTACTCCTTGAGCCCTATACCCATTCACTCGAAAGCGTCCATCCTCTTTGTGGGCATATGAGAAATCGACGCTCTGGTTCTTCTCGAACACTTCCCATCTGCTCGATGGGACGATGTTTTTCAAGATTTGCTCGGTTTGCAAGGGTGTTAAGACTTCGTGAGTCGAGAGCGGGATGAGCTTCCCCGATACGCGAATGACGGGCGGGGATCCGGGCGAGAGATGGAGATCGGAGCCGTCCTGCGAGATGACAGCGTCTAGAAGGTCGGCGAGGCGGATATCGGCCATACTAGGAGCGAGTCTTTTCGATGGTCGCGACCGTCTCTGCAAGCACCTCGGACGGGATTGCGGACGCTTTAACGATGTAACCAACGGCTCCGAGCGCCTTTGCCTTCTCGAGGTCAGACTCCTGCCCCTGGTTCGAGAGGATGATGATGCGCGCCTTCTCGGCGAGGTGCTCTTTGCGTATCGTTTCAAGGACTGCGAAGCCATCGATGCCCGGCATGATGAGATCGAGGAGTATGGCATCCGGTTCAGCCTCCTTTTTGCGAAGTACGGCGAGGAGTTCATCGCCTCCGGAGAACGTGAGCACCTCGTGGCCCGCATTCTTGAATTTCACTGCGTAGAGGTCGAGAAGGAATCGGTCATCGTCTGTGAGGTAGATGCGATAGGCCATAGTAAGGGTACG
This sequence comes from Minisyncoccia bacterium, assembly GCA_041485695.1. Classification (GTDB taxonomy): domain Bacteria; phylum Patescibacteriota; class Minisyncoccia; order Phycocordibacterales; family Phycocordibacteraceae; genus C7867-001. The sequence goes on from JBGPJZ010000002.1 coordinate 46,038, forward strand.
TAAATAGTGGTCAATACTCGTCTTCCGGGAAGAGTTCGCCGCCTAAGGTATTCACCTCCTCAAACGGAATCTCGCCAGCGAGTGCTCTCATGATAGCATCCTCGCGCATGGTGAGCATGCCGTCTTCGCGCGCCGCCGCGTAGACCCGCTCCTCAATCGGTTCCTTGAGGAGTATCTGCTCGAGCTTCTTGTTCATCCGCAGTATTTCATACACGGCGGTGCGGCCGCGCACCCCAAGAGGACAATCCTCGGTGGGCATCGCGTGATAAAACTCCTTCAAGGGCGGGAGCCCCCGGCGATACTGTTCAGGCAGATCGGCGAACTCTTTCTCGATAAGCATGCGGATGCTGTCTTTGATGGCAAACGGCTTCCCGGCTCCGTCGCACAATTTCTTCACGAGACGCTGGCCAATAACCGCAATTAAGGTCGGTGCAATCAGGTAGGGGTCGACTCCCATGTCGACCAAGCGCGGGATGGCGCCTGCGGCGGTATTGGTGTGGATAGTTGAGAAGACGAGGTGGCCGGTAAGCGCAGCTTGCACCGCAAGCTGCGCTGTCTCCTTATCGCGTATCTCACCCACCATGATGACGTCCGGGTCTTGGCGGAGGATGGAACGAAGACCCGAAGCGAAGGTGTATCCTATTTCTGGACGCGTTTGCGATTGCGAGACGCCGGGGATCTGGTACTCAACAGGGTCTTCAAGCGAAACGACGTTCATACGCTCGCGGTCGATCTCCGAGAGCATGGCGAACAAGGTCGTCGACTTGCCCGACCCAGTAGGGCCTGCAATGAGCACGATGCCGTACGCACTTTTAAGCATCTCGCGTATGCTTGCGAGCTTGTCACCCCGAAGCCCTACCGTCTCTAGGGTTGTGGTCGCCGCGGTCTGATCGAGGATGCGCATCTCTACTTTTTCTCCGTACTCGGTCGGGAAGGTGGAGACACGGAAGTCGATGCGGCGCCGCTTCTCTACCATCGCCGAAAAGCGGCCGTCTTGCGGTTTTCTCCTCTCGTCAAGCCGGAGCTGCGAAAGGATCTTGATGCGGGCGACGACGGCCTCATGCACCTTTGCCGGCAGCTCAAGCGAGGTATGGAGCTCTCCGTCCATGCGGAAACGCACGCGCGTCTTCTCCGGAGTGGGCTCAATATGGATATCGCTCGCCTTGCCCTCAATGGCGTATCGCAAGATGGTTGAGACGATCTTGGTCACCGGCGCATCCTCCTTGAGCTTCCCCATAGTCGCGCTGCCCGAGAGATCGAGCGTCGCTTCGCTTTCTGCAACTGCCGCCGCTACGGCTTTTTTCTCCTCCTTCGCATCGGTCGATGAAGCACGGCTCACGGTCTCGAATTCAGAGAGCGCGGCGCCTACCTCGCCCGAAAGGTTCTTATACGCATCGATGACACGGTCGAAATCCGAAGGCGATATGAGGAAGAGCTTGTAGGGCATCCCGACTTTGGTCGAGATGAACTGCAAGGCATCCAATGCCTCGATATTATCTGGATCGACGATGCCTACCTCGAGAGCTCCGTTGTCTATCCGAAGCGGAGCGAACTCGTAGTGGCGTGCCGATTCCTCGGGAATATAGCCAAGCGCATCCTGGTCGACGGGCGGTTCACCGAGTACGCGACCCGGGATGCCGTATTCTTCACCGGCAATCCGGAGCGCATCGGCGAGCGCAACCCCATGCTCGTTCAAGACGTCTTCGAGCGAACGCTTCTGCTTAGAAATCGCAGCCTCCATGCTCGCACGATCTTTGGCTGAGATGAGACCCTTTTCTTCGATGAGGGCGAGGAGGTTCATGACGGTCCTCGATCTGGATTAGTGGCCAATCGGTGCAAACGGGTCTTTGCGCCCCTTATTCTCAGGAGCAATCGGGGTCGCCGGATTCGTCAGAGACAGGAGGCGGGGATCGGAAAAGATGCTCGTGTCAAAAGAGATGGAGCTTAATTTCCCCGAAAGGTCAATGAACTGCTGCTCAGCGGGGCTCACAGGTTCCGAAGCGGTCAAGGGCTCGCTCGGAGGCGTACCTGTGAAAAAATACCAATAGCCGCCGATAAGGAGTAGCACCGCCGCGAGAAAGAAAAGGGGAGTTCTGGTCATAATGTAGTCATTAGCGGAGCCAATAGAGGCGCACCGTCATGTCGTAGCCGTACACGCCGGTATCGGAGCCTTTCACAGTGAGGTTCGTGACATCGAGCAGACGCGTGCTGTGTTCGATGCCTGTTATGAAGGTCCGGAATGCTTGATAGCTCCCGGTCGCTGAAAACGTCATATCGATCGAACCCACCTCGGTGGGTGGGGTTGTGACGTCACCCGCGCCTTGCGTCGGCTGGGGGACGCTTATGCTTGAAATCTGCACGCCTGAACGCGCGGCGAGAGCGGTGAGGCTAAGAATGGCACTTACGTTGTCGACCGAGCTTGGGAGCAAGGTCTCGAGACGCGCAATGTCTTCCGGCGTTATGCGGTTCTTTTCCTCGGCAAGCGTTTTTTGCTTATCCCCGAAACTGGCGGCGGCATTAAGCGCTAACTGCTCGCGCGCGATGGTCGCTTGAATCGTGGTAACAGGGCCGGAGTAGGTAGGACTTATGTAGATGAAAAAAACTACGAAGGCTAGCACCAGTCCGGCAGCGGGTAGCATCCGGTTCATCATGGCGTTTGGGATGCTGAAGTCGTGGCGGTGGCTCCTGCGGACGGCAGCGACCCGGACGCGTCAGCAGCGCTACTTACCGAAAACGTGGTCAGGCTCTGGTCGAGATTGGCAGTAAGTGAAAACGAGACTTCCCCGTTCTTACCGATGCCGAGACCTGAAAATACGGCGTTCTTAATCTGGCTCTCTCTGCCTAGTGCGTCTGAAAATACGGCAAGGGCGTTGAAACTTGCTGCCGAACCTGTCGAGGACAGAACCGCGGTGTGGGCGTCGCTCGTCAAGATAGAAATCGAAGTAAGACGTACGGTCGTTGGCGCAAGGGACGCGATGAGGTCGAAGGCCTTCGAAAATATGAGGTGCCCGCTCAGAAGCCGCTTGCCCTCAGAGAGGTGGGTGTTAAGGCGGATAAAACTCTCCACCGTAGACGTATCGATCGACGTCTCGGCTTTTTGAAGATCGGCTTGCTTCGCTGCCTCTACGGTGCCGAGATACCAGTTGTAGGCGAATAGACCGCCTGCCGCGAGTAGCGCGAGGACAAAAGCCCCGTAGCCCAAGAATGCAAACGCGCCGCCAAAGTCAAAAGCGCTGTTCTTAAATGATAAAGACCCCGAGCGAGGCACGAACGAGGTCGGCACCGTAGGAGGAACTGCCATAGTCAAAGTATACGGCACACACGCCACGCTTGGGCGGAGTGCGTGTGCATAAAGATGCGCTATCGGTGCTCCTCGAGTTTGCGGAGCGCAATGCCTACGGCGACGGCGAACTCCGGGCCGATTTCTTTCAAGACCGGGCGGATAAATGCGGGCGCCTCGGTCTTTGCAAAAGGGTCGGCGACCCGCACCTCTACCGAGAATGCCGACTGCGCATAGGTACCGAGGCCCTTGGTGACACCGCCCCCGCCTGTGAGTATCACAGTAGCGATTGCCTTCCCGTGCACCGATTCATACTGCGCGAGGGCTCGGCGCGCTTCGCCGAAGATGCGGGAGTATACGAGTTCAATCGAGGAGTGTACGTCGAGGACGCCGTCCGCGGCTCCTGTGAGACCCTGCTCTTTTTTAAGAGCCTCGGCGGCGGCAATCGAAAGATTATTGCCTACGGCAATCGCCCGCGTCGCGTCTTGGCCGCCTGAAGTAATCGTATGCGAGAGCGCCACGACGCCGTGTTCGACAACGTAGGCTTTCGTCGTCGATGCGCCGATATCAAGAACCATGACTGGCTTCACAGGCTCGTCGACAACCGCACGTATGGTGCTGAATATCTCTATTTCATAAAAACTCGCCGCGAGGTCTGCGCTCCGCACCACGTTTTGGAGCAGCGAGAGCTCATCGTTATGCACCGCGACGAGGAGGACGCGTACCCTTTCTTTGGCAGTACCCGCTAAGCTATCGTCAGGCACGACAAACCAATCGAGCTGCACTTCGTTAATGGGCACCGGGATATATTTACGCGCTTCAAGCTCGATAATCGTCTTCTGCTCCTCTTTGTTCTGTCGGCGCGGCAGCTCGATCAAGGTCAAGAGCGAACGGGCGAACGGGATACCGACCCCGCACTCTTTGGTCGTCACTTTCGCCTCGCGTATGAGGTCGCGCAAGGTCTCGGCGATTTTTTCAGCCGAGAGATTCGTCGCCTGCCCTATCTCGAGGTTCGCATAGGGGCCGAGCGCGAGCTCGCCATAGGTCTCAAGGACGGCTTTGCCGCCTTGTTTCTTGAGTTGCACGACTTTCAAGGACGATGAGCCGATGTCAACGCCGAGTACGCTAGTGCTTTTGCCGCCGAAAAGCCCGAAGAACGCCATGTCAAAATAGTACCATGTGGCAACGATTGCTAGATTTCATTTTTCCCATCCGTACCGACGAGGAGATTGTCCGAGCACTTACACTCGAGCAATTTCTTTCCCGCCTTGAACCGCAACTTGAGGAGCGTACCAATCCGGCAACAGTGGCTCTCTTCCCTTTTACCGACCGGCGGGTACGCGCCGTCATCCATGAAGCCAAATATCACGGCAATACGAAAGCCTTTGATTTCTTAGCTGCAGCGCTCGCGGAATATCTACGTGATGATGACCGCTTTGACGGCTTAACTGATTGTGTGCTTGTGCCGCTCCCGCTTGGGGCAAAGCGCCGCCAAGAGCGCGGATTTAACCAAGCCGAAGAGATTGCGCGGCGAGTGGCACAGGAGCTCGGCCTCCCGCTTGTAACCGACCTCCTTATTCGCACTCGCGAAACAGTTTCGCAAGTATCCCTGCCGCGCGAAGCGCGAGCTAAGAATATGCGCGGCGCTTTCAGCGCCGCGCATCCTGCCAATCCAAAACTCACTTATATATTGATTGACGACGTCACGACCACCGGAGCTACCCTCTCGGCCGCCATCTCTGCCCTTAAGGCAGCTGGCTCTACCCAAATCCTCCCCATCGCCCTTGCTCATTAAGCCCCTACCTACGGGCTCGTTTAACTTGACAGCGAGCCCTCTCTGTGCTAATATGGATGGCGAACCATTAGACCCAGGAGGGGTGAATGAGGAAGGTTCTTTTCGTCTGCTTTGGCAACACCTGCCGGAGCCCCATGGAGGAGGCGATTTTCCGTGAGATGCTTGAAAAGCTCGGCATCGAAGATCTCAGCGTCGAAAGCGCTGGCGTCAATCAAGCTTCTGCCGGCCAACCGATTGCTCCCTTCTCGGCGCAAGAGCTCCGGAATCGCGGCATCAACCACGATCGTCACACGAGCCGGTATGTCGGCGACATTGGCCCACTTGACGACTTCATCCGCATCATCTGCGTTGGAGACAAGGAGGCAGCGACTCTCACCGCCCTCTTCCCTGATGTCGTGAATCGAACATCAGTCATGCCGATCGACAACCCGTGGGAGAAGGGTGAAGAAGCCTATCGCCTCTGCGCGATTCAAATCGAGGAGCTCATGGGCGCACTCGTCGACAGTGTCGTCGCCGAAATCAGGCGCTAACCCTCAATAATCAGTTCAACCAACCGGACCTGTAGCTCACGCTACGGGTCCGCTCTTTTTTATAATCGTTACAATTCCCTTTTCGGCGTCTATCTCAATCTCATCGCCGTCTTTCAAGACTTTAGTCGCGATTTTTGTTGCGATGACACAGGGCTTATTAAATTCACGCGACATGATGGCAGCGTGAGAAAGGAGCCCTCCCTCGTCGGTCACTATGGCTGATGAGCGTTTCATCGCTGGGACGTAATCAGGGTTCGTCATCGGACACACAAGTATTTCACCCTCAAGGAGCGTATGCGCCTGGGTTGGGTCGAGCGCCACTCTCACTTTCCCTCGTACAAATCCTTTACAGGCGACCTGGCCGCGTAGTTCAGTAATTGTGGTGTCAACTTTATTGAGCTCCGTATCAATCCAGGTGCTTATCGCGTGCCCCTCCTCTCCTACCGCCAAGCGTTGTTCGCCACCGATAATAGCCATCGCAAATCCTTTCCTTCGTTCCTCTATCACTTTCGCCAAGACGGTTTTATCTGTCATGAGAGCTTCAAAGATTTCTCTCGAGAGAAGAAATTTCATGTCGACAAACGCGACGCCGATTCTTTTTGCAACTAACTGCATAAAGTCGAGATAGCGCGATGATGAAATATACGCCTCTTCAATCCCCGCAGTTAACCCATAACCGAGTTCTCGAGCATTTTCAATATGAAGAACCAGTTGCGAATCCGTTTTAATCTCTTCAATGATTCTTTGCGCGATGTGCTCATTCTTCTCTGCGGCCTTCTTTTGTATCTCGAGGTTCTCTTTGAAATTCTCTTTTTGAGCCTTGTGTACCCTCTCGACGAGTTGGGCATATGACATCGGGAGGAGTGGGCTTAAAATAAATGTTGTGAGCCAATCATACTTTTCTAAGTACTCCTTTGCTTCTGCCTTAAACCGGGGGTCATTTGCAAAGTCATCATTTTTATCAGCAAGCGAGACAAGCTTGCACATGTCCTCTTGTTCAAGCTGAAAGGCTGTTTTCTTTATAGGGAACACCAGCGTAAGTAAAGCTTCATCAATAGCAACAATCGCCTCTATTTCTTTTCGATGCTTCTCGAGTCCCTCTTTAACTCGGTCAGTTAAGATGTTCTCCTTAGAGACGTACCAAGGGTAGTAGAACCAGGGCACGAGTTTGATAAAACTCGCATCCATCTTTTGCCAATATGATGCAAGCTCTTCATTGGTGATGCCCTCATTTTGTATTGCTCTGTTCACTATGTCAGCTTCTGCATTAAATGTTCTGGGGAACTCTACGGTAGATTTTAGAAAGTGCTGCAGAGCCTCTGGATTATCTAGCTTCTCCCTCAATCCTTTAAATAAGATTTGTTTTTGTGTTGGGATATCGTACCCCTTGCTTGAATCGGTGAAAAGATAGTCGAGCGTATCTGTGGTACCCGTTATCCATGGGATGAGGTATTGCGAAAGGGCGCGGCAAAAGAAATCGCAGAGGGAGATTGGCTGTTCTCCGCGCTGTTGAAACTCATACTCCCATTGTGTTAGGTCGATATCCTCCCGTTTGAGCGTTTTGACTTCGTAATCCATGTTACTTAAGAATCGTCACGATTCCCGTGTTGGCGTCCATTTCGATTTCATCGCCATCTTTTATTACCTCGCTTGCGTTACCAGTGCCGACGATGCAGGGAATATTTAACTCGCGGCTCACGATTGCTGCATGCGAGAGCATGCCGCCCTGGTCGGTGATGATGCCTCCTGCTTTTTTGCACGCTGGCATTAATTCGGGCGAGGTCGTCTCTGCAATCAAGATATCGCCCTTCTGCATAGCATCCATCAGGTGATGCAGTGTATCAAAGTTGTCGTAGCCCGAAACGATGATTCGCGCCCTGCCCCGCGCAATACCCGGGTGAGCTGTGGTGCCTGTTACCGTCTCGCCATGGCTAGCGTTGCCTACGAAGCTCTCAATCGCGTGCCGAGCCGAGGGGCCTGTTTTACGCACCGTGCTACCTTCGACACCTATGATGTAAAAAGCATTCTCGCGATGCGCGATCTCCTCTTCGGGCACTTTCGCGGCGTCAAAAAGGTTGAGGATCTCTTGGCGCGAATATTGCTGCAGGGTGCGCTCGGATATGTTGAAACGCTCCCCAAGACTCTTTAACAGTTTCGGCAAAACAGCGTCAGCGCCAAAAAAGATTGAATTCAAGAACTCTCGACCCTCGTTCTTCAGTTCGCCCATGAGCGAGAGTCTCTCTTCAATCCCTTTGTCTTTCGTCTCTTTTGATTTTTTGTACGCGCCGTCCATATAAAAGAACTCCGTCTTCGAATAGTAGAAAAAGAGCCGGGCGATATCGTTGAGCAAACGCTCTACTTCCTCTTTTGAGAGCTTGCTGTAGGCGAGGCTTTCCGCAATCATTCGTATCTCTTTCATGTAGGCGCGGAATGCGTTTTGAAAGTGGGTGAAGTCCGCAGCATCTGAAATGAGTCTGGCTCCTTCGGCAAGAGTTTTCTGTACAGTCGTATGCGAAAGATAGCTGGTGTAAAAATCATCAATAACCGTGGTCAGGGCACCGAGCGTTTGGTAATGCTCCATCCAAATGTCGTCGATAAAGTAGCGCAGGCCCTGCACGCGAAAGAGCCGTTGCCACTCATCTTTGCTTCCAAATGGATGACTCCGTTTGAGAATTGCTACTGTCCCCTTCTTTGTATCAACTTCGATCTCATCTCCATTATTGAGGATTTTCGTAGCGAAGCCCGTCTCGACTATACAGGGTATCCCCATTTCGCGGGCGGTGATAGCGGCATGCGAAAGCATGCCGCCGGCGTCAGTAACAACTGCAGCCGCTTTCTTAAACGCTTCTATAAGCTCTGGGTCTGTACTATCTGAGACCAAAATTTCTCCCTTTTGCATTTCGTGCATCTGCCCTTGCAAGATTTCCCGGTTGCTATAATCACGAATAATTTTACGCACCTTCCCGCGGACAGTCGGCCCTGTATGCGCTGTCTTACCGGTAAGCACTTCTATAATTGAGTCCCCAACATTCTCAACTTTGGCGATAAACCTCTGGGCGGCATCCCCTACAAGAAACTCCACACCACCTTTCGTCTTATGGAGTACCCAGGCCTGCGTGCGCGCCTCGAGCGCTTGCTCGCTAACATGGGTACCACCAAACAACGCGAGTACTTCGGCTCCTCGATACCAGTTCACAGTTTCGGTGGTAAGCGAGCGTTGTTTGGCGACTTTTGCTACTAACGTTTGCAGGTATGAATCCGCGCCGAAAAAGATTTTCTCCATGCGCTCGCGTATCTCGTTTTTAAAACTCTCAACCAGAGCGACGTTCTCTTTCGCCGCCGGGTCGGTAGCGCTTCTCTCGAACACTTTATCCCAATACATATAGTCGAAGTAGGCATACTGCCCGCAAATCTTACTGATGAGCGTAAATACATGCTCCGCATCTTTGCGCGCAATCTCCTTCTTTTGCCTTAGCATCTTGATTTCTCCCAGCCCTTGCTCAACGAGCGCCGTAAGCGACGCGATGACCTCCTTAGTATCGGCAGGAGTGCGTCTAAGCCCGATGTCTCGAGCTTCTTCTGTGGTTTTCTTCTCCCAGTAAGAGAGCTCTTTGCCGCCATGGCCTAACACGGCTGATTCAACAGGCATGTAACCCTCATTGACCACATCCTCGAAAAGAAATGGTGTCCCTTGAGCGCTGAATGCAAAAACAAACTCCGGCTCGGCTCTGGCATTTAAAATGCGTACGATGCCGTTATCAGCATCGACTTCAACTAAGTCCCCATCTTTTAAGACTTCAGTCGCGATTTTGGTGCCTACGATACACGGCTTCTTCATTTCGCGTGAGACGATTGCTGCGTGGCAAGTTAAACCGCCTTCGTCGGTAATAAACGCGGCTGCTTTTTGCATATAGGGCACGTACTCTGGGTTTGTCATCGGAGCAACAAGGACATCGCCCACGCCGATTTTGGCAATCTCTTTTTTATTCATCACCAAGCGCACCGTACCAGCAACCTTCCCCGGGTACGCTGTCTGACCTTTAATCTCTTTTGCGCCGTCTGCATCAATCTGCTCGAGCTTCAGGTTCTTTTCTTTAAGAATCTGCTCAAGCTTTGAAAGCGGCCAGATATCACCCTTAATCAAGAAGCACCCCTCTTGATACCTCTGCTCAAGTGTTGCGATAAGCTCTTTGTCTGCATGTTTTGCAAGCTTTACGGCCTCCTCTGGAGTGATGACGTACGAGAACTTTGCATACTCGGGGAACTCTGTCTCCCAGAATTCGACAAAATTTGAGCTCATCTTGTCTGTGTACTGCTCGGTCTCCTCACGAATCTTCAAGATACTTTCTCTAAAATCAGGCTGCAAGTCGGGATTATTCGGAAGTTCGAAAAAGACTGTGTTCATCGCAGACCAAAAATCAACGATGTGGCGGTAGTATGAGTACATCTCGTCAACGCTCTTAAGTTTCTGCGAGCCTGACAGATACTGTGCTGCTTTAGCCCATGACTTCTCCATCTTTTCTACAACGCGAAGCCGAAGGTTCGCATCATCGTGCAATTTTTGAATTGAGATCTTTGAAAGTCTCCCCAGTTCTTTTTGTGAATACCAAACGTCGCCCTGCTTCTCCTTGCCTCGTTCGATGAAAAGGTTTGCATTAATTTCTTCACCCAAAAACTCCTTTATCCCTTCCCTATCGCACAGATCCCACAACGAAAAATAGAAGAGAGCCTTCTCTCTCGAATAGACTTTTGAAAGTGTCGTTTGCCCAAGTTGCCAATTCTTTTCTTGAAGTTCTTTTGGTAAGTTTTTGAGGAGCCCGAACGAATCGTTCGTGAGGTACCAGCCTTTCAGGCGTTCTTGGAGCTCGGCGGTTGGAGGAAAGTTACCACTCGTCGCTTCTTCAGGCGTGAGTACGTACGCGTATTCAGCCATGTGCGGATAGAGGTGTTTGACTGTCTTCAGATAGAGTTCGTCCGACTTGTCAGAGTATTCTTGCGTTTCTGCCCGTAGAGCCAGAGCTTCATCACGAATTTTTTGTGGCAACGCCGAGATATCTGGGGTAATAAACATAACCACCATAGGTGCCCACCATTCGAAAAAGTGTTGGGTGTAATCGCGAAACTCCTCGCGAGTGAGCGGTTCTTTTTTCGTAAGATAATGGAGCATCACCTTCCAATGGACGTTGAAAGTTTTGGTGACTTGAGGGAACCATTGTGGGTCTGACGCTTTCTTAACTACATTTTCTTCATAGATATCGAACTCGTATTGCGAGTAGTAAACGTAAAGCAAATCTCGAGTATCCGGCCGTATAAAAAGTGCCTCCTCGGTATTGCGTCCTGCCCATGCCGCCTCCGTTTTACAGTTCCCATCACGCCAAGCTACTGCTTCGTATAAAGAAAGCTCCCTCGTAAAATACTTCTCGAGCACTGCAGGTATCACCGCCTTAGATTTCTGCGAGAGGGTGGTGATCGGGCGGCTTTGGACAATATAAAACGTGCTGCCTTCAAACGCCCACTCGATATCGCAGGGGAAGCCGTAGTGATTCTCGATTTTAAGGATGAGTTCGGAGAGTTCGAGAACTTGTTTTTCGGTGAGTACTTGCGACGAGGCTCGCGGCTCGGGGATATCCTTCCACTCATTCCCCCCACCACTTGCTCGATACAAGGCACGGGTTTGCGAACTTACGTTGGTATCAATGATCCGCCGCGGAGCTTTCTCTACCACGTAACTATCGGGCGTTACTTGCCCCGAAACTATTGCCTCGCCAAGCCCAAACCCTGCTTCAATGATGAGTTGATTATAATCTTCAGTGACAGGGTGCACCGAAAAGGCGATGCCCGACACTTCGCTCGCGACCATTTTTTGTACGACGACCGCTACTGAAATCTTTTGTGTGTGGAGATTCTTTTCAAACCGGTAAAAGATTGCGCGGGGGGTAAAAAGCGATGTCCAGCATCGCTGCACATTCGTAAGCAAGGTCTCTTTCGTCGTATTCAAATAACTATCAAGCTGCCCAGCCCACGCCGCCGAAGCAGAGTCTTCAGCAGTTGCGCTTGAGCGCACTGCCACATATTCGGCGCCCAATTCTTTAAAATTCTTTTCAATATCTCGTGCAATATCGTCGGGCATTTTCGCCCCAAGAATCATCTGCTGAATCTTTTGCGAAGCTTGCTCAACCGTATGCATCTCTTCGCGATTCACGGTGTGAAGCGCCGTATCTATTTCAGCCAGCAAATCTGTCTCTTCAAGGAATCGGTCGAAGCTGCTCGAAAGTACGACAAACCCGGGCGGTACCTGTATCCCAGCTTGGGTCATTTCTCCTAAGGACGCACCTTTCCCTCCCGCTATCGCGGCATCGTTTTTACTTATCTCCCCAAATGGTTTTATGAGGGTCATGTCTCGCTAATATAGCGCTTTTCATTAGAGAATTCGAACGGTGCCGTGGTTGGCGCGGACTTCAACTAGGTCGCCAGTTTTGATGACTTGGGTCGCATTTTTAGTGCCAATCACACAGGGCTTACCAAGCTCGCGAGAGACGATGGCGGCATGGCATGTAATGCCGCCTTCATTTGTGACAATCGCCGCCGCTTTCTTCATAAGCGGTACGAACTCTGGTCGCGTCATGCCGGTGACGAGAATCTCCCCTTCTTTGAATTGATCGAATTCTTTTTGAGAGAGGATTATACGCGCGATACCTTTCGCAAAACCCTGCGAAGCAGTCTGCCCCGTTAAGGTCTTGCTCACTCCGCCAGCGAGAATCGCTTCAAAACCGGTTCGGATAGACACAGCCTCTTTACCCTCATACATTTTGTAATGACCGTCCTCCACGGCCACCATCACCCCTTCGGTCGCACGACGCTCAAGTACTGAAGGCGGGATGAGCCCTTTCTGCACATTCTCGACTTCGTCGAAACTTAGGTACTGCAAGTGGTTGCGCGGGATACCGGTGTGGAGTGCGATTGATTGGAGCACGGCCTCGAGGATATGAAAGCCCATGAGGTTCACCTTTTTACGATGCTCACGCCAGTATGTAAGGCGCTGAAAAAAGAAGAGCGGGTTCGTCGTGAGCTTGTGGGCATGTAATACCGCATTTACCGCACGCGTCTTCTTCACCGCATAGGTATCGAGTTGATCAAACTCTTCTGCAAAGAGTTTCTTGTCACGAGTGTAGTGCAGGATTTCCTCCTTCACATCAGCCACGCTTATGTGATTGATGTACGCGTAATTAGATCGGTAGTAGTCGAACGCGGCGCGATACTGGTCAATCTTAGCCGCGTTTTTATGGACGAATTCATCCACGCTCTTCTCGGCAATTGTGGTACGACTCGACATAAGCTTCTTGATAAGAGAGAGGAGCGCGTATTTACGCTCGTCGGCAAAAGTTGGCTCGGTCGGAGTGGTGAGGATTTGAATTTCTTCTTTAGTGAACGAGTGTTGCTTTGCGATCTCTTCAATCTTTTCGTGATCTACGCCGATATCGAACGCATCGATAAAAAGACTCGTGCTCCAAAACGCGTCGTAGAGCGCACGAACTTTTTCGAAAAGCGCGTTAAATTTTGCAGCGTCAAGTGAGGCTGGCGTTATTTGCTGTGTCTCGAGATAGAGCTGTTCTATGTCAGAAGCATGGCCAAGATATTTGTGATAGAGATTTTCGTATGCGGGAGAATTTGCGTACTCTGCATAAAACGCAGTTGCGAGCGAGCGCAGCGACTCGGTATTCCAATAGATCTCCCCATAATCGCCCTTATAGAAGGCGTTTAAGATGCCGTAACCATATTCGGCTCCCTGATGGAGAAGTCGATAGGTCCCAGCACTCAAGGACCACGGCCAGGCGGTATAGGGGACGATATTCCCCTCCTGCTTATAGACCTGCTTGGGGTACACAATGGACGCTTCTTTTTTGGGCTCTGGAATGTCGAGCTCCACGAGCTCGGAAAGGGGTACGCGGTAGGCATGAGAGATGCTTTCGAGGGTGCTAAGACGTATGCCATCGGCTTCCCCCCGTAGGAGCGCCCCTATGGTATTGCGGTTGAGCCCGGTATCCGCAGCCATTTCTAGCCCGGTTTTACGTAGCTTTTTAGCCAATTCAGCTATTTTGAGTTTTGCCATATGCCTAGTTAGATAGGCAATATATAGCATATTGCCACTTTTTATGCAAGTAAAATAGATGTGTGACTGTTTTAACAGTCTTTTGATACTGAAAAGCTATTGACTTTAAAGTCCGTTATGCTAAGCTATATCCAGGTTAAAAGTTCGCCTAAAAATCTCTCAACCGCCAAACCCATAGGGGGACCAAATGGCAGATACGAGAATAACGATTCTTCGTCACGGAAACGCCGTGCCGCCTACGGATGATTCACATCAAGCCGATATGGCTCGAGCACTCTCCGGCAAAGGCCAGGGGCAAGCCGAGTTGCGTAGGAAGATTCTTGGCAACCCGAAGTTCGACCTCATCCTTTCGTCGCCAGCGGCCAGGGCGGTCCAAACTGCCCTCATCGTCAGCGATCAGCCCGAAAGTACGGTGCAAAAGATGCATCAGTTGTGTTGGACAGAAGGATCCGACTTCGCGAAAGCGATTGACGCGATGTTCCGTGAGCTCGGCTACAAGCCGCTCGCGGATTATCGGAAACATCCGCAAGGCCATCTGCTCGACGAGCAGGCCGGCGAGACGTGGACGTTGTTCCAAGCGTTTCCGTTCAGCGGAAAGTCCGCCCTCATCACCGGACACGCCGTCATGAGCAATGCTCTCGCCTGCCAAGCCATCGGCGGATACGATCCTTCCGAATGGCGCTACCTGTCGGAAACGTCATTCGGCGAGTGCGAGGGCGTGACTCTCGAGTTCCGTACTGGCGAGTTCGTCGGGATGGACGTGCACGTGTAAGTCGGCAACGACACAGATTAAAAGAGGGCTGCCCTAACCGGTGGCCCTTTTGTTTTACAAAATAAAAAGAACGCCCCTGCCGGCAAGACCGGCAGGGGCGAAACAGCAACCATCTAGAATCGAGAAGCGAACTGAATCGCGTTTTCAAATATCAAAAGCCCGTGAGGTCTCTCGATATTTGCCCGGCGCCAATTTGATTGTTGGACTTGATCCACATGCCGTTCTGGGTGCGGCATGATGCCGAGGATATTGCCGGCGGGGTTACAAAGAGCGGCGATTCCGTGAATAGAACCGTTAGGATTCGCCGGGTACTCGCTTGATTTTGCCCACTTCCCGTCAGCTCGCGCATAACGATACACGACGAGTTTCTCCGCCTCCACTTGATTGAGCACCATTTTGGTCGCTGCGATCCTCCCCTCGCCGTGGGCAACAGGAACAATGATAAGAGGCGGGGTTCCCTTCGTGTAGACGCAAGGGCTTTCCTCGCAGACAAGCCACACATCCCGATGCTCGAAGTGAGCTCCGGAATTTATTGCGAGCGTTAGCTCCATCTGCCCAAAGACGAAGCCGGGCAAAAGCCCTGCCCGGACAAGGACTTGGAACCCATTGCAAATCCCGATGATACCCCTGCCGCTTTCAACAAAGCGCAGTAGTTGATCAACAAGACAGACCATGAGCTCATTCGCCAGGATCCTCCCCGACTTCACGTCATCTCCGTAGGAGAACCCGCCGGGGATAATGAGAAGATCGTAGTCCAACAGAGACACCGCACTCGTCCGTAGTGCATTGATGTGGACGATGTGCGGGTCTCCACCGGCACGTCGGCAGGCATATGCGGTTTCTTCTTCGCAATTGATGCCGTCCGTTTTAAGGATACATATTTTAGGCGGCCTCTTTTGCATGACCGAATACCTCCAACATGGGTTGCTTCCAAATACACCGTAACCGATCTGTCTCAATCGAAAACAGCGTGGGCGCACTCTCCGAGAGATTTTGCCGACCAATGATTGCGCGACGAGGAGATGTTTTCCCAATCACGCGCACAAGACCCGGCAACTCTTGAACCATACCAAGATGCTCGCCCTTTACTTCAAGCAACAAACATCCTGATGTTTCGTTGAAGAATGCGTGACGTGGGTCAGCGTGTAGATGAGACGACACGCCGATTTCTGCCCCGACATCGCCGCCAAAACACATTTTGGCGAGCGCAGCAGCAAGACCTCCTTCACCGATGCTTTTGGCTGCGAGGATTTTGCCCTCGTTTACCCACCGATGCATCGTGTCGAAAACCCTTGGTGCATTTTCGAGATCAGGTTTTGGGAGTCGGTTACCCACATACCCGAGAGTGTCGTAGTACACCGAACCGCCGAGAGCCCCGATACGTTGGCGACCCAAGAGCAGCAGGTGCGAATCCGAACGTTTGAAATCGGCCGAAACCGTTTTCATCACGTTCGGGATACGACCAAACATAGAAACGCAAAGCACGGGAGGGATTTTTATAACCATCCCATGTCCACGATACGTGCTCGATAAGCTGTCTTTCCCAGAAATGAATGGCAGCTTAAAGACGTGCATGAGCTTCACGCACGCATCTACGGCCTCGTCTAAGGCCGCAAGCGACTCTTCGTCAGGAAACGGCCAGATGAAGTTGTCGATAAGAAACGCTTCACCCTGTGCAATCCTGCCGCCTGCCGCTACATAGTTCGACATCGCTTTGACACCTGCCCAAAGGGACCCCCAGTACGGATCGATCCGATTTAAGATCGGATTTAACCCTTGACTAAGGACAAGCCCGTAGGGCTTGCCGAGAAGTGGTCGCAAAACCACCGCATCGTTTGGGCAATCATTGAAGACGCCGGTGAAGGGCGCCAAGGCACTCGTACCCTGAACGCTTTGGTCATAGAGGCGAGCCACCGGTTCGCGTGACGCAACATTGAGGTGCCCCACGACCGCTTCAAAAGAGGCAACGAAATCTTCCTCTCTATATAGCGGAATCTGCGGTTCAGGGAAGCTTTCGTTTTTGAGTTCTGCTTTCATAACCCGCCGCGGGAGACCGTGATGCACGAATTCCATCGACAAATCGCACACGATCTCATCGCCATAGCTGACGACGAGTTGGTGGTCGTTCGTGATGACTCCGATTACGGCGGCCTCGACGTTGTAGAGCTTGTATGTTTCGAGAACCGTAGGGAGGTCTTCGGGTCGAATGATGATCACGTCTCGTTCTTGAGATTCGGATATCCAGATTTCACTTGGTGAAAGCCCGGCGTATTTGACCGGAACTTTTTTAAGGTCAACCCTGACGCCCGTTTGACTGCCAAGTTCGCTCACGGCACAGCAAAGACCTCCAGCGCCACAGTCGGTCTTTGCTCGGATGCAATTCTTGTCACGAATAACCAGATTTGCATCGAACAAACGCTTTTCTTCAATAGCATTGCCGATTTGCACCGCTCCGCTATTGACCAAGCTTGTCCGATCAGTCGTTTCGCCAGAAGAAAACGTTGCGCCATGAATGCCGTCGCGACCAGTCCTACCGCCAGCAACAATAATGAGATCGCCAGGTTGTGGGACCCCTTTCTTTGCTCTTGCTGTCGGGAGAATGCCAAACGATCCGACGATTACCACCGCATTTGCGCGGAAGTCATCGTGAAAGTGGGTCGACCCGAGAACGGTGGGTATACCCATTCGGTTACCGTATCCACCGACGCCAACAACGACGCCTCGATAGACGCTTTCCGGCAATAACACACCGGGTGGCAATCTCTCTGAAGGCGTCTTAGGTGATGCGAGGCAATACGTCTCCGAAGAAGCGACAACTTTCGCTCCTTCGCCAAGGCATTCATCGTCACGGAGGACTCCCCCTGTCCCGGTAGCAGCACCACCAACGGGGTCAATGTTGCTCGGCTTGTTGTGCGTTTCTACCTTGCCGCACAGTGACCAGCCTTCGTAGAACTCGCCGGCTCCCGCATTGTCGACAAACGCAGACACTACGCCACGGCTGTAGCGTGCAGAGGTTTGTTTGAGTCGCGTCATGAAAGGCGTTTTTCTTTGGCCGTTTCTCATGATTTCAGCATTGAAGGTTTTGTGGCAACAATGTTCGCTCCACATCACCCCCGGTGTCTCTAGTTCGATGTCCCTCGGATCACGCCGCAAGACATCGCGGAAGTGCCCTTGGATCGTGCGCATCTCGTCCAAAGTAAGGAAGAGGGTGTCTTTCGAAAGTGCCCTCAGTGCCTCGTCGTCGAGGTCGCGGATGGGAACGATTGCAGCAGGCGGAGTCGTCGCGGTTATGATGAGCGTTTTGGGCTCTTCGGTAACCACGTGTTGAACCGCCGCGTTCATCAAGAGCCTGTCCACAACGACCACAACATTTTTGTTTTCGATGTCACCGAAGAAGTGGTACTCCATGCTTGAGTCTGCGGCGAGCAGAGTACGGAACCCCAAATCACTGCCCATTTTCATGAGCGATGCTGATTCAGGGTTCATAATGCCTGGCCGATACGCGACCTCGACAACCGTGGTCGCGCCATTTCTTATGGGCTCGTTCACCATGTAGAATTCGTCCACATCCGCCAAGCGGCTTGCAAACATCTCTGCATCCGCTTCTGCAAGCCCTTCAAAGCGATAGACTTTTACGGTCTTAACGTCGCTGAAGTTTCCGAGATTGAGGCGTCGTATATCACGAAGCACCTCTTCACCGCGCGGGTCTTCATGTCCGCGACTTGCGATTCGTATCTTGTGAATCATGTGCTTCCCTTCTCTCTAGAATGGATTGCCAAAAAACGAATACGCACCCTGAGGTGCGTTCCGTCACAAACCTTACACCTTTTCGAGGTGGTGCGAAAGTGAGCGCTAGGTGCTACTTTGTACGGACACGGAGAGGTGGCTGAGCGGCTGAAAGCGGCAGGTTGCTAACTTGCTAAACGGGTAAAACCGTTTCGAGGGTTCGAATCCCTCCCTCTCCGCACAGATGGAAATTATCCCTGAAAAAGACGTTCATCTTGCGTTTCGCTTAAGCCTTTTCGCGAAGGGCGCGTTCGCTATCGCCGAGATCGTGGGCGGCGTCCTCGCCTACTTCGTTTCTCAAGACTTTCTCTACTACCTCGCGTCGACCGTCACGCAAAACGAGCTTACCGAAGACCCGAACGATATCTTGGGGAATTTTCTCTTGCATCTCGCGCAAGGTTTCTCGATCGGCGCCCAGCACTTCACGGCGTACTACCTCGTGAGCCACGGGGTCGTGAAGCTCTTTCTCATCGCCGGTCTTTTGAAGCGAGTCATGTGGGCCTACCCTGCCGCGCTCATCGTCTTCACGCTGTTCATCATCTACCAGCTCTTTCGCTATAGCGTCACGCACTCGCCGTGGCTCATCGTCATCTCGCTACTCGACCTCATCGTCATCGCCCTCACCTGGCATGAATATCGTTATATGAAAAAGATTGGAAGCGCCCCGGTTACTGATTCGCAAGCCACACGCCGATAGCGACGAGAATTGCGGCGGCGGCCTTTTGTACGAGATTCGGGAGCGAGAGATCCTCGCGGCCGAGGCGCGGGATGAACGTGGTAAGCAAGATGCCGAAGAAGAAGACGAATAAGGTCGTCGTCGAAGAGATGGCGGAGATGAGCGCGACAGGGACGAAGAGCGACGCGTAGCGGACGCCGAGCCCGCCGCCGAGGTTGATGAGCTCATTTGCCGCATTGACGCCGATGACCGGCCCCGGATGCTGTTGGAAGAGTGCGGTGAACTCGCGGAAGTAGGCCGGTACGAGGAGGATGCCTACGCCGAAAACCGCTTCGCCGACGAAGGTCCAAAAGATGGTCGCCCAGAAGCTATCTTCGAGCGCGAAGAACTTGAAAAGGACGGCGGCGAGGGCGAGGATGAAGGTGCACCAGAGCATCCGCATAAGGAGCGGCATCTTGCACCTAAAACAGTCGATAAACGAATCAGCCGATATCGTGAGCGCACCGACGATGATGAGGATGATGCCGAACGCCACGTACCATGAAAGCGTCTCGCCGAGAAAGAGGTATGCGAGGGCGAAGGTGAACACGGTCTGGAGCTGAAAGAGGGGCGCGACGACCGATGCCTCCTCCTTCTGTATGGCGCGCAGATAAAAGAGCATCGCGAGCATATAGAGCGCGCCAGCGATGGCCATGATGAATGCGCTCAGTGCCGAGACGCCGAGGACCGCGGGGTCGAAATACCAGATGACGGGGAGCGTGAGGAGCCCGAGGAGCGCGGTGAAGATCATGAGGACGGCCGTGTCGCTCCGCGCGAAGTATTTGCTTACCAGATACTTATCGATATGAAAGCCAATGCCCCAAAAGACGGGGCCGGAGAAGGCGAAAAGGAGCCAAAGCATACGAGGTCGAAGTATAACAAACCCCCGGCCCCTCTCGGGGCCGGGGTCTGCATCTTATCTTAAAAATCCATCCCGCCCATGCCCATATCGGGCGCTTCACTCTCGCCCTTCTTCGGCTCGGGTATATCGGCGATCGCCGCTTCGGTCGTGAGGAGTATCGCCGCCGCCGAGACAGCGTTCTCGACTACCATACGCACAACCTTAGCAGGGTCGATGATACCTTTCGCGAGCATGTCGTCAGCTATCTCGTCGTTCATCGCGTCGTAGCCAGCATTCACTTTCCCCATTTGTACCTTCGCGACAAGTATCGCCGCGTCATCCTTGCCAGCGTTGAGTGCGATTTGTGTGAGTGGCATCTCCATGGCACGAACGACGATGTCATAGCCAGACTTCTCATCGCCAACCAGTTTCGTATTCGCGTCCGCAAGCTTCTTCGAGACTTTCGCCAAGGTCGCTCCGCCGCCTGCGACTACTCCCTCCTCCATTGCAGCCTTGGTGGCTTTTACGGCATCATCTATCTTATCCTTGAGATATTTCATCTCGGTCTCGGTCGCCGCCCCAACCGCAATCACGGCGACACCACCCGCGAGCTTCGCGACACGCTCTTCAAGCTTTTCTTTGTCGAATTTCGAGTCGGTCTGCTCGGCTTGCGCCTTCAGCTGGCCGATACGGTTCTCGATGTCCGCTTTCTTGCCCTTGCCGCCGACAATCGTCGTCGAGTCCTTGGTCGCAACGATGCGCGCAGCCTTACCAAGCATTGCTAAGGTCGCGTCTTCAAACGTTACGCCGACATCACTCGAGATTACCTGAGCGCCCACGACCGTTGCGATATCCGCGAGCATCTCTTTCTTTTTGTCGCCATACCCGGGTGCCTTAACAGCAAGCACGCTAAACGTGCCACGGAGCTTATTCAACACAAAGGTAGTGAGAGCGTCACCCTCAACCTCGTCTGCGATGATGACGAGCTCTTTCTTACCCGACTGCGCTACCTTTTCGAGAAGCGGCAATACTTCTTGCACATTCGCGAGCTTTTTATCGGTAATCAAGATCAGCGCATCCTTCATCACCGCCTCCATGCGCTCGGGGTTCGTGACCATGTAGGCCGAGACGTAGCCCTTGTCGATTTCAAGACCCTCGACAACCTCGTACGAGAGCTCGGTACCTGGCGACTCTTCTACCGTTACGACGCCATTCTTCCCCACCTCCTCAACTGCCTCGGCGATAATCGCACCAAGCTTTTCAGACTCTGCAGATATCGAGGCGATATGCTTAACGTCGTTCTTGCCCGAGACGACTTTGCTCATCTTCTTTATTTCAACGACCGCAGCATCTCTTGCCTTTTCCATCCCGCTCCTTATGAGCATGGCGTTCGCACCCAAGATCACGTGCGAAAGGCCTTCAGAGACGAGAGCCTCAAGAAGAACGACCGACGTCGTCGTCCCATCACCTACGCCATCATTCGTCTTGCTCGCGACTTCCTTCACTAGTTCGGCACCCATGTTTTCGAACCGGTCTTTCAAGCTAATCTCTTTCGCGATTGAAACACCATCGTTCGTAATACGCGGGCCGCCATAGCTGCGTTCGATAACGACGTTGCGACCACGAGGGCCGAGGGTAACCTTCACTGCGCGCGCTGCTTGCGCAATGCCGGAAGCGAGCTTTTTACGAGCATCTTCTGCAAATAAGATTTGTTTTGCCATAGTTAGTCTTGAATGAGGGTTATTTCAGATTCAGCAAGGACGTAATACTCGACATCGTTAATCTTCATCGGTTCGTCCCACGGCTTTTTAAAATAGACTTTGTCGCCGACTTGTACCTCCATTGGGATACGGTAGCCCGTATCAGTAGTGCGGCCAGGGCCGACAGCAACTACCTGCCCCTCAATCGGCTTCTCTTTGTTAGTTGCGGGCAAGATGATACCCGAGGCGAGTTTCTTTTCACCCTCGTGCACAAGCGGTTTGACGACTACACGGTCGCCAAGCGGCTTTACAGAAAGCTTTTTTGTTTGTGCCATAGGGATTTACAAGCTGCTAAGGTGCTCGCAATATAGAGAAACTAACGTTTCCCCGCAACTTGACAAGTGCAGTGATTAAGACGTAAAGTTGATATCAGGATTCCAACCGCAAAGGCAGAGCAACAATGGAAGCACTTTTCAGCACTCCGCTAGGTGGCGTCGCCTTGGGAGTTTTCTTTATCGGTGCCGCATACACTTTCGGAATGTTCCTCGAGATTCTTTGTCTAGTGCTTGATTTGACATCTCGTGTGGTGCAAAGCGCTATCGAAATCGGGAAGTACTATCTGGTTGATTGATTCGATCGGGCGCGAGGGGGTCAAGGGACCCGCTCGCGCTATTTTTATACCCATTTGCGCCCAATTAGTTGACGTGATAACCTATCCATAAAGATGGAGGCACTCGTATCGGCACTGCCGTACGCAGAGATTGTCCTCGCCCTCCTCACCATCATCGGCGTCGTGCTTCAGCAGCGCGGTGCAAGTCTTGGCGGGGCGTTCGGCGGCGACAACTTCGCGTCAACCTTTTATAAGCGCCGCGGCGCAGAGAAATTTTTATTTAACGCGACTATCGTCGTCGCGACCCTTCTCGTCATCGCCGCGGGCGCAAACTTTCTTCTTATATCGTCATGAACGAACGCATCGCGCGCTGGCGAGAAGCGCTCACGCGCCCCCGCGTCGTCGAAACTCTAGAGAGATTGCGCGCGTATGTCGAGGGTCTTTCGCGCGGCGACCGAGTTATCGCCTATGCGCTCGGCGCCCTCGTCGCCGTCGCCTCGGTTACGAGCCTTTATGCGCTTGAACAGCATCTCCTCGTGCGCGTCCCGACGTATGGCGGGACCTTGGTTGAAGGCGAGGTCGGGAGCCCTCGCTTCGTAAACCCGCTCCTCGCTATTTCAGACGCCGATCGGGACCTTACGACGCTCACCTACGCCGGGCTTATGGGCATCGGGGGAGACGGCTCTCTTATCCCGGTCATAGCAAAAAGCTATAGCGCTTCTCCCGACGGCAAGGTGTACACGTTTGTGTTGCGCGATAATGCTGTCTTTAGCGACGGATCGCCTGTTACCGCAGACGATATCGTCTTTACCATCCAAAAGGCGCAAGATCCGGGGTTAAAGAGCCCGCAATTTGCAAACTGGAGCGGCGTTATAGCGGTAGCGACTGATGCCCACACCGTTACGTTCACCCTCGCGAAGCCCTATGCCCCGTTTCTTGAAAACACCACGCTCGGCATCTTACCTGCCCGCCTCTGGCGAAGCATCCCTGACGAGCAATTCCCCTTTTCAACGCTTACGCTTGAACCTGTTGGCGCCGGCCCTTTCAAAACATCGGGCGTCTCGCGCGACGCAAGCGGCCTTATCACGAGCTACTCGCTCTTAGCAAATGTTCGGCATCCCTTGGGCAGACCCTACCTCTCGGGCGTCAAGTTCATCTTCTTCTCTCGCGATGAAGACTTGGTGAAGGCTCTCCAAAACGGCAACGTGCAAAGCGCGTACGGGCACCCCTCCCTCTACGCACTGACAGCCCCTTACTCGCGAGTCTTCGGCGTCTTCTTTAATCAAAGCAACAATCCCGTATTCGCACGCCTTGAGGTGCGGGAGGCGCTTTCGCTCGCGGTTGATCGCGCAAAGATTACTGAAAAAATCCTCGGCGGCTACGCGACGCCAATCGTGGGGCCGGTACCGCCGGGGGCGAACATTAAGGAGACGCCGGTGCCTGTTTTTACTGACCCGACGAGTAAAGCAGCCGAGATACTCGTAAACGCTGGCTGGCAGTATAACGGCGCAGCACGGGTGTGGAAGAATGCGAGCGCCAAACTCTCGCTCGATTCGATTACGGTCAAGACATCGAACGTGCCCGAGCTTAAGGCCGTCGCTGGAGCCGTGAAAACCGACTGGGAAAAGCTTGGCGTCGCGGTCGACATTGAGCTCTATGAGCCTGGTGACCTTAACCAAAACGTCATCCGTCCGCGTAAATATGAGGCGCTCCTTTTTGGGATGGTCATCGGGCGGGATAAAGATCTCTACGCCTTCTGGGACTCACAAGAGCGTAACGACCCCGGGCTCAATATCGCTCTTTATGCCAATAAGACCGTCGACACCCTTCTTGAAGAGGCACGCCAGGCGAGTGATCCGAGTACGCGCCTTGCTGACCTCCAAAAGATCGAGGACGCTATCGCTCTCGACTACCCGGCCGCGTTTACGCATGCACCAGACTTCGTCTACACGGTGCCGCAACAACTCGGCGGCGTTGCGCTCCCGCAGATTACGACCCCTTCAGATCGATTTGCGACGGTTGTCGATTGGTATCTTACGACTGAAGCGGTCTGGCCCTTTTTGAGTACGCAGAGGTAATTATTTAATTTTCACCACTATGAACACACCATCACCACGACCAGCACCGCCTCCGGGCCAGGGTCCGCGACCGTTTACGCCTCATCCAGGAAGCGAGCGAGGACCACGGCCCTATGGCCCGGGAAGAGAGGGCGACCGCCGCCAGGGCGGTCGACCCTATGGCGGTCGAGGCGGCGGGGGCCGCGGCGGAGGGCGACCGGGCGGCGTACGTCGCCGCATCGAGCGTATGCTCCGTCGGCCTACCGCAGCCCCTAGAAAGCCTCAGAGCGCCGATTACTACCCAGAGCCAGCAACCGGTAACACGGTACGCATCGTCCCTTTAGGCGGCATTGAGGAGGTGGGCCGCAATATGACCGCCGTTGAGGCCAACGGCGATATCCTCGTCTTTGACGCGGGCTTCCAATTCGTTTCTGAAGACGGATCCCCGGGTGTCGACTACATCCTCCCCAACACCAAATATCTTGAAAAAAACCAAGACCGCGTGCGCGGCGTCATCATCACGCACGGCCACCTCGACCACATCGGCGGCATCCCGTTCGTGCTCCCACGCTTCGGCAATCCTCCAATATACACGCTGGCTCTGACCGCAGTGATGATCGCGAAGCGTCAGGAGGAGTATCCCGATATCCCAAAGCCTGAAATCATCACGGTCGAAGTCGGCCAATCGATGACGATTGGCCATACCAAGGTCAAATTCTTTCCCGTTACGCACTCTATCCCCGACTCAATGGGCGTCTCCCTAGAGACTCCGCAAGGAAACGTCGTCATCACCGGCGACTTGAAGCTTGACCACGATGACGGTATCCCCTCAGAGAAAGAGAAGAGGGTGTGGGGCGAGATTGGTAAAGACAAGAATCTCTTTTTCATTGCGGACTCCACAAACGCAGAGAAAGACGGCTTCTCTATCCCTGAAAAGCGCGTGATTCAGACACTCGAGGACATTGTGCGCACCGTGAATGGTCGGCTCATTATCGGCACCTTCGCCTCACAATTTGAAAGGATGGTGAAGATCATCGAAATTGCAGAAAAACTCGGCAAGAAAATCGTGACCGAAGGACGCTCTATCCGCACCAATCTCGAGATTGCCGAGAAAATGAACCTTTTGAAAATCGACAAAGGCACCATCATCCCCTCACAGGCGATTGGCGACTACCCTCCTGATAAAATCGTAATCCTCTCAACGGGTGCGCAGGGTGAAGAGTTTGCGGCCTTGATGCGCATCGCGACCAAGCAGCATAAGACCATCTTCCTCAATGAACGCGACACCATCGTCCTCTCTTCATCCGTCATCCCGGGGAACGAGCTCAACGTGCAGAAGCTGAAAGACAATCTCTACCGCCAGGGAGTGACGCTTATCCACTACCGGTCAAGCGACGTGCACTCGACCGGCCACGGCAATACAGGCGAACTCGTATGGATCAACAAACAGGTTCATGCCAAGTACTTCATGCCTGCCTATGGCTACCGCTCAATGACCTTCTGCCATGCAAAAGCCGTCGAGCAGAGCGGCTTCCCAAAGGAGAACATCATCTTGGCTGATAATGGCACCGTCATCGACATCGAAGACGGCGAGAAGCTGAACGTGCACAAGCAAAAAGTCCCTTCGACCCAGATGGTGGTCGATGGATTTTCGATTGGCGATATGCAAGAGGTCGTGATACGCGACCGGCAGATGCTCGCCAAAGACGGTATGTTCGTGATTATCGCCTCGATCAATATCAAGACCGGAAAGCTCCGTAAGTCGCCTGACATCATCTCGCGCGGCTTCATTTACCTCCGCGAATCCCAAGACTTGCTTAACCAAGCACGGCTCCTCATCAAGAAAACCGTCGAGGACTCAACCCGCAACATGAACCCCATTGACCTTGACTACGTTAAAAACAACCTTGCTGACGTGATGACGGGCTTCCTCTTCACCCGTACGAACAAAGCCCCGATGGTCATCCCTGTGCTTATCGGGATGTAAGTTATCTTAAGGGTGTGCCGGAGGGTATCACGGGCATATCTTTGTACGAAGCAAATAAGTCCTCGAGGGAACGGACAGGTACTTCTGTATTCAGCGCCCGAGCCTTGGGCAGATTCCAGTACGGGACGCTGGTCCAGCGATGGTGTTCGAAGTGATACCAGGTATTGTGCGGAACAAAAACGAGTCGGTACAGGAACCGAGCATAAATGCGATGGACATCCGCCGTACCCATGTGTTCTGTCCAGATTCGTAGGCGAAAGACTGCCCAGAATGCCGACCCCATAGCGGCAAACCAGATCAGTAAGATCCACCACATACTGAAGTGCCAGATGATAAAGAGCGCCACTACCCACCAGACAACCGGTACCAACTTATCTTTAATGGAGTCCCGCACTGCGATATAACTCAATACAAAAAACTCTTCTTCTACACCTCCAAAAAGAAACATATCCCCGAAGAAAAACCGTATGATGCGCGCTACTCTCGCAGGCAAGTCATAGTGCGGAGCGAGGTGTTTCTTGTGGTACAACTCTGGATCCTTTTCAGTTCCTAGATTTTCATGATGCGTAAAATGAAACCGCCGATAACCGCTGATGCCGATGCCCATCGGCCAGAACACGAGCAATTCAGCAAGGAAATCATTGAGCCACAATTTACTGCTAATGTGCCCATGGGCCCCTTCATGCCCCAGAATGACAATGGAGTGTTGACGTGTGCCTGTTACGAATGTCGCGAGAATGGCAGTAATGATGAGAAAAATATCCCAGAGAGGAGCGTAACCGCGGCTTTCCGTCAATTGAAAAACTTCATACACGGCTGCCATCGAAAGTCCGATGATTCCCCAGTCTATGAGAGCGGCAAGGAGCCACCGTGCGATGCTGGGGCGACTTATTGAGGCGGCTTCTGGCGCGGGAGGAGGCATGTTCTTGAAGCTTGGGTGATTTTATCATAGCAGCGTCAAGGGTGTACATCCATTGTCTCTTTGCGTTGTGCGACGATATTGCAGAACATGAAGATGTTATCTACGAAATGGGCTGGTTTGATTTTTATCCAGCCGCGAGGTAAGAGGCGGTAGAGTTCGTACTCGGGGAGTAGCTCTGACAAGCTGTGGAGCGTGTAGTTGCGGCGCAATTGGAGAATATTAAATTCAAATTGTATGAATCTCGGCTTGAATCGCTCGATTGTTTTGCGCGCACCTAACAGTACCTCGCGCTCATACCCTTCAGTATCTATCTTTATGAAATCAAGCTGTTTGAGTGAGAGCTCCTCGACGACATGATCGACGGTAGTGACAGGGACCTCTTCTCCCCTAACTCCTATCGGCATCAAATTTTTATCGAGTGTGGCGGTAGCGGCTCGCTCTCCTCTTGAGAAGAGAGTCGCGGCGCCGTTAAAATCTGCTACCGCAGTTCGGAGCGCGACGACCCTCCCGGCATTCTCGGCCTCGACTTTCTGTAATTCTACAAACGAAGAGGTGGAGGGCTCAAAAGCATAAACGATGCAGTTTAAATGGCTGTGGAGCGCTTTCGTGTAATTGCCGACGTTCGCACCAATGTCTAAGCAGGTACGTATGCCTGCAGGTTTCAAGACAGACTTTATAAACCATTCTTCACCGGTAAACCTGGGCTGCTTGTACGCGTTATCGTACCCGAGCCCGTGGAGCGAAAGATTGATGAGCGCGTGATGAAACCCCTGCATAGACGGCCGGCCGCATACTCTCGCATAATAGTTCGCCGCTATCCACGCGTAGTGCTTCAGCCGCTTTTTCATGAGAGCACACTACCACGCGGTAACTGGAAACGGTTACCGCGTTTTTGTATGAGATGCTCGGAGAGAAGTGCGGAAAGGGCCGCGCGGAGCTGCGCGCGGCGAGAGAGGCCGAGGAGATTCGCAAGAGATGCGGACGTGCGCCCGCCCCCGACAAGCGCACGGAGGATCGCCCCACGCGCTTCGCGATTAGAACCAGCAAACTTCGATTGTTTGACGTAATGTTTGCTTTTTGTGTTTAGTTTTATGCCCGACTGCTTTAAGTACGCGCCGTAGTCCATCAAGGCCGAGTACCACTTCCTCGCCTCCCTTTTTGGGAGTACCTGCTCAAGGATTTTTGTAATCTGCACGTCGGAAATGTCCTTCGTATCGCCAAAAAAGTGGTGCAGAACTGCCGTCCGGATATTCGTTTCGATAAAAATGCAATCTTTGTTGAAGGCGAAAGCCACGACAGCGCGCGCTGTATAGGGACCCACGCCATCGAGCGCTTCCCATTGTTCGACGGTTCTCGGGAACGAGCCTCGATAATGCCCGACAATCTCTTGCACAGCGTGATGCAGGTTACGGGCTCTGCGATTGTAGCCGAGGCCTTGCCACACTTTGAGCACGCTTGAAAGAGGTGCTACTGCCAAACGTTCGACCGTGGAAAATTTCTCTAGAAATCGCCAATAAAACGGGATGACGCGTTCCACCTGTGTTTGCTGGAGCATTACTTCAGATACTAAAATTCTGTATGGATCTTTAGTTTTACGCCACGGCAGATCAT
Source organism: Minisyncoccia bacterium (assembly GCA_041485695.1). Lineage (GTDB taxonomy): Bacteria > Patescibacteriota > Minisyncoccia > Phycocordibacterales > Phycocordibacteraceae > C7867-001. The sequence continues at coordinate 74,754 of JBGPJZ010000002.1, forward strand.
GCCGCCCGTGTTTTTTATAATGCACCCACACTATCTTTCTAAAATCTGTATACAACACGTCCGTATCCTACCTCTGCTGGTATAAAAAGAAAAAGAGCACCACAAGTGGTGCTCGAAGGAGGGAAAGTTGCTGGACTGCATAGAGCCACGCGATCTTCGACTGAACCGCCCCCAGGGGTGGTCGTCACCTCATGCCGGTATTCGCTTGCGTATTCTAGACTACGCGCACTTGTTCTTTGGCATCCTGGAGCACCGCTTTGCGCAAAGCGATACTCCATCGAGAGTCGTACATTCTCTCGGGACACTTCTAACCCTTTCCGGTTTCAGCATTGGCCATTGATACCCGCGCCCAGGGCAACTCCAGCAACTGACCCGCCCCTATACTATGCCTCTCGACACGAATGTCAACTCGCCCTTGGCCAGCGTTTGTTGGCGGGCGGCCAGAGCTTAGTAAGAGGATGTGCGGAGCAGTCATGTGGGCGCGCTGGGCAGAGATAGCGGCCATAGAGGACGAGGCCATTATTCACATACTTCCAATCTTTCTTTGGTATCAGTGACTCAAGGTCTTTTGAGATCCTTTTGAGATCGCTTTGATCAGTCAAATCAAAGCGCTTCGCGAATCTTTTTACGTGGGTATCCGTAGGTATCCCCTCCCACGTGTCATAAAGCTCACCTAAGACGACGTGTGCTGTTTTGTAGCCCACGCCAGGGAGCGCGACCAGCTCTGCTTCGGTACGTGGCACTTCCCCACCGTACTTTTCTTCAATAATCTTCGCGGCCCCTATCACCGCCTTGGCTTTATTACGGAAAAATGGGATTGAAGAGATTTCTTTCGTGAACACGGTAAGATTTGCCCGAGTAAAGTCTTTCGGTGTCTTGTATCGCTTAAAAAGCGAGTTCGTAAGTTTATTCACTGCTTTGTCAGTGCACTGCGCTGAAAAAACAACTGCTGCAACAAACTGGAACGGCGTTTCATGCCTGAGCTCGCTCTTCGGGACGGGGTACGCACGTTTTAAATAGGAGAGAATCTTCTTAGCTCTTGCCCGGCGCTCTTTAGCTTTTGAGGGAGTCACTAGCACAGCATAAAGGAATGGCGGGCTCATTCAAGAGCCCGCCTCTTCTTTCGCTTGACTCGCTTCGTAAGCGTCTCGCTAATCTCCTGCCGTACATAGACGCGAGCCCCTATCTGAATCTGAACATTGATGGCGTCGGCGACATTACTTACTAGTTCACGAATTTCCTTTCGCGCCCGACACCCATTCAACTGTCCGTTTTTTGCGCAACGGCGCCACGCGCCCAGTAGCTTTTTCTTATCTCTGCGAGTATACACATCCGCTGCCGCAAAAAGAGCACCGAGCGGGCGCGTGAGCCGCGTCCACGGTATATCAAACCGCTTGTCCATTTTCTCCCCCAAAAGAACCCTTCTATCGGATTATACTGCAGTGCCTTCAGATTCGCGAGGGAAGGCAAAACGGTATACAAGGTGTGTCAGTACGCCGAGCATGTAGACGATGGCGAGCGCAGTAACGAATCCGCCGATATAGGGCAAGGACCACACGAGAAAGAGTACGAGCATCCCGAAAACGGCATCGCTCCATCGAAGCTCGGTGCGCTTAAAGAGGTCGTGCGCAAGGTACGAACCGATGACAATCGCCGCGTAAATAAAAGCGAGCGGAATAAGGAGCAGGTACGCGAGGCCAAGGATGAGAGCGAGGCCGAGACCGACGAAAGTGACTGCGAGGATGAGCAGCAATACAGGTGTCGCTACGAGGACGCCGAAACCGAGTAGGAGGGTGAGGAGCGCGCGACGCACTGATACGTGAGTTGCCCTAGTGACTACGCGGTCGACAAACGTGGGAAAAATTCCTGCAAGGAGCCCTGCGAGAATAAGCGCGCCAAGAATCTTTACGAAAAGAAAGACGCCAAAGGAAGCGAGAGCGATGGCGCGCGCCTCTTTAGAGGTGGGAAGATACGACGCTCCTGTGTAATGGACGCCTCCGGCAATAGTCGCCGAACTGGGGATGTTCGCTTGTTCGGGCGCCTGATAGCGGAGCTCACCGCGAATCACCGCCCCTGGGAGGAGCGTAACGCGGCTGCCGGCAATCACCTCGACGTCACTGAGGAATGTGCCTCCGAGCGATATGGTGTTGCCATAGACGGTGACGGGGCCGGCGGCGCCCTTAGTCATGCTTACGTCTCCTGCAGCAATAAGCACGTTCGCTCCCCCGCCACCCGAGTCGACAACCGAGCCGCCGAAAGCAACAAGATCGCCACCGACGGCTCCAGAAAGCGTGATGCTCCCGCCCATAAGCCGGGCATCGCCAGCAACGGGAGCGTTAATGTGAAGCGAACCGCCCGCAAGCGACAGGTCGCCGCCAACAGCAGCCTCAACGGAGAGCGACCCACCGGCTGCCGTGAAATCGCCCTTGATTGGCGTAGTGACAGCAACCGTGCCGCCAATAGCGTAGACATTGGCTGGGGTCGTTGTCGCGATTAAGATGCTGCTCCCGCTCACGAAAGCGGGAGCAGCTGCTGCTGCCGCACTCCCCGGGAGCGTAACGAGAGCGAGCGTAAGGAGAAGCCGGGTCATGTCTGGGGTGGCGGTAAGACGAGAGTCGAGCGGAAGCGTGGTGGAGGCATCTCGATAACGGTCATGCGGGGAGCAAGCGGCTCGATGAAATAAGCAAGAATGAAGACCAAGAGCGAAATGAGCGCCGAGAGCGAACAATAAATACACAGCGCGTTAATGACGGAAAGCTGGATAAATATGAAGTAGGCCGAGGCAATAAGGCCGAGAGCAACGAGTCCTTGTATCACGCGTCGAACATGCACTTGCACATACATCACTTCAACCGCCGCGAGAATGAACAGGAGCGTGTAAAAAGCGACACCGTAGTCGGCGAGAGGGATCCCGAGGATATGCGAATAGGGGCTCTCGGCTACGACGTTACAGCCGGAGAGCCCAGCGATATCGCAAATGAGGGGAATGCCCGAGAAGGCCTCTTTAGCGAGGTACACGGAGTCTGAAAGGCCGAAAAAGGCAAGGAGGAGTATGAGCCAGACCGCGAGCCGTTTCATACTGGGCATCGTACGCTCCCGAGTGATATTCTTCAAGCATGAAGGAGCTCACTCCCGAAGAACGCCGTGTCATGCTTGAGGGCGGCACCGAAGCGCCCTTTACCGGAGAATATGTTGACAACCACGAGCCGGGCGTCTACCGCTGTAAGCAGTGCGGCAACGTCCTCTTCACCTCCGCACAAAAGTTCGACTCCGGCACCGGCTGGCCCTCGTTTACCGACCCCGCGGTCGCCGAAAACGTCGGCACGCGCCTCGATGCAGACAGAAGCCGCACTGAAGTCTACTGCAAGAACTGCGGCGGCCATTTAGGCCACGTATTTAACGACGGCCCTGCAGACAAAAGCGGCAAGCGCTACTGCATCAACTCCGTCTGCCTCGATTTTGAAGCAGAGAAAAAGTAATAAGGTAGCACTATAACACTGCCCCCTCTTACTTGTTTTAATCGTTTGATTTGTGGTTCGACGTCGAGGACGCGGTGGTCGTACCAACTTTATTATCGTTTGATAACCCCTTGCCGCAACGGCGCTCGAAGAATCCGCGGGTGAGCGGCCCCACGGTGCCTGTCGTGGTCGAAGCGATGCTGTTCTTTAATTGGAAACGCTTCAGCGCCTCTGCCGTCAAGGAGCCGAAATAGCCGGTCGATGACGCAGTAAAATTACGATCATCGTCTTCTTTCAGCATCTCTTGCAGCTTCCTCACATCGTCCCCGCGCGAGCCGATGCCGAGGTCGCGATAAAGGGCGATGCAAACCATCTTTCCAACTTGGCCGGGAGCGGTCGAGGGCTTCTTGTCTTCGTTCTCGCCTGAACGTGGCGGCGCCTGTCCGTTCAGTACCGCGCGCACCGTGTCAACGGTTTTCGTATCTACATTGAATGACTGTAGCAAGGTAAGGACCGAATTAATCTGGTTCGTAGTGAGCCCTGCCGCTTGCACGGGAGAGGCGGTCGTAAAGAGGGCGAGGGCGAAGGCTGCACTCGTGAGGGTGACTTTGATTGATGGGCGCATAATTCGATAATGTAAAGTCGTATAAATAGCGCGGAACGACCCGCTCCCCCTAGCGTATCACGAATCGGACCCCCACGTGCGACCATCCTACCACTACGACAAGTTCTTATAGACAGGAGTTGCTGACGACTTATCAATTACTTCATCAGTATGAAGATATTCGGCGCTCTGGGATTCGGCGTATTCCTGATGGTGCTTGCAGCACTCATGCCCCCGGTACTTGCGGAGCTCACGAACACCCTTGTGGTCGTCTTGCAAAGTTCGGCCAAGGCATTCGTCGCGGCGGGCATCATCGCGGCATACGCAGGACACATCCCTCACTGACCCAAGGCCGGACAGTAGTCCGGCCTTGTTATGCTGCAAGCGGCATCGTGAACCAAAAGGTGCTCCCCTTCCCCTCTCCTTCGCTCACAATGCCGATACGGCCGCCCTGCCGGTCAACGATATTCTTTGAAAGCGAGAGCCCCAGACCCACTCCCTCGGTGTCAGCTGTGCGGGCCGCATTCGTACGATAAAAACTCGAAAAGATATTTTCTTGATCCTCGCGATTAACACCAATGCCGGTGTCGGTCACTGCAAAACGTACACCGTGCCGATCCGGCGCCACGGTGATGTGGACCTTCCCTCCCGCAGGCGTATACATGACGGCGTTTTCTACGAGCACCTCAGCGACAAGAGCAAGCCGGCGCGCATCCCCGAGAGCTAAGGGGGGATTCTCAGCGTCTACCGATACGGCAAGTTTTTTCTCCGCAATTTGAGTTGCGAAGCGCTTCACGGCCTCCCAGGCAAGATGCCGCAAATCGACAGGAATCTGCTGGTAATCGTAGGTCCCGCCCGGATGCGCTGCTTCCATAAGGACATTGGTGAGCTCGATGAGTTGGTTATTGGCGTCATCAATGCGCCGTATCCCCTCACGAAGGTCGTGGTTAGTACCCGCTTGCGCAAGGAGTTCCGGGATGACCCAGCGAATGCGCGTAAGAGGGGTCCGCAACTTGTGTGTGGCAACCGTGATGAACTCGTATTTCAGCTTTTCAGACTCTCGCGCCTGCTTAAGGACCGACCGGCCGATAATGAATGCGACGATGGCAACGATGACCGGTACTGTCCAAAACTGGAAGCCCGGTATTGTGCGCTCCAAAAATCCGTTGAAGAGGATGAGAGCGACCAGGAACGCGGCGATTGCCGCGATGCTAAAGGCATAATAGAACGCGCGTCGAACGACGAGCCGGATATCAAGGAGATCGGTCGCGAAGACGCCGTACGCGACCGGAATCAAATAGAAACCGACGAATGAGCCGAACACGGGGTCAAAGGGAATGTTGAACACCAAGAGAAAATTGAGGCAACCGATTGAGTAGCCGACCGCGATCATCAAAATGAAATATTCGAGTCGCTGGCGTTCAATCCCGGCTGAAAGTCGGTAGGCGTTGACCAGATTCGCGACCGCGACGAACAAGGCACCGAAGAAATAGACGAGCATGACGATATACCACCACCCGGCGGTGAGATAAAAGGGGAAGTAGAGCTTCGGCACGACGTCAGGGAGAAACCACGTGGGGTGAAACCAGGGGACGATGAAGACGACGGCGCCGATAAGGTAGGTAGCGATAATAAACCAGCGCCATTCCCGATCTCTCTTGATGACACGAAAGATAAAATGTACGACGGCCATCGGGATGATGGTGTCGAAGATATTCAAGAACCACCAAAAATAGGCAGCATCGTGTGCGGTCTGCAAGGAGGCAATGATGAAAAAGACCGTGTAGAGGAGAGTGGTAACGGTGATGAAGAAAAAGAGCCAGTTGATGTCGCGCCGCGGATTCTGAAATAAGACGAAGAGCCCGCCAATGAAGATGATTGCCCCCGAAACGGCGTTAGCACCGACCGTAATCCAAAGTTCGTTTGCAAACCCGGCCATGGCTATCCGAGCTGTTTCTTGATTGCTTCGACGATTGCCGAGGGCAGCGTCATTGCCTTAACGAAAAAGCCGGCTGCGCCAAGAGCAACTGTCTCGCGCTGATCAGCTTCAGCGGAGAGATTCGAGAGGACGAACACAGGGATTTCTTTTGTAGCCGAATCGCTCTTAAGGCGCTTCAAGACCTCTTTGCCATCAATCTTGGGAAGAACGAGATCGAGGAGAATGAGATCAGGCTTCTCTTTGCCGACCAGGGCAAGTCCTGTTTCACCGTCACTTGCGACCGCCGTCGTGTATCCAGCTTCAGTTAAAAGACGGCTCATCGTGCCTGCGAAAAACGGCTCATCCTCGATATATACGATTCGAATACGTTCACCGCTTATGTTTTGGGGGGCATCCATATACGAATAGTATAACCCACTCCTTAAAAAAGGGGAGCCTGCAGTTGCGTTATGGGTGTTCATTGTGGTAGAGTCGCTTTACTAACGCTTTGAGTACCGAACGACTACTACTAAACAACGAGATCCGTGCGCGTGAACTGCGCGTTATCGGCGCCCAAGGTGAGAACCTCGGGGTCCTCTCCATTGAGGATGCCTTGGCGGCCGCCAAGGCGGCAGGTCTTGACCTTATCGAGATTTCGCCCTTGGCCGTGCCGCCGGTTGCTAAGATTACCGATTATGGTAAATTTGAGTACGAGCGAAGTAAGAAAGAGAAGGCCGTAAAGGCCAAAGCCGTTGTATCGGAGACCAAGGAGGTCCAGATCAAGGTCGGTACTGGGGAGCACGATGTGATGCTCAAAGCCAAAAAGACAGCCGAATGGCTTGCCGAGGGGCACCGTGTGCGCGCAGAGCTTTTCCTTAAAGGGCGATACAAGGGGATGGAGGAAGCCTTTCTTAGAGAACGGCTTGAGAAGTTCCTCCTCCGTATCCCCTACGCGTACCGCATCGCCGAACCGATCGAACGGAGCCCGAAGGGCTTCGCCGGGGTCATCGAACGCGATAAGGAAGCGCAAGCGAAGCGCGAGAAGGAGCAGAAGCTCCACACAAAAAATGAAAACCAATAAATCATATTTAAAACGAGTTCGCGTCACCCGAAACGGCAAGATTATTGCGCGTGTGAAGGGGCAGAATCATTTCAATGCGAAAGCATCTGGCAATAAGCGCCGCGGCAAGCGCGCGGACGTTACGCTTGTCTTTACCGCGCGCGCGCGCCGACGCTTTCTCCCAGGCTCATAATTCAAGTTCTTACTTAACTGCGTAATCACTAACGTATGGCACGAGTAAAAGGTGGAGTCATGGCGCAGAAGCGCCGTAAGAATATCCTCGCGCGAGCGAAGGGCTATCGCCATGGGCGCTCGAAGAAGGAGCGCTATGCGCACGAGGCACTCCTCCATGCTGGTAAGTATGCGTTTGCGCACCGCAAAGACAAAAAGAATGACTTTCGCTCGCTCTGGATTGTCCGCCTCAATGCCGCAGTACGTGATAATGGCCACGCCTCCTACAGCCAATTTATCGGGAAGCTGAAGAAAGGCGGTATGCAGCTCGACCGCAAAGTCCTCGCCCAGTTCGCCGCCGACCACCCCGAGGTCTTCGCCCGCATCGCTAAGAAAGTTTCGTAACTTTCTCTTTTGTAATCTCCCAGGTTTGGCCGAGCTCGGGGGCGATGGCGCGAGCACCGAGATAGTCGTGGATACGCTGGGCGAGGAAGTGTGAGGCCGCTGGCTCACCGAGCGCAGTGAAAATCGCCTTAGGTCTTTTATTAACAAGCGCCGCCTTGGCAAATTTAAGGAGCTCATCTCTATCGGCATGCGCCGACCATCCCTCAAGTAGCTCTATTTTTGCTCTAATGTGAACCTCTTGGCCATTGAGACGCACTGAAGACGCTCCTTCCTGTATTTGCCGGCCCGGAGAGCCAGGAGCTTGGTACCCGACCATAAAAAGGGTCGTTTTGGGGTCGGGTAGGTACTTAATCTCGTGCTTACCGATGCGACCTCCGTGGCTCATCCCCGCCCCTGCGATGATTATTTTTGGGTTAGGAGCCGCATCTATCTTCTCCGATTCGGTGTTGTGGGGTGTTTGGGTAAGAAACGGGAATTTGAACAAACTTTTTTCTCGCTTCATCTCCTCTTCTGCTGCTGGTTTGAAATAGGTGCTCCCCCACTTCTCGTACACCCGGGTCACGTCAATCGCAAGCGGTGAATCAAGAAAGACAGGGATTTTGGGCAAATCGCCCGTAGCAAAAAAGTTTGAGAGCTCGTAGAGCATGAGTTGCGTACGCTCCATAGCAAAGGCAGGGATGAGGATAGCGCCACCCCGTTTAATCGCAAGTTGAAGTCTCCCTTTGAGCAGCAAATCCCGTGTTGCTCGCGGAGGATGGACTCGGTCACCGTACACACTCTCCATAACGAGAGCATCGGCGTCCGGCACCGGCTCCCAGTCAGGCAATAAGGGCGAGGGCGAGTTGCCTATATCGCCCGTAAGTACGAGCGTGGTACCATCGCCAGCCGTAATACGTACGCTTGCCGAGCCTAAGATATGGCCCGTGTTGCGCAGATAGATTGAAAGCTCCGGAGCGACCTCCTTCTCTTCATGGTAGCTAAGCGTTTTGACGAGAGCGAAGGTAGCGTCGACATCGCTGGCTTCATACAATACTGGTAAATTACGCCGATGCGCCTCTTTAGCAAGAATGTCGATACTATCGCGCAAAATAAGTTCGGCTAGGTCCCGGGTAGGCGGCGTCATATAGATGTCGCCGCGAAAGCCGTCTCTCACTAACTTTGGTATGCGGCCCACATGATCGAGATGCGAATGAGTCACCACGAGCGCCTGTATCTCTTTCGGGTCATAAGGGAAATCACCGTATACGCATGACTCGCAAAAGTCAGCCCCTTGCTCGATACCACAATCGACTAAGATCTTCTGGCCGTCTTCTTCAATTAAAAAATTCGAACCGGTCACCTTCCCTGCTCCACCATAAAACGTCAGTCGCATTGGGAGACTCTACCACGAGAAAATCCGCCAAGAGGGCGGATGTTCTCGTGGAGCCACTATAAGAGTGCAACTTAATTATGCCAGGCGGGTGTCCGCATCGCGTCTATCGGAACTCCGTGAGGAACTCGACCAAAACGCGTGAATCTAAGACTCCCAAAGGAGAGGCAAGTTGCGTTTTTAAAGAGTGGCTCCACTAAAAAGTATACACCCCCTGTCAAGCGCTTTATTCGCCGTGGCGCTTGTAGCTATGAAGGGGGCTCTTGCCGAACCAGTGTTCAATCTCGTGTGCAGCTTCTTCTGGAGTCTCGGAGGCATGCATGATATTGGCGACCGCACGCTTCTCCGCGTTCGCGACCGCAGGCGAGTCGTTGGAGAAATCGCCGCGGATAGTGCCCATATCAGCGATATAGGGCATCGTCGGCCCCGCTATTTTGCGCACCATATCTACCGCATGAGTCCCTTCGACCACCATTTTCACCAAGGGCGCCGAAACCATGTAATCGACCACCCACTTGCGCACTTCTGGGCCAATTTTTACGGGGTCGTCAGTACCAAAATCTTCAAGCGGGTCATAACCATACTTTTTATACGTTTCAAGAGTTTTATGCCCGAGCCGGGTAATCCACACTTCTTCCTTCGGGTAGTGATTATCTATGAGGTCTCGCGTCGGTTGAAACATCTCAAGCGCCACTATCTTCAAATCGCGCTGTTCGAAACGCTTGATGATCTCGCCGATGAGGCCCTTCTTGACCCCATCGGGCTTAATCATCACGTAGGTACGCTCCTCTCTCGGGTTTCTTTTCATGAAATAAAAATGCGCCTAAGGCGGTTATGCGGTGATGATACGCGTTCCTGCCTTTTCGAGCAAGATGGTGTGTTCGAAGTGAGCACTCTTGGAGCCGTCACGGGTTCGATAAGTGTAGCCGTCGGGAGCGAGCGTAACTGCACCTTTGCCGGCGTTCGCGATAGGTTCGAGCGCAAGCACCATGCCCTCTATAAGTTCCTCACCTGCTCCTTCATGGCCAACATTAGGCACGAAGGGCCCTTCATGGACATGCTCGCCTACCCCATGACCACCAAGCACCTTCACAACCGAAAAATGTGTGCCTTTATACGTCTCCTCAATCGCATGCGAGATGTCGCCGACGCGGCCGCCAACTCTGGCGGCCGCGATACCATTCGCAAGCGCAAGCTCCGTCGTCTGCAAAAGGCTCTCTGTCTCTGTATCTATCTTCCCTACAGGTACCGTAATCGCTGCATCGACAATAATGCCTTTATGCCGTAGCCCGAGATCGAGGCCAACAATATCACCCGTCTTCAAGACTTTCTTCGATTCATTCGGGATGCCGTGCACTACTTCATCGTTAATCGAAACACAAAGCGTCGCCGGGTACGGGCGAGAAGCTCCTTCGGGTGTATACCCCAAAAATGCCGGTTCATCACCGCTGTCGCGTATCATCTGCTCGGCGAGATCGTCTAATGCTTCAGCGGTAACTCCGGGCGCGACCTTTGCGCGAAGCGCCTTTAAAACGGCGCCGAGCCGATGCCCCGCTTCTATCAAATTCTCGCGTTCTTCGTCAGTACGGATGATCATGCAACACCTAAGGCTTTATTAATATCTTCAGCGATTTTCTCTGGTGCCTGTTCGCCGTTTACCTCAATAAGGCTCCCTGCTGCGCGAAAGATGTTGATGGCTGCTTCAGTGTGAGCGCTGTACTCCTTGAGGCGCTCTTCGACGACGCTATCATCGGCGCGACCCTCTGTCTCTTTGCGGACAAGAAGCCTGCGGCGCACCTCTTCGTCTGAAACGACAATATTGACCACGGTAAAGGAGCGACCAAGCCACGCGAGCGATGAAACGATGAGCTCGGCCTCGGGCACCTTGCGGTTAAACCCGTCAAAAATGACGCTCGAGTCAGCTGAAAGCGAGAAAAGCGCTTTTTGATAGAGATACATCGCGAACCAGTGCGGCATAAGGGCGCCATTCCCCATCTCCGATTTCACTTTCCTGCCGACAGGCGTGTCCTCAAGAGCTATCTCTCGGAACTGCTTGCCGGCGGAGATGGTCGGCCAGCCGGTTTTCTCGCTTAACAGTTTCGCCTGGGTGCCTTTGCCGCACCCAGGCTTACCAACAAAAAAGATAGTGCGCGTATCCATGCTATTTACTCTAGCACCTTTGTAAAACTAGTACTCCCGGAGCGATACCTGCGCGTCGATTTTCCTTGCCAAGTCGAGCGCGACCTGGACTGCGATGAGAAGAGCCGTGCCGCCAATCACCAGCGTTGTGACACCCGTCACGCCCTGCACGATAGAGGGCGCAACCGCAAGAAGGCCGAGAAAGACGGCGCCCGGCAAGGTGATGCGATTCACGACATTCGCGATATACGCCTGCGTCTCGGTGCCCGGCCGCACTCCTGGTACGAAGGCGCCCGACTTTTGGAGATTTTCAGCCACACGATCGGGCTCGAAGGTAATCGAGGTGTAAAAGTATGTAAAGAGCACGACCAAAACGAAGTACGCTGCCCCATACTGCCACGGGTTTGAAAGAAAGGCCGTGTATAAAGCTGAAAACGCGACAGCTTGGGTGATGCCGAGTGCTCCAAGAGCTGACAGGGCGAATTGCGGCAAGAGGATGAATGAGAGTGCGAAGATGATTGGGATGACGCCGGCTTGGAGGAGGCGTATCGGGAGGTAGGTAGCCGCCCCTTGGCTCATAGCTGCGCCGCGCACCGCGCGCGCGTAGGCGATGGGTATCGTCCGCTCGGCATCCGACACGATGACGACAGCATAAATCATCGCGAGGCCGAGTAAAGCGAACCCGAGAAATGCCGGTATGTTCGCTATGGTTGCGGCAAACAAGCTCTGTGAGATGCCTGAAGGAAGGCGCGCCACGATACCAGCGAAGATGACGAGCGACACGCCATTGCCAATGCCGAACTCCGTCACCAACTCACCAAGCCACATAAGGAGCAAGGATCCGGCAGTCACGAGAGCGATATTGGCGATAAGCGATACCGAAGAAAGCGGCACAAGGACGCCTTGGCTCCGAAGGAGAAAGAGGAAGGCGATGGCTTGGAGCGCGGCCAAGGGGACGGTGAGGAGGCGGCTCCAATTGATGAAGCGCGCGCGGCCAGCTTCACCCTCTTCGGTGTACGCCCGCTTCACGCCCGGGAAAATGATGGTCGCGACTTGCATCACGATAGACGCAGTGATATAGGGGCCCACCCCGAGCATGACGACCGAGAGGTGAGAGAGCCCGCCGCCCGAGAATATATTGAGGAGTCCGAAAAATTGGTTGTTTGCAAAGAAATTCTCAAGTGCGAGGCGGTTGACGCCCGGGATGGGGATATTGGCGAGGAGGCGGAAGAGCGCAAGCGCAGCTATCACAAAGAAAATGCGGCCGCGGATGGCCGAATCTGTAAATGCAAGCTTTGCTTTATGTATGAAAGCGTTAATCATGAATGGGGGGACTATCGATCGGATTTTTAATGGTTCCCCCTGCTTTTTCTACCGCAGCGCGGGCACCTGTCGAGAGAGCACAGTTTTGTATCGTAAACGCCTTAGTAAGTTCACCCACGCCGAGGATCTTCACGTGAGGCGCGCGACCATTTGCTCGGCGGACAAGACCCTTAGCAAGAAGGGTGGAGGGAGTAATCGTCTCGCCCGCTTTAAATTTCGCCTCGAGTACGAAGAGGTTCACGGGCGCGTACTCCATGCGCTCTTCTCGCACCGTATGCGAACGGTTACGTCCATGGCCGCGGCGCTTCGGGAGCTTCTTGATGAGATCCCGCATTTCGGGACGGATCTTGTGGCCCGAGCGCGCAGTCTGACCCTTGCCGCCGTGACCGGAGGTCTTGCCGCGCTTGCCGCCGCGCCCTACAGGCGCGTTGCGGTGCTTCGGATGACTAGGCGTGAGTGTATTGAGTTGCATAGGGGCTAGCGTGCTTTGAGATTCTTCAAAGCCTCGACGGTCGCGCGCGCGATGGTGAGCTTGTTCTTGGTGCGCGAATGAATTTTCGAGACGATATCGGTGACGCCACCGAAATCGAGCACGGTACGCACTGCTGAACCGGCAACTAAGCCGCGACCCGGAGAAGGGATGAGCTCGACCACCGAGGAGGCGTATTTGGCACGCACGTCGTGCGGTATGGAGTTGTACTTCGTACGCACGATCGTAATGAGATGCTTCTTCGCGTCCCGCGTCGCCTTATCGACCGCGAGCGCGGTGTCTGCACCCTTGCCGAGGCCGACGCCGACGCGACCCTTGCGGTCGCCAATGACGACCACGATGCTGAAATTGAAACGGCGACCGCCGGCCATGACGCGGGCAACGCGACGCGCGTCGATGGTTACCTGGTCGAACTCGCCTCGCTCGCGCGGCGCTCGCTCGCGACCGCGGCCGCCTCCCCCCCTACCCCCTGGGCGCCCGCCGCGACCCTGCCCGCGGCCGTGACCCGCCCCACGCGCGGGTGTTACAGGAGCTACCGGCGGCGCCTCGAGAGGCGCCGCTGCAGTCGTTTCGATGACGGTACCTTCGGCGGGTTCCATACTTAAAAAGTGAGGCCTCCTTTACGCGCGGCCGTTGCAAGCGCTTTTACTTGCGCGACGTACTGGTACCCGCCACGGTCGAAGACGACCTTCGTAACCCCCGCCTCCTTGGCGCGCGCCGCGATCGCCTCCCCTACTTTCGCGGCTTGTACGGCCTGCGACGCCTTGAACTCGCGCCCGTGAGCCGAGGCAAGCGTGTGCCCAGTGTTATCGTCGATTACCTGCGCCGAGACGAAACGATTCGACTTATAGATTACGAGGCGGGGACGCTCCTTTGTGCCCGCCACACGCGCGCGTACGCGCGCGTGTCGGCGCTGTCGCATTTCATTCTTGCCGGTAAAGCCTCGTTGCATACGTTAGACGGCTTTCTTGCCCTGCTTGCGGCGAATCACTTCTCCCTCGTAGCGAATCCCTTTGCCGAGATACGGCTCTGGCTTCTTCACGGCACGCACAATCGCCGCAAATTGCCCCACTGACTCCTTGTTCGGGCTCTCAAGGGTAATCACGTTCTTCTCTGCCGTCGCGCTTACATCGGCAGGGATAGGAAGTTTCACCGGGTGCGAGAAACCAACGACGAATTGGAGGTCCTTCCCTTTCATTTCGACCTTATAACCAACGCCCTCGAGTATCAAAACTTTCTTGTACGGGGTCAGGACTCCCTTCACCATATTGCGGACATGCGAGGCATAAGTGCCCGTCAGTGTTTTAGCGAGGTGCGAATGGTTTTTAGCTGTAATCGAGACGCCTTCAGGAGCGATTGCGATTGCAATGCCTGGGTGAACGCGCTTGGTCAAGGTCCCCTTCGGACCTTTTACGGTCAGCGTGTCCCCGGCGAAGGAGACTTCAGCCTTACCCGGCGCTATCGGCTTTTTTGCAAGACGGCTCATAGTCACTTGTAGCGAATCATATCGAACTACCAGATCTTAAAGAGGTCCTCGCCGCCCACCCGCACCTTGCGCGCTTCGGCGTCTGAAAGGATGCCTTTCGGCGTCGAGACGATGCGCGCGCCAGCCCCCATCTTTACCTGATGTGTCTCGCGATGCGAGACGTAGAGTCGACGGCCAGGCTTTGAGATGCGCTCGACGCCGCGAATCTTCGGGCGACCCTCTTCATCAAGAGCGAGCGTTACGGTAATCGTCTTTTTTATGTCGTCATCGACCGAGACATCTGCGACATACCCGAGCTGTTTCAGCTTCTTCGCGATGGCCTCGAGGTGGTTCGAGTGCGGGAGAGTGACCACGGACTTCTCGGCTGCCGCGGCATTCTTGAGGCGAACTATGAAATCTCCGACGCGGTCAGTAATCATGATTTACCAGGAAGCCTTTTTTACGCCCGGAATCTTGCCCTCTCGAGCAAGCTCGCGAAATTGTATGCGCGAAAGGCCGAAGGCCCGCATGTAGCCGCGAGAGCGCCCGGTCACCGCACAGCGATTCTTGATACGCACCGCCGAGGAGTTGCGAGGCAGCGCCTGAAGCCCTTCCCAGTCCCCTGCAGCCTTAAGAGCCGCGCGCTTGGCGGCGTACTTCTTGACGAGTTTTTGCTTCTTCGCAAGCCTCGCGATCTGGGACTTTTTAGCCATGAAAGTAAGAAAAATAGCCCCGAAGAGCGTGGGTAGAGATTATCAGCGTTTTACCTTCTGGTCAACGAGCGGGAGGCCGAGGTGGCGGAAGAAGGCATCGGCCTCTTTTTTCGACTTTGAAGTGGTTACGATGGTGACGGCAAGACCAAAGACGTCTTTGAGGTCTTCGTCGCTGGTCTCGGGGAAGATGGTGTGCTCGCGGATGCCGACCGTGAGGTTGCCCATATCGTCGACTGCAGAGGCCGGGATGCCGCGGAAGTCGCGCGTACGCGGGAGCGCGATATGAATCAGTTTGTCCAAAAAATCGTACATGCGGGGGCCCCTAAGCGTTACCTGGAGCCCGACCGTATCACCCTCGCGCACCTTGAAGGAGGCGATAGAGAGACGCGCCGTGCGCGGGGCGGGCTTTTGCCCGGTGATGCGCGCGAGGCGGTCGACGATAACGGCGAGCTGCTTGGGTTCGCGCTTCTTGCCTACCCCGCTCGAGACGATAACCTTGAGGACGCGAGGTGCCTGCATCGGCGAGGTGTACTTGAAGATCTCGGCAAGAGCGAGATAGGCGGTTTGCTGGCGTTGTTTGGTAAGCATCATACTTATTTGCCGACTTTCATGACATTCGAGGCGTCGATGGGCGTCGGACGCTCGACGATATGGCCGGATTGGTTCCCTATCTTCTTGGTGTGGCGCTTCGCAATCGCGATGCCCTCAATAACGACCTTGTTCTCCTTAGGAAGGGCACGGAAAATGACCCCCGTCTTACCCTTGTCTTTGCCGGAGATGACTTTTACCTTGTCGCCCTTTTTTACGTGCATAGCCATACGTTAGACGACTTCAGGCGACAAGGCGACAATCGAGTGCCAGCCGCGCTCGCTCAACTCGCGCGGCACCGGGCCGAAGACGCGGTTGCCTTTTGGAGCCATCTCCTTGCCCTGCTTCTCGATGATGACAACGGCGTTTTCATCAAAGCGGATGTACGAGCCGTCTTTGCGGGCAAAAGGATTTTTCGTGCGTACGACGACCGCACGGTAGACCTCCTTCTTTTTCACCGCTTTGCGCGGCTCGGCAACTTGTATAGAAATGATGACGACGTCGCCGATACCCGCATAGCGGCGCTTTGAGCCGCCAGGCACTTTGAAAACCCGTGCGATCTTTGCGCCGGTATTATCTCCCACCATCACGAGCGATTTATCCTGCAACATATTATTTCGTAGGACGCGAGTCCGAAGATGCCGAGCCAGCAGGCGAGGTATTCGCGAGAGCGAAACGTTTAAGCTTCGAGATGGGGCGACATGCGACGATTGTGACCTTATCCCCCACCTGCGCCGTATTACCCGGGTCGTGAACAAGATACTTCTTCGAGCGAACGAGAAACTTCTGGTACTTCACATTCTTGACGTACCGGTCGACGCGCACGGTCGCCGTATCTTTCATCGCCGTCTTGACGACGACGCCAGTGAAGGTCTGCGGACGTGAAGTGGTGGGAGTCATACTATTTTTTCGCAGGGTGAGAGCCCGAAGATACTGAGGCAGTAGCCGAAGTAGTGCGAACGCGCTGCTCGGTTAGTACGCGAGCGGTCGTCTTGCGCGCCTTCGTAAGCGAGTTCGTGTCCTTGGGGCGCGAGCCGGCCGCCGCAAAACGATGCTCATGCAACTCCTTGCGAGTGTCCGCAAGGGTCTTAGTGAGCTCGGTATCGCTCAAGGCCTTCATGTGAATTCGTTTTGCCATACTTATCGGTGGCGCGCAATGACCGCTGTCTTCATAGGGAGCTTCATCCCTGCTTGGCGGAGGTGCTCACGAGCTGAAGCTTCGGCAACGCCATCGAGCTCGAAGAGGACGCGGCCGGGACGCACTTCAAAGACAAAATGCTTCAAATCTCCCTTACCGCTACCCATACCCACTTCAGCTGGCTTCGCGGTAATCGGCCGGTCAGGGAAGACGCGAATCCACAGCTTGCCGCCCTTCGTCGTCGCGCGCGTGAGCACCTTGCGCGCCGCTTCGATTTGATTTGAGGTGAGGCGCGCCGGAGTCATTGCCTTCAAGGCATAGGAACCGAAGGCTACCGTGATGCCGCGCGTATCGGGGCGGCGGAGTTTCGCCTCGCTTTTGCGCTGCGTCTGCCACTTACGGTGTTTTACTTTTTTAGGAAATAACATAAGCAATTTACGCGCTCACGGTCGCCTTGCCTTTTTTATCAGCGAAAATATTCCCGCGATAGATCCACACCTTAATGCCGATTACGCCGTACGGGAGGTACGCCTGCTCATGGGCAAAGTCAATATCAGCGCGAAAGGTCTGCAAGGGGATGCGCCCTTTACGAATCGATTCTTTGCGGCTCATCTCCGCTCCGCCAAGGCGGCCTGAAATGGTGATGCGAACGCCCTGGATGTCTTTGACCGCCATCACCTTCTCGACCGTCTGCTTGAGGACGCGGCGAAACGGCATGCGCTTCTCGAGACCTTCGGCGACCATGTAGCCCACGACTGCCGCGTCACTCTCAGGCTGGCGCACCTCGAGGATATCGATCTTTACCGAGCGCTTGTCTTTCGGCGCTGCCTTGCGGACGACATCAGTCAATTCCTTGCGGAGCTTGGTGGCATTCTCCCCCGAACGGCCGATGACAAGCCCGGGGCGCGCGGTGTGGATGATGACGTGGAGCTCCGCCGTCGAGCGTTCGATCTCGATGTTCGCCGAGTAGGTGCCACGCAAACGCTTCTTGAGAAAGCCGCGCACCGCCTCATCGACCTTGATGTTCTCGCGAAAGATATTCTTCGCGCTCGCGAACCAGCGGCTCTTCCAATCTCGGATGATGCCGAGGCGGTGCGCATAAGGATGTACGATATGAGTCATAGAAATTTACCCGAGAATGACAATCACGCGCGAGCGATGACGGCGAATCGGAGATGCACGGCCGAAGGCGCGCGGCATGAAGCGTTTGAACGTGCCTGCGCTCTCGACCGTGAAGCCTTTCACGGTGAGCTTCTCGACATCCTCCCCTTTTGCTTTTGCATTAGCAACCGCGCTCTTGATGAGCTTGGCGAGGGGTTCTGCCGCGCGCTTCGGCAAAAAGGCGAGCGCTGCAAGAGCGTCCTTAACCGACTTGCTTTTCACAAGCTCGGTCACCAAGCGCACCTTGCGCGGGGTCTGATTGTAATTATCTAAAATAGCTTTCATACCGGATTATTTTGCCGGGGCTTTCGTTTGCCCCTCGGTGGTTGCTGCCTTTGCAGATTGCGCCGCAGCGATTTCAGACTCCGCCTGCTTCATCTCGAGCTCCTTCTGCATCTTGCCGCCGTGGCGTTGGAACTTCTTCGTCGGCGAAAACTCGCCCAAACGATGTCCCACCATCTCTTCAGTGACGAGAACGTCCACGAAAGCCTTGCCATTGTGGACGCCGAAGGTGAACCCGACCATTTCAGGAGCTATCTGCGAGCGGCGCGCCCACGTCTTAATAGCCTCGGTAGACGAGGGCTTCTTGCCAGCGACCTTCTTCATGAGCTTTACGTCAACGAAGGGCCCTTTCTTAAGTGAGCGCGACATGAAAGTAATTAAAAATCCGCTTCCGCGGTCCCCTCTAACCTACAGGAAGCGCTGCCTGCCGTCAAATACCCTCCGATTTCAAATCGCCTCATATTTACTGGGCGATTTTAAAACCTTGACAGGTGGGCAAAATATTTCAATTCTCCTCACGGGCTTTTTCTTTATATAAAATCTGGTACTGTAGAGTGAGGAAATATTCATCAACGGGTGCGACGATGGCTGTTCTTACCACTAGCGAGGCAGAGTTTGCCGCCGAAGAGCTCTTTGACTGGCTTATGCAGGAGGCATCCAGGCTTATCGAAGAGCATAAAAGGGCGGTGTGGAGAGATGACTTCCGCGCCAACTTCAGACCGATGGGAGCGAGCACGACATCATTAGCAAACGGTGTGGTCTCAGTCATCCACGTCCCTAAGTCACTCAAAGGTTTATTCCTCATCGAGCGCCGAGAGCGTTCCGGCACATGGTCGCCATTCGTTTCTTTCGACTTCTCGCAAGCCGATTGGGACCACCGGCCGCGTTGGCAAATCATCATTTGCTGGGAACATACGCCGGCGTTGCTGCGTCCCTCGTTTCGGGATGACCTGCGTGATCTTTGTTCGCGTATGTTCGGGTGCACGCAAATCATGTACCATGTCACCCGATAGGCAAACGAAAGTCCCGGCAGATTACTGCCGGGACTTTTTGATTTCTATTTTTATTTATTCTTGCCGGTACGGCGGCGAGTGACGATGAAGACGTTGGAGTATTTTTTGGGCGTGCGGGTCTTCTGGCCCTTCCCTGTGGGCTTGCCCCACATACTCTTCGCGCGGCGCAGGCCGCGGCCTTGCTTGCCCTCGCCGCCGCCGTGCGGGTGATCAACGGGGTTCATCGCCGAGCCGCGCACGGTCGGGCGGATGCCCATCCAGCGTGAGCGACCGGCCTTGCCGATAACGACGAGATTATATTCCTCATTCCCTACTGCGCCGACCGATGCCCAACACAGGTCGGAGACCTTGCGCACCTCGGTCGAGGGGAGCTTAAGGAGCGCGAAGCCCGCGTCGTGCGCCACAACTTCAGCATAATTGCCGGCTGAACGCGCGATGACGCCACCGGCGCCCGGCTTGAGTTCAATATTGTATACAAACGTACCGACAGGGAGCGCGCCGAGCGGCAAGCGGTTACCGAGCTTAACGGGTGCATCGGGAGAGACGGTGAACGAATCTCCTACTTTCATCCCTTTAGGGGCCGTGATGTAGCGACGCTCACCGTCTGCGTAGAGAGCGAGGGCGATGAATGCAGAACGAAATGGGTCGTACTCGATTGTCTCGACCTTCGCCGGGACATTCTTCTTATCGAAAATGAAATCGATGTCGCGCAAGCGGCGTTTATGACCGCCGCCCTGGTGGCGCGTCGTGATGCGGCCGAACGCATTGCGGCCTCCGCGGCGCTTCTTGGCACGCATAAGAGCCTTTGTTGGCTTATCGCCTGAAAGGAGCTCCTTGTAAGGGAGCGTGGTCATGAAGCGGCGGCTCTTGGTGGTTGGGCGATAGGATTTCATACGAAAATATTAGGCAAATTGGATAGTGTCGCCTTTCTTAAGGTAGACATAGGCCTTGCGGCGCTTCGCGCGAGTAGCGACACCCCGGCGAGAACGCTGCGAGACGCGCGCGCCAGGCAAATTCACGATGCGCACCGCCCTCGGCGTTATTTTATAGATTTCTTTAACAGCTTTCGCAATTTCAAATTTGTTTATGCCCTTGGGTACCGCAAAGGTATAGACGCCCTTTTCGGTCAATATCAAGGCCTTTTCAGAGAACCATGGGGCGATCAGGATGTCGTGGGAGTTTTTCATAGATTATTTTGCGCGCGCGGCAAGCGTCTTAAACGCCTCCTCCGGGTTCTCGATGATGAGGTAGCGATACGAGAGCAAGGAGAGCGGGTTAACGTTCCGGATGTCTTCAGTCGCGATATTGCCAAGATTACGGAAGCTCTTCACCGCGTTCGCCTCGTGCTTTGAAAGCGCAATCAAAACAGTATTCTTGTTCTTCTCGAGCAATTTTGCATCTGCGGCCTTACCGAGCGCGATGAGCGATGCAATCGCTCCCTTCGTCGACGGCGCGCCAAAGGCAAACTGGTCGACCAAGATCACTTCGCCGTCTTTTGCCTTGCGTGAGAGCACGGAAACAAGGGCCTGTACCTTCATCTTGCGATTTATCTTTTCGTGATAGTCGCGCTCAACTCTCGGCCCGAAGGTAACGCCGCCGTGGCGCCAAATCGGCGAACGTGTCGAACCGTGGCGCGCTTGGCCGGTGCCCTTCTGCTTCCATGGCTTACGGCCCCCGCCTGCGACCTCGGCGCGGTTCTTGGTGTGAGCGCGGTTCTGTCGCTTGTTCGCCGCAAGGGCGGTTGTTACCTGGTGCACCATGTCTGCGCGCCACTTCGCGCCGAAAATTTTTGCTGGGAGCGTTACCGTTCCAACTTTCTTTCCGACCGCTGAAAAGACGGCGAGCTCTCGTACCTCACCGGCGGCAGGCGCAACTTTCGCAGCGCGAGGCTTCGCAACGCGCTTTACCGACGCCCTCTTCGGGCCGGTGTCCGCAGTCTTACGGTTGATAGGTTTTGTAGCCATACAATTATTTACCCGTCTTTAAGGAGGGTTGAGAAACGACCTCGAGCAAGGCGCCGCGTACGCCAGGAACGGCGCCCGAGACGACCATTTCGCTCGCGATCGGGTCAATCGCAAGCACCTTTAGATTTTTCACGGTTACGCGGTCGCTCCCCATCCTGCCCGGCATGCGCATGCCTTTGGCGACGCGGCCGCCAGCGCGGCCGCCCGAGCCGCCGATAGAGCCGCCCTCGCGCTCCGAGTGCTTCTGGCCGTGGGTCCGCGGGCCGCCATGAAAGCCATGGCGCTTCACGACGCCTGCAAAGCCGTGGCCTTTTGAAATACCAGATACCTGTACGACATCGCCAATCGCAAATGTATCAATCTTTATTTCAGAACCAACCTCCGCAGTAGCATCAGTACGAAATTCGCGGATCGCCTTGTAAGCCTTGCCCTTCGTGTGGCCCAAGACTGCCTTGCTGACATTTTTTGTTTTGCGCGTGCCCGTACCAACCTGTATAGCCGAGTACGCGTCTTTGCCCTCTTTAGTTTTGACGGCGGTCACGATGACTGAGTCTACCTTGAGCACGGTGCCAGCCAGCGCACGGCCGTCATCCGTGAAGACTCGCGTCATGCCCTCTTTCTTTGCAAGAATGAATTTCATCGAAAATAGAAATCGCGCACCAGCAATCGCTGGTGCGCGATTTGCTGGAGGTCCTTCGGCAAGAGCCTCAGGACATAGCGACTCGGGCACTTTACACGAGCCCTAACAATTATGCAAGAAACGCAAAACCCGCCTCATAAAGAAGACGCCGTCGCGGTAACCCGCGACGGCGTTTATTTTTCGTGATTCTCGATACGTCAGATGCCCTGACCCTGGAATACGACGAGGACCGTTCTCCCCAAGAGACGGAGATCGAGCGCGAAGCATGAGTGCTCGATATACCACAGGTCCCAATTACGGGTTCGGCGGTAGTTCCCTCGCACCGAGGCGGCTCTGCCTTTGATCGCGGCCGGTCCCGTGATGCCCGGTCGCACAAAGTGACGCCGACTGAAGCCTGGCACCTCTTTGGCGAGTCGGGCAACGAGATCCACTGGCTGGGGTCGCGGGCCGACCACACTCATGTCTCCCACGAATACGTTCCAGAACTGGGGGAACTCGTCGATACGTCGCCGCCGAAGGAATTTCCCGAAGCGAGTGAGCCGTGGGTCGTCTTGTGACGAGATGAAATCCTGTGCGCGAGCTGACCCGGGCTGCATGGTACGGAACTTGTAGCAGCGGAATGTCTTTCCGCCCTTGCCAACCCGAAGCCCGGCATAGAACGCCCGCCCTTCAGGCGAGTCGATAACGACCATAAGCGCGATAAGCGCGTACAGCCAGCAAAAGCAAAGCAAGAACGTAGCCGAGACGGCTACGTCGAAGATACGTTTAACCAAAGAGTACATAGCAAATGCCCTCCGTTTGGACCTAAAACCTGCGTGGACTTTACCGACAGGCCCTCGTATTGTCAATAGTAACGCAAAACCGGCCATACGGCCGGTTTTGCGCAAGCGAAGCGGAAATTCTTATGGAGACAGTAAGTATTTGTTTATCTCTGCCGGAAGAAGGACTTCCGCGAAACGTCTACGCCATTTTAACGTCAATCGTGACGCCGGAGGGGAGATTGAGATTCGTGAGCGCTTCGATTACTTTCGGCGAAGGGTTCAAGATATCAATCAAGCGTTTGTGAATGCGCATCTCGAACTGTTCGCGTGCGTCTTTGTGGACGAAGGTCGAACGGTTTACCGTCCAGCGCTTGATTTCGGTCGGCAAAGGCACTGGGCCGACGACCTTCGCGTCGAGGCGTGCGGCCGTGTCCATAATCTGCTTCACCGAGACATCGAGGATCTTGTGCTCGTATGCGCGAACGCGAATACGGAGCTTGTGCTCGACGAGGGGTGCGGCGGGAGCGGCCGCGCTTTTTCTGGCCGGAGCCTTCGCGCGCGGCGCTCCGCCAGCCGGCGGACGAGCCGCGCTCTTCGCTGACGCTTTCTTCACCGTTCGTTTCGCTTTAACCGCCGTCGCCATTATAGTTAGGCCGTAATCTTCGTTACGACGCCGGCTCCAACCGTCTTGCCTCCTTCGCGTATAGCGAAGCGCTGATTTGCTTCAAGCGCGACTGGTGCAACGAGCTTCACCTTGAAGGTGATCGTGTCGCCCGGCATCACCATCTCCTTCCCTTCCGGCAGGGTCACTTCGCCGGTCACGTCCGTGGTGCGGATGTAGAACTGCGGCTTGTAGCCGGTGAAGAATGGCGTGTGTCGGCCGCCTTCATCCTTGCCGAGAATGTATACCTCTGCGTCGAAGTCGGTGTGTGGAGTTACCGAGCCCGTCTTCGCGATGACCTGGCCGCGATGCACATCTTCCTTCTTCGTACCGCGCAGGAGGATTCCGGCATTGTCGCCTGCCATGCCCTCCTGGAGCTGCTTGTTGAACATTTCAATGCCAGTGACGGTCGACTTCGCCGTCGGCTTCAAGCCGACGATCTCAACTTCCTCACCCACTTTCACCTTCCCGCGCTCGATGCGGCCGGTGACGACGGTTCCGCGGCCTTCAATCGAGAAGATGTCTTCTATAGGCATCAGGAACGGCTTGTCCACTTCACGCGCAGGGATCTCGAAGTACGTGTCCATGGTGTCGACGAGCTCCTTCGCCTTCATCGCCCATTCGTCCTCGGCGTTCTTCGCTTCAAGCGCTTTCAAGCCCGAGCCGCGGATAATCGGCGTATTAACGCCGTCGTAGCCCTGCTTCGTAAGGAGTTCGCGCACTTCCTCTTCAACGAGGTCGATGAGGTCTGCCTCGGCGACCATGTCTACTTTGTTGAGGAAGACGATGAGCTTTTTCAATCCCACCTGCTTTGCAAGGAGGATGTGCTCACGCGTCTGCGGCATCACGCCGTCGGTGGCGGCGACGACGAGGACGGCTCCGTCCATCTGGGCGGCGCCCGTGATCATGTTCTTAATATAGTCAGCGTGGCCCGGCGCATCGATGTGCGCGTAGTGGCGAGAGGGCGTCTCGTACTCCGAGTGGTGGAGGGCGATGGTAATGCCGCGCGCCTTCTCTTCCGGTGCGCTGTCGATTTTATCAACGGCCTCAACCCTAGCGCTGTAGCCCTTGTCCTTCAGCATATCGAGCGTATGGAGGATGCCAGCGGTGAGGGTCGTCTTGCCGTGGTCGACGTGACCAATAGTGCCGACGTTCATATGCGGCTTCGCACGATTGAATTCTGCCATGGTAGCGATTGGTAAATAATTCGCCCACTTGCGTGGGAGAAAGCTTAATAATTGACGCGCCAACCGCGCACACGACAAAGTACACGCGGTGACTTGCGTTATCTATGAATGTACACAAAACGTCCCGAAAACGCAAGCGACTTCAAAAAAGTAAGACGGCCAGTGTTTCCTTACGAAACACTGGCCGATTCTTGTACGTCGCTGGTAATTCGCAAAAGGGGTTCGATTCCTTTGCGCATCTGCGCAATAATGAGCAATGCACCGTGGATGTCTTCGTCGTTCACACAGGCCTCAAGTTCGTCCAGATACGTTTTGAGCGCATGTGCTCGTTGTACACGAGGACTCTCCGCCCCCAAATCTTGATCGGTACCAGACATGATTTCCTCCCTCAGTTCTAAAAGAGGTAACGCGCCATTTTTCAATAAAGTAACGCTTGGCCGCTGTTTCCCCGAAACAGCGGCCAACTGAGCGAGCGGAACGATTCAAATCAGGTGTTTTGGAACCTCTTTTTTCCCGTTTGGCGTAAAGGGCGGCCATGACGGGAGTGGACGTCCGTGATATCGGAGATAGATGCGATAGGCAAACTCAATGCGTCGTTCCCATGGTGGCGGCCTGTCCTTTCGCGGCTTTGGTGAGAACGGCGCGTTTTCAAGCAGTGCATCTCGAATTTTCGCCACCGCGACGTACTCTTCGTGTGTCACCGGATATCGTCCGCATCCATAGGCAATGTTCGATTCTGACACTCTGCTCTGTATGTTCATCTTGCTACTCCCATACATCTCTCCCTATCATAGCAGTACCAAAAGCCCCGCAATTGTGGAGATTTGTCTTATTTTCGGCTCGCGATAATGTCGTCGGCGACGTTTTTTGGGACAACGTCGTAATGGTCGAATTCCATGGTCATAGAGCCGCGGCCTTCGGTCATAGAACGAAGCGTCGTCGTGTAGCCAAACATTTCCGAGAGCGGGACTTTTGCTTTAATCGCCTTGTTCATACCGCGATCCTCCATGCCCTCGATGGCGCCGCGCTTACCCGAGAGGTTGCCGGTGATGTCGCCCATGAATTGCTCGGGGACGACAACCTCAATCCTCATAATTGGCTCAAGCAAGACTGGCTTCGCCCGCTGTGCCGCTTCTTTAAACGCCATCGATGCAGCGATTTTAAAAGCAATTTCAGACGAGTCGACATCGTGGTAGGAGCCATCGTAGAGCTCGACAGAAATGTCGACAACCGGGAAGCCGGCCAAGATACCCCTATCCATCGACTCGCGAATACCTTTTTCAACGGGAGCAATAAACTCCTGTGGGATGACGCCGCCCTTGATGTTGTTGATGAATTCGAAGTGGTCTTCTCGTGTAACGTTCTTTGCAATCTTCTTCTCGGGGTCGAGCTCCTCCATCTTCTTCATGCGGATACGCACATGGCCGTATTGTCCCTTACCACCGGTCTGTTTGATGTACTTCCCTTCTGCCTCCGAGTTGCCGAGGATTGTTTCGCGATACGCGACTTGCGGCTTCCCCACGTCTGCGACCACGTTGAATTCGCGCTTCATGCGGTCTACCAAGATTTCAAGATGGAGTTCACCCATGCCAGAGATAATCGTCTCCATCGTCTCTTGGTCAGAGGTAACGCGGAAGGTGGGGTCTTCATCTGAAAGTTTCTTGAGCGCCATGCCCATCCTCTCCTGATCGGCCTTGGTCTTAGGCTCGATGCGGAGCGAGACCACCGGTTCATGGAATTTGATGGTCTCCAAAATAATCGGCGAGTTCTCATCGCAGAGCGTGTGCGAGGTACGGGTATCCTTAAGCCCGACCGCGGCCGCGATTTCTCCCGAAAATACCTTCTTCACCTCTTCGCGCTTGTCAGCCTGGAGCCGGACGATGCGGCCGACGCGCTCCTTGGTGCCCGTCGTTGCATTGTAGAGATACGAGCCTGCTTCAAGCGTGCCCGAGTAGACGCGAAAGAAGGTCAACTGCCCGACAAACGGGTCAGCTTGGAGTTTGAACGCGAGCGCGGTAAAGGGCTCGTCATCATTGGCGTAACGCACCACCTCTTCACCCGTCTTCGGATTGATGCCTTTCACGGGCGGCATGTCGAGGGGCGACGGGAGATAGTCGACGACGCCATCGAGGACGAGCTGGACGCCCTTATTCTTCAAAGCCGAGCCCGTGAAGACGGGGAAAATCTCATTATTAATGACTGCCTTGCGCAGAATCTTTTTTAGCTCTTCAACACCTGGCTCCTCCCCTTCTAAATACGCGGCCATTGCCACGTCATCGTGCTCGACGATGCGCTCGATGAGCTCTGCGCGAAACTTTGTTGCCTCTTCGAGGAGGTTCGCGGGCACCTCGCCCTCAACGACATCCTCGCCCATCTCGCCCTCAAAATGGTACGCCTTCATTTTGAGGAGATCGATGACGCCTTCATGCTCACTCTCCTCCCCTATGGGGATCTGCATACGCACGGCCTTTTTTGAAAGGCGGTCGAGGATAGATGCATAGGAGCGCTCAAAGGAGGCGCCTGTGCGGTCAAGCTTGTTAATGAAGCAGAGGCGCGGCACGTTTGCCTCGTCGGCGTAGCGCCAGTTCGTCTCGCTTTGCGGCTCAACACCCGCGACACCGTCGAAGACGACGACGGCGCCGTCGAGGACGCGCATCGAGCGCTTCACCTCAACGGTGAAGTCAATGTGCCCCGGCGTGTCGATGACGTTGAAGCGGGTCTTTTTTGAAATATCCTTTTTGTCCTTTTCAGTCGAAAGCGTCCAAAAGCAGGTGATGGCAGCAGCGGTGATAGTGATGCCGCGCTCGCGCTCTTGCTCCATCCAGTCGGTAGTCGTATCGCCCTCGTGCACCTCGCCGATCTTGTGCTGGCTCCCGGTATAGAAAAGGACGCGTTCAGACGTGGTCGTCTTGCCCGCGTCGATGTGCGCGATGATGCCGAAGTTGCGCACGCGTTCTAGTGGATAATCTCTGTTCATGAGTGGAATAAAAAATGCCCGTGGGGCGTTTCCGTACAATAGCGAATTCTGTATAAAAAGCAAAGTCTTGAAGTATGCACGCATTACTAGTACATTCAGCAACGGAAAGGAGATTGTCATGACCGCCACGATCCGCACTCGACGCGCTAATAAATGGTCGCCGCATAAAGTCGTGAGCAAGCATGAAAAGCAGCTCAAGCGGCTCGGCTTTAAGCGTTGGCACCGTTCTGAATGTGTCGTTACCTCCCTGCCGCTCCCCTGCTTTCGAGTGAACCTCTTAGTAGCAACAGCGTGCGGGGCCGTGTATCGGACCTACGCGAGAGACGAACATCGGCGCGACTGGTACATTGGAGAAAAGGTTGACTTGAAACCGCTCGGTTTCGTTGAGCTCATCCGTTCCACCGCACCGGTCGATATCGAAACTCTCAACTACAAACTCGAGCACCCAAGAGCCATTGTATATATTTAAATTCCGCATAAGCAATCGGCGCCTCCGGGCGCCGATTTCTCTACCATGCGAAATGGGCAAAGGCTTTGTTGGCCTCGGCCATGCGGTGCATCTCGTCCTTCTTCTTGATTGCATCGCCCTCATTCTTTGCAGCAAGAGAGAGCTCTTCAGCAAGTTTTATAGCCATAGGGCGGCCCTTTTTAGAGCGGGCGCCGCCGATGATCCAACGGTACGCGAGCGCAAGGCGGCGATTCTGCGGCACCTCGCGAGGCACCTGGTAGTTCGCGCCGCCGACGCGGCGACTTCGCACCTCCATCAAGGGCGAGACATTGCGAATAGCCGCCTCAAAGGTCTCAAGCGGGTCTGCTCCGCCCTCTTTTATTTTTGAAAGTGCGCCGTACACGACTTTGCGCGCCGTATCTTTCTTGCCGTCCCACATGACCGCGTTAATGAAACGAGTGACGTCTATTGATTTATATTGCAAATCTGGCTTCCACGGGCGGCGGGCTTTTTGAGGGCGTCGCATAGGTTATTTGGGGCGCTTCGCGCCGTAGCGCGAGCGGCCGCGGCGGCGCTTCTCGATACCGCTGGTGTCGAGCTTGCCGCGCACGATGGTGTACTGCACGCCGATATCCTTCACGCGGCCGCCGCGCAACATCACGACCGAGTGCTCTTGGAGGTTGTGCCCCTCTCCCGGGATGTAGGCCGTCACTTCCATCCCGTTGGTGAGGCGGACGCGGGCAATCTTACGGATAGCGGAGTTCGGTTTGCGAGGGGTCTTGGTGGTCACTTTGACGCAGACGCCGCGCTTAAAAGGAGCCGGATAGAAGGTCGGACGATTTTTGAGTACGTTAAAGCCGCGCCCGAGCGCGATGACTTTGCTCTTCCTCGACTTGTCGTGTCGACGCTTCTTTGAAAGCTGATTGATAGTGGCCATTTAGAAAAAATCGACCCAGGAGGGGTCAAGGGCAATATAAATGAATTCGCGCTCAAATGCAAACCTTCTCAAGGGAGATGTGAAAAAGGCGGCGCGACGTATCGCGCCGCCCTTCCCTGATGAAGCGAATCCCGCAACCCCGGAAGGGAGACTACCGGAGTGTTTCGCTTCAGCAAGATGATGCAGCGTAGGAACCAAGGATGTTTATACCACGCCAGGAGCAATCTTCGTTAATTGCTCGCGGATGACTTCAGGGTACAGCTTCCGCTCCTCGACCTTGATCCGTTCCCACAGATGCGCCACGCGCAGAGCGAGTGAGATTGATTCGTCAAGCTCTTCGGGCAATACCGGCACTTCTACTTGGGCGATGACGGGGCCGCCATCGAGGTCCTCGGTTAGGTAATGGATAGTAGAGCCTGCAATGCTTTCGCGAGCGCGGAGTGTATCAGCGACTGCTTCTTCTCCCTTGTATTTTGGCAAGAGCGCAGGATGTGAGTTCGTAGCTACGCCGCCGTAGATCGTAAAGAAGACGGGGCTCAAACGAGTATTGAAGCCCATTGACGCCGTCACACGAATCCCCTCGTCCTCGAGACACTGCGCAACCTCGGCCGAAAAGTCGTCCCGCTTCTCCGGCGTGAATTCTGATCTGCGAAGCGGACGACTGACAAGTTTGATGCGCAGACCCTCCGCTTTAGCTACCTCGAGCGCCCGGCAGGGGCGATCGGCCAGGACAATCGCAAAATCTATACCAGCGGCACTTGCCGCTTCTCGCAGTGTTCCGCTACCAGATACCAGCGCAGCTATCTTGAACATTCCTGCTCTCCTCTTAAAACGGTCCCGAGCGATTTTACATCCCGCTCAACAAATGGGCAAGGTAGGCAACAAAAAGTCCGAAGGGACCGATAAATATGAATGAAAAAAGGATGAGTACGAGAATGATGCCTACCGAACCGAGCGCGCGAATGCGATTTTCAAACATGATGAGATTGTGCGAATAGCTAAAGGGCAAGATGCCGCGGAGGACGGTGTAGCCATCCATCGGCGGGAATGGGATGAGATTGAAAAGGCCGAGAAAAAGATTGACGAAGCAGATGAGCGCCGCGAAGGCAGCCGCGGCGGGTAACGTACCCGCCGTTGCTCGCGCAATGAAAGCAAAAATAACCGCGAGTAAGATGTTGGTCGCTGAGCCCGCGACGGCGACCAACGCCTCGCCCCAGCGTTTATTACGCAAATTATAGGGGTTATAGGGCACCGGCTTTGCCCACCCGAAAAGCACCCCGGCGTTTGAAAAAACGAGGAGCGCCGGAACGATGATCGAGCCCATAAGGTCGATGTGCGGGAGCGGATTAAGGGTGAGGCGGCCGGCAAGCCGCGCCGTCGGGTCGCCAAGAGCGTTCGCCGCATAGCCGTGCGCCACCTCGTGCGCAATAACCGAAAGTATAAGGACGATAACGATAAATAGCGGCTCCATGCTTGGCGTGTTCGGTGACTCATGGTAGCATGCGGCGACTATGGCACGAGAATGCGCGATTACCGGTAAATCGACTCAGGTTGGCGGGCGGTACTCCAACCGTACCCGCGCGACGCAATTCAACCCAACCGGCAAGGTTCGCCGCAAGTCGAACCTTCAACGCCGCAAGATTTTCGTACCTGAACTCAATAAGACGGTCATCGTCGACGTCTCGGTGAAAGGCCTCCGCACGATTAAAAAGCATGGCGCCTACGCCACTCTCAAGAAAGCCGGCGCGATTTAAAAAGATAAAAGTCCCGCGGTAATCCGCGGGACTTTTGCATGCAGACGCTTTTTCAGCCATAGAGCCGCCTCTCTCTGGCAGCCTTATGATACGGATTCACAAACCAACTCTGCAGCCACTGAACAAGCGCACGGGCCTTTTTCATGGGAACCCCCTAATCGTTAACCGAACAACGATACTAACACGCGTTCTTATCTTTTAGTTACCTTTCGACCGTCCGACGTGAATATAAGTCGGCCCTGCTCGTCAGTGCGATAGACAGTGGCGCCTTCGTTTGCGACGCGCGAAAGCACTTCAGGCGTCGGGTGGCCGTACGTGTTATGCGCCCCGACTGAAATCGCGACCGTGCTCGGGTGGAGCGCGGCGAGCCACGCGTCATCGGTCGAGTATTTCGAACCGTGGTGTCCTGCCTTCAATACATCGGTCGGCAACTCTCCATCAGTCGCGTCGAGCTGTACGAGCCAATCCTCAATAATCGACGTGAGGTCTCCCGTAAGCATGAACGATGTCGAGCCGTAGACGACGTGCATCGTTATCGAGCCGGAGTTGGTATCAAACTTCGATACGTCGCGGTCGGGGTAGATGATGTCGGCGTACGCACCAGCGCCGAGGTCGAGGCGCATGCCGCGGCGCGCGATGACGTGGTTCACGCCCGGCTCTGCGGCCGCCGCCGCGACGAGCGCGGCGGCCGCGCGCGTGCCGTCAGGTATCCCCGGCTCGAAGAAGTTCTTGACCTCGTAGTTCGCGAACACGTCAGGCAAGCCGCCGATATGGTCTTTGTCCGGATGCGTCTCGACGACGGCGTCGAGAGTTCGCTGCCCTATCGGCAGTACTGCCCCGAGCTCGCGCAAGACCGAGCGGTCGGGGCCTCCGTCTACGAGCATCGTGATGCCGGTCGGCCCCCGCACGAGTATCGAATCTCCCTGCCCGATATTTAGGACGGCGACCTCGAGCCCGCGCGGCGCAAGTACGTTGCGAAAGATGAACAGGTCGAGTACCGCGAGAGCCGCAGCCACGACAAGCAAGTATTGGCGACCCCACGTGCGGCCTTGCATAAATATAAGAACTATAGTATAGTATAGATCGAAACAGTACAAATGGTGGGTATCGTGAAATGCTTGGAAGAAGCAGTTCGTCAGACTCGAGCCATATTCCCGCACGCAACTCCGCAGGAGGTGACCAGAGACATTGAGGACATCGTGTTGACTGCCCGAGAAGAAGCGGGCCGAAGATTCCCGACGGATTCGAACGAACAAGAACGATTTATCGAGACGACGGTTTCGGCGGCGGTTCAGCGAGCGCTCGGTTCTCTGACAGGCCGGATTATGCATTAGTGCAACAGTGCAACGAAAACGGGCGCTCCTTGCGAGGAGCGCCCGTTTTGTATTTCAGAAAAATCTATTGATAGCCCTCGTTAGCTGTTCGGGCGCCTTGTGCAGCCTCGTCTTTGCTTTTCCCGAAGTGAGGCATGCCGTGCTTGTCCATCACGTAATAGGCGGGTCCCTCCTCAGCCATTTCTTCTGCTGCGGCTTCGGCTTCTTTGCTTCGTTTAAACTCTTCCATGCTCATAGTCAAGATGCATTTAAGCATTTAGTAATACGCTCTAAGTATACTGTAGGCGCTCAAAAACACCAGAGTGCTTTGCTATACTGACAGATATGACTTACACCGCACGACAATTCAACCTCCCGGCCCTTAAGGGGCTTTCGGAGAAGCAGATCAAGGTACACCTCGCGCTCTACGAGGGGTACGTCAAACACGTGAACCTCATCGCAGAGAAGCTAGGGGCGGTGCGTAGCGGCACGCTCGAACTCGACCCCTACATCGTCGCCGAGCTCCGGCGGCGGTTCGCCTTCGAGTTCGACGGCATGCGCATGCATGAATATTATTTCGAACAGTTCGAGGGGGACAAAGGTGGAGACCCGGAGTCGGCGCTCGCCAAGGCCGCCGCAGAGAAATACGGGAGCGGAGAGAATTTCCTCACGCATATCAAAGAGGTCGCGGGTACGCGCGGCATCGGCTGGGTCGTCGTTTACTACGACCCGATCGGCAAAGTGCTTCACACCGTCTTCGTCGGCGATCACGAGCTCGGCCAGCTTGCCGGCCTCCCTATCATCCTTGCTTTGGACCTCTGGGAGCACGCCTACATGGTCGACTATGTCCCTGCTGAAAAGAAGAACTACGTCGACGCCTTTTTAGATAATGTGAATTGGAGCGTCATCGAGTCGCGCTTCGCGAAAGCGATGTAAATAAGGGCGGCGTACGCGAGGAGCACGAATATAAACGGGAACGCCGGCAGGTGAAGCGCGGCGAATGGGAGCGCGCTCCCCCACCGTGCGATAGCGATGATGTAGGCCGTGAGCGCGTACCCCGGGAGCGCAAGCGGCCAGCCAGCGGCGCCGAAGATGGCACCAGCGAGGCCGGCGAGCGCCGCGAGACCCATTGCGGCCGGCATCACCGCGGTTACGAGGAGATTCGCCGGCACCGAGACTATCGAGAAGACGCCGGTCTGGTAGAGGAGGAGCGGGAGCACTGCAGCCTGTGCGGAGAGCGTCGTCGCGAGCGCGCTACGCCAGAAGGCGTTCTTGATACGCGCTAATTTGAGCTCAATCAAGGGTGAGAGCCAAATGAGCCCCGCAGTCGCCGCGACCGAGAGGCCGAAGCCGGGGTCGAAGGCGAGGATGAACGGATTCCACGCGAGAACGAGCACGATGATGGCGAGGAGGGCGCGACCAGCCGCATAGGTGCGCCCGCTTGCGCGCGCATAGAGAGCGATTAGAGCCATAAGCGCGGCGCGGATTGCCGTTGAAGTCGCGCCTGCGACTGCCACGAAGAGGACGACCGCAATGGCTCCTGCGAGCGCGGCGCTGCCACGGCGAAATCTCAATACACCGATGAGGTACATCACCCATTCGGCGACGACCATCACGTTGTAGCCCGAGAGCACGATGATCTGCACGAGCCCGGTCATGATAAATGCGTTTTGGAGTTCGCTCCCGAGCCCGGTCTTGCCGCCGATGACGATGCCGCCGGCAAGCGAGGCGTATGGCTCGGGGAGGGCGGCCGAGAGGCCGCCTAAGAATGCGTGCTTCACCTGCGCAAGCGCCGAGGGCACGGAGTACCACGGAGCGGGCTCGAGGACCTTGAACGAAGCGTTGTTTATCAAGAATCGCACGCCATCTTTTTGCAGGTATTTATCATAGGCGAAGACGCGGCCCCCTTCATCGGCGCTTGAAAAGGGTTGCGGCAGGGCGAGCGTGCCTGAAACGCTGACCCGCTCCCCCACCGCTACGCCCGGGTAGCGGTCAGCAACCGCAAGCATCTTTGCACTTTCTCCGTTCGCAGAGACGAACACCGGCACGCGCTGGTTCGTGTCGCGCACATCAGGGTCGCCGACGACGACTCCTTCGTAACTCACGAAAGTGCCGAGGGTGGTCGCAAAGTGGGGCGGGAGCGGAGTGTCTGCAAGGTGCATCCGTGCAGCACCAAGCGCGAAGGATATAAAAAATAAAGCGCAGAGCGTGTACGCGAGCCGCGGCCGCGTTTTCGCGGCCGCGGCAAAAATCCCCGCAAGCATGAAGGTGAAGATGATGATCGGCCAGCCAGAAACGAAAAGCGAGCGGAGTAAGACCCCGCTCGCGAATCCGCCGACAACAGCGAACAGTGTATTCATGCCTCGCCCGTGGCCGGGCTACGGCCGAGGGCACCCCGATCCATCGCTTCGTTGGCCAAGGCGTCGGCGTCGCTGTT
The DNA here is from genome assembly GCA_041485695.1 of Minisyncoccia bacterium. GTDB lineage: Bacteria > Patescibacteriota > Minisyncoccia > Phycocordibacterales > Phycocordibacteraceae > C7867-001. The sequence goes on from JBGPJZ010000002.1 coordinate 109,130, forward strand.
CTGCGCACGCGGGACATGTATGAAGGTGACTGATTTGAATGCGCCAGCCTTATGCGCGAGCTTCGCGTGCTGACCCTTAAGGTTTGGATGCTTCACCTTATACTCCCCCTTCATCTGCTTTACGATGAGTTCGCTGTCCATCTTTACAACTACATCAGTTTTTTCGTGCTTGCCTTCTCCCACGATACGCGAGAGTTCGTCGAAAGCGAGGATGACCGCTTGGTATTCAGCAAAGTTATTCGTCTGATGGCCCAAGAACTTCGAAACCACCGCGACGGTACTGCCGGCTTCATCGCGCACGACGGCGCCCGCGCCCGCGGGCCCCGGGTTCCCTCTCGCCCCGCCATCAGCATGAATCGTAAAATGCATGCGGGCAGTATAGCAAGATACGAACTACCGGCATCCCATAAAGAGGCGCCGGTAGGTGAAACCAGGATTATTTGAATTCAAGAACGAGCCCGCGGAGACCCAGCAAAATACTTTCTACTGGACGCTCTCCGTTTACTTGATGCAGAAGGCCCTGCGATTCGAAGAATGCACACGCCGTGTCAAGCGCAGCATTTTGCTCCTTAAGCCGCGCGACCATTTTCTCGAGCGTGTCGCTATCAGGCCGATGTTCTTTTTGTGCACGCGCCTGTTGTCGCCGAAGAGATTCTTCGTCGCTTATGACGAGCTCGATGGCTCTGTAAGGCCGTTTAAGCCAAGATACTACCGTGTGGAAGTATTCTGCTTGCCTTTCGCTCCGGCCGAAGCCGTCAAAGATCGCTCCTTCTTCTGTATTCAGGCTAAGCGCGGCGTTGGAAAACAGGGAGTCGACGAACCACGTGGGCAGCATCTGACCGGTGTCATACACCTTGCGGACTCGCTCACCGAGCTCGCTGTGGGAACCACGTATGGCACGAAACATCTCGCCGGAAGCAAAGTGTCGCCACCCGAGTTCCTTCGCGAGGAGCTTCGCTTGCGTCCCCTTGCCGGCACCTGGCCGGCCGAGGAGGAGTATCGTTTTAGTTTTCATGTGAGTAATCCTTCCATTTCGTCTCAAGGCATCAAATCACGACGGCTTCTGTAGGTCAACGATACGCAGGCGGGGTCGGTTCCTCCGCGAGAACTGGTCGCGCTCGAGGTGGGCGAGGATGTTTGCGCGCGAGCCTTGCGTAAGAGCTCGCGCCGCCTTCGCGATATCGCCTTTTGCGAAAAAGGTGACGGCCTCAAGCTTCCCAAAGTCGTGGACGATTTCGATTTTTAAGTGTTCGTTGCCTTTCCCGAAGTACGAAACCCGCGAAATCGCGCACTCTCTAAGGAGAAACAGCGGTTTCCTATTCTTCTCTCCGAAGGGAGCGAGTCGTTCGACCTTCTCAAGGAGCGAGTCGTTCGCCTGATGAGCAACAATCTCGACGTCGACGTTGAGAGCCCCTTCGACAGCGAGCGTGCTCGCCGTTTTTTTATGGGCCTCAATGAGACGCTCTTCAAGATAGAAAACCTGGTCATCTTTCACAGTGAAACCAGCGGACATGGCGTGCCCGCCGAACTCGACAAAAACTCCGTCGGCGGCCGTCATGAGGTTTACGACATGTACGGCACCATCAGAGCGGCAGGAGCCCTTCAAGGCTTGGTTGCCCTCCCTGCCCCAAAGAAAGACGGGCCGCTCATACTCTTCAGCAATCCCGTTTGCGACAAGGCCAAGTAGGCCTGGCCGCCACGCAGGGTCACCAAGCGCGATGATGCTCGGGATACTAGTGCGCGCCTTGAGCCGGTCGTGCACCGCGCGTGTTATAGCGCCGGCCTGCGCCTTGCGCTCGCGATTCGCCTTATCGAGTTTTTTCGCGAGCGCTTCGGCTTCGGTCTCGTCTTTCGTCGTAAAGAGCTTGAAGGCTTCGTGGGCGTCGCCCATCCTCGACGCGGCATTCACGCGCGGCGCGATCATAAAACCGACGTCGTCCTCGGTAATCATCGATTGGTTCATGCGCATGACGCGGCAGAGTCTTTGCAGCCCGATGCGCGGGGATTTGCGAAGCACTTTGAGGCCGTACTTCGCGAGCACGCGATTCTCGCCCACCAAGGGCATCATGTCAGCGATAGTCGCGAGACCGACCATGTCGAGGAGCCACTTCTCCCAGCCCGTCGGGACCTTTTCACGGAGCGAGGGGTGGACAGCGAGTACGGCGCAGACAAGCTTCCACGCCGTCGCTGCCCCGCAAAGCTCGGGAAAGGGATATGTTTCTCCTTCTTGCTTGTCATCCACCACGATGGCATCCGGGAGGATGTCGCCAGGGAGATGGTGGTCGGTCACGATGACATCCATCCCGAGCGCTCGCGCTCGCGCGACCGGCGCGATATCCGTAATGCCCGAGTCGGCGGTGACGAGAAGTTTCACCCCGCTCTCGGCGAGTTTCTCGACGCCCTCGACATTCACGCCATACCCCTCTTCGTGCCGGTGCGGTATGTAAATCTCGAAATTCGCGCCCGCTTTTTGCAAAAAATCATGGAGCAAAACCGCTGCGGGGATGCCGTCGCAGTCATAATCGGTCCATGCGGCGATTCTCTCACCAGAGAGAATCGCCGCCCCGAGCCGCTCCGCAGCCTCTCGCATGTTCTTCATCAGTAGCGGGTCGTAGAGGTGGAGGTCGTACGAAGGGTTCAAGAATCTCTCGATGTCTTCTTTCGTCTCGACACCGCGATTGCGCAAGAGGAGGAGCGTAAAATCATCCGGCATGGAGGAATGATACTATGTCGGGGATGGAAGATACTATTTTCGATAAAATCATCCGTCGCGAGGTACCGGCCGACGTCGTGTACGAAGACGAAAGCGTCATTGCCTTTCTCGACATCAAACCCAACAACCCAGGCCATACGCTCGTCGTACCAAAAAACTGGTCGCGCAACATTTTTGATATGGAGGACGCCAATCTGTGCACTCTTATAACGCGTGTCAAAAAAATCGCCCATGCCGTAAAAGAGGCGCTGAACGCGGATGGCGTCAATATCGCCATGAACAACGAACCAGCGGCCGGGCAAATCGTCTTTCATGCCCACATCCATGTCATCCCCCGTTTTATAGGAGATAACCGCGAACACAAGACGTACGCCCCCGGCGAAGCCGCTGCTATAGCTGCAAAAATCCGCGCCGCACTTACATAAAAAATGCCGTCGTCGATTTTCACGACGACGGCAGGTCTCTGTGGACATACGAGCGACTACTCGGCCGCCTCATGAAGTACCGCAGAGGCAAACGGTTCGAAATTCTTTTGCACCTGCTTCTGCACCGCCAGACGATACTCGCCCCAGCACATCGGGCTGGTACCGGCATCGCGATATTCTGCACGGCCGTTTTTTGCGAGATCCTTGAACACGAGCTCGACCTCCCCCAGGGTGAGCTTTCGCCCCAATTCCCTAACGGCATCGGTACGATTGAGCTCATACCCCATATACATTGGCGTCTGATAGTAGCTCTCGAGGCACCGAAACGCTGCCTCACTCACCTGCTGTGGAATCTGCATACGGCTAACCCTCTCCCTTGGAACCCGCGAGGATAGTACGCTACTACAGCTGAAAAATCTACTGGAGCGCGGCGATGCCGGGGAGGGTGCCTTTGGCGAGGAAGTCGAGCATTGCGCCGCCGCCGATAGAGATGAACGAGAAGCGGTCGAGTAGATTAATGCGCTCGAGTTCGGCAACAGTGTCACCGCCGCCGATTACTGAGTAGCTGCTGCTCCCGACAATTGCCTTAGCGACCGTGTCAGTCGTCTCAACATATCCTTTTTCGTACTCGCCTAAGGGGCCATTCCACAGTACTGCCTTAGACTTTTTCACCAAATCAACAAGGAGCGCCGCAGTACCGGGGCCGTGATCGAGCACCGCTTCATCGGGCGTAGCGCTGTCGATTGACCCGACTCTCGAACTCCCGTCACTTGTAACAAACCGCCCGTCGATAGGGAGCACGAGATGCGGGTGGGTAAGCAATGTCTTTATCTCGTCTCCCGCAGCGTGCGACACCAGAGAGCGCCCGACTGGGTACCCCTTGGCCGCGATAAAGTCATTGGCGAGGGCTCCGCCCACGAAAACCTTGTCGTACGCCTCTAAGAGTTTCTTGACGACGGGCTCTTTAGTTGAGAATTTCGCGCCACCAATGATTGCGAGCGAAGGACGCAGGGGCGTGAGCGCTTTGGTAAGTTCGCGCACCTCCTCAAGGAGCTCCCAGCCAGCGTACGAGGGCAAGATGCGGGGAACGCGCATGATAGATGCGTGAGCGCGGTGGCACGTGTCAAATGAATCCTGTACGAACACATCAGCCAGTTGAGCGAGTTCGTGCGCGAAAGCGAGGTCGTTGGCCGCCTCTCCTGGGTTACGCCGTAGATTTTCTAACACGAGGATGTGGCCCGGGGAGAGCCCGCGAACCGCTTTGCGCGCGAGCTCTCCCGTATTCGCCTCACAAAATGAAACCCCATTGATCAGCTTCGAGAGAGCGTCGACGACTGGCTTTAGGGTTTCAGTACCCGCTTCGCCGATATGGCTCGCGACGATGACGCGCGCGCCTTGTTCACTCAAATATTTAAGGGTCGGCAGCGCACGGCGTAGCCGATGATCATTGCGCACTATCCCTCCCTCAAGAGGAACGTTTAACGCCGCGCGAACGAGGACGGGAATGGTGTGGAGTACCGGTATCTCTTTAAATGAACGCATGTGAGGCTGGTTATGCGAGCGCTTTTACGAGCGCTGAAAAAAGAGAGGGGTCAACCGAGGCGTGCCCGACCAAGAAACCGTCGACAGCCGAACCGCCGGCGAGCCCGCGGATATTCTCGGGCTCAACCGAGCCGCCGTAAATCACCGTCGTCTTTGCGGAGGCTTTCGCGGTCGAGAGCTCAGCGAGCACCTTGCGGATATAGAGGGTCATTTCAGCAAGGTCGGTAACGCCGATAGCCTCAGCAGAGGTCTTACCGATCGCCCATACCGGCTCATACGCGATGATGACTTTTGATTTTTCTTTGGGTTCTATCCCCTCAAGCGCCGAAACGATATCAGCGCGAACCTGCGCCAAGTAATGCCCCTCGGTGTCGCGCGCCTGCTCACCCACGCACACGATGGGTATGAGGCCGTGTGCTATGGCATGGGCCACCTTCTGTGAAATCATCTCGCGAGTCTCACCGGCGGCTCGACGCTCGGAATGGCCGATGATGGCGTAGGTTACGCCGAGCGAGGTGAACATAGGGGCGGTCACCTCCCCTGTGTGCGGGCCGCCAGCTGCAAGCGAGATGTCCTGGGCCGCAAACTCAATCTTTGACTTGTTTTTGGGCGCCAAAAGACCAATCTGCGGCGCCGGGGGTGCGAGCACTATCGTTACTTTGGTGGCAGCCGTGAGGCGCTTCGCGAGGGAAAAGAGCTTTTTAGCCTTCGCAGAGTCCTCCACATACGCCTTCCAATTCGCAATAACGATCATGAACATATAATACCAGGTATAAAAACTAGGTCGTTGTCACTACGTAGTAGAATTGCATTATGTATAAAGAGACCGTAGAAAGACAATTTAAGGCCGCAGATATTGAGATAAACGGCAAAAGGCCATGGGACATTCAAGTACATGATGAGAGATTCTATAAACGTTTATTCTTGCATCGCTCGCTCGGGTTAGGAGAGTCTTACATGGAAAAGTGGTGGGACTGTGAAAGGATCGATCTGTTTATCGAGAAAGTGTCGCGTTCAATCGGAAATAATAAAATAACCATATCCTTTGCGATGTTATGGATTAAAGCCCGTCTTTTTAACTTGCAGTCACCACAGGGCGCACGCAAAGTTATTGAGGAGCATTATGACCTCAGCAACGATTTGTACATGTCCTTTCTCGACCGCTATAACCAGTACACCTGCGGATTTTTCCAAGAGACTACCGACCTCAACAAAGCACAGGAGCAGAAACTAGAACTCATTTGTAAGAAGCTGCATTTAAAACGGGAAGACCGCGTTCTCGATATCGGGTGCGGGTGGGGTGGTTTCGCTAAATACGCAGCAGAGCACTACGGATGTCGTGTGGTAGGAATTACCATCTCTGATGCACAGCTTGCCTACGCACAAAAAGACACGGATGGACTACCTGTGGAAATACGCAAACAAGATTACAGGGACTTATCAGGCGAGGAGTTCGACAAAATCGTTATCATCGGGATGATTGAACACGTTGGTTATAAGAATTATGAGAAACTATTAAAGACAGTAGCAGGGTGTTTGGCCGACGACGGGCTTTTTCTTCTTCATACCATCGGAAGGAACGACAGCGCGTCTACCGGTGAACCTTGGTCACATAAATACATCTTCCCGAACGGGATGCTTCCCTCTATCAAACAAATCGGAGAAGCGAGCGAAGACGTCTTTGTCATGGAAGACTGGCATAACTTTGGTCCTTATTATGTCGATACGCTTCTTGCTTGGGACGCAAACTTCCAGAAGAACTGGCTCCAGATAAAAAAGGATTACTCAGAAACGTTCTTTAGGATGTTTAGATATTATTTCAATAGTTTTGCAGGCGCTTTCAGGGCACGCCATATCCAATTGTGGCAAGTAGTTTTTAGCAAAGGAGTAACCAATAGGGTTTACGAGCGTGTACGCTAAATTATTGCTCGCGCCAATCGACGAACTGGTACTGGGTCGAGGTAATCGGGGTAAATACGGGCGGATTCGTTGAATTTTGCCGGTCGAACGTCGTAGTGCGCGTCGGGTACCCCGAATGTTTCCCATTGCCGCAGCCGTAGCCCGAATACGTCCAATACGTGCCGGGCTTTAAGTTCGACACGATAGTACCGAGGATGGTTAGGGTGTTTTTGTTTGCATACGCAGCGTTCGCACAGGTGTACATATTCATACCGAAGGCGCCTGATTGCGAGATGAAGATGCCATCAAGCGTAAGGTTCGATGGTGCGTCCGGAGCAATGAGGACATCTCCTTGCGATACGAGCGTGAACCCGGCGCTCCCGTCAAAAACGGAGTATACGATGTTGTTTTTAAGGAGCGTGTAGGGGACAACTCCAGCGTGCGCAACATCAGCGACCGCGAGCGTTACCTTGCCGCTTATCGTTCCCTCAACCCAGGTGTGATCCTCGACATAGATAAGCGGGCAGCCTGAAGGGATGGCGTAGGTGCCGTCCAAGACTTCATTCTGGATAAGCGTGTATTCGGTCTGGAGCCCGGCGCCCGGGTTACTGACCGGAACGGCCGAGACCGTATTCTCGCTACCCACCCTGTAAACAGTGACGGTTCCGTTCGAATTAAAAATAAGGTGATAGCCCTTGAAATAGGCATTGCCGCCGTTACCCGAGCTGGTGCGGGCGAAATAGAGCCCTGTTGCTTGTGCCGTCGTCTTGAGCGCAGAGAAGTCTGCTGAAATCGCCCCGAAGTCTGTCTGGGGCGTCGGGTACTGCCACAAGCTCTGATCGACACCCGCGCCGAAAACCCCGGGCTTCACTGCAGAAGGAGCGCAGCCGAAATTCGCATCGCAGGTCCAGGTCGCGAGAGAGCTCGTTACCGGCGACGTCGAGGTGCCGTCCATGCGGATACCGCCGTTTGAATGAAAGGGGCCGAAGAGGGTCGAACCGACCCATACGCTTGAATTGACGATAAAAGAGTACTGCGCCACTGAAGGCTGCGCATAGCGCGCCCAGAGCGTTTTCGAAACCGTGGGAGCGTCGCTTGGCACGCCCTTCGAGGTCACATCGATTGAACTCTTCTGCCCGCACGCTGCGTTGCCTGTGATGGAGAGCGTGTAGGTACCGGCGGCACCCCCTTGCGGGTCAAGGTAGGAAACTTGGTATGGCCCAGGCTGGCCGGTACCGTTCTGCGTGTCACCCGGGAAGTGGGAAAGGAACCAGCGGTAATACTCAAGGCCCGCTTCAGAAATAGCGAATGATTCCTGTTTCTGCCGCTGCAGCTCCTCTGCGCGATTTTCGAGTAAAACGTACCCTGAAATGGCGGTAAGAACCGAAAAAAAGATCGCCCCGAATACAAGCACAAGGAGGAGTATCGAGCCCCGTCGGCGGATAGTTTTCATTTTTGAGTTGAAAGGTTGCGCAAGGTCGCACCGGCAGAGAGCGTATACACGGTCGGTGCGCGGGTCGGGTTCACGTCGGTGAGGACCGTCAATTTGACCGAAATGATGGAAGGGATGACCGGAGCCGCCCCGAGAGCGGTCCCGTTGCTATCATAGTACGTGAACAGCGGCGTCGACGTACCATTACGTATGTTATCAACCACGAGAGTCACGACCTCTGGTTGCCCAGCATACGAAGGGGGGTTGCCAATCGGCTCGGTTACTCCGCGATAGAAGGTGAACCCTGAAAGGTAGTAGCGGACTTTCTCAAGTACCGACGTACCGGATATGTCAGAGTAAAAAGTGATGGTCGAGGTGGCTGCAGCGGCAATCGGATAGGAGCCATCAGCAGCATACGAGGCCTCGCGCAGGTTAGAGACGGCGTTTTGAATACTGCGGCGCGCGCTCTCAACCGCCTGGGTCTGCTCCAGCGTGTAGGCATTCGTTTGATAGAAATATTGAATCAAGAATCCCACTGCGAGCATGACGACCACCGAGATAGTCATTGTTACCAGCATCTCAATGAGCGTAAAACCGCGAGGGAGGTAGGCCATACGATTAGGGAAAAGCAGCCTCGAATGTCGTCAGTCCTCCCACGGCAACGCCCGGGAACTGCGTCGTGGTGTATCCCGCCTTTGATATCGTAACGGTATAGGTGTTGGCAGAGATGTTGCCGAAATACGCATTGCCGCACGCAGAGCTCACGACGCTTGCAGAAAATCCTGCTCGAGTAAGGTCGACTGTAGCACCACTGACTGCGAGCCCTCCTGAATCGACGACCGAGATAAAGAGCGAATTCGTTGTGGCGGCGCCAAGCACGAGAGAGGCGGCAAGCGACTCTCCAGCTGCAAGGGTATACGGGGGCGTGGGGCACGTATCGACGATATCGTAACCTGGCACCGAGAGAGCGTACCCGTCCCGTTCAAGAGGGGCTGCCACCTGCGCGCCCGCTCCTGTTGTCGTATTCACCACTGTCTTGTAAATGGGCGCCCCGCCGGCGGTCGAACCAATCGTCTTAGTGCCTGTAAGCATAAACGATACATTCGCTAAAGGAGCGGGGCCCGCAAGCGCAGAGATTGACCAGCCAAGGATGGAAGGGGCTGTCGTGGTAGCGGTCGAAAGCAGGGCTCCTATCGCAAGCGAGGGATAGGTCGAGGTTGAAATAGTTGAGAGATTGATGGGGAAAGTCATGAATCCGACTGAATTGCCAGGGAGTACCGCGTCAGGGAGAAGCGCTCCAGAGCCGTCGTAGATTTGAATAGCTGCAGACGTATCGGTCGTGGTCGAAAGCGCTGACGAGACGCTCTCCCACCTCGAAAGGTACTGCGGAGCGAACGCGATGGAGCGAACGTTCCCGTTCACCTCCCCTGGGTTAAGAGTAAGCGTCCCGCCTGAAACAATGACGCTTGAAGAAGCTGCGATGTTTGAACCGTTCGCAAACGTATCCGCGAACGTCGTAGTTGCAGGGGGTGAAAAGGTCGAAAGCGTCAGCACTCCCATGAGGTCAATCGCAAAGGTCCCCGTTGTCGTTTGATCTTTTGAAATAGTGAGTAATCCGGGAGTCGGGTTCGCATTCTGTGCATCTACCGGGTAGGTCTGAGCCGAGGAGCAGCCGCTCTTGCTCACGTACACTTGGTACTCTGACGACGTCGCGGCACCCGGCAAGTAGACGATGCCGCTCATGTTGCTAAAGGTGGTGAGGTCAACGGGGGGCGACGTGCTTGTATTTATGATGTGGACGGTGGCGCCCGAGAGGCAAGCGCCAGCCGGGTCGACCACCTTGACCTGGAGCGTCCCACCGCCCGTTGAACTTTCGATGGTGGGCGGTACGAAATTCGAAATGAACGCGATGCTTTTAGCGATCCCTGCGATCACATATGAGACTGAAACCTTAGCGACTTTGTAGTCAGTCGTGATGCCAGTCTGATCTAAGGCGCCCGTGCCATCAGCAGGGTCATCGACGTATTCAATGAACGTGTGCGTTACGAAATCCACGCCGCTCACGGTCGTCGTTGCGACCTGCGGTATCAGCCCTGCAGGAATGCCACCCACGGTGCCCAAGGAGTCGTAGGCGAGGCCGCGCAAGTATTCCACTTGGCTCTGCGCAACAGAGCTTGCAGAGGCACTGGCCTTGCCCACGATTGAAAGGATGATTGAAACGCGCAGGAGCCCGAGGAGGGCAAGAAACAGCGCCAGGAAGATTGCGATACCCACGATGGTCTCGATAAGACCGAATCCCCGCGCATGGTGCGAGGTTGGCATAGGCTAGAATGCTGACGAAAGCGAGTAGATTGGCGCAATCATCGCGACGGCGAAGACACCTACCATGCCTCCGATGAAAAGCATCAAGACCGGCTCGATGATCGTCGAGAGATCCTTCGTCTTTTGCGAGACGTCGCCCTCGTAAAACTCTGCCACCTGGAGGAGCATCTCGGCAAGCTTGCCGGTTTCCTCTCCCACGGCGACCATATCGCTCATCATGAGCGGATAGAGCTTGGGGTGCTCGATAAACGCGGCTGAAAGAGGGTCGCCCTTCTTGACCCTCAAGGCTGCCTCACCTAGCACCTTCGCGAACAGGGGCGCTCCCACGACCTCTTCGGTTATTGAAAGGGCACTCAGCACGGGCACGCCCGCCGAGAGAAGCGAGGCAAGGGTGCGCGAGGCGCGCGCCGCGAATGTTTCGCGGACAAGCTCTCCCACGACTGGCGCATAGAGCGCGATGCGCAATACCACGGCACGACCTACTGGAGAACGTACGAAGGCGAGACCTCCAACGACGAGGAGGACGAGAGAGCCGATGACTACATAGGTATGATTCACCATGAAGTTTGAGACGGCGACAATGATCTGCGTCGCAAGCGGTAACTTGACCCGAAGCTGTGAGAAGGTCGCCGTCAAGGTTGGCACGACATAGATGAGCATGAGGACAGCGACGATCACGATGGCGCCCATGACGATTGAAGGGTAGATCATCGCTCCCTTTATCTTGCGCGAGAGATCTTCGGCTCGCTCCATCTGCGTGCTCACGACCGTGAGCGCTTGCGCGAGCCCTCCCGACTCTTCGCCAGCTTTGACCATGGCGATAAAGAGCTTTGAGAACACCTTGGGGTGCTCTCCGAGCGCCTCGTGGAGCGTCGACCCTTTAGTGATCGTCGCCGAGACATGCGCCGCTATCTCTCGCAGATGCCTGTTGCGGGACTGCCGTTCGAGTATTGAGAGCGCCCGAGAGAGGGAGAGGCCAGCCGTGAGCATCGCCGAGAGGTTTTTCGACATCGTAATGATCTCTTGGCGCTTCACTCCCGTGCCAATCACGAGATTGAGACGCTGTGGGAGCCTTAATCCACCGCCTTCGGCTATCGAAACCACCGAACCTCCCTCTTTTTGCACGAGGTCATACACCGCGAAGCGCGACTCTGCCTCGACGAAGCGTTCTTCGTTGGTTGCCCCTCCTTTTTTTATGGTGACGCGGAATTTCATACCTATTCGGTGACGGCGCGGAGCACCTCCTCGAGCGAGGTGAGGCCGCGCGCAGCTTTATAGATGCCGTCGTCAAGCATGGTGAGCATCCCCTCTTGCTTAGCCTGATTTTCGATTGCTTCAGAGGTGCCTTTTTGCAAAATGACTTCGCGTATGGCCGAGGAGACAGAGAGAACCTCGTGGATACCGATACGGCTCTTGTAGCCATCCTCGCTATCACCCGAAGGAACAGGCTTATAAAACGGGAGCGAGTCGACGGTCACCGTGTCTTTTACCAGTTTCTCATCCTTGAGGGCCTTCAAGGCTGCTGCGAAATTTTCTTCGTTCGTGACCTTCGACTGCTCGACCTTCCCGAGCTTGTACTCTTCTTTGCTATCAGTAAGGCGTCGCACCAAGCGCTGGCCGATGATGACCTTCAAGGTCGAGACGAGGAGAAACGGCTCGACACCCATGTCCATGAGGCGCGGTATGGCGCCCGCGGCGCTGTTCGTGTGTATCGTCGAGAGCACGAGGTGACCGGTCAAGGCTGCGTTAATCGCAAGCGACGCCGTCTCGCCATCGCGAATCTCGCCTACCATGATGATGTCCGGGTCTTGGCGCACCAGGGAGCGTAGCCCGTTCGCGAAGGTGAAGCCTATTTGCGGGGCGACCTGCGTCTGGTTAACGCGCTTCATCTGGTACTCGATAGGGTCTTCAATCGTCGAAATATTCACATCGGGCGTGTTTAAAATGTCGAGCATGGTGTACAGGGTTGTCGTCTTGCCGGAGCCTGTTGGCCCTGAAGCAAGGATGATGCCGGTTGTCTGTTTCATGGCGCTGTGGATGCGCTCCAAATTTTCACCATGAAAGCCGAGTGACTCGAGCGTAAAGCCCTCTCCCGTCCCCGTCTCCCGTAGAAGGCGCATAACGATTTTCTCCCCAAAGAAGGTCGGGAGTATCGAGACGCGGAACGACACCTTATCGACCTCGGTTTCCATCTTAAAGCGACCGTCTTGCGGGAGACGCTTTTCATCGAGCTTCAAGTTCGACAAGACTTTTATGCGCGCAACAAGCCCGGGCGCAGCCGCCTTAGGCAAGGTCATCGCGTCGTGGAGGATGCCATCGATACGGTAGCGCACTAGCACTTCAGCCTCCATGGGCTCGATATGAACGTCGGATGCGTCTTGGACAATCGCGTGGCGGAGGAGGGTGTCGACGATGCGCACAATCGGCAAATCTTCAGCCAGCTTCTTCAAATCCTCGCCCGAGACATCTGCGTCGGCTTTGATGAGCTTCAGTTTGCCCGCTTCAGTCGAAATAATGTCGCCGAACTCGTCTTTGAGCGACTTCTGGTATTGCAAGAGCGCATGCTTAATCGAATCAGTGTCGGTGAGGCGCGACAATATCTTAAGCCCGGTCTTCTTCCGAACGGACTCGATAGATTGCAAATCCTCGACGTCGAGCATCGCGACCTCCAAGGAGTCGCCCTCCTTCTTAAACGCGATGATATTGTGCGTGCGGGCTATAGGCTCGGGGATAAGAGCGAGGACGTCTATGGGGACCTTCTCTCCTTTGAGGTTTACGAAAGGGATGCCGAGCACGTAGGCTTGGATACGGCGCAGGGCGTCTTCGGTTATCGCGCCGCTCGAAACCAAAATATCGCCCAGAGGCTGTCCGCGCTTTTTACCTTCTTCAGCGGCGGCATCGACGTCTTTCCTCGAGACCAGTCCGGAGTCGACGATGAAATCCTTGAGCTCGCTCTCTGAAACATGCATATACAACGAAGTATAACGCTCTTTCGGTACTTATATTGACTTCTTCCCCACCATCGGCTATCTTGCAGGTATCAGATATGCCCGTTAGGGCATTTCTTTTTACAAGGTGCGACATACACAATCCATATGTTAGACCTCAAAACAATCAATTCGGTCTTAGGGGAGTTCGAGGAGCGCGGTATCGAGCGGCAGACGATGATCGACGCTATCGAAAGCGCCATGGCGACCGCATACAAGCGCGAGTTCGGCAAGCGCGGGCAAGTCATCCGCACCAAGCTCGACATGAATACGGGCACGGTCTCTTTCGAACAGGTCAAGACCGTTGTCGACGACACGCTCGTCCGCTTCCCCAAGGAAGATGAGGAGGCGCCGGCGCACGATGCCCACCCGCACCATTTCCATGAAGAGGAGGTGTTGGCTGAAGGAGAACTCCCTCGCTACGACTCCGAGAAACACATCCTCATCGAGGATGCGAAGCGCATCAAGCGCGACGCGGCGCTTGGCGGCGAGATCATCTTCCCTCTTGAGCCGCAAGAGGACTTCGGCCGCATCGCGGCACAGACGGCGAAGCAAGTCGTCATTCAAAAAGTGCGCGAGGCCGAGAAGCAGTCGATGCTTGAAGAGTTCGGCGAGAAAAAAGGCGAGATTGTAAGCGGGCTGGTGCAGCGTATGGAGCGCGGGGCGCTTTTCATCGACCTCGGCCGCACCACCGGCATCATCCCGTACGAAGAGCAGATACCTGGCGAGCGCTATCGCCCTGGCGAGCGTATCCGTGCCTATCTCTACAACGTTGAGGAGGGCTTTCGGGGCGTCTACCTGCGTCTCTCCCGCGCGCATCCTAAATTCATCGTCAAGCTTTTCGAATCAGAGGCGCCCGAGCTAGCTGCGGGCTCAATCGAGGTGAAAGGCATCGCGCGAGAGCCGGGGAGCCGGACGAAGATCGCGGTCGCTTCCTTGGACCCGCATGTCGACCCGGTCGGCTCCTTGGTGGGCCAGCGCGGCGTGCGCGTCTCGACCGTGATGAGCGAGCTTGGCGGTGAACGCATCGACATCATCGAGTGGAATGAAAACGCTACTGCCTATATAAAGGAGGCACTTTCACCCGCGACTCCTCTTGAGGTCGTGCTCGACGAAGCTGCGCATCGCGCCACCGTCACCGTCTCTCTCGACGAGCAGTCGCTTGCTATCGGGCGAGGCGGGCAAAACGTACGCCTTGCCGCGAAGCTTACGGGGTGGAATATCGACATCGTGTCTTCGCAGGGCGCGAACGTTGCTGAAAGCGATGGCGACGAGGTGACGCTCGCTTCCGAGTCCTCGGTACAGGCAGGAGTAAGCCCGACTGAAAGCAACGAAATAATCACTGACGACACGGTCGAGAAGACCGTCCTCCCTGCAGAGGAGGAGCTCACACCTGCCCCCTCGGGAGACGAGACCGTAGCCGACAAGGAGGAGGACCGCGACAAAGAAGCTCCGAGCGAGTAACATATCCTGTATATGAACTTACTTCATGATATCGACCCAGGAACCTCGGAGGAGATGAATGTCATCATCGAGATCCCCAAGGGCTCTCACAATAAGTACGAAGTCGACAAAAAGACGGGGCTCATCAAACTCGATCGCGCAAATTACACTCCGGCTGCATACCCAATAGAGTACGGGTTCATCCCTCAGACGCTTGATGACGACGGCGATGCGTCAGACGTACTCCTCTTTGCAACGTACCCTATTCACCCCGGGGTACTCGTTGAGGTGCGCCCAGTTGCGCTGATGGAAATGACTGATGACGGTGAACGAGATAATAAAATTATCGGCGTACCAGCAAAAGATCAGCGATGGGACGATGTACAGGATCTAAAAGACCTGAATCGTCATGCTCTCCAAGAGATAAAATTGTTTTTCGAGACAATCAAACAACTCAAGACAAAACCAGCGGTCGTTACCGTACACGGATTTAAAGACCGCGCGGCTGCGCAAGCTGAATTTGAGCGCGGATGTAAGATGTACGCCGACAAAAAGTAGCCATGCCCCCTTCAAGCCCGGCACCGCTTATCCAGCCCCCTACCCCTCGGCAACAGTCGTGGGGCACCATCGTCTCCTTGGTGATTATCGTCGCGATGATCATCGTAGGGGCCTTGTACGCCTGGGGTAAGCGCATCGCCGATGAGCGCGCCCTGGTGCCTGCAACCGCGACGACGACTGAAACGTACTAACCTATATATGAATACTGAAACCAAAGTCCCGCGCGCCTCGTACCTCGTCCCTATGGTGATCGAGAAGACCCAGTTCGGCGAGCGCGCCTACGACATCTATTCGCGCCTCTTAAAGGAGCGTATCGTCTTTTTGGGCGGCCCCATTGATGACGACGTCGCGAATCTCGTTATCGCCCAGCTCCTCTTCTTGGAGGCTGAAGACCCGAAGAAGGATATCTCGCTCTACATCAATTCGCCCGGCGGCTCGGTCACAGCCGGCCTCGCCATCCTCGACACGATGAACCACGTCAAGCCGGATGTCGGGACGGTGTGCGTCGGCATCGCCGCTTCAGCCGCCGCGGTCATCCTCGCTGCAGGTCAAAAAGGCAAGCGCCACTCGCTCCCTAACGCAGAAGTGATGATTCACCAGCCGTGGGGTGGGGCGCAGGGCCAGGCGGCGGATATCGAGATTACCGCGAAGCATATCGTCGCGACACGCGAAAAATTGAACCGTATTCTTGCCAAAACGACCGGCCAGTCGCTCGAGAAAGTCTCGAAGGATGTCGACCGCGACTACTTCATGAGCGCCGACGAAGCTAAGAAGTACGGCATCGTCGACCAAGTCTATAAATAATCCGCCGGTTGGCGGAGCAAGGAGCCGCGGCCCCCTTTGGGGGCCGCGGCTTTCGTGATAAGGTAGCGAAGTACTGCGATTCTGCGCGAAAGATACGGGTGCACGGCTGCTTTTCTTTATTCGACTTTTAGGGCGCTTATATGTCGTTACAAATCATTCTTGCACTGCTTGCGCTTTCAGGCGCCGGCGGGATTTTGCTCGGGTACGTACTCCGGTGGCTCGTCGCCTTGGGCCAGCGCGGCTCTTTGGAATTGGAAATCAAACAGAAGATGCTTGCCGCGCAGGAGAAAGCGGCCAAGATACTTTCAGACGCCGAGTACCGCGCCGAGGTGCTGGAGACCGAGCGGCTCGTCGGCATCGAGGAGCGTGAAGAAAAGACGAATAAAACCGAGGAGCGCCTCTCAAAGCGAGAAGAATTCCTGGATCAGCGCCAGCAAGATCTCGATGCGAAAGACGAGGATATCCGCGCACGCGAGCAAGAGGCGGCTCACGCGAAGAAGGCCGCCGACGAGCTTATCGCCGAACGGACCAAGATCCTTGAGCGCGCTGCGCACCTCTCGGCAGAGAAGGCGCGCGAGGAGCTTATACATGAGGTAGAGCGCAAGAATGAGGAAGCTATCCTCCTCCGGCTCCAAAAGCTCGACGCGCACGGCCGTGAGCGGCTTGAGGAGAAGGCGCGCAATATCCTTACCGCGGCGATTCATCGCCTCGGCAACCCCGTGAATGCCGAAGTGATGTCGCTGGCGGTCGCTATCCCCTCTGAAGAGATGAAGGGCAAGGTCATCGGCAAAGAGGGCCGCAATATCAAGGCCTTCGAGCGCGCCACCGGCGTCGATGTCATCATCGACGAGGCTCCTTTGAAAATTACCCTCTCCTCCTTCGACCCTCTCCGCCGGCATATCGCAAAAATCGCGCTTGAAAGGCTTATCGCCGATGGCCGTATCCAGCCCGCGAAAATCGAGGAGATCGTCGAAAAGACCAAGGCCGAACTTACCGAGACAATCAAACAAAAAGGCGAGCAGGCCTGCTACGAGGTCGGCATCGTGGGGCTTGACCCGAAGCTCATCGCACTTCTCGGCCGCCTGCACTTCCGTACGAGCTACGGGCAGAATGTCCTCCAGCACTCAATAGAGATGGCGCACATCGCCGGCATGCTTGCCGCGGAGCTCGGAGCTGATGTGCAAGTTGCAAAGAGCGGCGCCCTCCTCCATGACATCGGCAAAGCTGTCGACCACGAGGTCGAGGGCACGCACGTCGAAATTGGCCGCCGCATCCTCGAGAAATTCGGTGTCGGGAAGGGTGTCATACAGGCCATGCAGTCGCACCACGAGGAGTTCCAGTATGAAACGCCTGAATCGGTCATCGTTCAAGTGGCTGATGCCATCTCGGCTGGGAGGCCGGGTGCGCGGCGCGACACGGTGGAGCGCTATCTTGAGCGCCTCGGCGACCTTGAGCGCCTCGCGAGCGGCTTCGAGGGGGTTGAGAAGGTCTACGCCATCTCCGCCGGGCGCGAATTGCGCATTTTCGTGAACCCAGGTAAGGTCTCCGACCTCGTAATGCATAAGATGGCTCGCGACATCGCCGAACGTATCCAAAAAGAGCTCAAATACCCGGGCGAAATCAAGGTGAACGTCATCCGCGAGAATAGAGTCGTCGAATTCGCTCGCTAATTTCCTTATCCACCTGGCAGTTTTGGCGTACTTGCAGGGTATTTTGCTGCGCGTATACTTGCCCCGTGCTCCGTTTAACTCGGACGCACAGATTTGGGGCAGTTCGAGGAGCGGGGAGACGAGTTTCGGAGGCGTACTCTCGGGTACGACGGAGAAAATCGGCGGGACCCGCAACAAAGAAGTGCGTCAAATCTGTGCGCCCCGTTATTAATCTCACTACCAGAATATGAATAAAGCAGATATTGCAGGTAAAGTGCAGGCAACTCTCGGCTCGACCCGCGCCGACGCAGAGCGCGCCGTCGAGACAGTAATCGACTGCATCACTCAAGGCCTCAAAGGAGGCGACGAGGTCTCAATCGCCGGACTTGGCATCTTCGTCGCGAAGGCGCGCCCCGCCCGCACTGGCCGTAACCCTCGCACGGGCGAGACCATCCAGATAAAGGCGACCCGCACCCCCAAATTCCGCCCCGCTAAGGGCCTCAAAGACGCCGTTAAATAAAAAGGGCTTAGAGAGACAGCCACTTCTCCCGAAGCGGCTGTCTTCTTTTCCTCCACACACGCGGCTTGCCAACAGGCACAGGACTGTGTAAGGTTTTAATGTTCGTCACCTCAAGCGCTAGGAGAAAACCATGCGCAATTGCAGATCGACTTGCACTTTCTACACGGTACGAAGAACGAAAGGCAAGAAGATCAATCGGGGAAAGACTGAGGAGAACGAAGCTCTTTTTCGGGGAGGATCCACCTAGCAGCCACTTTCAACCCATAGCTGCGTAAGCAGCCAAGCAGTTACCAACGGGCGCGGATTAGACCTCCGCGCCCGTTTTGCTATTTGAAATACTTTTTCTTTTTGAGTTTGTCGGGGAGATAAGATTCGTCCGAGTACATTTCGTAATTCTTTCCGTAGTCGAGCTCTTTCATAAGCTTGGTGGGGGCGTTGCGGAGTTTTTTGGGAACGGGAAGGTTACCAAATGCCTGTACGTCCGCCTGCGCGGCGCGGAGCGCGTTGTAGGCAGAGCGATCTTTTTTAGAATTGCATAGGTATGCGACGCCGTGAGCGAGGTTTATGGCGCACTCGGGGTACCCTATCGTCTCGCAAGTGCGAAAGACGGCGTTCGCGACGACGAGCGCCGTCGGCTGGGCAAGCCCGATGTCTTCAGAGGCGAAAACGACCATACGACGGGCGATAAAGAGAGGGTCCTCCCCCGCTTCCACCATCCGGGCGAGGTAGTACATCGCCGCATCCGCCTGCGAGGCACGCATGCTTTTAATAAACGCACTGATGGTGTCGTAATGCTCCTCGCCTTTTTTGTCGTAGCGCAGATGCGGCGACTCAAGCGCCTTGTTCAGCGTCTCGACCGTTACCTTGCCATACAAACTCTCGGCGCCCTCGAGCATCCCGAGCGCCTTACGCGCGTCGCCATTGGCGTAGCCCATGAGCCAATCGAACGTTTCGGCATTGATTTTTATTTTCGTGCTCTTCACGATGGCTTTCAACGCTTCTTCAGAGAGCGGTTCGAGCACGAAGACTCGCGCGCGTGAAAGGAGCGCGGGTATCACCTCGAAACTAGGGTTCTCGGTCGTGGCACCAATGAGGGTGAGGGCACCGCTCTCGACGTACGGCAAGAGAAAATCCTGCTGCGCCTTGTTAAATCTATGTATCTCATCAAGAAAGAGCACTTTCGGCTTTTGAAACATCGCAGTTTCTTTTCGCTTCTCACCCGTATCGACGATTTTCTTGATGTCTTCTTTCCCTGCAGACACTGCCGAGAGCTCGTGTAACTCAGCATCAAGGACGCGCGCATAGATGCGCGCGATGGTCGTCTTCCCCGTCCCGGGCGGGCCCCAGAGGATGAATGAGAAGAGGTGCTTCTTCTCGACCGCAACCCGCAAGGGCTTACCCCTCCCCACCAAATGCTCCTGCCCCACGACTTCGTCGAGGGTTTGTGGGCGTATGCGGGCTGCGAGCGGCTCTGGCATTATCTCATTGTACGCTTCTCAATAAGAAAAGGCCGACTCCGTTGGGAGCCGGCCTTCTATCCGTTGTATGGCCTAATCGGGCCACAGTGTAAGCATCACGACCGAACTGCGCCACGGGAGGTCCTGCCACATACGGAGGAGCTGCTCCTCGCTCAATTCGACATTACCGATGGGGAATGCCGGGTCGTAGGCGAACTCGCCGACGCGGTCGTCCATCGCCCAGTACCGCGACCTTTCCGTGTCGTAGGCGCCCACCGTGATGATGTGATCGGCGACGGGGAGGGGGGCGTGAGCCTGCACCCATAGTGCGGCGCTCTGCCCTCCCCTCAATACTTCTTGAAGGGCCGGGATACGGTAGTTGTACGGGACGCGACTGCAGCTTGAGTCGAGCCCAACTTGCTTCAGATGTCTTTTCATGAGCCACGGCACGCCAGGACGAACACTCTTCCACAAGATGCCGTGGTTGTGGTCGATGTATTCTCTCCCTGCCGCGAACGCGAGCGACCTGCTGCAGTCCTCTTCGCAAAACGGCGGATGACGCAACCTGAACTGTGGTACGTGCTTGAAGCCGCGAACGATTGCCAAGACACACCTCTTTCATCTAGTTGTTTCCTGCTAGCAGGATAACACTTATTTATACTTTCGCAATATCTCTACATTTTCCAGAGGAAAAGGGTGCGGTGCCAGAAGGTGGCGAGGCGCTCGCCGAGGGATTTGTGTAGGGGGAGCGATGAACGGAGGCGCGGGGCCTTGGTGCAGACGAATTGGTAGATGCCGAGTACGTCGCGCGCATGCTCGTAGTTAGTAAAACTTGCGCGTTTGAGAATCTCCTCAACTTCGCTGAACGAGAACGCGGCACGAAAAGACGCGAGCGCGTCGTCGCACACCATCTGTCCCAAGCTCCGGATATAGATATCGCAAATCTGGACGGCGATATCGTCGGTCTTCGGGCGGATGAAATCGAAGACGAGCAGGATGCCTCCCGGCTTGAGACGCTTCTTACAGAGGACGATGAGCTCAACCGCGTCCGCTTCAGAGCGGACATGATGAAGCGTCAAGCTTATGCAAATAAAGTCAAAAGTTTCCTCAAGGGAGTCGAGCGCGCGGTAGTCTAACTTTTTAAAATGCAGGTTGGCGAGGCTGCGGCGCGCCTTGCGCGCCGCGGCAAGCGCGAGCATTGAATCTGACGCGTCGATGCCGAACCACTCGATACCCGGGAAGGCGGCCGCCAGCTTCGCCGTAAGGATGGCTGGGCCGCATCCCACTTCTAGCCCCCTCCCTTCAAGCGGCAGAATCTTGGATATTTTCGAGAGGATGAGATTGTAGGTCGCGCCGTAGTCGTCATCCATGGCGCGCTGGTACTCCGCGACGCCCCCGGGGTCGTTCATAATCTCCTCCTCTTCGGGCACGCGCACGTTCTGCTGTGCGAGGAGGTTCTGCTCGAGCACGAGATATGCCGACAATAGCGTCCTTTTGTAAAGGGTTTGCAAAAATCCCATATGCGCTTGGAGTATACCCGAAGCCCTAGTCGGAGAGCATCTTGACGGCTAATTTCATCTTGATGCGCTGGAGCAGGCCACGGTTGCCAAACCAGAGTTTCCTCACGACGTAGCGGTCGCGCATCACGTCGAATTGGTGGTAGTAGGGCACCGCCTTGATGGGCCCCTTGTTGAGGAGGACCTTGATGGCGTAAATGGTGATAACGCCCGCGCAGAGGTCGACAGAGCCGGGCGAGGAGGGCCCGCGCTTCTCCTTGATGCTAACTTTTTTCATGTACGTGCGCTGGAGGAGAGCCGGTGTAACCCCGAGCGCGAAGGAAATCATCTTGTCGACGTAGGAAGTCTCATCGTTGACGGCAAAATACTCGTCATAGGTCGGGCCGCCCGGCATAAAGATGAGAAAGGCGGTCGAGAAGCCGATGGGGCCCGCAGTGATGAGCGGTATACCTTTTTTGATTGCTGCATTATAAAAAGTACGGCGCGCATCCACTTCAAAAGCATCGATGCCATCGACGGCGAGGTCAACGCCCTTCAAGTATTCATCGAGATTCTGCTCGCTGATGCGCGCTTCGGTCGTCTCAATCTGGCAGTTCGGATTTATAAGCAAAGCCTGTTCTTTCATCACTTCGACTTTTTTGCGACCCAAGGTGCTCATATTCGCGCCGGCCTGGCGATTGAAGTTCTTGAGCTCAAACACGTCCGGGTCGGCAATCTTGAACTTCTCGAATCCCTGCCGTACGAGCGAAATGAGGTGGATACCCCCTACCCCACCCATGCCCGGAATTGCAATTATTTTTGTACGGAGAATCTCTTGTTCTTCTTCAGTTAAAAGCCCGATGTTCCGCTGAAATGCTTCTTTGTAGGAGAATTCGGGCATGGAATTAGGGTAGCATACTGCTTCGGCGTATAATCGGCGCACATGCCCCCCGAGGATCTACGACACATTCTTGCCCTTGGCGTACAAGCCCCTTCAGGGGACAATCTCCAGCCCTGGCGCTTTGAGGTCAACGGTACTATGGTTTCGGTTTTTGGCGTTTTTAACGACCAAAAGCCGCTTGCTGACCGGATCGGGACGATAATCAGCTGCGGCGCGGCAATCGAGAATATGGTGATTGCCGCCCATACCCTCGGTTACCAAGCCGACGTGACCTACAAAGGGGATGCGACCGGCTCGGATTACCTTGCCGACATGCGTTTTACCGAAACGGGTGGGAAGTCTGATGCGGCCCTTTGTGCGGAGATACCGAAGCGAACTACCAATCGTAAGCGATTCTCTAAAGCGCGCCTGGTTGGAGAAGAGCGGCAAGCCCTTCTTGCATCGGTACTCCCCTTTCGCGATGAGGTATCGCTACGCATCACCGAGAGCCGGGGGGCGATGCGGAGCATCGCGCATAGCCTTGCGATAAATGTCCGGCTTTTTCTAGAAGACCCTGCCTTTCACCGTTATTTCTTCGGCAACCTGCGCTGGGACACGGAGGATGTCGCGAAAACGCGAGACGGCATCCCGGTGCGTGCGCTTAAGCTCAACCCGCTTGAATATCTTGAACTCAAGCTTATGCGGAGCTGGCCTATCGCCCGATTCTTCTCGCGCTTGGGCGCTGCCCGGCTCGCCGGACAGGCCTATACCGACAGGTACCTCTCTGCCGGGGCGTTCATCACCATCCTCGCGCGGGGGAATAGCGCGCCCGAATTACTCGCCGGCGGGAGAGCTCTGGAGCGGCTCTGGCTCACCGCCACGCATGAGAGCTTTGGCGTCCAGCCGATTGCCGGTTTTATCATGGGTCAGGATGCATCCGGTCTACGAGGAGTCGAAATGGTTGCCACGAATCTGCAGAGAAACGCTCGGCAGTCATATGCTGATATCAGGAAGACGCTGGGTCTCGCAGACGAGACTATCGTCATCATCCTTCGTGTCGGCAAAGCAAAGGCAATCCCGGGTGAAACGCTGCGAAAAGAGCAAAGCGCCAGATAGCCACGATATGCCAGCCCGCATGGGTATTATTTCTGGGTTCGCATCTTCGGAAGCTGACCGTAGGGGCGTCACCGAGCTGGTTACTCGCGTATACCAGAAAGCCGGCTACGCCCGACCGGGAGAAGCGTCCAGTATCGGCAGTTTTCTAG
The DNA here is from genome assembly GCA_041485695.1 of Minisyncoccia bacterium. GTDB lineage: Bacteria > Patescibacteriota > Minisyncoccia > Phycocordibacterales > Phycocordibacteraceae > C7867-001. The sequence continues at coordinate 132,522 of JBGPJZ010000002.1, forward strand.
CGGCGCCTTCGACCGTCAGCTTTACCGCGAAACTAGATAGTAAGGTCATCGGTACGATATCAGTCATCGGCGACTCCTCTCTCGGACTGCCGATGGATAGCATTTTTAAAGATGAAATTGCGCCTCTCCGTGAAGAAGGCAAACGAATCGCCGAAGTAGGCCAATTCGCCATCGACCGGGAGGTGCTCGCCACGGCGCAAAAGAGCAGCGGCGAGCCTCTTGATCGTGCGGTTTCATTGGTTCTTTTTAAACTCGCTCTTCATTACGGCATGCGCAAAGGATTCGACTTTTTCTGCATTACGGTCAACCCGAAACACGAGTCATTCTATCGCTGGATGGGTTTTGAGAAATTTGCAGAAACACGGGACTACCCCTCGGTTCAAAATGCCCCCGCCGTCCCGATGAAGCTCGACCTCAAGGCGCTCGATGAAAAACGCAAGAAAGGCTTGCCCTGCAATACCCTCCTTTCTGAAATCCTCTATAACCCGCCCGAGGAGGCTACGCTTGCGGGGGCGTTGGCACGAGTTTCTTAGCGAGATACTCCACGATATCTTGCACGGTAACGATGGTTATTAAATCCTCGTATTCGGCGGCAAGGCCGAACTCCCGCTCAAAGGCTAGCACCAACTCAAAGAGTTGAATGGAGTCTTCGGAGAGTTCAGCGAGCTTTGACTCCGGATTGATTTCGCTGCGATCCTTCTTGAGCGTCGCAGCCACAAGAGCGAAAGCCTTTTCGGTAAGCTGATTCTTATCCATGGGGTAAAAGTACGTGCGTGATGATAAAGCGGCGGTAGAGCGCCCATCGTACCGTAGCTGGCACTCTCTTGTCATCATGCGTTACGTAGGGAGCGCCTCGAAAAAGGGACAGTACGTCAACGCGGCTAGGATGCACCAGGAGACCGACCCCGCACGCCTTAAGGTACGCCTCTTTCATGCACCAAAAAAGGGTCATCAAGTATGCCTGCTCTGCCGGAGGTACGTGAGAAACCGTATGGTATTCGCTCTTTGTTAAGAATGCTCGCGCCGTGGGCAGGGCAAACGTCCGGATTGCCTCGATATCTACGCCGACGCGACCCTGGTCCCTTCGTATAGCCTGTGCAACCGCCAGGCCCTTGGAGTGGCTTATTGAAAAGTCGATGCCTTCTGCCATGCGCGCGGCCTTTTTTTGCGAGAGGCCGATTGGTGCAAGGCGAATGCGAGGCTTCGCGAGCTTGTGCGGGACAATCTGCACCTCGTGCGCGGATATCTTCTCTCCGAACGCATCTTCGATGCAGTGGGCAACAGCCCTTTGGGCGGCAAGGATGCCGAGAAGGTGGTCACGCTCGTGCGAAGAACTCATAACGTATTAAGGTACTGATGCATCTGTTCTGCGTTCATCGTAAGCCGGGCTGGCAGTATATCGCCATAGGTAATCGAACGCTTCTTAAATAAGAATTTGACGTCCTTCCCTTCGTGAAAGCCGTGCGTCCGGATGAAAATAATATTATGCGCATCATTCTTGAAAAATTCGACTCCTTTTTGCAACCCTTGCACGCTGCTCTCTTTGCTAATACGACCCTCGGGGAAGAGGAAGACCGCGTAGCCGTCTTGCAATAATTTGCGCGTATAAAAAAGCGCGAGCATCTTCTCTTGGCTCGTGGCGCCGATGGAGTAGCAGCCGAGAAATGCGAGGAGGGGAAAGAAGTGCGGGTTCAGGAGCCGGTTCTTGAACATGACGTCGCTCGTAGGAAAGCGTATCGGAAGTATCCGCAGATAGGCGTAGAAAGGCAGGTGCATCGTAATGACGAATGGGTCGCCCATTGACTGGTGGTTTGCAAGGAGAAGCGAGCCGCCGCCGAGCGCGCGGATGTTCCCCGGTATGCGCCTCTTTGCGCGCGCAAAGAGGCGCAGAGGGACAACGCTCACGATGTAGAGGATGATTTGCGAAACGATAATGACCCAGTCAGAGAAGGGGGAGGGGTTGATCGACCGCGCGCTCATGATACCGAGCACTATATAACAAAAGGGGCAGGTCCGTAGACCTGCCCCTTGAAGGAGTTTGCGCACGCTACACGAGAGTCATGATCGCGCGCGCGGCAAGAACGCTCTTTTGTTGCAAGACTGGATCTCCCGGCTTGAAAAGCGGACGTATTCGTATCCGATCTGTCTCGAGCGTAACTAACAAAATGGGGACCTTGCGCCTTTTGGCGATGACTACGAACCCCGGATTTGTTTCTTCCGGGTCGCGATCCCACCCCCCTTCCGGAAAGATCCCGACAATGCCCTTGTTAGCGAGTATCGCGGTTGTTTTCTCAAACGCCAGAGCGTTCATAGGGGTGGCTCCATGGTCACGGTCAACCGGGATGGTTTGAGAGAACTTCGTCACCGAGACATAGGCAAGCGCCCCAAGATACGCAAGGCCTGGAGGCAGCCGTTTCCGACACGCGCGATGCATGGTGGAAACGTCTAAAAGCTCCCAATTCGTGTACCAGTGGATGACCCTGCGAAAGCCAAAAAGATGAGACACCCGCCAAGGGTCTTCACTGCTCCGATGATGTGTTACCGCAACGATGAAGGGCCCTGTCTTAGGAATGTGCTCACGGCCGACTACGGACACTCTTTTCACGTAGAGCACCCACGCAATCCGCCGGTATATGTAGTAGAAAAAGAGCGTGACGTGATACATCATGACGCATTCTCCTTGCGGGCAACTCGTGGCCTGTTTTACTCTCTCGCCAGCATACATCATTCTTCGGAAGAAGCAAATTCTACAAGAAAAAGACCTTCCCGCGCGGGAAGGCCTTTGAAGAAAGGTCAGGTTATGCCTTGAGCGAGGCGAACTGGATGCGCACGTTCTCCCGTGCTTCGGTCATCGCATGCTGAAGCGGAATGACTTTCCGCGACAGCTGGTTGAGGTTTAATTCCGGGGGCCAGAGTATGGACACGTTGACGTCGGGGTGCTCAGCATGCTTCAGGAGAGACGTGAAGCGCTGTTTCGAGGTCGTCGGCCAAGCCGGAAAATGCCGTGCGTTAAGGAGAAACGCCGCTGACAGCATGATGCTGGTCCGGTTGCATTGGAGCCTCGACGCTTGCCGATAGGTGAGGTTCGGCAAGATGAGAAGATCGGTCGGCTTGAATGCTCGTATCACGTCTCGAACGATATCGAGGTCGAAGACGCGATCCATGTAATATGCCCCGTTTACCGAGACCTTCCATGGCGAGAGGCCTGGAAAGGCCATCGCGGCTTGTATCGCCGCGAACACATCCGGCCTGGCCTCCTTTGCGTCAAAGAACACATGCTCCCCCGATTGTGCAGTAAGTCCGACGTAAAAATCGGTCTTTGATTGCCGAAGTATCTCGACGTTGAGTGCTCGCGGCCCTTTCCGCATCCGCTCGATAATCCGGGGGACATCGACGATGCCGCTTCGCAGGCGCCGCAGGTCGATAAACCCTTCCTCGTTGACAGTTTCGAGGCATAACTCGACGGCTTGTTGTGTCTGCTCTTGGCCTCCGCAGAAATATGCACCCCCGAGTGCACCGACGGAGATTCCGACAATGCCGTCGAATATGTCAGCAGTGAGGCCATGTTCATGAAACTCAAGGAGCGAGCCGGCGCTATAGAAAGCCCGCATCCCGCCACCCATAATGAGCAAGTAGGCTCTGATGTCCTCATGACCCGACGCTTTGTCGCGTTTACGAAACAGATTATGTAATGAACGAAGATGCGAACTCATCTAGCTATCTCCAGTAACTGGTGTCTCTCTGGAGACCTTACTGAATCAGGTTGCGAAAAGCAAGGGCGAACGTCACATTCCGCGTACAGTACAATGAGAGCATATGCTTGATGCGACGACCGCGCTCTCACTCCTTGCAGGTCACGGCTACTGGTTCGTGTACTTGGGTACGGTTCTCTTTGGCGAGGTCACTATCGTTGCGAGTTTCATCTTGGGGAGCCAGGGGGTCTTGAATATGGCTCTCGTATTTCTCCTCGCGATACTCGGGACCATGACCACTGACCACTTCTGGTTTGCCGTGGGCACTGTCGCGGCCGGGCGGGGTAAACGAGTCATCAATCCAGAGCGATTACCACGCGTCTTTCGCATCATCGATCAGCTCCTCGCTCGATTCCTGCTACGGCATCCTGTCGTCGCGCTCACGATAAGCAAATTCATCATCGGCGGCCGCATCCTCACCATCTTGTACCTCACACAAAAACAGGTGCCTTTGCGCCGCTTCATCTTTTCTGACTTTGTCGCGGTAACGAGCTTCGCCGCGGTCCTCGCAGGCGTCGGATGGGCTTCAGGAAAAGGCGTCCATGCGCTCTTTCCGTCTCAAAGTATCCTCGCCATCACGCTTGGAGCATTGGTGCTCGCCCTTATGGTGCTGTGGGGGAGCGAAAAGTTTTTCTCAAAGGAGCTTGAAGAAACGCTTTAAAACTTGTACCCGCGAGCAACGAGCAATCGCCACATACGGTGATACCACAAGCGATAACCCTCACTACTCGGGTGTACCCCGTCAGGTGAGAAGAAACGATTCGGTTCATGGAGAAAGGGGTTGTCCTCGTCATTCGAGAAGAGCTCTATGCATGGGACGTTCTCTTTCCCTGCGACAGAACGGAAGAGCTCTTGGATGAGCACGCCGCGCCGTTTAAGAGGCTGCCGCATGAATGAGGGGAAGATTGGCGACGAGCCTATGTTGTTATAGAGAAGGAGTATGACGGGGCCGGAGGCGACCGCTTTTGCAGCTTGTAGAAGGGCGTGTAAATTTCGTTCCAGTTTGAGTAGCGAGCCGAAATGCCATATGTCGTTGCCGCCGACGCTTGCTATGACAAGCTCAAAACGTTGGTCGGCAACCGCTTTAAGGGCTCGCAGGACATCCTTGGTGCGCGACCCGTTTATCCCGAGATTGACGATGTCCGCTTTCGGGAAGTCGTGAGCCAGTCTCCCGGCAATCGTATCCTCGGGCGCGCTCGCTCCTGCACCGACCGCGGTGCTGTCGCCGAGTATCAAGATTCTTTTTTCTCCGGTCGGATGTGGAGCGGCGAACGGATGCGTGTATGAAGCGACAAACGTTTCAAAAAACGTGAACTTCAACAGTCGCCACGTCGCACGCAGTACGAAAAACACATAGCCCGCGATAGACAGGTACACGATACCGAGCAAAAGTAATTCAAACCCGTTCCCCGGGTTGGGGTGCACGAAGAAATCGATGATGTTCCGCAAGTAGTCTGCCATTTTTTAAAGCGCCTCTTTTATCTTTTGATACCACACGCCATACCCTTCGTCATTCGGGTGCATGCCGTCCTGCGCAAAAAGGGATTTGGTCGTTGTAAGGAGGGGTTCATGCTCTAGGTCGTGCCACAGGGGGATATGATACACGTTATGGAGAGAACAAGCTTCTCCGCATGTTGTGCTCACCTTTCGGCTGCGCCATTCAAAAACCCGCGAGAAGGGGAAGCCGTACGCAGGAGCTGCGCGGGGGTTGTTAACCGAAACGAGGTAGATCGGGCCGTTTGTGAGCGCGTGAGCCCGTTTGAGTACCGTATCGAGCTTCGCGCGCATTTTGCCGAGCGGAGTAAATGAGACGGAATCGACGCCGCCGATATGGATATAGATGCGGTCATAGGGGCCATGGAGAGTCTCTAGTTTTTCAGCAAGGCGCGCAAGGCTCATCGCGTTTTCAGACTGATTCTCGATTGTGTAATCGGGCAAATCGGCCGCAAGCCGACCCGCGAGCGAATAGCGCGGGTCGGAGGTGCCGGTACCATACGAGGTACTATCACCGATGACGAGCGCCCTCTTCCCTCCCCTTCGCGATTCCTGTGAAAAGGGAACGGTCTTTTTTCCCAACTGTATTGCCAGATATATAGCACGAGCGAGACGTATGCCTTCAACGATAACAAAAAGCACAAAAGCACCGAGGACAATCACGGCCAGGGTAAGCGCAGTGCGCATTGTGTGCATTGTACCTCGCTTCTCTCGGTGCGGACGGCGGGAGTCGAACCCGCGCTGACTGCTTGGAAGGCAGCCGTCATACCGTTAGACCACGTCCGCGATGAAATCGAGCATAGCACCTGTGACACATTTCGCGTACAGTAAGGCAATGGTCTCCCGCTTATGGGTAGTCATCTTGCTCATTCTGGCGCTCGCCTTCGGCGCCGATCTCTTATACCCAGGCGTTCAAACGGTCACGAATCTTTTCCCTACTGCCACGAGCACCCTTAAGGTAGTCTCGAACCATGCACCTAGGGTAGCGACGTCGACCGGGGTAGCTCCCGGCTCGGCTACGACAACCACGTCAACGACAAAATCTAAAGCATCTGCGGGCAGCATCGTAGCAAAAAAGACGCCGGTGCTCGCGCCATCAGTGCAGGTACCGCCGCCGCAACCGACACAGAGCGAGTTCGACGCGACCGCAGGAGTAGTACGGAGCGCTCTCGTTAATATTGTCTGCCTCTCGGGCATCCACAGTATCCCTTCAATCTCCGGGAGCGGTGTCATCGTCGACCCGCGCGGCATCGTCCTCACCAATGCGCACATCGCACAGTACTTCCTCTTTACTGGCGACCCCTCCCTTTCAGTTTCGTGCACTCTCCGAGCGGGGAGCCCCGCTCAAAATGCGTATCGTGCAAATGTGATGTTTATTTCACCCGCGTGGGTCTCGGCTAATGCCGACATCCTTACGAAGGCCGACCCGACCGGCAATGGCGAGTACGATTTTGCATTCCTTGCAATCACTAAAAGCGCTACCAGCGCTGCCCTGCCCGCCGCCTTCCCTTTCATCCCGCTTGGTACGAGCGAGGCCTACGCAGGGGAGCCGGTGGTGATCGGCTCCTATGCCGCGCAATTTCTCTCGACGTCTGAAATCCAATCTTCGCTCTACCCCACTATCGTCTTCGGCTCCGTCAAAGCGATTTACACGTTCGTAAAAACGTCGATTGACGTCGTAACGCTCGGGGGGTCCCCAGCAGCGCAAGAAGGATCTTCTGGCGGCGGCATTGCGCGCTCACCCGGCATTATCGACGGCATCATCACGACGAGCACTACTGAAGGCGACACCGCGAGCCGAACGCTCGGTGCCATTACAACATCGTATATCCGTCGCGAGTACGAGAGCGAGTCCGGTGTGCCGCTCACCGACTTATTTGCAAATGCACCGACAGAGGCTACTACTATGTTCCTCCCGAAGATAGTCGGCCTCCGCGCCATCCTCACCGCATCCCTTTCGCACTAGCATCGGGCCACCGAGAGGGTTACTCGGCATGAAGTATCGGGCCGCCGAGAATTGAACTCGGTCTATCTGCTCCCAAAGCAGACGTACTACCGGCATACTCCGGCCCGTTGTTAATCAAAGATTACACAATTTGCGGAAGATAGCGAACGCGTGCCATCCCATCGCGGCGGCGGAGCCATACCAGCGCGGCGTCGACTTGCCACTCGCCCTCCCAATTCTTTTGCATCACGTACCACTCCCCTGTCCGCGCCACCTTGCGTACCTTCGCCTCGTGCAAATTGAGAGACGGGTCGTATTCATCTTTCGCCTCGGCTGTGGGGAATGCTTCGCAAACGATTGTCTTGACCTCAACGAAGTGGAGCGTGTCGCCCTCGCGCACGATGAGGTCAATCTCGCCCGTTTTTCGAGCTACATTGCGGTCGATAAGCTTCATTCCGTGCCGGCGCAGATACTCGGCCGCTACCTGCTCACCGAGCGCCCCTATCTCTTTCTTGCTTTTACTTCCGATATCCATGACCTTGAGAAAAGTGGCTTATTTGCTTAATTCTTTCAAGACGTTCATCGACGTACAGATGTCCTTTATCCCCATATCCCCATAGTTATGAACACCGACTCGCTTCATGTGCGGGTAAGTAGGCTTTCCCGCTACATTGCGCTCGCTCAAACATGCACAAGACTGCGTATTTGCGACTCGCTTCATGTGCGGGTAGCGAGAATCGAACTCGCGTCAACTGATTGGCAACCAGTTGTTCTACCACTGAACCATACCCGCGTTCGTCGCGATAATAGCATAACCTGTGGTCACACATAATTTCTTGCTAGAAATTTGCGCGACCCAGCCTCGGGCCGTCGCCCTCCGGCAGGCACAAACTCCGCACAGCTCGTTTGTGCCCCGACCAGGAATCGAACCCAGAATTCGACGTCCGAAGCGTCGCGTGATATCCGTTTCACCATCGGGGCCAACGCAAACTCACAAATACACGGTAACAGACATGTTAGTATCACGCCATGAGCTACGCGGTGCCAAAAGAAATCTCGCACATTTCGTCAAAACTCCGTAGTGCAGGCTTTGAAGCCTATCTCGTGGGCGGCTGCGTCCGCGACCTCCTTATCCCGAGAGCACCTAAGGACTGGGATATCACGACAAACGCCACTCCAAAGGAAATACAGGCTTTATTCCCTGATTCTTTCTATGAAAACGAGTATGGCACGGTGGGGGTAAAGACCGGTTCTGAAGATACTTCCCTCTTGATTGTCGAAGTAACCCCTTACCGCAAGGAGTCGGACTACTCTGACAAGCGCCGACCCGATTCTGTCGAGTTTGGCGCCTCACTTGAAGAGGATCTCGCTCGGAGAGACTTTACGGTTAATGCTATCGCCCTAGATGAGTCTAAAGGACACATAATTGACCCTTACGGCGGTCAAAAGGACATAAAGGACAAAGTACTACGGGCTGTCGGTAAGCCCGAGGAGCGCTTTAATGAGGACTCTCTGCGCATCATGCGGGCTGTCCGTCTTATTGCTGAACTTAGCTTTGCCCTCGATACCGAAACGGCGGCCGCTATGAAGTTGCACGCGAAACATTTGGGAGACATTTCACGTGAAAGAGTCCGGGACGAGCTGGTGCGGATATTACAGTCCAATGAGCCCATGACTGGTCTCGTGCTTGCCCAACAGCTTGGGCTATTGGAGTTTATAGCCCACGACCTTACCCGCGGGATAGGCGTAGAGCAAAATCAAGCCCACAGCTACGACGTTTTTGGGCACCTGATGCGCACCCTCCAGCACGCTGCCGATAAAGGTTATAACTTCGAAGTGCGGCTTGCTGGCCTTTTTCATGACGTATCTAAGCCAGAGACCCGCCGCTGGTCGGATGAGAAGAACGACTGGACCTTCCATGGCCACGACGTTGTTGGTTCACGTGTAACTAAAAAGGCTCTCGAGGAGCTTAAGTTTTCACGGAATACTATAGATAAAGTCGTGAAACTCGTTAGATGGCATATGTTCTTCTCTGACCCTGAAGTCGTTACACTATCGGCTGTGCGACGAGTAATCACCAACGTGGGGGAGGAGAATATTATGGACCTTCTTGATCTACGCATCTGTGACCGGATAGGCACCGGGCGGCCAAAAGAGCAACCTTTTCGCTTTCGTAAGTACAAGGCCATGGTTGAGCAGGCCCTTAGAGACCCGATATCGGTAGCAATGCTTAAGACGGGTGGGGACCAGCTTATGGCTAAGTTCCACGTGCAACCGGGGCCGAGGATAGGCTGGCTCCTTAACGCCCTCCTTGAGGAGGTGCTTGATAACTCAGATTTGAATACTGAAGAGTACTTAGACCGTAGGACGGCCGAGATGCTTGAAATGCCTGAAAGCGAGCTTAAGACGCTGGGAGAGTCGGGTAAGCGAAAGCGCGAGGAGAGGGAGGACGAGGAGGTTAAGAAGATAATGGAGAAGCACCACGTGTGCTGAAAATCCCGAGGCTTTGTCGAGGGATCGAGCATTCCCCTGTATAAAAACAAAAACCGCTCATGGCGGCCTGGTTCCGGGGCGAAAAGTGAGAAGGGCGATGATGGTGCCTCAGAAAAAGGAAGTAGGTAGGCCGTGTATGAGTCGGTTTTTTGGGCTGACTGATGAAAGAACAGGCTGCGCTTCTTTTGTGGTGCTGTGCCCAGTGTTTTTGTGCAGATACGCTGCAGAGCCGGAAGCAAGAACCACGCAGGAACGCTGAACCTGACAGATCAATAAAGAACAATCAGGAGTAACAATAGCGTCTTAAAGGACAATGTAAAGGACACGGTGGGGATAACGTGCCTGCACTGAGCGCAGTCGAAGTGTCCTTAAGAAAGGGCGAGGGAGACGGGGCAGTGGTCGCTCCCCATAACTTCGGGAAGAATTTCTGCATTTTCTATTTTAGACTTCAGCGCTTTGCTCGCAAAGATGTAATCAATACGCCAGCCGACGTTTCGCGCCCGGGCGTCTCGCCAGTGGCTCCACCAGGTGTACTGCTCTGGCTCCTTATTGAAAAGGCGAAAGGTGTCGAGGAAACCGGCCTCGATGACTTGGTCGATGCCCTCGCGCTCCTCCCTCGTGTATCCATGCTCGCCCTCGTTCTCCTTCGGGTGGGCGAGGTCTATGGGGGTGTGGGCGACGTTCAAATCACCGCAGAAAATGACCGGTTTCTCCTCCTCCAAGCGCTTCATATAGTTTAAAAAGGCCGGATCCCACTGCTTGTGCCGCAGCGAAAGGCGGGATAGGTCGTCTTTGGAGTTTGGGGTGTAGACGGAGACGACGTAAAAAGGGCCTATATCGGCTGCGATAACGCGGCCCTCTTCATTCGGGTTGCCGTAGCCATCGCCATCAAGTTTATACTTCTTCACGATGTCCTCGGGGAGGCCGAAGAGCACGTTCTCGGGCGTGCGCTTGGTGAAGATGGCAGTGCCGCTGTAGCCCTTCTTCTTTGCACTGCTCCAGAACTCCTCGTAGTCGGGCAGGTCGATGGGGGATTCGTGCTGCTCTGCCTTCGTCTCTTGGAGGCAGAGCACGTCTGGCTTGTACTTTTTCATAAAGGGCACGAAGATGCCCTTTTTGTGCAC
>JBGPJZ010000003.1:0-57113 GCA_041485695.1 Minisyncoccia bacterium
AGTTACATCCAGCACCTTAGGACGATTATAGTTATCGCCGACATTCACCGGGGCTTACACAGTCCAGCAACATTCTTGCGAATGGTACCCACCGTGGTTGACCTTCCGGCATTGGTCAAGTGTCACCCCCTATACATCCTCTTACGAGTTCGCAGGGAGCTGTGTTTTTGGTAAACAGTTGCCAGGGAAACTTTCACTGCGGCCCCTCACTCTTGCGAATGAAGGGCAGGCCTTATCGCTAACTTACGGCCGCTTTTTTGCCGAGTTCCTTGAGGACATCTCACTCGTTCGTCTTGCTCTACTCGAGCTGACCACCTGTGTCGGTTTGCGGTACGGGCGCACTCTGGTTGAATGCTAGAAGCTTTTCTTGAGACCGCGCTTTGTAGACTCTCTCCCCACGTATGAGGAAATTGCCTTAGTGCTCGGGGTAATGCGCTGCGGATTTGCCTACAGCGCGCCCTCACACCAATAACCGAGATCCAATCCCCGGCTCTACATACAGCAGTCCGTCACTCCATTGCCCAGGTGCGGTCACGGAATATTGACCGTGTGTCCATCAGGTTCGGCTTTCGCCATCCCCTAAGGCCCGACTAACCCTTAGCTGATTACCATGGCTAAGGAAACCTTGGTCTTTCGACGTGCGGGGTTCTCACCCGCATTGTGGTTACTTGTACCGGCATTCTCACTTCGTAGCGCTCCAGCATGGGTTACCCCTTTACCTTCAGCGCACTACGAACGCTCTCCTACCGCGTGCATCCCAGCGAAGGGATGCACACCCGCAATTTCGGCACGATGCTTAACCCCGATCATCTTCGGCGCAAGGACCCTCGATGAGTGAGCTGTTACGCTTTCTTTAAATGGTGGCTGCTTCTAAGCCAACATCCTCATTGTCGAAGGATCCTCACTTCCTTGTGATGTACTGAGCATCGATTTTGGGGCCTTAATTGGCGATCCGGGCTCTTCCCCTTTTGAGACATGGAGCTTCGCCCCCACGTTCTAACTGCCACGCAGATGTCCGGCATTCGGAGGTTGATAGGAACCACGAGATTTCTCCCTGTTGGTCCCTTCCAGTGCTCTACCTCCGGACATATATATCGTGACGCCAGCCCAAAAGCTGTTTCGGAGAGAACCAGCTATTCCCAGATTCGATTAGCTTTTCACTCCTTGCCACAAGTCATCCCAAGGTGTTGTACAACCTATGGGTTCGGCCCTCCATCTCTCTTTCGAGAAACTTCAGCCTGCTCATGGCAAGCTCATCTGGCTTCGGGTCGTATGTATGTTACTAGTGCGCTATTAACGCTCGGTTTCCCTACAGCTCCACCCCGGAGGGGCTTAGCTACGCAGCATACACACACTCGCCGGCTCATTCTTCAATAGGCACGCTGCAACGGAATAAATCCGCCGCAACCCTTTGTAAGTACGCGGTTTCAGTTCTATTTCACTCCCCTCTCGGGGTTCTTTTCACCTTTCCCTCACGGTACTTGTTCGCTATCGGTCATAGGACATATGTAGCCTTACCAGTTAGTTCTGGCAGATTCACTCGAGCTATTCGTGTCTCGAGCTACTCAAGAAAAGAAGCAAAAGAGTCAGGTATATTTCGCCTACGGGGCCATTACCCTCTGGGGCGCTGCTTCCCAGCAGCTTCGGCTATACACCTGATTGATAACTCTTCTCGTACAAGTACGACGCTCCTCCCTTACAACCCCCCTTTCCGAAGAAAGAGGTTTGGGCTCTTCCCTTTTCGCTCGCCGCTACTAGGGGAATAACGTGAGTTGCTTTCCATTCGCACGACCATACGCACGAACGGAAAGCAACTCGTATTTGTTCTCTTTTCCTCTCGGTACTGAGATGTTTCACTTCCCGAGGTTTGCTCTTGCTAACGTTACTATGCAAGTTCTCGTCAAAGACGAGCGGGTTTCCCCATTCGGAGATCTCCGGATCAAAGGCTACAAGCCGCCTCCCCGGAGCTTATCGCAGGCTGGTTACGTCCTTCATCGCTGTCCTAAGCCAAGGCATCCACCGCGCACCCTTAACGTCTCCTGTGCGGAGACCTGAATATCACTCTCATTATTCGCACTCTCACTCCCTCCCTTTCTTTCGAAAGGTCGGGATTACCTAATGCATATTCGTATGTCAAAAAGCATTCAACGTGCCTAAAAACGAACGAACCGCCCCATTGGGGCGGTTCGCGTTACAAACGCGCGGCCATTAAAGGCCTATCCCCAAGCGGTTAAGGTTTGTGGTGTTTGTAGACACGTAAAAGCGAGTATAGCTGGGGCTCAAACCCCTGTCAACAGGCAAGGTCTTGAACCATTGCGGGGACTTGACATATCAAGTCATATGTGAGAAGATGCGAACGGCCAGTCAGAGGAGTAAACCAGATGGCGCGAAATCTCGAAGAAATTTTAGCGATGGTCGCGGAGATGGACGAAGAAGACGAAGAGGAACGAATCATCGGAATGTCTCTTGAAGAGCTTCGGGCGGAGTTTGCCAAAGAAGGGCGAAATCTAACCGAAGAAGCTGCGGAATTTCGGCGTCGGCTTCAGGAAAAATCCAAGTAATTGTCCCGTGCACGATGCCGGAAAAATAAGCCTCATGCGAATTCGCGCATGGGGCTTTGTTGTTTCTACGCCATGTCAAATACCTGCCGTTTGACAAACGCAAAACCCGCGCGGCAGAGTCGCGCGGGTTTTTCAAACCAGAGAAAACTTAGTCTTTGATTGAGCCGCGGAGATGCTCAAGATAGCGAGCGGCTGCCGCTTGGCCGCCAAGGCCGAAGGAGAGGCCGACCGCAAGCGAGATGGCAATCACCACGCCCGTGAAGAGGGTCTGCACGAAGGCCGTCGCAATCTGCAATTGCGCCATGGCGGCGAGTATCGCGAAGATCCAGATCGAGTAGCGAGCGACTGAGCCCATCAAGTTCGCCGCCTGGAGGCCAGCTGCGCGGGCTGAACCTGCGACAACGCGCTGTGATGCATCAGCTACGATAGCTGCTACAAGCAGGATCATGACCGCAACGATTACCTGCGGGAGGTACCCGAGCACTACCTCGCTCAAGAAGGCGTTGACCGCATCAAGGTGAAGCACGCCGAGCGCGGCTACCAAGAAAACGACAATGACAAACCACTTGACCAGGATGCCGAGGAAAAGCCCCGATGAGAGGCTGTACCCGGCGCGCTCTACGACACGGTCAACACCAGCTGCCTTAAGCGCGCTGTCGATGCGGAGCGAGTCGACAATCTGTTTGACGACACGCTCGAGACCGAGGCCGATGAGCCAGCCGATGACGAAGATGACGATCGCGATGACTAAATTGGGGATGAACACGATAAGCCCTGACAGGAGGTTCTGAAAGGACTGATTGAGTACATCCGCCCACGTGGTGAAAACCATAGATAATTGCTAGCGTTTTTGACCTAATAATGCCCGCAAGAGGTGCGAGCTCCTATCTCAAAGTGTACCAATTCTTAGAGCCCAATGCGGTCGAGGAGGCTCTGGTGTGGATAGTCAAAAACGTCCCGGAGGAGGCGGTCGTAGATGCCGCGCCGATAGGCAAAGTCCTCGGTCCCAAAGGAGGCGTAGCGTATTTCCCGCCCCAGCTCTGCCTCGATGACTTGCGCGGCGCGCGCAAGGGCGCGCTCATCAAGCTTATCCCCGACAACGAGGAGATCGATGCTTGATTCAGAGACGCCCGTGAATACGCCCGAGAGGACGACAAGACGAAGCGCTCCCGCCTTCTTCAAATTCCGCACAAGAGCCGCTGGGGCAACGACGGTGGTCGAGCGGATAAATGCACTCAATGCATCGAGATACGGGTAGCGCTGATTTACACGGTAGGTGGATGCCTTTACCGTCCCGGAGCGCTTTAAAAGCCCGGCACGGACGAGGCGTAGGAGTTCGGCCCGCGCATCGTTCGACGAGAGTTTCGCGCGCATTATAACATCATCAAACGAATAGGCGTCGGTGTGGTTAAAAAGAAAGAGCCGCAGTAGCTTTACCCGCGCAAGAGAACCGAAAAGCAGTCCGAGTGATTCCATAATCCGGGCTAGTGTACCGCACAAACGCAAAACCCGCCAAAATGACGGGTTTTGCTCTCATACTTCGCAGAGGACTGCTCAGTATAACTTTGTAGATTACTTCAAAGTCACTTTTGCACCAGCGTCAGTCAACTTCTTCGCAAGCTCTGCGCCCTCTTCCTTCTTCATACCCTGCTTCAGCATCGAGGGGGCGCCATCAACGAGGTCTTTCGCCTCCTTAAGGCCCAAACCGAGCGCCTCCTTCACCGCCTTGATGACAGCAATCTTGGTGCCGCCCGCGTCAGTGAGCTCGACGTCTACCGTCGACTTGCCCTCCTCCGCCAGTGCACCGGCCGCGGGGCCTGCGGCTGCAACCGCAGTTGCAGAAACACCCCACTTTTCCTCAATGGCCTTAACCAAGGTATTGAGTTCGAGTACGGTCATCTTTTCTACTGATTCAATTATTTGTTCTTGTGTCATGCGTTTTTAGTTTTTGCCACCTCACTAAGAGCAATCGCAAAGCGCTGAAGTGGCGAGTTGATAACATTGGCGAACATTCCGCGGAGAATGGGCATAGACGGTATTGTTGCGATGGCCGTCATTTTAGCCGCATCAGCAAATGCATTTTCAAAGATACCGCCCATGATAGTGAGCGCACCCTTGTACTTTTTCGCGTGCTCGTAGATCCCGCGCGCTGCAGAGGTCGAGTCGCCCTCGCTCCACGCAAGCGCGATCTCACCCTCCATATCAGGCGCTTGCCCTGCGTAGCCCTGCTTCTCAAGAGCAAGGCGAAGTAGGGTCTTCTTTGCGACGTAATAGCCGACACCTTCGCGCTTAAGCGCACGACGCATCGCTGCCGTGTCGGCAACGGTGAGCTTGTGAAAGCGCACGAATACCGCCGACGTCGCCTTAGAGAGCGCGTCAGAGACTTTCGCGATTATCTCGCGCTTCTTATCTTTCGTAATTGCCATACATTTTCTGCACGAACGAATTGAAAGGAGATTCGACCTGGTTTACCTCGAGTTTAATCGAGAGGTCTCCCTCGGCAGGACTTACGGGCATGCCACAAGGGCACTTCCAGATTCCTAAGTCGTTCTACTCCTAAGGAATCTTAGGTCGCCTGCTGTCTTCGGCTCGTACGCGAGTATCCTAACAGCTCTCTCGTAAACCTGCAATTAGTACTGCGCTACGCTCGCGGCATTCAGCGCTATGAGAGCGACGGCAATGAGGAGCGAGAAGCCAGCTGAAAATTTAACGAACTCGACGAAAAACGGGAGCGCGCGGCGTAGCTTGGTATCAGTTTGATTTTTCATGGGCGTTTATCGTATCCAGGTCAGACTGGGCCGCTTCATTGCCCGGCTCAAACGTGAGAATCTCCTCGAGAAAGAATTTCGCATTAGGGAGGTCGAGCGTCTTTTCATAATAAACGACGGCGCGTTTCGCGGTAAGGAGATTGGATACGTAGGAAGCCTTGCCGAGCGCCGCCTCTTTCGCTGCACTCGCAGCATCGCCAAGCGCCACGTAAAGCTCAGCGAGGACAAAGTGGGGCTCGGAAAGACTCGGGACAAGCGCAATATAATCACGCAGTGTCGTGACCGCCGTCTGATATAGTCCTGTCCTCTCGGCTCCCGGCGGGAGTGTTTTTGCTTGCCCGATAGCGATGTTCGCGAGGATATACCACGACTGCGGGCGTTTTGGCGAGAGGTCAATCACCTGCTTCAGCACCTGCTGCTCGTACGATGAGTCGACTGCCGTACCCGTAGGCGCAGAGTCCATAACCTGCAGAAGATAAAGGCCCGTGCGCGCGTCATAGGGGTACTGTCCGTAGTTGCGTTTCAAGACGCTAACAGCGCTTTCATACGCTTTCGTAAGGTCTTCTCCTTTTAACAGCGGGAGTTGTTCATTGGTGTACTCAAAATAGGCGTTGTAACCGAACTCGAGGTCGCCATAGGTACCGAGCGCAAGACCTTTTTCAGTATCGGCTTTCGTGCGATTCACGTCAGAGACATGGTAGAGGTACGCGGTAAATGCGAGCCGGTTCGCTTCAAGAGGCCTCACGATAATGGGGATAAGGAGGAGGAGGAGGGCAGCCCCGATGCCCGCACCGACCCATCGTACGCCGTGTGGCAGCGGGAGTACGGAGGAGCTGCCGCCGGTCTCACGCGCAAGGACGAGCGCGGTAAGCACTACAAGGAGCCAGAGGGTCACCCCGGTATCGAACACGAAAAAGTTCTGTAGCGCGTAGGTGATGAAACCGAGAAAAAGAAAAAGCCCGTACCGCCGCCACATGCTCCCTGGCGCTCCTCGACGCCACAGGTCGAAGCTTGTCACGAGAGCCGCCGCGATGAGTGCCAGATAGAGCGCAAGGCCGATCGCGCCGAACTGTATGAGGTAGTCGAGATAGGCGTTGTGCGAACGGTCAAACCACTCTTCGATAATCTGCGTAGGGTCGTAGATGCGGTTGAAAAGGTAGTCGATGTGCTCGGCGCCCCATCCGAGGATTGGCTTCGACAATGTCTCGGGGAGCATCTGCTCCCACAAGAAGAGGCGGCTTGAAACGGTCGCGTCAGTAAGCGATATCGAGGCGATGCGTTTTATCGGCTCAAACGGTACTGATGCAAGCGGGCCGCGAAACACAAAAAAGAGTATGACCAGCGCGGCCGCGCCTGCAATGCCGCGCAAAGCCCAGGTGCGCTTAGCGCCAGCGCTTCGCATCCCTTCATACACCAGGACTCCGGCACCGATGAAAATAAGTGCGAGCAGCGTGCCGCGTGTTGCGGCAAGCGCTATCCCAAGGAGTTCGAGCCACGAACCAGCTACGAGAGCCCTATGCTGCCACCCGCTCGCATCTTTCAACACCGCGCGCGTCACGAAAAAAGCCATGCCAAGATACGCCGCAAGGAAAGCCGCGTTGCCCATGGTCCCCCCGACGCGGCCACTCGCCTGCGCGATAAATGAGAGATTGGCGCCTGAATAGATGTTGAGCCACTGGATGAGCACGTACAGCCCGGCAATCGAGCCCACCCACGCGATGAGACGCAAGAACCGGCTCGTAAACGCCTCATCGGCCGTCAGTATGATGAGGTAAAAATAGGCACTGCAGACGGTGAGGGTAAGGAGGCCATCGCCGCGTTCAAAGGTTGACCAGAAGCTTCGATAGAAATCGATGCCCGATAGAGAGGCCAGATAAGCAACGAGGAGAAGGGTAACGGGTATCCACGTTTGCCAACGCTTCAGGCGTTCCCAGAAAAATGATTGCCCTCCGAGTGCAAGATAGGTAAAGAGAGCGAGCGCGATGATACCGAACGCTCGCAAGGCGAGCGTCTTCGGCGTCATCATGGGGTACATGAGCCCGTCAATATAAAAAAGTGGCAGGAGCGCAGGGGCTAAGAGAACCCATGTGTACGCTTTCGAGAGAGACTTCATGTTAGCTACTTACCACTTGGGGGTGTGCTTTGAGAAAATCGGAAAGCGCGGATTGATATTGAGGTATGGGTTGCGCCTCGGCGGCATGTTCAAAGGCGAAACGTGCAGTGTGATACGCGCCGAGGCGCTCGTACAAAACGCCAGCGTTGTACCAGGCAAGGCCAGTATGTTCTGCATCAATCGCAAGCGCCTTTTCGAGGTAGGCGAGCTCGTTCTTCCCGTCGCCGAGGAGGTCGTATTGATTTGCGATGCTTACATAGAGTTCATAGGCAGTCGCCTCTTTCGTACCAAACAAGCCCTTGAGACGCGTGATTTCATCTGTCGCTCGCTTTGTAAGCTCCCCGCTCCCGGTATATGCGCCTTTAAAGTCCCATATCGTCACGGCATCCCCGGCCTGGAGCTGAAGCGCGTATGGCGGGAGCTCTGGGGCCTGATGTACATACCACCAACCACCCGCCGCGAGTATGCCGACAGCGAGAACGCCAAATACATACCACAGCCCGTTTTTCATGTTGACCAGGATACCACATGGACATTCCCCTCGGGTATACAAAAACCCCCTCTTGCGAGGGGGTTTTTGCTGGGCTAAACCTTTCGGTCACCCGGTGTCGGGCCAATTCCCGACTGGAAGGTTTCGAATCGCTTGCGCGACTCAAGTCCTCACTAGTTCTGGAGAGAGCGCGAGCCGAGCGTGACCGGCAATGTCTTCACGAGGAAGTCATTGGTCCAGTCGGTCGCAGAGCCTGCGAGAGAACCAGCGTCAGCGGCGTGAGCCGTTGGGCTTGCCCAGTCAGACCACACGAAGGACGCGTTACCCGAGGTACCGTAGGTACCAGCGAGCGTCAGGAACGTGTTGTTCGCTGTAGCTGTCGTTGATGGGTTCCCGAGACTCACGTTCACGTTGTAGACACCTGAAGTGAGGGTACCGCCCACCGTGCCGCGAAGTTCGTAGGTACGAGTAGTACCCATCGGAACAGTCTGAGCCGTGTTAGGACGGAAGTGCAAGGAGCCACCAGTCGAAGAAGGCGTCGCGACACCGAAGGTGTCACAGACAGTGGCACATTGAGCCTGTGCCGCGCTCGTAGTGGTCGCGAAGGTGCCGAGCACGTTCGTTGCTCCACCCGTGATATCCCACAGTGCAACCGTTGAGGTTGCGCCGAGAGTAATCGCCGCGCTCTTCGTAATCGAGAAGATCACTTGACCCCAGTCGACATCGCCAGCGGCATCAGCCGTAACGGTGAAGCGGCCAAGGACTTGGTCGGTGCCAATACCCAAGGTTGAGCTTGGAGCAGGGCCGGCAGCGACAGAGGCAATCGACTTACGGACATAGAACACACCCTTACCCCCCGTATCGTTCGAGAAGAGGTTTGCGCTCGCTGTAAGCGACGTGTCGGCAGTGCCCGACGAGTCTGTCGCGTTGAATCCTTCGTTTGCCGAAAGACCCACTGTGATGCCTCGGCCTGACGTAGCGCCTGACGAGACCGTCGGGACGCTGACATCAACCTCGAGATCACGGCTGTTGTCTTGCGGAATGAAGAAGCTAAGACCCGTGAAGGTAGCCGTTGCAAACGTTTTCGTCGTCGGAAGCGCCAAGGACTGCGTCGCAGTCTTTTGGGCGCCGTTAACGTCGAGATACTTGATGGTTACGTTTGCCACTGACGTCGCTTGGTTAGACGGGATGATGACCTCCAGCTTGTCGATCGTGTACTGAGAGTACTGCGTCGTAAAGCGGAAGACACCTGCCTTCACTGATTGCGAGCCTGCAATGACGTTCGTACTGTCAGGCGTCGAACCAGTGTTGTCGGTAACCGTAAGCGTCGCCGCGCCGACCGTCATGGTCTGCAGGGTTGGTACGCCAAGCGCAGCAACCGAGACAGAGGTGCCTGTGATGGCACCCGTGCCAGTCGTGTTCGTCGTTACCGTCGTGGCTGGGATAGCACCGATGTTGGCACCCGTCTTGACGTCTGCATAGACATCGAAGGTTACGGTGCCTGAAGCAGGGATATCAACACTGCCCGTGAACCCGTTCGAGGTGCCGACGGTCGACTTAGCCGTACCGTACATAGCGCCTGTGTCGTGGTTCTTGAGCGTGAGATTCGTCAACGTCGAGCCGACTGCCGAAGCAAAGCCGATTTCGATAGTGTTGACGTTTGCCCCTTCAGTTGAACCGGTCGAGAGCGTGAGAGCGCCAATCTTGGCCTGTATCGCACCGGCGATAATCGTCTGATTACCGTAGTACGAAGCCTTCGTCGCTGTCAAAGCGGCCGAAGAGACCGTGATTTGGTTGCCTGTGAGCTCACTTGCCGGGACGTTAATCGCGGCGACCGAGATCTGGCCTTGTGCGTTAGATGCACCAACGCCGAGGTAGATCTTCACCGTCTCGTTGTTCGCGAGGTTGACCGATGTCCCAGTCTTGGCGTCGCCGTAGATGTCAACGACTGCCGTCTGACCGAGAGGCACGATGAACGATGAGCCGAAGGTGAAGTTCGTCGTGGTACCGCCGTATTCAGCGAGATCCTTGGTGGAACCTACTTGGACACCGTTCAAGAAGACTTTGCCATTATCAAGACCGAGAGCGCTTGCCGAGGTGTCAGCTGAAACATTGAGGTTATCAATTTTCACTGGTTCGCCGTTAGCGATGATCTTGAAGCTGGCCCATTTAACATTCGAGGCACCGACAGAGACGTTCGCGGTCGGGGAGTCAGCCGAGCGAGAGATCGACGGGGCTGATTGAGTGACCGAGTTGATGGTCGCTGCGGTTGCAGGAGCGGTATGAGCCGCAAACGCTGCAGTGATCGAAGAGCCATTGCCTCGTACCAAGATCGGCTGGTTCAAGTCTGTGTCGATGAAGATAGCATCGCCAGCATAGCGCAAGGACAATTGGAAGGTCCTTGACGCGCCGCTCACGATGTCTGCGACGACCTTGATGACACGACCGCCCGTCTCAAGACGAAGCGGGGAGGCCGAGAGATCGAAGGTAATGATGTCGTTCGCGTCCTTTGCTGCTACTGCATTGCCAACCCTATTGCCATCTACGTAGAGGCGGTAGTTGGTAATGTCACCAGCCTGGGCAGAGCCAATCTGGCGAAGCGCAAGAGCCTTGAACATGACCGCGCGCGTACCAACCGTCACCGTATTCTGCCACACGGTGTAATCCGCCTGGGGATCAACCGCGGTAGCTGACGGTGAAGATGTGATAGCGAGGTCAACGTTAGCCAAGGTCGCCGCCGAGACAGCTTGGAGGCCGCCCATAATCGGGAGCGATACCGAGCTGTCAAGCGTGCCTGTTGCAGCTACCGAGACAAGCTGTACGCCAATCTGCTGGCCAGCCGCTGAGGCATCGATGTCTGAACGGACCGAGACGGTAATCCAACCACCCGCAGGGACAGAGAAGAGCCCGGTCGGGTTGTTGAAGCTGAACGCGCCGCTCGATACGCTAGCAGAGTCCGTCAAGCGGGCTGCGCCGTTGTAGAGGTAGACGTTCGTCATCGTCGCGTCGTTCGAAACGCCAAAGCGCTTGAACGAGATGTTCGTGACATTCACCGCAGAACCGGTCGGGTTCTGGAAGGTGAACTTCGCAAGCTCGGCCGAAGCCTGGCCTTGCACAAGCGCCGTGCCGTTCGGAGAGTCGGAGGCGAGCATGACCTTGAGGCCATTGCCCGTTATCGGACCGCCCGGGTTACCGTTGCCGCCGCCGAGGTTAAAGGCGCCACGTGAGATGGGGCCGAAATAACCGACTGCGGGAGCAATGTTCTTAGACGACTGCCAAGAAGCAACCGCCGCGCGTGTCTGTGTACCGAAGTACCCAGTCGCACCCGCTGGAATCGAGAAGCCAGCTGCGATGAGCGCTTGCTGGAGGCAAGTCACGTCAGCACCTTGCGAGCCAATCGTAAGATCACGTGAGAACGCGCAGGCAGTCGAACCGGAGCCGGGGCCAGAAACTGGCGCACCGCCCGTAAGGGAAGCTTGCACATTCGAGATCGTAGCCGCATCAGCACCGAAGGACTGCAGGAGCGAGATAATCGCTGAAACTTGCGATGCCGTTAGAGCCGAAGCATGCGCCATAGGCGCAGCCGCGAGCATCGAGACCGCCATCGTAAGGCCAGTTGCTACTGCAGCAACCTTTGTTGCTACATTCGTAGTTATAGTCATAACAATAGTAATTTTTTGTAAGACCCGCCGCTCTGCCAGTTAGTAATAAGGGACAGAGCAGGCGAATCGTTAGAAACTTGGTAATTGTCCCTCGCGTTCGCCTCCGCCAGCTGGCGGATGGCGAAACGCTCGGGATCGAGTTGTCATAGCACGTGTATTTGCATCTGTATCAGCACATTTCACACTACCTCACAGGGCGCGGTATCGACCTGCGTCCCATGAGTTAGTTGGTAAGGTTTAAGGCGTAAAACCGTGCATCCGTCGCAGGAAATTCTTCCGTAGCGGAAAAAATACTGTGGCTTCCAAGGGCCACTATTCAATTATCAAAGACCCGCCCCAGGGATGGTCATCCGCAAGGACTGCGAATGAGTATAGCGGAAATGAGGCATTCCCGGGGTTTCTAGTGTGGATAACGACAAATAGACCGTTTCCGGTCTTTCAGCCAGCACTTAGGCCACAGTCGCTACCACAGACAGGTAGCCTAGCATAAGGCCCTAGGGGCGTCAAAACCCTTTATATAAGGGAGTAGGCCGTCCACCTTCGGCTACCTGTCTTTAGTACCACCCCCTCCCGCACCAGCCTCTGGAGCTCGCGCTGTATCGTTTTCTCGCTTATGTCGCGCACAATGGTGGAAATGTCCTTTATATACACGCTCCCCTTATGTTTTAAGACCGATAGTATAGCGTCACGCCGGAGACCCGTGTCCTTAATGTCCGATATGTGTCCTTTATCAAAACGGGAGCTCTTTGGCACTCGTACCGCCTTCTCGCGGGGAGGGCTCCCGTGCTTGCCAGCGCTTTTGGCGAGATCGGCTAGGGTAGGGGAGTCATCAAGGAAAAGCCGCGGCTCTTCATAAGCTGCAACTTCAGCGAGGAGCGCGTGAGCTTCGTCTGCAATCAAAGCCGCATTCATATGCGAAAGCAAACCGCCTGACCGAGCAATCGCAAGCACGCTTGAAAGTGCAAGAAGCTCCCGAGAAAAGGCCTCTTTGGCGGAGGCAGGCGGCAGGATAGCGGCATCAATAAGTCCTACGGCAATACTGTCGAGCTTGTCCTTAAGGGACGTGCTGACGGCAAACGCCGGCGTGATGAGATGAATCGCTTTCGCAAGTCGTTCTGTCTTTTTATAAAGATAAACCCGCTGTATGTCCTTTTCAAAGATGTTAGAGAATATACTTTTTTCTAAGACAAAATCATTATTATGAGTAGTAGTGCCCTTTATCTGGGATATCCGAGTTTCTCCAATGTGTCCTTTATCAGGCATTGCTTTATAAAGGACATTATAAACCCGCGGCTATTCTATGCAAGGAGCGTGTTAGCCGAAGCTCCCCTGCCCCGCAAAATAGTTATCCACAGTGCTACAATACGCTCATTCTATGAGGCGCCAAAACGGTAATCGACGTCGCGAAGAAGAGGTCGAGTCGTATGACGCGCTCATCCGCTGGTCATCTGCAATTGTACTCGTTGCCTGTGGCATCATCTTGGGTCTTGCGGCGTTTGGCGACGCTGGCCCCTTGGGCGACACCCTCTTCTCTCTTGCCTACTCTATCGTTGGCCTTGGTGCCTTCCTCTTGCCGATGGGGCTTATCGCGGTCGGTGCATATGCTGGGTTTGGGAGGCCTGCTATTGCCCCGCTTACGGGCTCGGGTATCTTAATTATTCTTGCCTCAGTGCTCGCCTTTGCAGGCCTCTTCCCTGTTGCAGATTTTGGAGGGCTCGCTGGGGAAAAAGTTGGAGCGCTCCTTGAAGGGTTCTTCGGCTTTTGGGGTGCCGCTGTTCTCCTCACCGCCCTCATCGCAATCGGCCTTGCTCTCGTAAGTGACATTGAAGCTGTTGGGGCGCTCCTGCTGCGCGCGTGGCAGGCTCTCTTCTCTCGAGCGAGCGAGCTCCGAGAGTCCTTCTCTCTCTCGGATTCCGACGTGAACGAGGAGGCCGATGCGGAGGGCACGGGAGCCCATGAGGACGCGCCTGAAGATGAGCTCTCCAGTGAGCACGAACCGATGGTGACCGTTTTCAACCAACCTTCTTTTGGAGGCGCTAGAGCTGCTCCCGTCATCCGTAATTTTGACGGCGAATACGACCCTCCTCCGCTTTCGCTCTTAGGCGAAGACCGCGGCAAACCCGGCGTGGGCGACATCAAGGCGAATGCCAATATCATTAAAAGGACTTTTCAAAACTTCGGCATCAATGTCGAAATGGATGAGGTCTCGGTGGGCCCCACGGTTACCCGTTACGCGATTAAGCCAGCAGAGGGAGTCCGGCTCTCAAAGATTGTCTCTTTGCAAAACAACCTCGAGCTCGCGCTTGCAGCGCATCCGGTGCGCATCGAGGCGCCCATCCCCGGTAAATCGCTGGTTGGCATTGAGGTGCCTAACACGACAAAAGCGATGGTCGGGCTCGGCGGCATCCTCTCTGCTCCCGAATGGAGCGCGAATAAAAAACCCTTGCTCGCCGCCCTCGGCCGAGACATCAGCGGGACGCCCCACTACGTTAACATCGCCAAGATGCCGCACGGCCTTGTCGCTGGCGCAACCGGCTCTGGCAAGTCGGTCGCGATACATTCCATTATCACCTCGCTCCTGTACCGCAATGGCCCCAACCAGCTGCGCTTCATCATGATTGACCCGAAGCGGGTCGAGTTGACGGCGTACAACGGCATCCCGCATCTCCTCACCCCAGTCATCACCGACCCGAAGAAGAGCATCTTCGCCTTGAAGTGGGCGGCAAAAGAAATGGAGCGGCGCTACAATATCCTTGAAGCTGAAGGCGTGCGCGACGTCGAAAGTTACCACGCTACAGTGGCAGAGCCCGCAAAAAAGCGCCGAGAAGATGAGCTGCCCGAGACACTGCCCTACATCGTCATCATCATCGACGAGCTCGCCGACATCATGTCGAGCTACCCGCGCGAGCTCGAGGCCGCAATCGTACGGCTTGCTCAAATGTCGCGTGCGGTCGGCATCCACCTCGTGCTCTCGACCCAACGCCCGTCGGTGAACATCATCACGGGACTTATTAAGGCCAATGTGCCGACACGGCTTGCCTTACAGGTTGCTTCACAGATAGACTCTCGCACCATCCTCGACCAAGGCGGCGCCGAGACCCTGCTTGGCGCTGGCGATATGCTCTACCTTTCAAGCGATATGCAAAAGCCGGTGCGTATCCAAACCGCCTACATAAGCGAGCAGGAGGTGAAAAAGATCGTGCGGTACATCAAAGAACATAACGCCGGCGACCTCACTTCAATCGACATGGGTGGCAATGCCGCGAGTACAGAGCCAAATGACGTCATCTCGCTTATGAGCGGCGACTTCGACGACGATGAGATCGATGATGACCTCTACCAGGGGGCAAAGCAGGCCGTTGAGGAAGTCGGGCGCGCCTCGACCTCATATCTCCAACGCAAGCTCCGCATCGGCTACTCCCGCGCTGCCCGCCTCATGGATGTTCTCGAAGCAAAAGGAGTTATCGGCCCAGCAGACGGCGCGAAGCCCCGCGAGATACTTTCTGTCGGAGGCGCTCACGGCGCTGTAGGTACTGAAGAGAGCCCTCCAGACGAAGTGTAATGCTTGGCAAAATCACGGTTGGCGTCGTCCTCGCCGCACTCGCGGTCTACGGGCTTATAGAGGCGCTCCCGCTTATTCTCGGGCCATCTCTTGTCGTCGACTCACCCGTAAGCGGGCAAACGGTACCCCTGGGCATCCTCACCGTTACCGGAGAGGTTAAGCGCGTGACTGCCCTCACCCTTGATGGCGCGCCCCTCTTGCCAGACGAAAAAGGCGCCTTTTCGTCAACACTCGCCTTCCCTGCGGGAACCTCTATACTTACCTTCACGGCCTCTGACCGCTTTGGCCGCAAAATTACTACCACTCGTACTATTTACGTACCGAACTAACCTTTTCGTATTCATATGGCCGTAAAGAAACCAGCAAAGCCACTTAAGGAGACGAGCGCGCCCGAGGCACTCAAGAGCGACAAGCAAAAGGCGATCGACATCGCGATTAAGAGCATCAAGACCAAATTCGGCGACGAGTCGATTATGACCTATGGCTCGGGGCCGATTGCGAAAATTCCCGCCATACACACGGGCTCGATTGGCTTAGATGCCGCGCTTGGGATAGGCGGCCTCCCTCGCGGACGCATTGTAGAAATCTTCGGCCCTGAATCTTCCGGTAAAACGACGCTCGCTCTCCATTCTATAGCAGAGGCGCAGAAGACCGGCGGCATCTGCGCCTTTGTCGACGCCGAGCATGCGCTTGACCCAGAGTATGCGCGGAGGATTGGCGTAAAGCTCCCGGAGCTTCTCATTTCACAGCCGGATACGGGCGAACAAGCGCTTGAGATTGTCGAGAGCTTGGTGCGAAGCGGCAATATCGATATCATCGTCATCGACTCGGTCGCGGCACTGACGCCTAAGGATGAAATCGAGGGCGATATGGGCCAGCAACAGATGGGCAAACAAGCGCGACTCATGTCACAAGCGCTTCGCAAATTAACCGCCATCACCTCTCGCTCAAAGACGCTCATCATCTTTATCAACCAAATCCGCATGCAAATTGGCGTGATGTTTGGTAATCCCGAGACGACCACGGGCGGCAAAGCGCTTAAGTTTTACACCTCGGTGCGCCTCGATATTCGGCGTATCGCGTCAATCAAAAAGGGTGAGGAGGTCGTAGGCGGCCGGGTACGCGTGAAAGTAGTGAAAAATAAAGTGGCGGCGCCCTTTAAAACAACCGAGTTCGACCTCCTGTACAACGAGGGCATTAGTCGCGAGGGCGAGCTTATCGCGCTTGGTGAGAAATACGAACTCGTTACGAAATCAGGCGCCTCCTACAAATTCGGCGACGTAAAAATCGGCGTGGGGTACGACGCGACGCGCACCTTCCTCCGCGATAATCCGAAAATCGCTTCCGATCTCTTAAAACAAGTCAAAGAAAAACTTGCTCAAGTGTAGTGCCTACTCCAATACGTCGTCGGTGATAGGGTCGAATTTCTTAAGAGCCACCCTTGTCTTTTTACCGAGGATCCGAGGGAATTCTTGCGAGGGCAACCCTTTAGCGTACATCTTGGGGCGCATAGCGTAGACCATTCCTCGAGTAATCGCGGTACCCGCTGGGATATCGGTGCCTGCCATGAGCGATTTATTAAAATAGGGGCGAAACTCATTATTGGCACCCTCAAGCTCTTTTTCTTTACTCCCGTAGTAGGGAGTGTGATCAACTAATTTGTGTTCCCCACTGTGCACTTTGTCTACCATCGCTTTAAACTCGGTCGGTGTCATCGACACTTTATGATCTGCACCCCAGAGCTCTCGCCCAAATGAAAAGTGCTTTTCTATGACCTTTGCTCCAAGTTTCACTGCTGCAAGTGAGACTTCGTCACCAAGCGAGTGGTCAGAGAATCCAATTACGACATCAGGATATTTTTCAATTAAATGCTCGATAGTCGCCAAATTAAAATACTCTTTGGGCGCCGGATACTTGCTGATGCAGTAAAGTACTACGAGCGGCGCTCCGTTTTCTCGTATGTGGTTAACTACTCCATCGAGCTCCCCGAGCGATACCATCCCGCTTGAGATGATGATCGGCTTCTTGGTGCCAAACATAAAGTCGAGTGTGACGTAATCTTGCACGTCGCCCGAACCTACCTTCCAGAGCGGTACGCCGATACCTTCAAGTTTTATGGCCGCCTTGCGGCTCATGGGGGTTGAGAAGAAAAGGATACCGACCTCGTCGCAATATTCCTTTAACGGCTTCCAAAACGTCTCTAGGGGCGTTGCCTCGGTATTACGGGTGACCCAGCTGTAGCGGTCTGCGCCCTTGAAGTGAGGCGAGGTGACGTCGACATTAAGCTGTTCATCTTCAACCTCGTGGGTCTGAAACTTAACGGCATCTGCCCCCGCTTCTTTAGCAGCCTTCACGAGCCGTTTGGCATTCTCCAGGTACTCTTCTACTGGCCGGTGCTCTTTGGTCTGCATGAAATTTTTCCCTATCTCTGCAATGAAAAAGACGCCTTCACCGAAGGTCTTCGCAGTACCGGGGATAGGAACGCGGGCACTCATGTATATGAGCCTACCACGCGACAGTAAACGTTACGCGCGAGCTGGGATGAGGACGTTCGAGATGAGCTTTGCGGTCTCACGCGCGAGGTAGATGACTGAAGCGAGAGTTACAAGCGTAAAGGCCTGGACGATCAAGCGGGTGTTCTCGAACGCCGCAAGATAAAAAGTCGGGAGCAAAGCAAAGCTATGCGGAGCATTTTCAAATACACGGGCGACCCATACCTCCCTCCCGATGCCGTAGAGCGCGAGCGCTGCCACGAGTACGGCAAGCGCGCCGCCCGAGACAAAGGGACGGAGTGCGTGAATGGTATGCACGCGACGCATGACGTTCTGTTCGATATTAGTCATAGGTGTTTTGCTCGTCGAAGGTTTGTTTGAAAAGTTTCTTAGCCCGGTGGACGCGCGTCTTCACGGCAGGGATAGAGAGGTGCTCGGACTCGGCGATTTCTTCCTGGGTCTTCCCCTCGATAAACTGCAACTTCAAAATCCTTGCTGCGGTTTCAGGAATTTTCGCCAAAGCGGCGAGGACTTCATTCCTGATCGAGAGATCCTCCAAGAATTCCGCTCTGCTGTCTGCGAGCGACTCGTAGTGTTCGGGCTCGAGCTCAACCAAAGCGGCTCTATCCGCCTTCTTCCCTTGATACTTGGTGTACGCGACGCGGTTGAGGATGGTGTACGCCCACGAGGAGAAGGTTGCTCCTGCTTGTGGGCTGTATTTATCGGCATAGAGGTACATCTTCGTGAAGGCGTCCTGCACCACCTCCTCGGCGTCCTCGGGCGAACGGAGGATGGACTTGGCGCGGCGAAGAAGTGGCGCCTCGTAGCGCCGCACCAGGATGGCGAAGAGGTCGGGCTCCTTACGGCTCCGAGCCAAGACTTCAGCGTCCCCTAAGCCACCCAGATCCTCGACAGAACTTGATAAAGCCATGATGTTTGCTAGCATACACGAGTTCTTGTTTTTTATAACCGCCCTCGGGCGTTTTTAGTTTCATCTTATTTATAGTGAGCTTATCGAACTATGGCCGTCTTAAGTTACAACGAAATACTCCCCAAATCAGTCATCAACTATAACGACGAGCCCTATGAGGTCCTCTCGTCGCACATTTTTCGTATGCAGATGCGCAAGCCAGTCAATCAGACCAAGCTCCGCCACCTCATTTCCGGACGCACGATTGAAATCTCTTTCCACCAGAATGAGACAGTAAAAGAAGCTGAGGTAGATCAGCTCGATGCGCTCTATCTCTATACCAACAAGGGCGAGAGCTGGTTCGCAGAAGTGGGCAATCCGAAGAATCGTTTTTCATTCCCCGAGGACGCCGTACACGAGCAGGTGCAGTGGCTCGTCCAAAACAATCCGGTAGAGGTCGTCACCTATGAAGAGAAACCGATCACGATCAAAGCGCCGATTAAAGCAGATTTGAAGGTGACTGAAGCTCCTCCGGGCATTAAGGGCGACACCGCGCAAGGCGGCAATAAGCAGGTAACGCTTGAGAGCGGTGCCTCCGTCAATGCTCCCCTCTTCATCAACGAGGGCGACATCATCCGCATCAACACCGACACGGGCGAATACGTCGAGCGGGTTTCTAAATCTTGAGTTTATTTAAAAACGCTAGTATCTTTATCTATAGATAGTGACACCCCTCATCGGGGATGAGAGCGGACGGTGATATCGCGTCTGCGCAGTCGGGAGTAATCTCACTGCATTAGGCTTGTCGTAGAAGCCCGGTAGGGGTTAGGGAGCGAGAACTTCTCCAAGCTACTGATCCGAGCGTGTGGGCCTCGTCCGCCTTACACGCTTCGTGAAAAGCCCGCCGGTGGTACTCCGGCGGGCTTTTTCCTTTAATTTTCCCCGGACTTGTGCTCAGTCTATGCTTGCACGTAGGGGAGGAGGGCCATGTAGCGGGCGCGCTTGATGGCTTGGGAGATATCGCGCTGTTTGCCGGCGGGGATACCAGTCTTCTTCTTTGAAAGCATTTTCGCGTGCGGATTGGTGAATTGCTTCAAGTATGCGACATCTTTGTAGTCGATGAATTTCTTGATTTCTATCTCCTCACGTTCAGCTTGATATGCCATGTGAATATTCGTTAAAACGGAATGTCTTCAGGGTTAATCTCTTCGTCCGGGTACTTGATCTCCTCCCCGCTCCCTTTCGGAGCTACCTGCTCCTCTTCGCCGCTCGCAGCCTGTCGCCCGCTACCCCCCGAAGAACTACCTCGGGCGCTGTCGCCGAACTGAAAGTTCTCAACGACAATCTCGGTGCGATACTTCTTCTCGCCGCTCGTCTTATCGTCCCATGAGCGCGTCTGGATGCGCCCCTCGACGAAAATCGCCTTTCCCTTTTTGCAGTACTGGCCGATGACCTCGGCTTGGCGAGCAAAGGCGACGATGTTGTGGAACTCGGCGGTCTCCTTTTTCTCGCCGCTCTTGTCTTTGTACACGCGGTTCGTGGCAAGTCCGAAATTAGCCACTTGCCCGCCCGAGGGGAGAGCCCGGAGCTCCGGGTCGCGAGTCAAGTTACCGTAGAGAAATACTTTATTGAGGTACATGTCGTAATGCTATCACGCAGCGGCTGCTTCAAGCGCAGCATCAAGTTCGCTATCCGAGACGCCTTCCGCCTTCACTTCGGGCTCAGCGACCTTCATCGCCATGAGGCGCATCTCCGCTGCATGGCGCGCCGCATCCTTGGTCGTAATCACATCGATAAAGCGGGCAATGCGCCCCTCCTCCTTCACGGCCTCAAGCACCTTCTCGTGGTTTTGGGTTGAAGTCTCATACGCAATCCACGCAAAAAAGGCTGAATCGAAATCGCGCCGACCCGCGGTCTCTTGACGAGAGATTGTGTAGGCGAGCGGAATCTTCTCGGGCTCCCCTTCCGCAACGAGGGCTCCCTGCTTCTCGATAACATCCTTCACCGCCTGGTAGGCCTTCTTGACCTCCTCTGAAGGGAGCTCTGGGTCAAGATGAAAACCGAGTTCGTAGACATGTGAACCACCACCCTCGTCGGCCTCCGCGAGTTCATCCTCTGCGCTCCGCCAGCCGGCGGATCTGTCATCCTTCTTAGCCATAATGAGGGCACTCTAGCATCTGTTTTTTGCCTTCGCAAGCACCTGATCTTGGAGTTTTCTGGTATTGCCATGCGAAAGGAGACCGAGATAGGAAGCGACCGTCTCTCTCTTTCCTTCTGTTTCTTCAATACGCCGGAACATTCTCCGCTTGGTTTTTGTCCGTAATACTCTATGGTCAGGAAAATGCACCCAGCCGAGGAAATCAATGCCCGAAGCAAGCGTAGTAACTGAGACTTTATCCGGATGCATTTCAAGTTTCAACCGCTTCCGCAAAAACACTTCCATATAGGGAAGTGTTTTAACAAGCCATGCGCGGTCTTGAGAGAGAAGAACGAAGTCATCAGCATATCGAATATAATATTTTACTTTGAGTTTGTGCTTTACGAACTGGTCAAACTCATTCATATAGATGTTCACGAGAAGTTGGGACGTGAGATTGCCGAGCGGTAATCCTTTGCCGAAAGCAGTAGAGTGGAAACTTTCAATTACGTTCCGCAATAGCAGTAGAATTTGTTCGTCGGAGATATTCCAGCGCAAAATGGTAAGCAAGGCCGGCTGGTCAATAGATGCGAAGAACTTGCGGATGTCGCACTTGAGCACCCAGAGCGTTTTCGTGTGATTCTTACTTGCCTGATAGGCACGCCGTCGAAACATGTTCATCGCTCGGTGCGTTCCTTTCCCTTCTCGGCAAGAATACGAGTCCGCGATAAAGGTGCGGTCGAAAAAGGGGTAGAGTTTGCGATAAAGCGCGTGGTGGAGAAGCCGATCGCGCACGCTCGCTTTGTGGATATCGCGCGGCTTCGGGTCATTGATTTTGAAGTGTTCATACCCTCCATGCTGGTAGGTGCCAGAGACAAGATCGGCGTGGAGTTTCGAAATATTCTCTATAAGATTGTACTCAAACGCTTGCACATCTTTCTTCTTTTGCTTGCCACGGGCAAATTCCTTCCATGCATCGAGCAAATTTTCGGTAGAAATGATATCGTCGTAGGAATGAGAAATGCTGATTCCGCCCATTCTCTTGAGAGTACCCCCCCCCCGCACGGTTTCGCAAGAAAAATTGGTGCCGGTGGTGTTGAAATTGAAAGAAGCGTATCTCGCGTGGCAAACGGCGCTCCCCCACGTCAGCAAAGCACGTCGGCAAACCATCGCCGCACGCATTGATGCGGCACTTCTCGACACGCTTGAATACGCATTTCGCGCCGAGTATCTTTCAGGAGAACGGAAAATGGGTGCGCTTGAGACGTCTATCGCAAGACTTGATGTTGCTAAATTCTTTCTGCTTGTTGGATGGGAGTGCAACGCTATCACGAGCGCTCAACACTTTCGAATAGCCGGAGTTCTAGTTGATGCAAGCAAGATGCTAGTCGGCTGGCGTTCATATCTTGAAAAGAAAACTCCCGCAAGCGGAGGCGGGAGAAAGTAAGACTTGTTTCGGACGAGAATGCGATTGTCAGCATTCCAGACGTTGCTGTTGTCGAGCCGGTTGACGTTCGAGTTCCAATCGCGCTCATCGCGATTGACGTTGCCAACCGAGACGCTTCGTGCCGCGCGCCATCCATTACGCCAGCGAAGGCCACCATCCCTTGAATACACCACAAGGGTGCTTCATTTTTCTAACACAGAGTACCGTGAAGAAAAACTGGTCGCTCTCGGGACTGTATCTAATTTGGGGCATTGAACCCACAAGCACGCGGCACCAACTTGTATTTCTTTTTTCGGGCGTTTTGTACCCGGAACCTCGCCACCTCAAGCGCATGGCCAGAGATGCCAGCGTGTTCAGGCAAAAGAATACACCCTCCCGCCATTGTAGACGAGAGGGTGCAGGATTTCGACGCCCAAATACAGGGACCGGAAGGGTCAGAGTTTCGAAGCGTCCAAGTTGCGGACGAGAATGCGACTGCCAGCATCCCAGACGCGGCTGTAGCCGAGCCGGCCGACGCCCGAGCGCCAATCGCGCCCACCGCGAAAGACGTAGCCAACCGAGACGGGGTTATTTTTATCTCCAGTTTTCACCGGGAAAAAATTACCCCAGCCGTCGGTACGCATACCAGTCTTCTCACCGCGCTCGGTCTTCTCGGCCATTTCTTCGGCTTGCGCTAAAGTCATGGTGTGACCGCGCGCAATGAGGAGTTCTCCGATTTCTTTGACTGGCGTGTCAGCCGAGACACCGAGAATCGGCGCAAACCACTTGACGAATGTTGCGTCCTCGGTGGAAGCGAGCGTCGTGATTGCGCAAGCGTCGGTTTTCGGCTGATTGGCCGGGAGCCAGCGGTCAAAGTCGCTGTCACGGCCGCCCCGTGCCCAGACACTGCCGACGAAACACTGTATCGTCTTCTTGGCAGCAACTGCGCCGAGTTGAGTTGTCGCGACTGATTCGAGCAGTTTGCGCGTCTCGACTCTCGCCGATACCGACGCCACTTCCGGAGGACCGAAGCCGGAAAGTAATGTCTTGGTTGCAGCTGGATCATCCATCCATCCGTTCATGGTTGCATCGTCCATTTCCGGCATGTTCTGAATGACGAAGCCGAGGAACGCGGCGGTTTTGTGGTCAAAGGCCTTCGCACTCATGTGCGCTTCTCCTTGTCGGACAGCCCGCGATTCCCAATGAATCAAGGTGCTTCCTAGATACCACTATACACCCATAGGCCTATTCTGTCAAGGTGTTATTGAAAATAGGCCGTATTTTAAAGAGATTTTTGGCGTTTTGGAGGAGAGCTAAGTGGACGGTCTCAAAATCCTCCCCGCGGATTTCGGCGACCTTGGCGACAACATCTTGGACGGCCAAAGGGTCATTGCGGCTTCCGCGGGCGCGGTTGGTGGGTGGGACATACGGAGAGTCAGTCTCGGACAAAATCATATTGAGAGGCGCCGAACGAATAACCTGATCGTAATCGCGCGCAAAAGTGATGACCGCAGTGAATGAAATAGTAAATCCAAGATCAAAGAAGGCCTGCGCCTCTCCTATACCACCCACAAAGAAATGAATGTCGCCACGCAGATTTGGATGCGCAGTTTTCGCTTCTTTCAGAATCGCAATCAGGTCCTGATACGCGTCCATCGTGCCTTTAGAAGGGCGCGAGTGGATGATGAGCGGCTTATCAAGCTCCGCCGCGAGCGCGATATGTAGTTTCAAAACTGTTTTCTGCGTATTCTTGATTTCGTCATTCACTTCTGCCGGCCGAAAATAATCCAAGCCGCACTCCCCTATCGCGACGACTTTCGGATTCTCCGCAAGCAGGCGATACGTTGCGACATCAAACCCTTCTGCCTGTGTTCGATTCGGGTGCAACCCCACGGAGGCATAGAGATTCTCGTGGCCCTCTACCAACTCAACGGCTTTCCTTGAAGATTCAAAATCGCACCCGACCACAATCCCCGCCACTTCTTGCTCTTTCATCTTCTCAATAATCTCTGCTTGATCTGTATCAAACGCATCGAACTGCACGTGGCAGTGCGCATCAAAATACTTCGCGTTCATAATCTCGGAAAAAGATTCTCGGGCTTTTTGTTTTGACGAACAGCTTTCAAGATTATTTCGGACGTTGCAGGCATCGCAGGTGCGAGGTGTGCTGCAACTTTTGTAATATGCTTCACCAGTTTTTCGAGTACCTTTTTTGCCTCTTCGGGCTCGGTTTTAATCTTCTTGTAGGGCTCCTCGGTCGTCATATACGCGTCGCCTTTCCCCACGTGTTCCCACACGAGATCCATCGCCTCGTTAAATTTGAATGTTTCCATTTTTTCTGTAAACGCTGGCTCAATATTCATGTCCTCGGGCGTAAGCGAGACCGGCGAAAGGTGCTGCTCTGCGAGTGTCATCACGCGCGCAACAAGATTACCGAGGCCGTTGACCAAATTCGCTGTGTAGTATTCGTGGATATTTTCGAGGGTGAGGTCGGTGTCTTCAAAGGGGTGCGCGTGCCGGAGGAGGACATACCGGAGGGCATCAACGCCATATTTCTCTGCAATCGCCATCGGGTCTATCACATTGCCGGTCGTCTTCGACATCTTCTGCCCGCCCGAGATGATGGTCCCGTGGATGAATACTTGTCGCGAGAGCGGGAAGCCGGCCGAAAGAAGCATCGCTTGAAACATGGCGGATTGCTGGCGCAGATTATCTTTGCCCGCGAAGTGCGTCACCGGCCACCACTTCTTGAACGTCTCTTCATTCTCCGGCCAGCCGATTGCAGAGAGGTAGCTCGTCAGTGCATCGAACCAGACATACATGATGTGGGAGTCGTCGCCCGGCACCCGGACGCCCCACGAGAGCTTCTCGGAGGGGCGCGAAATGCTGAAGTCTTTGAGGCCGCTTTTTACAAACGAAACAATTTCATTCAGGCGTTCTTTTGGCACGACAAAATCGGGATGCTGTTCGTAGTGCGCAAGAAGAGCATCTTGATATTTTGAAAATCGGAAGAAATAGTTCTCTTCTTTGCGGACTTCTATCGTGAGCGTCGGGTGCAAGGGGCACTTCCCGTCAACAAGTTCCGAGTCGGTCTTTTCGAGCTCGCACCCGACACAATATTTGATTTCGTAATCGGCCTTGTAGATGTCCCCCGTGGCCGCGCACCGCTTCCACATCTCTTGCGCGGCGCGCTCGTGCTTCGGGTCGGTCGTGCGGAGAAATGTGTCTTCGCTGATGTTGAGACGTTTTGCAAAAAGTTTGAACTGATTTGCGTAGAAATCGACGAAATCCTTGGGTATCTTGCCAGATTCCTCGGCGCGCTTCGCCACCTTCGCGCCGTGCTCGTCGGTCCCGATATTAAAAAATACTTCTTCGCCGAGCGCGCGGAGCGCGCGGACGTAGCAATCCGCTTCCACAAATTCAAGCGCGTGACCAAGATGCGGGTCAGCGTTCACATACGGGAGGGTCGTCGTAACGTACCGGCTCATTTATACGGTGCCGTTCGCCGCGCGCATCCGGCGGCCGCGGTCGAGATCGTTCACGAGCTCTTGCAAGATAGCGGCGACTGGCACCGAGAGAAAGGCGCCCAAGAAGCCGGCGATATCGACGCCGGCGATAAGACCCACGATAACGAGGAGCGGGGGAACCCCGACAATCTTCTTTACGACCAGAGGGTAGATGAGGTTAGATTCAAACTGGTTTACAACCACAAAGAGACCCGCAACGATGAAGGCTAGTGCCGCGCCCGAGCCCGACCACGCGATGGCTACGGCGATTGAGCCGGCAAACAAGGAGCCGAAAATAGGGATGACCTCACAGAGCGCGGTCAAGACGCCAAGGAGAAGCGCGAAGGGAGCACCGACGATTAGGAGGCCGAGATACACCAAGACACCAGCGAGCAGGGAGAGCATGAGCTGCCCCTGCATCCAGAGCCCGATCTTGTGCTGCGCGCGATGCCAGAGCGAAATGATGTACTCTTCGTATGAAAGCGGAACGATGACTCGCAAGAAGTCCTCGATACCCTGCTCCTGCACGGCAAAATAAAATGACAGGACAACAACAAGGACAAATGAAAAGATGCCGCCGAAGAAGGTGGCTACGAGACGAAAGGCCCCTTGAGACGTATTCGTAAATGCGTCTTGTATCGAGGAGAGCGAGGAGAGAGCTGAGTTGCTGCCCGAGAAAAAATCAGCGGTGCTCGTCGTCGTAAAAGGGAGATTAATCGTGTCGAGAACGCGCGGGAGCGTTTGGATGAAGTTGGTAGCTTCGGCGATAATCGGAGGAAAGAAAAAGTAGACAAGCCCGAAGACTGCCCCAAAGACAACGAGATACATCGCCAAGACCGCAAGCAGGCGCGGGAGCCCGGTGCGCATGAAAAGCAGGACGCCGGGGCGAATCGCGGAGGCGAGCACGATTGCTGTAAGTACGAGGAGGATCAGGTCGCGTAAAAACCACGCAAGGTAGGCGCCCGCAAGGATGACGAGCGTGATGACGACCGTCCCGGGCGTAACGGAGATGCGCACCTCTTTATCCATGTCGCTATCCTAGCACAATCGCTACGAAATGGCCGAGATGAGGCGTTGTTTGACTTCCTCTACCGTGAGGCGTTCCTGCTCCCCATTATCGCGGTGGCGGAGGGTGACGGTATCTTTTAATTCTGGTTTTTCGCCAAGAGTATCAAAATCAATCGTAATGCAGAAGGGCGTGCCGATTTCATCCTGCCTGCGGTAGCGCTTGCCGATATTCCCATTATCATCCCACGCAATCCATGGGTGCACTTTTTGGAGCTCCTTACGGATTTTCTGCGCTTTAGCAACCAATTCCGGCTTGTTTTTGAGCAGCGGCGACACCATTGCCTTTATTGGCGCAATTTTCGGCGAGAGAGCGAGATAAACCCGTGTCTCATCACCCATCGTATCCTCCCGATACGCGCTTACGAGAATCGCGAGAATCGTGCGGTCGACGCCGAGCGAGGGCTCAATGACGTGCGGCACAAACCGTTCGCCGGACTCTTCATCAAGATACGAAAGGTCGACGGTGGACGCCTTCGCGTGTGCAGAGAGATCGAAGTCGCCTCGATACGCAAGACCCCACAATTCTTTTCTGCCAAACGGATAATCGAATTCGAAATCAATCGTACGCTTGCTGTAGTGTGCGCGCTCCTCGGGGGACACTTCGAGCTCATGTACGCTCTCCTTCGGCAAACCGATTTCTTCAGCGTAGCGATGCATCAGCGCGCGCCACTCCTCAAATGCCTCCTCCCATTCGTTCGGTCGTATGAAATACTCGACTTCCATCTGCTTCAGCTCGCGCAAACGGAAAATGAAGTCGCGCGGCGCAATCTCATTGCGGAATGCTTTACCGATTTGGCCGATGCCGAAGGGCAATTTCGGGTGCATCGAGTCGACGACGTTCTTGAAGTTTACGAAGATTCCCCCGGCAGTTTCGGGTCGAAAATAGGTCGTATTCGCCTCCTCCCCTGCCCCCACGGATGTCTCGAGCATCGTGTTGAACATCTTCCCATCTGCCGTCGGGTCAGCGAATCCCGAGACGTGGCCGGAAGCTTCCCATGCTTTCGGATTCATTAAAATTGCCGCATCCAGGGGATACATGTCGTCGCGTTCGTTGATGAACATCTGGAACCAGAGTTGTTTGACGTTTTCTTGAAGGAGAACACCAAGAGGTCCGTAGTCGTAGGTACCGGCGAGGCCGCCGTAGATCTCGGAGCCGGGGAAGACGAAGCCGCGACGCTTACAGAGCGAGACGATTTTTTCCATGAGGTTTGGGTCGGCCATGTTGGGTGATTATTGCACAGCCGCCTTCGTGGGGGTATAGCCGGGGTCGGTCGGGGTCTCGGTGGAGACAGAGCTCCCTGTCGTCGTTACTTGCACTTGGGCATAGCGATCAAAGGCTGAAAAAGCGGGGGCGCTCGTAAGCGTCGGAACCGAGCCGCGCTGACTCGTACTCGGGGTCAATACCACCTGAAACGCCACCTGACGAGAGGCACCGCCACCAATGTCGCCCATCTGCCACGTAACGGCGTGCGAGGGCGCGTCATAGCTGATGGAGCCGTCAGAGGGCGATGTCACTCCAGGAAAGGCGATGTATGAGGGGAGCGTGGCTGAAACGACGGCGCCAGCAAGATCATTGCCTGCATTCGCCACGCTCCACTCTATAGTGTAGGTGGTCGGCTGATCTGCTTTCGGAGGCACGGGACCCGAATTTGCGAAGGGCCCCGATGCGTGGAGCGAGGCCGCAGTAAAGGTGACAGCGCTTACGAGCTTGATGACCTTCGAGGATGAAGCCGAGACCTGCTCTGGCACGCCTGACTGCCCGACGCGCTCACCAGCGATAGATACGGTGAGGGTGATGGCCGAGTTGCGCGGCGCGTTCGTAAGAGTCGAGAAGGTGAAGGTGCCAAGCCCCGAAGCGCCTGGCGCGAGTGAAGCCAAGGTCGCATCAGTGTCCCGACTAAAAATGACGGTGCGGTCAGCCGAGCGATAAAAGCCGTTATGCGCCTGGACGCTTGCGGGATCGAGCGCCGCGCCGCTAATCGCAATATCAATCTCTGCATTAGTGAGCGGTACTGAAAGCGCGTTCGCCCACGCAACGCCAACGGTTACCGGGGCTCCGGGGGCGACGGCGGGAGCTGCGGCTGAACTCCCGTTCACTGTAAACGACGTCGTGAGGAATGGCGCCGTGATGTTGATGCTCGCTTCTTGCGTCATGTAGCCTACCGCGAGCGAAGGGTCACTCGCTGCCTTCGCCGTTCCGATGGTGAAATGAAAAACGCGCACCTCATTGTTTTGGCCGTTCAATGTTCCCGTGAGCGTGACAGTTTTAGAAGCGCCCGGCTTCAAGGTCCCCAAGGGGAAATTGGTACCAACTGCGGGGAGCGAAGAGTCGGTGACGAGATAGCCGGCGGGGTATTGTGCCGCAAGCACGACCCCTTCGACAGGCTGCGTCGCGTTCGAGCGGGCTGTTACCCGTATCGTAAAAGGCTTCCCAGACACCGTTTCAGACACGGTATCGACTGTGACCGAAAGGGGCGCTGTCGAGATTACGACCGGATACGTCGATTTTTTCACAAAAACAGCATTTGAGCGCGAGGTACCAAATGAGAGTGAAACCGAGATGGTCGGCTGCGCGCCCTGCGCTCCGAACAAGACCGCAGAGATCGAGCGCTCGACTGTCTCGCCCGGAGAAAGCGTCCCGAGATTTTCACTGAAACGTGGATATGCAGCGGTGACATCGGTCGCGCTCCTGGTACCTTCAGGGAAGGCCACTTCAAGAGTGGCATTTTCGACCGACGTGGAGTTCTTATTTGTGACGACGATCGAAAGGGGGACGGTATCGCCGCCGGCTACCGTAGTAGGACCTTGGATAGTGAGCTCGATATTATCTACTGATACCGTGTTACCCCCGGTATAAAACAAGAACGCCGAAACGCCAATGGAGATGACGAAAAAGGCGATGGCAACAAAGAAGAAGCGTGATGCGAAATGCACGTGATGTGCGGCGCCGAAGGATGAGAGTTGCAAGCGTTCTTTCCACGCGTGCGGTATTGAAGAATCAGTGCTACGAGGAAACACCGGAGCCACGGGCGGAGAAGCCTCGCCTGGAGAGTAGAGGCGTTCACGCGCCTTACCAAGCGCGCTTAAACCAGGATCTTTCTCAGGAGGCATCTCTCTATTATAGACCGGAGAGCTCAATGCCGCGATTGATGCGCGTAACAAGCATAGTTCGGTCGCGACCTGCCTCGACGAGGTCAGGGATGCTGCCTGCGTCAAAGCCGAGGGATGAAAGGAGGCGGAGGACAGCGCGACATTCAATAGCTTCTGAAAGTGCCTCGGGTAGGGAGGTAAACGCAGCAAATGTCTCTGTAAGGAGAGCGAAGATTGCTGGGTCGGGAGTTTCGGCCGGAACAAGGCGTAACACAAGGCCTACGACGCGTGCCGCCCGTACCCGGGCGGCACGCGGAAACTCATTAAACCAATGCTTCGCAAGCGTAGCACCTGTTACTCTCCACCCCTCTGTCCCGCGGACGAGCGTGACGTCGCTCTCGGTAAAGGTCAAAAGCGCCGAAGCAAGCTTCGCCCCAGGCCGGCGCACCCCTTGCACTCGCGCGCGCACCAACCCAACATCGTGGGTAAGGAGCGTGACAAGCGCATTTGCCTCTCCAAGCGGAGTGCGTGCGATGACGAGCGCCCGAGTTCCATATTTATGCCGCATCAACGATGAGATTAAAGGTGACCATACCTGTTGAAAGCTCGACCGAGTACTTCCCTCCCGGCACTCGCTCAGCATACGCTTTGTCTTTAGGCGAGAGGCCTTCGGCCTTTCTCGCCTCCGCAACCGCGCGCGCCATCTCACGCTCATCGCCCTCTTTTATGAGCGCGGGTGTAAGGTGTGTATCAAGAGAATATGACGGCGCGTCCTGGCCCAAAGGGGCTAGCAGGACTTTTTTAACGTTTAACTCTTCTGCAAGGATCTGTGCTACATCATTCCACAGCGGAGGAGGCAGGAAAGAATGTTTAATTGTGAAAGATGCTAAAGGTTGTCGTACTTTTATTTCAGCTCGTTGCCGCGCTTGAAGTCCGAAAGAGGCGATTCCGCGCGCGAGTTGCATGGCCGCAAGAATATCTCGGTCTTTTTTGTTATCAAAAATGCTTAGCCACGAACGCTTCACAATTGGCCATGCTGCAAGATGCACGCTCTCCGGATCATCATGACTGCGGACTTTTCTGAAGACGTCCTCCGCGATAAATGGCGCAAAGGGAGCGATAAGGAGCGAGATCGTGCACAACGTTTCGCGGAGCGTTTCAGTCGCGGCCGCATCTCCCTCGCGCGCACGGTCGCGGATGCGCCGCACATACCACTGCGAGAGGTCCTCGCAGAGCGCGGCAATCTCACGCGACGCGTCATACAAATGGTATTCATCAAACGCCTCGGTCACTCTCCGCGTCGCTTGTGCGACGCGCGTCTTCATCCATCTGTCGATTATTTGCTCCTTTCCTTCTTTCTTTTCTCCCGCGAACAATTCGTAAAACTTCGCGCTATTCTCGAGCCAAGAAATGACACGCGCAGACTCTTTGAGCGTTTTTTCATCATAGTTCTTAGAGTCTCCTGCCTGATTGACGTAGTACATCCAGAAGCGGAGCGTATCAGCGCCCCACTTCTCTATTTCCGCCCACGGCTCGACGACATTCCCCTTCGACTTGCTCATCTTCTTCCCTTCTGCATCGAGCAGGTGCCCGA
Source organism: Minisyncoccia bacterium (assembly GCA_041485695.1). GTDB lineage: Bacteria > Patescibacteriota > Minisyncoccia > Phycocordibacterales > Phycocordibacteraceae > C7867-001. The sequence goes on from JBGPJZ010000003.1 coordinate 31,380, forward strand.
GGCAAATCACGTTTTTATACGCACGACCGCGACCCATCAAAACCCCGACCGCGAGCAGGGTGTAGAACCATCCGCGCGTCTGATCAATCGCTTCTGAAATGAAGTCGGCGGGATACACGACGTGTTTTGGCTCCTGCGCAAAGGGCATCGAGCCGGAATCGAACCATACGTCCATGACCTCGGGTACTCGCCGCATCTCCTTTCCCGAATCCGAAATCAAAACAACGTCATCAATGTATGGCCGATGCAAATCGAGCTCGTAATCGTCATTGTGAGAAAGAGGTACGAAATCAAGCTCGCGCGACCGCCCCGTTGGCATACTGAGTCCGGCGATGAGACGTTTCGATCCGTGCCTGTCTGCGCCTTGTGCTACGGCGCCCAATGTCTCGACACCGACGCCATGGGTAATGATGAGGATATGTTGACCCGCCTGGCGGCGTTCAATATCGTGCAAAAATGCTCCGAAGCGGTTCTTTGCGTCCTGATAGCTCTCGCCGCCTGGGACTTTATCGTCATACTGATGCCCATCACGAAATGACTGGAAGTCGGCTATGGGCCGATGGTTAAAATCGCCGAACTCAAATTCGCGCAAGCGGTCATCGTAGGTGATGTTCTCTTTAGGAATAGCGAGTAGCTCCGCAACAATCTCGGCTGTCTCCCGTCCGCGAAGGAGCGGTGAAGCGTAGATGCGAGTTGTGCGAGAGAGCGCACGAGTTGCAGCTTTGACTTCAAGTTTCCCTTGCAGGGTCAATGGATTCCCGGCTCGATCATTGTTCGCCATACCCTTTACGTTGTGCTCGGCCTCGCCGTGGCGCATCACAAAATATTTGTTGTCTGATTTTTTGGTACGCTTTTTTAATTCAGCGACAGAACCTATAACCAGCCGCTCCTTTTTGTCGGCAGTCTCCCAGACCGGGAGCGGCGTCGCCCAATAGCGCTCGCGCGAGATCGCCCAATCCTTTACATTCGCGAGCCACTCCCCCATGCGTCCATCACGGATATGTTCCGGCTCCCAACGAATCTTCTGATTTTCCGCAACAAGCTCGTCGCGCACCTCCGACATGCGGAAATACCACGAGTCGCGGGCATAGTAGATGAGTCGCGTCTTGCACCGCCAACAAAAGGGGTACGTGTGCGTGTATGACTCTTTTTTGAACAACAGGTCGCGTGCCTGCAAATCCTTCAATATTTCAACCGACGTCTCTTCTTCTACGACCGAACGACCAGCAAGGAATCCGGTGCCTTCGATAAACTTCCCGTCCGGTGCAACTAAATGCACTTTCGGCAGTCCGATTTTCTGTCCAAGTTCAAAGTCGTCCTGCCCATACATCACGGCTGTATGAACGATACCCGTCCCCTCTTCGGTGGTTACGAAATCTGCAGCATACACCTGAAACGCCTTATCAAACTTTTGTTTCTCAGTTTCCGGCGCGAGATTTTTCGCAAAGTCGTAGAGTGGTTTGTACTTCTTGCCCACGAGATCAATGCCTTTGACGAGCCGTAGGGGTCGCGAAGAAATAGTCTGGCCGAGCGAAGCGAGGAGACCCGAGGACTTTTCTGCAGCGACTCCTGCGGCGAGGATGAAGCGCTCTCCGTTGACTTCGTGCACGCTATAGTCAATATCCTTCCCAACCGCGAGGGCAACGTTCCCCGGCAAGGTCCACGGCGTCGTCGTCCAAGCAAGGAGATACGTGCCGGGTTCGTCAACGAGTTCAAATTTCGCGGTGATCGTTAAATCTTTTACGTCCTCATATCCTTGCGCGAGTTCGTGCGAGGAGAGCGCAGTGCCGCACCGCGGGCACCAGGGCACCACTTTATAATCCCTGTAGAGCCGGCCGTCGTCAGAGACTTTTTTGAAAATACCCCAGAGCGCCTCCATGTAGGAGGGGTCGGAGGTGAAGTAGGCCGAGGACTGGTCCACCCAATAACCGATGCGCTTCGTGAATCGCCCCCATTCGTCGATGTAGCGGAGCACGCTCTCTCGGCATTTTTTATTAAATGCGGCGACGCCATACGCTTCAATATCTTTCTTCCCTTTAAACCCAAGTTCCTTTTCTACTTCGAGCTCAACTGGCAAGCCATGCGTGTCCCAGCCGGCGCGGCGAGCTACGCGATACCCACGCATCGTCTTGTAGCGCGGAATCGCGTCTTTGAATGCGCGCGCCTCAAGGTGATGAATACCTGGCTTGCCGTTCGCGGTCGGTGGGCCCTCGTAGAAAACGAAATCGCCCTTCGGCGCCTTCTTTCGAAGCGACTTCTCAAAAATCTTCTCGCGCTTCCAAAAAGCTAGTATCTCATCCTCCATAATCATTCAATCCTAGCGTTTTTAAGGGCAAAAAGAAAACGACCGCACACACCCCGTATGCGGTCGCCCCGTATGCTTATCTTCGTCGTTCGGCTCGTGAACGACATCCTCCATTGTCTCCCCTGCGAGGGAGGTTACGCCAAGGCGGTCTCGGACTCTTCCCCGTATGCCGGCGTTTCTTGCCCAACTTCGGAAACGTCTCCACTTCAGTAGAAAACCCGATGTATTCGCTCGTGGTATTTCCGCTAAGTCCGTCTGACTGTTGATCCAAAAGAACCCCCTTGCGGTTAGAACCAGATTAGACTATCACATCTTTTCGGGGGTGGGAATACCGAGTAGTTTGAGCCCGTTTTGCATGGTGTTCACGAATGCTCGCGCGAGCATGAGCTTGTGCGCCTCGTGCTCCCCGCCAATAATCTTTTCTTTCGCATAAAAAGAATTCCATTCGGCCGCGAGTTCGGTGAGATAGGTGGTGAGGAGGTTCGGCGCGAGCTCGTGTGCGGCGCGCGCGACGATTTCAGGGAAATGCAAGATGTCGCGCTCGATGAGATACGGTACTTCAGGAGGAGTCTCGATACGAGCCTGCTTGCTCGCCTTCTCAAGTACTGATTTCGCGCGCACCAAGGCGTACTGCAGATACGGCCCGGAATCGCCCTCAAGCGAGAGCGACTTCTCGGGGTCAAAGGTGATGTCGGAGCCCGACGCCTGCCGGAGAATCATGTATTTGATTGCGCCGATTGCGACCTCTTCAGCGACGAGCGGGTCTTCGTTCTTCTCGCTCGCTTTCTTGATGACGTCGGTAATAAAATCACTCGCAGTGATGACATTCCCCTCGCGCGAAGACATCTTCCCGCTCGCAAGCCGCATAAATCCGTGCGCGACGTGCGCGGTCTTTTGAGCGAGCAGAGGCGCGACATCGTGGAGCGCCGCAAGGACGGTCTTGAATCGCCCTGCCTGCTCATTACCGGTCACGATGATGACACGGTCGCTGGGCCAGCGCTCCTCGCGGAGGAATGCGAGCCCCAAATCCTTCGCCTCATAGGTCGGCGTGTCGTGCGAGGTGATGAACACCATCGTATGCACGCCCTTCGCTTCACCGTCATAGATGATGGCGCCGTCGCTCTTCTTGAAAATCCCCTTTGCGAGGCCGTCCTGCACGATGCGCATGCCGGCCTCGGTCGTATCGCTATCAAAAAGCTCGAAGTCATATTTTGTGCCGAGAAGGCTCCAGGTACGGCGGAATTCTTGCATCGAGACCTCACGACCGCGCTCCCATAAGCTCATGAGGGCGACATCTTTACCCGCGTATACCGCCTTGCTTAACGTATCAATCTCTCCTTTGGCGCTGGCGTCTTCTTCATATGCCTTTGCCCCTTTCGCGTATGCCTCGCCCAGCTCCTTGGCATCAAAATCAATAACCGCGTCTTTCTGTAGAGCCCACAATGCTTTCGCGACATTGGGGCCCACGTCGCCACCGAATGTATCGCGTGCGACCGTCGCTCCTCTTGACTCGATGAGGCGCGAAAATGCCTCGCCAATGATAGTGCCCATCATGTGCCCGATATGCATCTCTTTAAACGCATTCGGGTTGCCGTACTCAATCATCACGCGGCCGCCAGTTGGCGGAGCCGCCATATCGTTCCCTCTCCCCCACTCCTCGCCTTTTGCATCTGCTTCGGCAACCGCAAAACTAACCGCCTCGCGCGAGAGCGTGATGTTCACGAATCCTGGACCCGCAACTTCAACGTGCTCGGCGTCCGCGCCGAGCACGTCTTTGAGCGTCTTGGCGACTGCTTCGGCCTCCTTCCCCACAAACACAGCATAATCCCCGTGCGCCGGGTCAGGCGGCCGCCTAATCGCGCCCGCACTCTCCGAGCCTAGAGCTTTTCGTATCCTCTCTTCCATTAGAACGAGTGTAACAGAAAAGCCGCCCCGGATGCATCGGAGCGGCTTTTTGTAGATTCACATCGATGCTAGTCGTTCGGATTGAACACACGATACTCATCAGGACTAATAAGTACAGTGAAAGCCGAAAGGACGGCCTGTGTGATGATCGACTCGCGATCGAGTATCCCTTTTGAAAGGTATTTGTGAGGATCTTTCTCTCCGCCGCCAGCGCATCTTTGGATGATGGTGCCGATTTCAGTCTTCTGTTCCTGAACTTCAGTCACCATCCACGTCGGAATCGGTAGACCAGCGCCGACCGAACGACCTTGAATCTGCCAACGCGGATACACAATGGCGACTGCCGGTGGATCAAACCAGCGACCATCGATTTGGACAAGACCGTTTTCGATACCGATGCCAATCTCCGCATTATGGGCCTCGCGCGCTAATCGCGCGCGATTAAGCGCGCCTGTGAACATTTCATCGAAACCGAAAGGTTGCGCGGGTATACCAGATTCAGTTTCCTCGCTCCTAAGTTCATAGGGAGAAAGAGGCAAGTCACCCATCTTCGTTATGTCGTGCTCAATGAGCTTCTGAATCGCCTTCTCTACCGCACGAATCTTAAGGGCACTTTTCGTGCCGACTACAATAATCATTGCAATCCCCGTAAAGAACTACCGGGGGTACTCTACGCTACGCGAAAGAAGACGCAAGTCACTACTTGAACGACTCGGGGATGGGGTGCGCGAGGATCGTCATGGACGATATGTTTGATCTTTCGTTTCAAAACAATAGTTTGTCTCACTGGTATGATATATCATACCAACTAGCGAACTATCCGGAGAGAGATGCGCTCAAGAACTTCCACCGGCCGCGGCCTGCGCGCGGCGGCATACCAAAGTGAATCACGCGGACCAGCTCATCCATGAACGTTTCGCGTTTGAAGTGTTGCGTATGCTCGCGTGCGTAGCGCGTAATGTGGTCGTACTTCCCCGCCTTCACGTCCTTCCATACACGGATGACGGTTTGACGAGTAACGCCAAGCGCATCCTGGATTTGAGTAAAGGAGTACTTACGCACCAAAAGGACGACTGTAGCGAGTCGTTTCGCGAGCATTACTCGCTCGGTTTGCGAGAGGAGTTCATTTGCAAGTATGCGCGCTTCTTTCTTACTCTGTGCGAGAGATAGAAATGTCAAAAACTGATCCGCGAGCTCCGTTGTCACCTCTTTCTTTATCCGTTTTTTCGAAACATGCGGCATAGGTAAATGGTATGATATATCATACCATTTAGTACCTGCTCAATTCTAACCTGCTTTTTACTCGAACGATTCGGGGATGGGATGGACGAGAGCCATTGAGCGGATTTGTTTTCGGGCATTTGCGACGGTCTTTTTATCGCGCTTGGTGAGTACCTCGAGCATTATCTCGGCGACGCGGGCACAATCTTTCGCCTTGAAGCCGCGGGTTGTGAGTGCTGGGGTACCGAAGCGGATACCGGAGGGGTCCATCGGCTTACGCGTATCATCTGCGATTGCGTTCTTGTTGAGCGTGATGCCCGCTTCGTCTAAAAGCTTCTCCGCTTCACCACCCGAAATATTGAGCGAGGAAAATACATCGGCCAAGATAAGGTGATTATCCGTGCCGCCCGTCATGAGCCGCACCCCGCCCTTTTTAAAGACCTCCGCCATCGCCTTAGCATTTAGTACGACTTGTTTTGCATATTTTTTGAATGAAGGATCCAGTGCCTCACCAAACGCCACTGCCTTTGCCGCAATTTGGTGCATATGTGGCCCACCCTGGAAGCCCGGGAACACTGCCTTATCTACCTTTTTCGCGAGCTCTTCACTCTCTCGCACTAAGATGAGCCCGCCGCGCGGGCCACGCAAAGTCTTATGCGTCGTGGTCGTCATGAGGTCGAAACCGTAATCAAAAGGATTTTTTGCTGCGCCTCCGGCGATGAGCCCCGCGATATGCGCGACATCCGCCATCGAGTACGCCCCGACTTCTTTTGCGATACTCGCAATCTTCTTCCAATCTAATTCGCGTGGGTAGGCCGAGAAGCCGCCTAGGATGACCTTCGGCTTTTCTTTGAGCGCCGTCGCGCGAAGCGCGTCGTAGTCAATCTCGCCTGTCTCAACATTTTTCATCTTGTACCGGATGAAACGGAAGATTTTCGAGATGTAGGTCACCGGGTGGCCATGGGTCAGGTGCCCGCCGTGCGAGAGGTCCATGCCGAGGATGGTGTCGCCTGGCTCGCACATGGCGAAATAGGCCGCGATGTTGGCGTTTGCGCCGCCCAAAGGCTGCACGTTCGCAAACTTCGCGCCAAAAAGCTTTTTGGCGCGTTCAATCGCAAGCAGCTCTACCTTGTCGGTAAACTCTTGGCCGCCGTAGTAGCGTTTCCCCGGATACCCTTCAGAATATTTGTTCGTAAGCGAGGAGGCCATCGCCTCCTTCACCGCGCGCGAGACGTAATTCTCTGAAGGGATGAGCTCGAGCCCTTCTTTTTGCCGTTTCTCTTCGCCCATCAAAAGGTCGTAGAGTTTCTTGTCTTCTTTTTTGATGTGCTCGTACATGCAAATCTATTTTAAGCGCTTCTTCTTAGGTGCGTGGAGCTTCGGATTGTAGCCGCCCACGATCGCAAGCTCCGCCTTTATAGGCGGATGCGGGTTGTAGTTCACGAGCTCGACATGCTCGGGTCTGAACGTATCGGGCGATTTGAAATGGCGGGTGAATTTCACAGTCGGGAAAGGGCGCGGCCTGCGTGCAAGCTGTTCTCTCGCCTGCACCCGGTGGCTCTCATACACGTGAAGGTCACCGAAGGTGTGGATAAACTCCCCGGGCTTCCGCCCCAAAATCTTGGCGATGATGCAGGTCAAAAGCGCGTACGAGGCGATGTTGAAGGGTACGCCGAGAAAGATGTCGGCAGAACGTTGATAGAGTTGGAGGCACACCTTCCCGCGCTTTATATTGATCTGATACATATTGTGGCAAATGGGGAAACGCGCTCCCTTACCCGGTTTGGCCATCGAATAGAGGAACTCCGGATTCCACGATGAGACGAGTGTGTTGTGTGCGTGGGGGTCTTTGCGAAGCTCCTCAATCACCCACGAAAGCTGGTCGATATTGCGCCCGTCGGAGGCAGGCCACGCCCGCCACATCTCGCCGTAGATGTGCGGCAGGTGTCCCCATCGTTTTGCGAACGCATCGTCTGTCTCAAGCCGCTGTACGAACTCTTCCTTAAGGAGCTCCTTCCTGCCCTTCTTCTTCATCTGTTCGTTGTAGATGCGAAAGGGGTAATCATCCCAGATATGAACCCCTTCTCGCGCGAGGTAGCTGACATTCGTCTGCCCAGAAAGAAACCAGTAGAGCTCGTGCAAGACGCCCTTCCAAAATACTTTCTTGGTCGTGAGGACGGGGATGCCCTCGGACAGGTCGAAACGGATCTGCCGACCGAACACACTATAGGTGACTGCGCCCGTGCCGTGGTCAACCTGCTTCTCGCCCTTTTCGAGCGTCTCCTTCAAGAGGTCGAGATACTGGTATTCAGGATGGCGGCCTGCCCGCCTAGGAGGGTTATTTTTTGCCACGGCGTTTTTTCTCGGCGACAAAATGCTTCCAATTATTCCTGGCGAAACGGCCAGTGTCTTCATAGGTCTTTGAGGGCGGCGACGTGAGCATCGAAAAAGTGATTTGGGCAATCTTCATGCTGGGCCGGAGCACAATAGGGACATTGCTCTGGTTCGTTATCTCGAACGTGACGTTCAAGAAGTGTCCCGGGTTGATGATGCCCGCCGTGTTGTGCACCATGAGCCCGATACGCGCCAAGGACGACTTGCCATTCAACTGTATCAAGAAATAATTCGAGCCAAAGAACTCCTTCGAGGTCCCGAGGACGGAGATCCCCGGGTGGAGGATGTAGGGTTCTCCGTCTTTGATTGAGAACTGACGCGTCTTAGCGAAGATCTTTTTGACGGGGTCGATAAGATGCGTAGCCCCCTCGTCGTTCACGATGAATTTGTTGCCAAGGCAGATGTCGTAGCTCGCCTGCTGGAGCTGGTCCTCGTGAAAAGGCCGGAGGAGGATGCGCTTCGACTCAATCTCCCTCTTGATGTCGCGGTCAGAAAGAAACATGGACGTTGATTATACCTGGCGCTCCTCGCCGTGCGAGACTCGGCCGCCCTGGTGCTGGCCGCGATATGCGATCGTCTCGCCCTCGATCGTATGAAAGACGATGTTGCAGATGCGCGCACCAAGCTGGAGCTTGACGAGAAATGGCCCAAGATTGGTGAGCCCTAGCGTGAGCTGCCCTTTGTAGCCCGGGTCAGTTTTGGTAACAAGGAGGAGGAGCCCGGCGCGAAAAAGCGAGCTCCGTGGATAGAGCATCGGCATGAGGTCGAGCGGCGTATTAATCGTTTCGGCTGTTTGCACGAGATAATACTCGCCCGGCGCGACCACAAGCTCGTCTTGCACATCACCTTCTTTCAGTTTGAAAATCTCTTCGGTCTTCACGCCGTGCCGCCGGCCGAGGCCGGCGGCACCGTCGGCCTCAATGTACGCGCCACCCTCCACAATCTTATGAACAGCACCGAGCCGCAAATCAATACCGGTGCCTTCAGGAGCTGACAAATCGCGGCCACCAAGACCGGTGATAAGATCTTCTTCTTTGATTCTTCGTACGACCTCGTGGATGCCGATAACGGACATCCTGCTAGTATACCCAAGATGAATAGAAAGGAGGATATTGACAGAGAGCCGAAAAATCCCCGAATAAGCAGCGTGGTTGCCTTAGGGAGAGATGGCCAGCATAACCGCGTTATTGGCAAGAATAACGAGCTTTTATGGCATATTCCGGACGATCTCAAACGCTTCAAGGTCTTGACCCTCGGGCACCCGGTTATCATGGGCCGCAAGACCTTCGAATCGATTATTTCCGTGCTCGGCAAAGCTCTCCCTGGTCGCACCAATATCGTCGTTACGCGAGACGCGGAGTGGTCGTATCCTGATGTGCTCGTTGCGTACTCGCTTGAAGAAGCGTTGGCAAAAGCCAGAGAACTTGATCGTGAAGAAATTTTTATCGGTGGCGGCACACAGATTTATGAGCAAGCACTGCCCTTTGTAGACCGCCTTTATCTCACTCTTATAGATGACGAAAAAGAAGGCGATTCATTCTTTCCTCCGTACGAAACCGAATTTACGAAAATAATCTCCGACGAATCGCGCGAATGGACTGGCCTCAACTACCGCTGGCTTACCCTAGAACGTTAGCGGCGTCGCCACTTACGTCCAGCGAAAAGAAGCGGAGCGAAAAGGTCGTCTTCAGGCGGAACGACAAGCTGGTCTTTCGCGTGCGAACGGTTCTTAAAGACGATATTTTTGGTACCGCGCAAAACAACGATCGGGGTCTTTTCAGTTCCTTCGCCCATTTCGAGTACTGCAGTAGCTGCAAGAGCATCCGCAAGATTTGCCATTTCTATCTCGAACGAGCGACCGAAAAGATCCGGAGTCCCGCGATAATCTCGAAGCGGGTCGAATCCATCCCACGCGAGTGCGAATCCGACTGCCCCGCGACGGAGCGGCAAGCTCGTCGAGTCGGTGATGACGAGGCCGAGTCTTTTGACCCCATATGCTTTCATAAAATGACGACGTAGACTTTTCGCACTGTGGAAAGGATCTTTGGGATAAAGGACGTAGTGACCGTTCCCATTGCTTTCATCGATGCCAGCTGAGCCGACCAACATACCTCGCGCAAGAGTAAAAAGTCGCCGATATCGAGAGCGTAATGGCTTAAAATACATATCCGCCTCGGCACGAATGAGATTCTGCTTGTTTGCGTCTTTTACAGGAATGCAGCGACCCTCATCGATACTTACGACCTTTGAGGCAATCACCAAAATGTCGCCGTCTTTAAGGGAGAGCCGGGACGCGCGGATTGCTTGGAAGAGATCGTCCTTAGGCGGGATAAGAGGCCGGAGTTTGTAGGAGAGCACCTGCATAGCGGCCGGTCATACTTACTTGACGTCGATGCCCATGGAGCGGGCGGTGCCGGCAATGAGACGCTCGGCAGCTTCGAGGGAGCCCGCATTGAGGTCCGGCATCTTTTCCTCGGCAATTTGCTTCACTTGCGCTTTCGTGATTGAACCGGCTTTTTCAACGGGCGTTTTGCCCGAACCCTTTTCAAGGCCTGCCGCTTTCAAGATGAGGCGCGAGGCAGGCGAGGTCTTGAGGACGAAGCTGAATGAGCGGTCGTCGAAGACCGAGAGGTCGACGGGGATAATCGAACCGATTTTATCTTTGGTCGCCTCATTAAACTGGGTCACGAATTGGCCGATATTGATGCCGGCCGGACCAAGCACAGTGCCGACCGGGGGCGCAGGGGTAGCCTTCCCTGCCGGGAGCTGGAGTTTAATCTTTTTAACGACTTGAGCCATAGGGGTTGAGACTACCTTAGAGCTTGCGAACTTGCAAAAAGTCGAGCTCGACAGGCGTCTCGCGGCCGAACATCGAGACCATCACCTTGACCTTGCCGCGATCCTCATCAATATCGCCGACCTTGCCCTCAAGGTCCTTAAAGGGCCCGTCAGCGATAACGACCGGGTCGTCTTTAACGAGGTCAATTTTGTGCTTCGGCGCTTCGGCCTTCATCCGTTTCATAAGCGTCGCCACCTCGGCTTCGTCCATCGGCACCGGAGTCGTGCCGCTCCCGACAAAGCCCGTCACTCTTGGGGTGTTGCGAACGACAAACCATGAGTCGTCGTCGACAATCATGCGCACTAAGATGTAGCCAGGATAGATCTTCTCCTCCTCGACAATGCGCTTCCCTGCTTTGACGCGGATCTTTTTCTCGGTAGGGACGATAACGCTGAAGATCTTGTCTTCCATGCCGAGAGAATCGATGCGCTGTTTCAAGTTGCGTTCGACCGCGTTCTCATACCCTGCGTAGGTGTGGATGGCGTACCACCGTGCATCTTCAGGGTTCGGCTTCGTTTCATCCTTAACTACTTTGACAACGCCTGGCGCTATGTCGGCCATCCCGATTTCTTCAAGGAGCTCCTCTGTCGATTCGCCACTGTGAATTGGGTGTTCGTCCATACGCTTAAGCGCCAATGACGCGGCTTACCACGAGGCCAAAGCCGTAGTCGAGAATGCCAACCAGCGCAGCGATGGCAAGCGCGATGCCGATGACGACAAGCGTGTGGGCGACCGCTGTATACGTCGAAGGCCACGCGACGTGGACGAGCTCCGAGCGAACGTGTTTTAAGTAATCCAACATAAATGTGAGGTATTAAAAAACCCCTGCGGGGTTCGATACCCAGCATCATAGTATGTGGCGTGCGCGGCGTCAAGCCTACCGGCAGGCAGGCTACCGGATCTCGTAGGTAATTGAGACGTTCGAGCTGTATTCGTTCTCACCCACCGGGATTTGCGGAGCAGGCGCGCTGTCGGCTGACACTCCTCCGCCCTTGCCATACATTGCGTAGATTGGATAATTGCCGCCCTCAGAGAAGTTCACGATGCGTACGAGGCGTACGCCAAGTTCTTTTGCGAGCTCATTGGCTTGTGCTTTCGCATCAGTAATCGCCTTAGTACGCGCTTGATTCTGCACCGAGGTCGGGTCATCAAGAGCAAAGTCAGGTCCATTTACATTCTGTACGTTTTGCTTGCCGAGCCCGGCAAGGAGGGTGCTCACTTTGATGAGATTGCGCACCGTAATCTGCATCGTCTCCGCTACTTGGTACCCCGTGATTTTCGGAGAATTGTCGTAGTACTGGGGGCAGAGCGACCCTGCGGGGCACGGGTTCGGGTACGCGTATTGCGGTGAAATGCTGTAGGAGAGCGTCTTCACGTCTTTTTCGGCAACCCCCTGCCCTTTCACGTACTCGATCGCGGCGTTGGCTTGTTTGGTGGTCGCATCCTGCGCGTCTGAAACGGTTGCGGCCGTATGCTGTACGGTAAAGGTGACATGGGCGATGTCGGGCGGCGCCATCACCGAACCGGTACCAGAAACGGTGACGGTGTTCATCGCCGGTGTCTGCGGCCGCCCGACTTCGCCCAAGCCAGTAAGCGTCTCAACGAGCAAGAATAGGCCGAGCATTGAGAGGGCGGCGACTGCGGCCCATTCGATATGCTTTGGCGGTGAAATATGCAGAGTTTTTTCTTCGTTCATATAAAGATAGTTATGGTTAATTCCCTTGCAGGGTTGCCAGGAGCGCCCGCAAATCTTGATTGGCCGGTAGCTTACTTACATCCAGCGCTGGATCTGTCCAATTCGTGACGTTGCGGCTTTGAGCGTCAAAGCGCAGCACGTCATTCTCTCTCGAGAGATAATACGTGGTCATGACCACTCCTTCAAATCGCCCCAGGTTCACAAGCGAAAAGCGGTGTTGATGTTGTACGTCGCCAATCGTAACCGAAGTGAATGCAGTCGGGGGAGCGGGCATTCCTGATGCATCCATAATTGCGTTCTGATGAATGAAGTCGGCTGCCGTAGTCGAAGCAGTGAGTGCGAACTTGCGGATGTAAATGTAACTTTCAAGACCGGAGGGATCCGTTTTCATATAGGCAGCGACGGTTGCGTCGTCCGGTGGCGTAGTCGGGGTGTAGCCCGCTGGTAGCGCGAAGGCGATTTGAGCGTCAGGGAATTCGACGTTGGGAGGTGGACATGCCGGGAAGGCACAAGAAGGACCGGTACGCCCCAAACCGGTGCCGTCAGGGCACAACTTAGCATCCGCAGTACACGCAACGGGCCCTGTCGGCTGTTCTGTAATGCTCCGGTAAAAAAATCCGGCGATACCGAGTAACATGACGAGTATGATGCCAGCAGCGAGACCTTTCCCATTCATTAATGTAGAGTATACCAAAATCTTTCCAAAGGCGTACCAATGCGGGCATGCTGCAAAAATACAGTCACCCCGTTCCTTATTTTTGGGCGGCTACCGGGAATCGAACCCGAATCGAGAGCTCCACAAGCTCCAGTGTTAACCGTTACACCATAGCCGCCATGTTCTGAATCGCGACGTGTCTACACCCGCCACCATACGCATTCGCGAGAGACGCGAAGTACGGCTTAGTTATAACACAGAACGTTTATTTGTAACTCGGATTCTCTTCGGGAACGCCTGACGTGTGATTCGCAAGGCGCGCAAGGGCGAAGAGCAAGGAGGAGAGGCGATTTAGATACGCACGGGTATGCTCGTTCACCGCGCGGAGTCTCGCGTCGTAGACGCCCACAACGCGCCGCTCCGCGCGCCTCGCCAAGGTGCGAGCGACATCAAGCAGAGCCGAGAGCTCAGTCCCGCCTGCGATCGAGAACGACCGGAGCGGAGGGAGCTCTTCTTCGATTGCATTCGTCATATCTTCAAGCTCTTTGACTTTGAGCTCATCCACTTTCTTCGGAGCGCCGCCCATTTCAGCTTGCACGATGAAAAGTGTCTCTTGCACGCCGCGCAGCGTTGTGGCGATATCAGGCGGCGCTTTCACCTTGCACAACCCGACGAATGAATTGAGTTCGTCCAGCGTGCCCAAGGCTTCGGGGAGTTCAGACGACTTCGAGATGCGCTGCTGGTCGCAGCCGAAGGCCGTTGTTGTCCCGCTATCGCCCTTGCCGGTAAACAAGGCCATAGACGCTATCGGTTACCACGGCCACCACGCGAGCACAAGCGCCGCCAAGAGGATAGCAATGAGGTAATGCGAGACATTAATGAGGTAGAGCTGGAGCGAGCGGCCCTCGTACCAGACCGAGTTGAGCATCACGGTTGCAATAAAGCCGAGCCAAATCCAAAACGCAATCGTGAGCGCAAGCGACACCGTCGTGACACCCATCATTTGAAAGATGTTCGCAAGGACAAAGGTGAGCACGAGTGTGGCAATGAAGCCGCCACTCATCGACTTTACAAAGGTCGTGCCAGGTACGCCCATTGACCCCTCGGGGACACCCATGAGCTGCCGCCACTGCTTGCCAAACAATGGGCCGTACCACAAGGCACCAACGGCAAAAGCTAAGATTGCCGAGACCAAGATCGCGAGATAATTAATCATGATGAAAGGTTAGAAGATAACCCTTTCAGTATACCAAGTGCGCAGGAGAGGACTCGAACCTCCAATCCCTTGCGGGAGCTACCACCTCAAGGTAGTGCGTCTACCAATTTCGCCACCTGCGCGTAAGCGCACTATAACAAACTTCGATTAAGCCGCTACTTCTTCTTTAGTAACTTCAGGCTCTGCTACGGGTGTTTCGGGAGTTGCTTCAACAGGCGCCTCGGGTTGGGCGATGGTTTCATCGCTTTCAAGATTCATTTGGCGCGCATTACGAAGCTGGCGCTTCACCTCTTTCGCGGCCTTTTCGCGTATGAAATAGAGCTTGGCGCGGCGAACCTTCGAGCGGCGAACGATCTCGATTGAGTCAATCGCCGGCGAATAGAGCGGAAAGGTCTTCTCTACCCCGACGCCCGAGAGCGTGGTACGCACCGTAAACATGGCTCCCGCTTCGGTGCCGTGCTTCACCGAAAGCACGAGCCCCTCGAAAGCTTGTGTGCGGGCGGTCTTCGTGACCTTCTCCTTTTTGTCGGTGCCGCGACCTTTCTTAAGCTCAATAATTTTTTGGATGACGCGCACGGTGTCGCCTGGGCGTATCCCAAGCGTTCGACGGCCCTCGATATTCACTGGCGACACGACTTTCATGTTGCGAGACATTACCACGACGCTTGCGCCCCCGCAAATTTCGCAAAGATCGGCTTCAAGTCAGCAGGGACGGGTGCGGTGATTTCTTTCCGGCCACCCCCAGGTAGCGGGAGGTCGATCCGGTATGCGTGAAGGCCGAGACGGTTTAGGTTGAGAGAATCAGGATTATTAGGCGCGTACAGCGGGTCGCCGACGATGGGGTGATGTATCGCTTTAAGGTGCACGCGAATCTGGTGCGTACGGCCGGTCTCGGGCATGACTTTAAGGAGCGAGTGGGCGCCATCGTCGCCCAACACTTCGTACCGTGTCACCGCCGCGCGCAAGCGCCCGCGCGCCTTCGGCTGCGCGGAGCGCAAGCGAAAATCCCTGCGTGAGCGGCCGATATCAAAATCAATAATGCCCTTTTTCTCTTTCAACACTCCGTACACCAGCGCGAGGTACGTCTTCTTCACCTCGTGCTTTTGAAACGCATCTTTCAGAAAGGTCAGTGCGGCTTGATTCTTTGCAAAAACCAGGACGCCAGAAGTGTCGCGATCGAGCCGATGGGCATACCCGCCTTCGTGATGTCTCTTTGAAAACCAATCTGCGGCCGTCTCTTCTTTTGTGCGGCCATCGGGGTGCGTCATGAGCCCCGCGGGCTTATCGGCCGCGAGGATATCAGCGTCTTCATAGAGTATGGGCAGCTCCATCCTCTTACCCTAACATCTCTCTCGATTAGCGCGATCCTGTGACAAAGTCCGGGACGAGTGCGCGGGCGATCTGCTCAAGTGTCGCTTTAGTGGCTACGGGGAGTTCCGCGCGTTTGAGTGCTTGTATGGCCTCCTCTTTATAGTACGCTGCGCGTTTTTCGAGCTCGCTTTGTGCATCGGTTTTGGCGAAAAGCGCGAGCACCTCGGTAACAGCATTCTCGCGGAGACTAACCCCATCGTAGAGGCTTTCGAGGCGCTTTTGATCCATAGGAGCGAGATGCTCGCGCGCAAATATCACGGGGAGTGTCTTTTTCCTCTCATAGATATCGCCCGCCGGTCTCTTGCCGGTCTTCTCGGATGTACCCCAGATAGATTGCCAGTCATCGTAGAGTTGGTAGGCCATCCCAAGATTCTCGCCGAAATCCCCAAGCGCCGCAATCTCCTCTTCACGTTCCCCCGCAAGAATAGGAGCTGTTTCAGTTGCGGCGCGGATAAGTTTAGCGGTTTTGTGAGAGATCATCGTGAGATACGTTTCTTCATCCACTAAAGAGGCGTTAAGCTTCGCCGATGCAAGCGTAAAGTCGAGATACTGACCTTCAATCACTTCGAGATAGCGCTCGAGAAGCCGTTTCCGGACTGTATCTTGACGTTCTGAAGATGCACCTGTCGGCCCGTCGAGCGCAGAGAGCGCAAGCAGGAGCTGGGCATCGCCGGTGTTAATGGCATGGTCAGTTCCCCATAATTTCCACACGGTCGGACGGCCGCGCCGCAACTCATCGCGGTCGACGACGTCGTCATGGATAAGTGTAAAATTATGGAAAAGCTCGATAGAAAGCGCTGCCGGCAGAGCCTCATCAAGGATCCCGTAGCTTTCGGCGATAAGGAGGAGGAGGCCGGGTCGCACCCGCTTCCCTACGGGGTGAGCGACAGCAGTAAAGCGCTCATCAGCGTACCCCATGAAGTAGCGCATCATGCCGTACAGGGCGTAGTCGTTGCGTTGCAAAAATGCCTCGGCGCGCGCATCGATGCGCGCGCCGAATGTGCCGACAACTTCGAGAGGATCGCTTTCGGTCATACGCCGAAGTTGCGTTTGCGGTCTCGAAACTCGGCCAGATGCTGCTCGAACTCTTCCTTGGTAAAGGAAGGCCAGAGGGTATCGGTAAACACGAGCTCGCTGTAGATTGACTGCCACGTAAGAAATCCGGAGAGCCGCTGCTCGCCGCTTGTCCGAATGATGAGGTCAGGGTCGGGGAGCCCTTTGCTCCAGAGGGCATGTTGAATATCCTCTTCAGTCACGACCTCTCGGCCCTCTTCGATGAGCTGGTTTACGGCATGCACAATCTCAGCGCGACCGCCATACGAAAATGCGATGACGAGCGTGCCGCGTTTGTTCCCAGACGTTTTTTCTTCGAGATTCTTCGCGAGCACTTGGACCTTCTCCGGCAGACGCGCGAGATCGCCGATAAAGCGTACGCAGATGTCCTCCTTCGCGAATTCCTCAAGCTCATCAGTAATCGCCTTTTCAAATAACGTGAGGAGGTACGAGACCTCTTCGGGAGCACGCTTCCAATTCTCGGTTGAGAATGCGTAGTAGTAGAGCGTGGTGACGCCAGCATCGAAAGCGGCTCGGGCGATCTCTTTCGCCTTTTCAAGGCCGGCGCGGTGCCCCTCAAGCGCAAGGAGGCCGTTCGCTTTCGCCCAGCGGCGATTGCCGTCCATAACGATGCCGACTGAAGCGGGGGCGCCTGTCGTGAGTGATGTCGAATGATTACTCATAGGTGATGCTGAAGCTTTGATACTCTCCTGTCGCGGACCTGTATGCAAGAGCGACGCTGTCGACACGCGAAAAGAAGGAGCCGGCCTTTAAGCGCGCTGCAAAAGCGTCGAGTTTTTTACGAGGGCCTTCAGCAATGACACGGACGTCGCCCCCAGCAAGATTTTTCACTTCACCCACGAGTTCGAGGTCGCGTGCGCTGCGCACGGCGAAATCCCGATACATCACCAACTGTACGCGGCCACGCACGACCGCCTCCAGGCGCTCATTCATATGTAAAGAAAACTGCTCCGGTATGGCTTTGGTTTCAAGTGCACCCTGAGGGGCTCGAACCCCCGACCTTCGCAGTGTAAATGCGCTGCTCTACCAACTGAGCTAAGGGTGCTTGCGCTTGCTTGTGGGCACGGAGGGAGTCGAACCCTCAACCCTTGCGGGATACGCTTCTGAGACGTACGCGTATGCCAGTTCCGCCACGTGCCCCTGGTGCCCCCACCAGGAATCGAACCTAGATCAAGAGCTTAGAAGTCTCCTGCACTATCCATTGTGCTATGGGGGCGATAGCACCTTCACCCTAGCGCACTACTACCAAGTGAGAAAGTGGGGATTGAACCTCTGGGCTCACTCCCCCGAACGAGCATAGGGAGCAAGCTTTGGGTACAGAGCTTATTTTGATGGGTCAATGAAGCGGTAGGAGCCGTCCTCATACTTCGTGAACTCGCTCGAGCGATCAGTAAATATCTTCGAGAGCTTGTCGAGCTCCGACTGGTCAATTCCCGTTGTGGGCGGCGCCGGATGCGAGCCAAGCACTGCCCCGCCCGCGACCTGCCCGAAGAGCCAGAGATTCCACCCGACGCTCGCGACGAGGCACAGGAGCCCGATGACAAGGATGACGGCCCAGTCGCGGGCGGGTCTGAAGCGTTTCCCATAGGAGAGTTTGAAGTGTGGAATGTTCATAACGGTTGGACGCCGCTTGGCTTCGAGGCACCTCCTTGTTTGTCAGCAGGAAGAATGCTCCCTGGCACGCTTACCGATGAAGACATCGAGCCTGCTGTAATCACGAGCGCCGCACTCCAGCCGGTTGCGGCTTGGGTCATCGTAATCGACGAAACGGTTATGGCGTAGGGCGCATTCTCTATGGCACCTATCGCGCGCATGACGGCATCGAATCCGCCGTCGATAGTAAGCGAGACTCCGAGCACTTGGTCGCCCTTTGCGCCCGGCGCCCCGATCGACACCACATTCACCTTCGCGCCGACAGCGGACCCGATTGTTTTAAACTCTTCCAGAAATGAGACGATATTATTCTCAGATATGAAGTAGCCCTGGACTTCGCCCTGTGAGCTTTGGAGCTTAGCGAGAGCGGCCTCGATGGAGCTCGCGCGGTTCGCCGTCTCGGTCTTCGTGTCAATCTCTTGCAAGAGACTCGCTGCGGTGGCGCTCTCGAGAGTTATCTTGTGGTACCACCAACCGTACCCTCCGAGAGCGAGCAGGAGCGTGAAGACCATAAGCACTACGTTGGTAAAGGACGAATTCATGGCAGTGTAAGCGTCAAGGTAATCGTGAATGGTATCTTCGTTTCTTTCGCATAGGTTGAGACGGGCAAATCAGCCGCAGAAACAAAGGAGGCAGACTTGAGTGCGAGCTGGTACGCCTGTAAGTCGTCACGTGTTGCCGCAACGCCAGTGAGTATCGCCGAGGATGCCTTCTTAGTGCCGCTCGGGGCTGCGTACGAAAAGCCTGAAAGAGAGACGCGTGCATGCGGAACTTGTAAAATCTCGGTGAGCACCTTGACGGTAGGTTGAATCGACCCAAGAGCTTCGATACGCGTCGCGCTCTTTGCGAGGTCAGCAAGCCGCGCCTCGAAGACCGCCTCGTCTGCCGACACCCCAGAGGCTTTGAGGACGTCAAGCTGGCCTTGCCGCGCGCTTATTTGCGCTGAAAGCAACAGGTGAGTCGGCAAGAGCAAGATTGCGTGTACGAGAGCAAGAAAGGTAAGGAGTGCCGCCGCAAGCGCCAGCACGCGAAAGAAGTATCCTCGGCGAAAGGCGCGAATCCGATCCTCGGGCAAGAGATTGATTGATTCAGGGAGCATATTCTCTAAGTGCGAGTCCGATTGCCGTCGAATACACCAGGGACTGTGTGTAGTCCAAGGGCGGCAGCCATTCGTCAGTCGGCGCGAAATTTGCAAAGACATTGCCGGTAGTGACCGGTATCCGGAGCGACCCCTCGAAATACTCGGCAAGACCGCGCACTGATGCATTCCCGCCGACGATTACCGCGCGGGTAACCGGCTCACGCCCGCCCGAAAGCGCTGCGTGCGCCTGCCAATACTCAAGGCGCCGCGCGATCTCATCGCGTATCGCTGAAGCGGTCGAGAGCATCGCAGCGAGATAATCTTCATTCCCCTCCCCCGGAACAATGCCGTGAGCAAGCTTCACGCGGCGAGCCTCCGTCTCGGTGACGCCAAAATGTTTCTGCACCGCGAGCGTGAGAGAGTGCCCACCGATCCCGATCGTAGTCGCGAATCGCGGGACACTAGAGGCCACTATGACGAGCTTCGTCGTCGTTTTGCCGATGTCGATGATGAGGGTCGTCGTGGTATCCCCAAAAGGCAGTAGCGCGCGCGGAGCGGCAAACGTTTCGCTTTCAAGAGCCCGTACCATGAGCCCTGCCTCTTCACAGATGCTAGCCACGCCCTCAACAATCCGGCGCGCATAACCCACGCCGACGACGAACATGCCCTCGGCATCCTGTGACACAGGTACGATGTCGAAGGCCGTATCGGCGGGTGGCAGCGGCACGAATTCGTCGATATGCTGCTCGATAGCGGTCTTGAGCCCTTCCTTCGTAGTGCCCACAGCGTGCGTTTCAAAGAGATACGATTTCGACTCGGGCAGGCCGACATTCGCGATACGGATGCCCAGCTTTTTTCGCACTTCGCGGAGTGCAGCAATGATTGCTCCCCGGTCGGTGATGTCACCATCGGTAAACGCGGACCCAGAAAAACGGACATCGGTAAATGCCACAAGCTCAAGCCCGTGAGCGCGCGGCATGACCAAGGCGCCCTTCACTCCGCTCGTCGAGAGGTCGATGCCGATTGCCGGCATCGTGAGATAGTGCGGAGGTGCGAAGGCTGTGTGTGCAAAACGCAAAAGAGCCGAGGCCATTACTCCAAGTATAAACGATTTAGTGTGCGCTGGTGCCGGGAGGGACAGGGTTGCTGGGTGTAAGAAAAGCGAACGATTCGTCCTCGCCTACCGCAAAGAGCATGCCGTTCGATTCGAATCCGCGTATCGTGCGCGGTTCGAGATTGGTAACAAAAGCGAGCTGGCGGCCGACAAGGATTCCTGGCTTCGGTATGTACACGGCGATACCGGAAATAATCTGGCGCGGCGCCTCCTCGCCGAAATCAACCGTGAGCCGCAGCAATTTATCGGTGTCGGGGATATGTTCGGCTGTTTTGACGGTGCCGACCTTCACTTCAATCTTTTTAAAATCATCAAGTGCGATCATGTTTTGAAAGGTAGCTCGTAAGAATGAGGGCCGCGGCAGAGGCATCGACATCTGCGCGCCGCGAGGGCGCGCGCGTTTTCTCAGAGGGGTTATGCTGACGCCGCGCCTCCGCGCTCGTGAGCGTCTCTGATTCATAGAAAACAGGCACGCCTGCACGCTCGTTGATGCTCTTGCCGAGCGAGCGCGCTTCGTGTGCGATGGGATTGTCATCTCCAGAAAAATCTTTGGACTCCCCCACCACCACGGCTTCTACTTTCTCTTTTACAATGAGAGCGCACATCTCTCCTGCGAGTTTAGGCGTATTCGGCACGATGCCGTATGGGAAGCCCATCCGCCCAGCCTCATCCGAAAGGGCGAGGCCGATTTTCCGGCTCCCGTAATCAATACCTAGATATCTCATACTCCTATGGTATGCTAACCGGCATGTATATGCACGACTGGAGTCCGTTTTATAGCCCGTATGCCGCAGGGCTGTGGGGCGTATTCGTCCCACTTTTAATCGTGGCGGCGCTGTGGACTGTCGTTCTTAAAGGGTACTCTTTATGGTATGCCGCACGCGACGGGCAAAAGTGGTGGTTCATCGCGCTCCTCGTCGTCAACACTCTGGGCATTTTGGAAATTATCTATCTTCTCTTCTTCCGCCCTTCGGCTCCTTACAAGCACGTCGTCGAAGATGTTAAAAAGAATGCTCCGCCAGTAGGGTCTTCATCACCTACGGCGTAAGAGCAGGGAGGGGTGGCAGAGCGGTCTATCGCGCTGGTCTTGAAAACCAGAGTGCCGCAAGGCACCGTGAGTTCGAATCTCACCCCCTCCGCCCTTAGAGCCTGGTATACTTTATGCGTATGCCTCAAGCGATTTTCGAGTGGCACGGGCAGGAGTACGAACATAACCTTAAAAGCGCCGATTGGTACTGGGCGGTCGGCATCATTGCGACCGCGCTTGTCATTGCTGCCGTGCTCTTCGGTTACTACCTGCTCGCAGCGCTCGTTGTTATCGCGACGGTAGCGCTCGCGCTCCATGCGGCTAGGCACCCGCCTCTGCACCGCTTCGCCATCGTTGACCAAGGCCTCATGATTGATAACGACCTCCACCCCTACGAGCACATGCACTCTTTTGCCGTCTTCGAATATATCGAGGGTAACCGCCCTCCTGTACTTTCGATCAAAACTGCAAGCTGGTTTTCACCACACCTCGTCATCCCGCTTAATGAGGTTGACGCCGATGCTCTCTATGAACATCTCCTCGCACATGTCGATGAAGGAGAGCACCAGCACTCGCTTACCGACTTGGTAGCGGCTTGGCTCGGGTTCTGATAGATTGATTTTTACTGCTCCCGTCGTTCAATGGATAGGACATCAGCTTGCGGAGCTGATAATGTCAGTTCGATTCTGGCCGGGAGCACTTGTAGAATACGTAGACCTCTCGTCGTTCAATGGATAGGACGGCTCCCTCCGAAGGAGCTGATGCCAGTTCGATTCTGGCCGAGAGGACTAGTTAAGCGTTTACGCGAGCAATCGCTTTTGCAAGGCGGGACTTTTTGCGCACAGCGGTGTTTTTGGAGATGACGTGAGTCTTTGCCGCCTTATCGATTGCTTTAAAAGCTGCCGGGAGGAGTTTTTGAGCATCACTCGCTTTCCCTGCCGCAACAGCATTGCGCACCTCTTTCACCGCATCGTGGAGAGTGTTCTTACGACGCACGTTAAAGACGCGCCGACGGAGCGACTGGCGGTGCGCTTTCTTGGCCGATTTCGTGATTGCCATGTCGCCCCACCTTACGACAACAAACAATTTCCCGCAAGCGAGCACGTAAGCGAAGAAGAAAGGTGCCGAGAAAATAGTCTGGCCGAGCGAAGCGAGGAGGCCCGAGGACTTTTTCGCAGGCGCTTTCTTCGAAGCAGTGCGAGCGTTATGATGGGGGCATGATTCGGCAGGTACGCGGCCAGATCCTCTCCGTCGAACCCTTGGGGGTCGTTATCGACATCGCAGGCTTTGGCATCTTCGTTCGGCTCGCGAACCCTGCGGCGCTCACCGTCGGCAAGGAGGCTACTGTCCTTACTCACATGGCAGTGAAGCAAGACGGCATTGAGCTTTACGGCTTTCTCGACCCAGCCGATCTCAGCTTCTTCGAGCTCACGCTCGCGGTGCCTGGAGTAGGCCCCAAAACTGCTCTCTCCTTGCTCCGCCGTTCCTCACGTGAGCAGCTTGAAGGCGCTATCGGCAAGCGCGACATCGCCTACCTCACCCGCGTCGTCGGGCTCGGCAAGAAGAGCGCGGAGAAAATCGTCGTCGAGATGGCTGACAAAGTCGGTGCGAATGCGCACGATGGTGAAGACGCGGAGGTGTTTGATACCTTGATTGCGCTCGGGTACACCGAGCGCGAGGCGCGCAGATCGCTTGCCGCGATTGATAAAGCGATTGTGGGCAAAGAGGCGCGTCTCCGAGCCGCACTTTCAAACAAATAATATGCATTTTCGGCGCACGTTCCTTCTCCCCTATCACTACCTCTGGGCACTTGGCTCTGCGCTCTGGTACGGCTTCCCTGCGCGTTCGCTTATCGTCATCGGCGTGACCGGCACCAAGGGCAAGTCGTCAGTTGCCGAAATGCTCCACGCGATATTGACCCTCGCCGGGCACAAGACGGCGCTCGCCGGAACGATTCGTTTTGCGATCGGGGGGGATTCGCGGCCGAATCTCTTTAAGATGACCTTGCCCGGCCGCGGCTTCATCCAAGCCCTCCTTGCTGAAGCAGTAAAGGAGCATTGCACGCATGCGGTCATCGAAATCACCTCCGAAGCAGCACTGCAATACCGCCACCTTTTTCTTGATTTAGACGCGCTTATATTTACTAATCTGCAAAAGGAGCACATCGAGTCGCATGGCTCGTTTGAAAAATACTTCGATGCGAAGTTCAAAATTGGTGAAGAGCTCGTACGGTCGCCGAAACGCCCCCGGGCAGTTGTCGCGAACATTGACGACACGCGGGGTAAAAACTTCCTTGCTCTTCCCGTTGAAAAGCAGATTCCCTTCTCCTTTGACGAACTCCAGAACCCGCAGATAAGCGAATCGGGCTCGACTTTTAGCTACCAGGGCACGCGTTTTGAGCTCCCGCAGCCTGGACGTTTTAGCGTCATGAATGCTCTCGCGGCGGTGAAAGCAAGCGAGTTCCTCGGTGTCCCACTTGAAACGGCCGCTCGTGGGCTCAACAAACTCACGCGTATCCCTGGCCGGGCCGAACGCATCGAAGCTGGCCAGGATTTCCTTGTCATCGTCGATTATGCGCACACCCCGGACTCTCTTACGGCCCTCTACGAGGCCTTCCCCAATCGCCGCAAGATTTGCGTCCTTGGCAACACGGGGGGCGGCCGCGACACGTGGAAGCGCCCCTTGATGGGAAAAATCGCCAGCGAGGCGTGCGACGAGGTAATCCTTACCAATGAAGACCCGTATGACGAAGACCCGAGAAAAATTGTACACGAAATGGCTTCAAAGATGGAGCGTGCGCCCACCATAATCATGGATCGACGCGAGGCGATACGCGCAGGACTCGGGCTTGCCCACACGGGCGACGCGGTACTTATCACTGGCAAGGGCACCGACCCATTCGTCATGGGGGCAAGGGGCACGAAGGAGGCGTGGAGCGACGCACGCGTCGCTCGCGAAGAACTCGATAAGCTCTTGAAAAAAGACTGATATCATACGCACATGTTCCAGCACGACTCTATCTTTTTCATCGGCGTTTTCATCTTCATTTTCTTTCTCTGGCTTGTGCTCGGCGGACCTGCGCGGCCCCTCTCCTTTGGCGGCCCGCTGCTTTCAGGGCCTGGCGCAATTGGCGGCGGGACGTATCTCTCGCTGCCAAAGGCTCCGAGTCTCGGTACAAGCGAGGTGGGGCAAAGTCAGGCATCAGGCGCTGGCTCCTCGCAGGGTCTCTCGTACCAAGACCAACAATCGGTAAACAATGCTCTCAAAGCAGCTTCTTTTGGATCGCCCTCCACATACCGCGGCGTGGTTACCCTTAATCACTATGTCTCGACCGCTGGAGCCTCAGATCCTCAGAATGAATACATCCAGCTGGAGGTTTCCCCAAGCGCCGACGGTCCGGTAAATCTCACTGGGTGGTCCTTAACGAGCGACGTGACTGGCAAGGGCGCGACTATCCCGCAAGGCACCGAGATACCCCGCTCGGGCGTCATTAATCCCATCGAGCCGATCGTATTGTATCCCGGTGACCGAGCCTTGATTTCATCGGGCCGGTCGCCTATTGGCGCCTCATTCCGCGAGAACATTTGTATCGCCTACTTCGAGCAGTTTCAAAAGTTCTCCCCCTCGCTCCCCAATTCATGCCCGACGCCGAACAGCGAACTGGAACTCCACTACGGTCCCGACCTCGTTCGCGACCCGCCATGTATCAATTATGTCGACCGCCTCTCGCGCTGCTCACTCGTCCTCTCGCCTCCAGTGACACTGACGGGCACGTGCCAGAGCTTTCTCACGAATTATCTGAATTATAACGGATGCCTTTCGGCCCACCAAAATGACTACAATTTCAAAGGCACGACCTGGCGCATCTACCTCGGTCGCGATATCTCGATGTGGCGCTCGAGTCGCGAGGCAGTAAAGCTCCTTGATGCCTCTGGCAAAACAGTCGACATGTTCACCTACTAAGTGGTCACGAATCGTTTTCTGTTGAAAACGTCCGCGACCCCGTCTCGGGTCGTCGCCCTCCGACTCGCACTTGCTTCGTAAGTGCACCGCGTCGTGGCACTGTTCGAACCCGAGCGCGGCAATTGCTCGATATTATCATGAGCGTTGACGCAGGGGGAATTTCACCCGTCGTTGCCAAACATGCTGATCATTATTCGGTTCATCTGAAGTGACGGGCGGC
>JBGPJZ010000004.1:0-46718 GCA_041485695.1 Minisyncoccia bacterium
AAGTGCACCGCGTCGTGGCACTGTTCGAACCCGAGCGCGGCAATTGCTCGATATTATCATGAGCGTTGACGCAGGGGGAATTTCACCCGTCGTTGCCAAACATGCTGATCATTATTCGGTTCATCTGAAGTGACGGGCGGCGGCATGTTCGCGCGCACGTCCCTGAAATCCCCATGTCCCCCAGAATCCCAATCAATAACGCCGTCAACCGTACCGTTGCTCAATACTCGTCGTAAGGGGGTTTAATCTCGTAAACAAACCCGTCGAATTCGAACATGACGCCTCCCTGATTTGTTTCACGGCCAAACTCATGTAGGAAATCATGTATTTCCTGCAAGCCAGCTTTGAACGGATCTCTTTTGGTGTGCGTAAACACCAATATAGTTTTTTCCCAAACCTTCTCCGTGAGTTCTTTGCCCGCGGCATCGTTCCTTTTATCCAGATAAAATCCGCTTGCTATTGCGCTGGCGGTCGCACCGCCATTCATCATGCCCAGGAGATCGAGCACTCGCCTCACCCAACTGTTCCAGTCGGCAAGCAAGACTTGTTGCTCGTTGTCTTTGGCGCGACCTTTGTTCGGAAAATAGATTGTAAAGCGCTCCGCATAGGGAATGCTTCCCCCTACGAGGGCCTTGAGAACCTCCTGGTGATATTCAGATAGGTGCTCCGACATATGCCCCCGCCGAACGAACTTCAGCTTAAATAAGAAAGAGACTTCTCAACGATTGGAGAAGTCTCTTCGTTTTTTTGTGGACTCCTAGGGGAGAGTTTTCGTTATTCGACCGACGATTTTCGCGCCCATGGCTTTTGCCAACTCTTCCGGTGTCAATTTCTCCCCTTCGGGTTTTGGAATGTCGATAGTCGCCGCCATTTTCGAAAAAACGCTAGTCGTCTCATGTTTGCTTCGCTCCGCTGCTCTAGCGCGAAGCCGGACGTTCTTTCTCAACTCCTCGGGTGTAATTTCTCCTAAGTCGTTTCCGCCTTCCGTTAGATTTTCAATTTCCATGCCTTCCTCACGAGAACTGGTCCCGTGAGATATTCTACCATGTACAATTTCTGGAACATTTTCACCCCATTCTGGATTCCCCCCTTTTCTCCCGAAGGGTAAGAATTTGAGTATCAGAACAGTTCGATTTTGAATCAATCGAACCCAACCGCCACCCTCCGGGCGCGGTGCTGTCGCCGTTGCTCTAATGGCCACGAAATGCCCCCATAGTATGCGACGAATAAGCATAGTTGAGCCTCAAATCCCCGGCCCCACCACGCACGGTACATTTACCTTAACCATATCTAGTCATCAGTAGTGGGGATTTTCAACCCCCATCCAGCATGAAAATGTTGGTAGCGAGCAGCGGTCGCCAGATAGCCCAAAGGAAACCGAACAAGATTGGTGACTTCGGCATTTATAAAGCGCTGCCAGAGTCTCGACTGATTGCCGAATCACCTTTATCTTTGTACGGATAAACGATACCGCTCATAACTAAGCGGCCTTATTTGTATGGACCAGAAGTTACGTCCCCAACGTCCCCGTCGTCCTGGTGAACTGTTTATCGACCGCTACATGCCAAACGCCACCGAAGCAGAGCGCGAGGAGGCACTGAAAAACCTCCAAGACCTGATCGCGATTCTCGTTCGGATTGATGAGCGTCTGGCGCGAGAGATGAAGTTCGAATCCAATAGGGGTTCGGACACCTGAGACAAAACGGTGCGGACGAGCATCAAAACAGAATGGCTCAGTTGAGCCATTTTGTTTTTACCCGCGGGGATTTTGGGGACTTCAGGGACTTGTTTGAAGGGGTGCGCCCACCTGGATTCGAACCAGGGACCAACTCCTTAAAAGGGAGCTGCTCTACCAACTGAGCTATGGGCGCATGACTCAAAACTAGACCGAAAGAGCGAATTTCTCAAGCGCATACTCAAGAGTAGCACCTGTGCGACGCGCGTCTTGAAGGACCTGTATCAGCTCCAAAGAGAGCGCGCGAGCATCGGCAGCGCTCCATATGCGGCTACCCTTTTCTATCAAATCGCGCGCTTTCCAATGAAGAAGGCCATGGAGCATCTCCGGTGCGTCACCTGCGTCAAGGGCTCGCACGACTTCGAGCCACAGCTTCTCGCGGCTCTTTGTCGCAAGAGCATTCACTAGGCCGAAATTAAAGCCGCGGCGCTCTTCGATTTCTTTCGCAGTGAACTCGTACGCTTTCGCGGCTTTTGAGAGAATCTTCTTCGCGTGCGCAGATGAAAGCCTCGGGGCAAGCACCACGATGGCATTGTCGGACCTCGCGAGCGCATCAATATGCTCTTCGACGAGTGCCGGATCGTCGCTGTATGGGTCATCGAGCAATACGAGGAGCCGCTTTACGAAGAGCCCGCCTGAATGAGCGGCGTCTTCAAGCGCGCTTAGCGTCAGCTCTTCGCGAGAAAGGCGTACGTACGCGAGACCGGGTTGCTTTTTTCGCGCGGCTTCGACCCATTCGAAAGCCTTCATTCTCGCCTTGTGTTCGTCCGAGCCGTGAAAAAGATAGATCACCACTACAGTGTAGCAAAAAGGCGCCGAAGGGCGCCTTTCCGCACAACTCGATTCAATAATACGGACCGCGATCACTCTTCCCGTGCTTGTGAAGTATATGGCCGAGCCCCAAGGCACCTAGAAAAGCGAGGACGAGCCACACTGCAAGCCCTATAAGGATATGCATGGTTCCCTCCTATCCTGACACTAGTAAACCATGTTTTGAGGATCGAAGCTACGCGGGGTGCATATCGCCCCAATTCGGCCCCACCTTCATCTCGGCCGTGATGGGCACCCCGCTCGTCTCCTCAGGCGTGAGTACGGACTCCATGATTTCTTTAATCTTGGCGGCGATCTTTTTTACTTTTTCAGTACGAATTTCATACACGAGCTCGTCATGCACCTGGAGAACGAGATGGGCGTCTTCTCGCAGATTTTCTCGACGAAGCCATCCGTCAACCCGTACCATCGCGAGTTTGATGACGTCGCCTTCGGTCCCTTGGATGGGCGCGTTGATCGCCATGCGTTCCGCTTGCGCTCGCACGTATGGCAGAGGCGACTTCATCTCGGGGAATTGCCGGCGACGGCCGAAGAGGGTCTCGGTGTAGCCGTATTTGCGTGCGAATCCTTTCGTTCGTTCCAAATATTCAGAAAGCTTCTTGAAGGTTGAAAAATAATTCTCGAGATACTGGTGCGCTTCGGCCGTGGTGGAGCCGAGCTGCGCCCGGAGCGCGTTCACACCCATGCCGTAGAGGATGCCGAAGTTGATAACCTTGGCTCTTCGACGCATTTCCAAATCAACTTTCTCCGGTGTAACACCAAACACCATCGCCGCGACCTCACGGTGAACGTCGCGTCCGTTCTTAAATACTGCAGAGAGTTTCTCGTCTTTCGAGAGAATGGCGGCGAGACGCAATTCTATCTGTGAATAGTCGATTTCGAGGAGAGAGAACCCTTCTGGGGAGACAAAAGCGTGTCGAATCGCCTTGCCCCGCTCGGAGTGGAGCGGGATATTCTGCAGATTCGGGTTCTGGGACGACATCCTCCCCGTTGTCGTCCCCATTTGGAGGAACTCGGCATGGAGCCGGTGAGTAATGTCGAGCAGCGGCGGGAGATTCTCGATGTATGTCGAAAGGAGTTTCTTTATTTCGCGATACTCGAGTATGTCGCTTACGATTGGATGCTCGCTCCGCAGTTTCTCAAGTTCAGACTCTTTGGTTGAACGCGCACCGCCAGCTGTCTTTTTTTGATTCTCTGGCGTAAGGCCAAGCTCGTCAAAGAGCACCGCACCGAGCTGCTGAGGCGACCCCACGTTAAATTCATGCCCGGCTGCCTTGTAGATACGTTTTTCAATTCCGACGAGCTCGGCTCGGTAGCGTTTCGCGAGATCCGCTAGTACCGACGTGTCGACAAGGACGCCGTGCTTCTCCATAGCTTCGACCACGGAGATAAGCGGCTTCTCGATTTTTTCATATACTTCTTTTACGCGGCCGGCATCGGCAATCTGTTTTTCAAGCTCCTTATACGCCTTCTCGAACTCGCGCTCTTTCGTGAAGGCCAAAATATCAGCAAGGCTCGGGTTCGTGAACTCTGACGAAATAAGCCAGAGCATCACTTGCGCCTCTTTAAGGCGTGTCGGGTCAATTTTCTCCTCAGGGAAGAGTTCGTTCTCGCGCTCCTCCTTATCGCTCTTGCCGAGCGCTCCGTGTGCCCGGTCGCGAAGCGAACGAAATCCGAACTCGTTGAAAAGCTCGAGAACTTTCTCGATATTCACCCCCTCGCGCCACTTTTCTTCAGGAAGAGCAAAGGCAATCGGTGCATCTGTACGTATCAAGGCGAGCATCTTTGAGAACTCTGCATCCTCCTTATGCTCCTTAAGAAGGTTTATCATGCGCGGCTTTATCCCAGCCTTGAGGAAGGCCTTCTCATTCTTCCCTAACTTTTTATAGATATCTTCAAGGGAGCCAAATGTGGTGATAAGTTCGGTCGCCGTCTTTTCCCCTATCCCCGGGACACCTTTTATATTGTCTGAGGGGTCACCACGGAGCCCTTTCCAGTCCGGCACGAGCTTGGGGCCAAAACCGTAGCGAGCTTTCACCGCCGCCTCGTCATAGAGCATCGTGTCATTGATACCCTTCTTGAGGGTGTAGACGCGTACGCGCTTATCGTCGACAAGCTGGAGCATGTCCATATCGCCTGATGCGATGATAACGTCGACCCCCTTATGCACCGCCATCTCATGCGCAATGGTACCGAGGAGGTCGTCTGCCTCGAACCCCTCCCGTTCAAACGTTGGTATCGAAAAAGCCTTGAACACCTTGCGCGATTCTTTGATTTGCGCTGAAAGCGCGTCGTCAGTCTTTGCGCGGGTTGCCTTGTATCCCTCGTAGGCCTCGTGACGGATGGTCGGTCTTGCGAGA
Source organism: Minisyncoccia bacterium (assembly GCA_041485695.1). Lineage (GTDB taxonomy): Bacteria > Patescibacteriota > Minisyncoccia > Phycocordibacterales > Phycocordibacteraceae > C7867-001. The sequence goes on from JBGPJZ010000004.1 coordinate 4,927, forward strand.
TCATAGCAAGCAGCGATGTAGTCGGGCTTGAGGTCGGTAATAATCTTAAGGAGCATCGCCACGAGGCCGTAGAGGGCGCCGGTGGGCTGCCCTTGTGGGCCAGTAAAATCTGGCAGGGCATGGTAGGCGCGGTGGATAATCGCGAGAGTATCTAAAAGAACAATCCTCTTTTGGTCTTTCGATTTCTTAGCCATAGGTGATTGCGCGTGAGCCATCAGGGAGCATGAGGAGTGAAATCGAGACTGTGGCTTTCGGGAGCATCTCGTGCACTCGTTCGGGCCACTCGAGCATAACCAAATTATTCGGGTCTTTCATAACCTCGTCAAAACCGAGCGCCGCGAGGCTTTCACCCGCCTCAAGGCGATACGCGTCGATGTGCACCAGTTTTTTAAACGCTTTATTCGAGAGCACATACACCTTTTCTAAAACAAACGTGGGGCTAGTGACGATATCCTCGACTCCGAACGCGCGCGCGGATGCTTTCACAAACGCGGTCTTCCCTGCCCCGAGTTCACCCGAGAGCGTAACCAAGGTTGCACCGTTTGGAAGAGGAGCGAGACCTTGGGTAAATGCGGATGCCTCGGCATTAAGCACAGTGATATCTTTCAAAATCTTTTCCACCTCGTAATTGTACTCCTCAAATATAGAAAGCGCCCCGTCCTCGATACTATGAGGACGGGGCGCCGGCCGAGGGGAGTCAGCCGAAATTCAGCGGATGACGAAGAAACCATAACCTATCGGCGGATAGCCGAGTCCGACACAGGTTCGGCCATCGATTGAAACGACCGCGTTGCCAGGCATAAAGCACTTGTTGCCCAAGACGGCGTCAGGATTCGGATAGCCCCGAAAGGCCTCTGTTACTGCACACCCTGAAAGAAGGACACCGCAGACAGCTAGTAGTAAAGACATGCGCATGGGTTTGCCCCCAAAGTTGCAGACTATAATTTAGCATATACATGTGTTCCTGTCAAGCATTACAGCCAAGGGTGGTATCATGCGTTTTATGAGTTTTGACACCGATGCCGAGGACGCGAAGCTCGCTGCTATGCGAGAGAGCGAGGAGGAGGACGTCGTTAGGATACTCTCCGACAAATACAGTCTTGCCTACGCCGACCTCTCCCTCACCCCGATTGACACCGAAGCTCTGCGAGTCATACCTGAAGAGAAGGCGCGCACGGCCGAGACGGCAGCATTCGAGAAATCAGGAGTACACCTCTCGCTCGCGGTTCGCAATCCCAACAACCCGGCTCTCGCTCTCTTGTTAGCCGACCTCGAAAACCGCAACTTTGTCCTCAAACAATTCCTTGTCTCGCAAAAGAGCATCGATAAAGCGCTCGCGCGCTACGCTGAACTCTCATACGTCACTCAGAGCAAGACCGGCGTCTTCGACATCAGTAGCGATGTGCTCAAGAAGTTAGCGGAAAAGATTGCTTCGCTTGCGAGCCTCAAGGCTGAGCTTGACGCAGCGAAGGGAGAAAAGGCGCTCGACCGCGTCTCTCGCACCATCGAGGTCGTGCTCGCGAGTGCGCTCTCCTTGAAAGCCTCGGATATCCATTTTGAGCCTGAAGAGGATCGAGTCCGGCTCCGGCTCCGGCTCGACGGCATTCTCACCGATGCGTACTTTTTCGACCATCCAACGTATCACCTCGTTTCCTCACGCATCAAATTACTTTCGGGGGTTAAGATAAACGTCGTGAACCGCGCGCAGGATGGGCGCTTTTCGATTCAAGCTGGCGAGAACGAGATTGAAATCCGCGCTTCATTTATCCCCGACCCGTATGGAGAATCAGTCGTGCTCCGCGTGCTTGACCCGAGCGCACTCAACCTTTCAATCGACTCACTTGGCATTAACCAGAAGCTCCTTGAACGCCTTAAAAAGGAAATCCGGCGATCGAACGGGATGCTCCTCACTACGGGTCCTACCGGGTCAGGCAAGACGACCGCGCTCTACACCTTCATAAAAGATATCCAGACGCCCGATATTAAAATCATCACCATCGAAGACCCTATCGAGTACCGCCTCGCGGGCGTCGTTCAAACACAAGCTGACGGCAAGGAATACACCTTCGCCAAAGGGCTCCGCTCCATCGTCCGGCAGGACCCTGATGTCATCATGGTGGGCGAGATACGCGACGGAGAGACCGCAAACATCGCCATCGAAGCCGCGCTCACAGGGCACTTTGTCTTCTCGACCCTACACACCAATAATGCGGCAGGGACCTTTCCTCGCCTCGTCGATCTCGGCGCTGACCCAAAGTCATTCGGCTCGGCTATCACCGTTTCGATGGCACAACGTCTTATACGCCAGCTCGACCCAGAACGTAAGAAAGAGCGCCCGACAACCGACAGAGAGAGAAAAATGATTGAAAAATTATTCAAAGGCGTTGCCGACACGTCCTTGGTGCCTCAAGAGGCTAAAAAAGTCTGGGGTCCGGTGCCGGATGACGAGCACACGGGTTACAAGAGCCGCACCGGCATCCACGAGGCGATATTTATGGACGACGAACTCGCGACTCTCCTCCGCGATAACCCGCCCGAGCACGAAATAGCGAAGAGCGTCATACGCCAGGGCTATCTCACGATGGCGCAAGAGGGTGTTGCAAAAGCTCTCGCTGGAATGACCTCACTCGATGAAGTCGCCAAGACTGTTGACCTCCCTTACGAATAGTTACGCCCAAGCCGCAAATGTCCGGGCATAGAGGCGACTGAGGCGACTATATGAGAGGGAGAGACCCGCTGCCACGAAGGAAAAGTAGATGGGCTCGAAGACGACACGATAGCGAGCGTCGATACTTGCCGCGACCGGCAGCGTCACCACAATAAAGTATGCGATCGTTGTAGCACCAAAGAGGGCGAGCGTCCGCTGTTCTCTATCTCCTTTCTTGAGGACAAGCCCGAAACCAAGAATTGCAAAGAGTATGAAGAGGAACCAGATAGGTCGCAGAATGAACGGAATGATGTACGAGCCTTTCAGATACGGTAACAAATCTCTAATCGCCTGAACGGGCCCTTGTTGCACGATGGTAAGCGAGAGCGGGATGGGCGGACGCGTTGCCTCGGCGACGAGGCCTGTGTGGTTCAACATCCAGAGCATGTTGTCTTGCGTAAGAATCGCCTGGAGGGAGAGGAGCTCGAGGAGAACGAATTCTTTCGGATGTGCTCTTATCGTCGCGAGCGTGCGCTCTCGGAGGAGCGCATTGAATTTAACATTGTAGAGTTCGTACTCTTTAAGCTCGGTAAGGTACCCTTCATCTTTAAGCTCAGTCAGGTGCGCGAGATAGCTCGTTGAAAAGTCGGTCTTAGAAACCATAGCATCGATCGTGATCGCAGTGCGGGTATAGGCGTTCACCCACCCGACTGAAGAGAAGGAGAACGAGCCGGTCTCTACGTAGTTACGGTAATTCCACGCACCGAGGCACGAGAGCGAGAGGAGGAGAAAACAAAGACCTGCGATAACGCCTTTTTTAAATTCACGATTCACATAGTACGGAACCAATACGACGACGAGGGCAATGGGGATAAAATACAGGAGCGCCGGGCGGATATATGCACCAACAACCAAGAGCGCCGTTGCCGAAAGAACCAGGGAGAGACGCGGTTGTTGAATGTGTTTAAAAAGTACGTAGACAAGGCCGCAGAGAATCGGAATAAAAAGCCCTTCAGTACCGATACCGAGGCTGTAAAAATTGAGGTGGGGCTCAAACGCCGTCAGGTACCCTGAGAGGAGGGCGACGTCTCTTCGTCTGAAGATCGCAAACGCAAGGAGGACAGCAAACACGGGAACGAAAGCGCCCAACACTGCCTGAATGACTGACGCGAGCCAAAAATCATGTGATACGGCGTAGACCGCCGCGAGAAAAAGCGGGTACCCCGGGGTGCGAAGCGTGTCGGGGAGATAGGGCGTGCTTGTCGAAAGAGAAAATGTCCCTTGTTCAAGCACGTTGTGAGCCAACTGTACGTATTGCTTCGTATCTACCCACGAAAGCCCGTTTTTAACGCCAAAATTGAAAAAGAGAAACGAGAACATCGCCAGATGCACAGCAAGAGCTACACAAAATAAGATGACGAGCGAACGTCTGCTCAAAAGACCCGGTGTTTCCATGTGAGCGGTGTCTTGTCGTTAACGAGCTCGAGCTCAAGGTGGTAGGAAAACGGCTTCGGTCCTTTCATCTTAATCCACTCAATAAGGTCCGCGAGTCCCTCATTAAGGGTTTTGCTCGTTGTGTACCCCAATAACAAACGGGCCTTATCTGCCGAACATGTCGCGAACTTAACTTCAAGCGGCCTATCAACGAAGTGAACCGGTTCTAGAGGGTCAAACTTCATGAGTCGTGCGATGCGCCGTGAAAGCTCGTTGATGGTGATGAACTCGTCATCGGGTCCCACATTAATAACCTCGCCTCGCACCTCGGGGAGAAACCCGGCCTTATACATCGGCTCGACGACGTCTTGTACGAACGAGAATCCGCGCTTCTGCTCGCCGTCACCATAGATGATCGGCTGGCGCCCTTGGAGCATGAGATTGATCATAATCGAGGCGACGTTGCGAAAAGGGTCGTCGTACTTCTGCCGTGGGCCGATAATGTTGTGCGGCACGATGTGGGTATATTCGAGCCCGTGCGCTTTCGCGAGTGCGGCGATGGTGAGCTCGGCTGCATATTTGGCGATACCGTAGGGGTCGACGGGCATGGGTTGCATGTCCTCGGTGAAAAGCGGGTTTTCTTGCCTGCCGTAGCGAGCCATGCTCGAAGTGAACACTATCCGCCGTACTCCGGTGGCGATTGCCGCCGTAACGACCGCGATGGTGGCATTATAGGTGTGCTTGGTGATGAGGTTCGGGGAAAATACCGAGAGCCCTTCATGAGGCGCCGCGGCACAGTGGTAGACGACCTCAACACCCTTCATTAAGTCACGCATTCTTTCAAAATCACAGCAATCCGCCTCGTAAAACTCAATTCCTTCGGGGACATTCTCAGGGTACCCGCCAAGAAAGTTGTCGACGCCGATAACCTCGTGCCCTTGCTTGAGGAGTTCATCTGCCAAGTGACTCCCAAGAAAGCCGGCTACGCCGGTTACGAACGTTTTAGACATTGCTACAGAGTATTAGATGCGCCCGTTCGGGTCAAACGCGCATATACCTCCCACTCCTCGCCCAAGCAAAACAGTATCTCGATATGAGAAAGGGCGCGCTGGATAACGTTAGGGAGTTTGAGACCCAGGCGTGTGAAGAGGTAGCCGAGAGAAAAATGAAACACGTGCCACCGCCACGAAACCGGCGTGAGCGAATGGCGTTCAAAAAGCTTTGTGAGGCTCGACTTCGTAAAGTACCAGATGTGAGCCGGAAAGAGGAAATACCAGCGTCTCCCGAGCATCTTCCTCGTGAGGGACTCGAAGCGCGGAGTAGTGATGAGGAGGACGCCGCCCGGCTTCAAAAGCGAGGCGGCATTATTCACAAGAGTTGCCGGGTCATGAACGTGCTCGATGACATCGAACAACGTCACGACGTCATATGCCCTGCTCTTAGAGCCAGAAGCAATCTCGTCCGCGAACTCGATTGGGCTCACGAGAGTAATGCCGTACTCCTTCTTCGCGTATGCGCGTGCCCAGGACGCTGCCTCTGCCCCGCTTACTTCCCACCCGGCCTTTCTCGCTTCGTCTAAAAACACGCCAGGGCCCGCGCCGAAATCAAATATGCGGCCGCGTTTACCAAGGAGCCTTTCGATGCGTGAGAGCGTCCGAAAAAACGTCTTGCGCCGGCCCTCTGCTTCAGCAAGATACGCGAGGTCTTCAGGCTGTCGGGCGTAATACGCCGTCAGTTCCTCTTCGCGAAGACCAGTCAACGAAAATCCGAAGCCGCACGATGCACACTCGTAAATATCGAGCGTTTCTTTGGTGTTCCCCCGCGCGATGCTATAGCCATCTCGTGAAAAGTGGTCTTTGGGAGTAACCGTGCCGGGATAACGGAGCGGAGCCTCCGCGCCGCACATGGGGCACGGTTCACTCGTCTTTAAAGTCATACTTGCCGAGGACGTATTTCCCCATAATCCCCAGCACATGGAATCCGTACTGGACTGGCTTCACATGGCTCACTTCGTCTTCGTACAAGGTCGGTATCGAAATCTCCTTCACGCGGAGTCCGCGCTTAGCGCCTACAAAAAGCATCTCGCCGTCGAAATGAAAAGTGTTGGATAATTTTTTAAACGGTATGGTTTGGAGCGCTTTGCGCGAGTAGAGCATGTAGCCCGAGTGGTACTCTGAAAAATGCAGCCCGTAGACGAGGTTCTCGAGCGTGCTCAACCCGACATTAGCTACGAATTTGTAGACAGGCATGCCTCCCCGGAGCGCCGCTTTATGGTCCATCATGCGGGAGCCCTGAACGATGTCCGCCTCTCCGGCCTCAAGCGGTCGGAGAAGGGTCGGCAGTATTTCAGGAGCATATTGCCCGTCAGCGTGAAGCATTGCCACGATGTCAGCGCCGCGCAGGAGGGCAAACGTGTAACCATCCTTCTGCGCCTGGGCATATCCCTGGTTTTGTTTCTTATCAATCACATGAATTGTAGCGAGGTCTCCAAAACGCGACTGAATTTCAGCGATACGCTCCATGGTGTTATCGGTACTCCCGTCGTTCACGATGACAAATTCCGGGTGTTTCTCCCACACCGCCTTTGGCATTCGTTCGAACACCAATACGATTTTTTTTGCCGCGTTATAAGCCGGCATGAGTATGAAAATCTTCATGGTCGCTTGTACCGCCCTAGTATAACCTAGCGCCTCCGGAAGCCAACCTTGCAGAAACGCCCGACAACATGCCGGGCGTTTCAACGATCATGCACACGCTCCTCCAGGCGCGAACGATATCACTCGAGGATAATTCCAGTCACCCCACTCAAGGTGGGAACCAGAAAGTCCTTAGGGAAACGCCCGGAGCCGTCAAGCCTTGCCCAGAGGAGTGTGGGCACGATCGAAAGTAACTGGTATAATGCTAGCACACAGCGAAGTCGTATGTCAACCCCTCGTACAGACACCCCCTTGCCGCTTGACCAATCGCTCGATTCGGCCTTGCGGCCTTCAAGATGGGACGAATACATCGGGCAACAGCAAGTAAAGGCCAATGTACGCATCATTTTAGACGCAGCCAAGAAACGCGGGAGCATGCCCGAGCACTTTCTCTTTTACGGGCCGCCTGGGGTTGGCAAGACGACGCTCGCGCACCTTATCGCTGCCCAACTCGAGGCTCCGCTTAAAACAACCTCGGGAGTAGCGGTAGAGCGCGCAGGAGACTTGGCCGCGATTTTAACAAACCTAGAGCCGAACACTGTCTTATTTATCGACGAGATACATCAACTCCCGCGAAAGGTCGAGGAGCTCCTCTACCCCGCTCTCGAAAGCGGCACCTTAGATATTATCCTCGGTAAGGGCCCCTCCGCTCGTACTGTCGAGCTCACTCTCCCGTCCTTCACTCTTGTGGGAGCGACAACGCGGGTCGCACAACTTTCAGCGCCGCTTCGTTCGCGCTTCGGCGGCGGGGTCTACCAACTCGACTTTTACTCGGAAAACGACTTGAAAGACATCATCCGTCGCTCGGCAAAGGTTCTTAACCTCTCGGCTCCCGAGGAGGTCATCAATATGGTAGCGGCTCGGAGCCGAGCGACCCCGCGTGTCGCGAACGCTCTCTTGAAACGCGTTCGCGACTTTTCTGAAGTGCGCGAGCGCGAGCTTTCTGCACAAGTGTGCGACGAGGCGTGCGAGCTCTTCGGTATTGATGCTACTGGTCTCACCAAAGACGATCGGCGCTATCTTACGACCCTTGAGAAAAGCTTCCGCGGCGGGCCCGCGGGTATCCGCGCCTTAGCAGCCGCGCTCCATGAAGACCCCGACACGCTTGAGTATGTCTACGAGCCGTTTCTCCTGCGCCTTGGCTTCATCGAGCGCTCCTCGCAAGGCCGCATCCTGACCGCTCGTGGCCGTGCCTATCTCCACGGCGAAAAGAACTTGTTTTAACGAGAAACATGTCCGGACATAGCAAATGGGCGCAGATAAAAAGGGGAAAGGCGGTCACTGACGCGGCGAAGAGCCGTGTGTTTTCACGTTTTGCACGTTTAATTGCCCTTGAATCGAAGAAAGCTAACGGGAGTGTAACCGTGCCAGGACTCGCCGCCGTCATTGCGCGTGCAAAAGCGGCGAATATGCCTAAGGAAAACATTGAACGTGCAATTGCTAAAGGTATTTCAAAAGATTCAGGAGCACCCGAGCAGGTGGTGTACGAGTGCTACGGACCCGGTGGCACTGCCGTAATCATTGACGCCCTCACGGATAATAAAAATCGCACCACGCAGGAGATAAAGCATTTGCTCATTCTGCATGAGATCGAGCTCGCCGCCCCGGGGAGCGCACTGTGGGCATTCGCAAAATCACCTGACGGAGCTTTCCTGCCGAAAGAGCCTTTGACTGAAATCGCCGGTGAGGACGAGAAGAGGCTCGGCGAGATTCTCTCTAGCCTCGACGAACATGAAGATGTGCAAGATGTGTACACGAACGCCCGCGGCTATGAAAGTACTCGGGATTGATCCCGGATTCGACCGCTTAGGGCTCGCGGTTGTCGAGGGCAATCCCTCAAAGCCAATCTTGGTGTGGAGCGAGTGTGTCGAGCCCCCAAAGGGTGCGATGGAGGAACGGCTCGCAGCAGTTTCGATAGCTGTTTCTCTCGCAATTAAAAAATACTCCCCCGACGTCCTGTCAGTCGAGACACTCTTTTTCAGTACAAATAGAAAGACTGCAATCAACGTGGCACAAGCCCGTGGAGTGGTGCTCGCAGCCGCAGGGGCACATGGTCTTTCTGTCGTCGAATTCTCCCCCCAACAGGTAAAGCTTGCAGTTACCGGGCACGGCGCCGCCGATAAGACCGCGATTGCGCGCATGATCCCTAAACTCATGGCTCTGCCGCCGAAAAGGCGCCGTGACGACGAGTTTGATGCTATCGCAGTCGCCCTTGCAGCGCTCTCCACACATGCCTGGTAAGGGGGCTTGCACAAAAAAATAGTTTTGCTCAAATAGAGCCACCCTACCCAGGGCTAACCTTTACGCATCGTATGCACGATGACGACAGCAAGCAGCTAGAGAACGAGATCAACGAGCTTGAGGAGGCAGATGCCGAAGAAGAAGAGGAGCCTGAAGAGGAAGAAGAAATCTGAACGAAAGCAAGATAGCTGGGATGGAAACGCGCCCGCCTCAGCGGGCGCGTTTGTGCTAGCATTCGGAATAATGCATCGCCCCCGCCCGTGGTATGCGCTGACGCGCATCGCTGCCGCCCTCCTCTTCTTTCTCGCAGGAGGCTTTCTCTTGTGGGCTGCACTCGTCCCCACGCCTGATATCGCCTCGTTCGGGAGCCGCGAAGTGACTCAGTCGACCAAAATCTACGACCGGACAGGACAGGTTCTTCTCTATGACTACAATCGCGACGCAAGGCGTGACATCGTTCCCCTCTCCGCTATCTCGGAGTACGCGCGCAATGCAGCCATCGCGATTGAAGATGCCGATTTCTACCAGCATGGCGGTATCCGCCTAACATCAATCATCCGTGCGATGATTGCCGACGTGCTCGGCTCGGGGCCCACCCAAGGAGGTTCGACCATCACTCAACAGGTCGTAAAGAATACCTTGCTCACGAGAGAGAAGAGCGTCATCCGCAAGGCCCATGAATGGGCGCTCGCCATCAAGATGGAGGAGTCGTACTCGAAAGATCAGATTCTCGAAACGTATCTAAATGATATCCCCTATGGAGGCACCCTATACGGCATCGAGGCAGCGAGCGAGACTTATTTCGGCATCCCCGCGAAAGATCTCGACCTGGCACAGTCAGCCTATCTCGCGGCATTGGTACAGGCTCCTTCGTACTTCTCTCCCTACGGGTCACACACAGGGGAACTTGCGACACGCAAAGACCTGGTGCTGACCCGCATGCAGGAGCTTGGATTCATCACCAAGGAACAGCAGGCCACGGCGAGCGGCGAAAAGGTCTCGTTTTCAGTGCAAAGCGGCAGTTCTATCGTCGCTCCGCACTTCGTTTTCTATATCCTCGATTACTTGCGCACCAAGTACGGCGAAACGGCTCTTAAATCCGGCCTCACAGTGACAACAACGCTCGATGCCGACCTCCAAACTCATGCTGAATCAATCATCGCTTCCTACAGCGAGAGCAATCTCAAGAATTTCAAGGCGAGCAACGAATCCATGATCGCGCTCGACCCCACGACCGGGCAGATCCTCGCCATGGTGGGTTCAAAGGACTTCTTCAGTACCGACATCGACGGCCAATACAACGCGACGTTGGCGCTCCGGCAGCCGGGCTCCACCTTTAAGCCGTTCGTCTATGCGCTCGCTCTCATGAAAGGCTTCACGCGCGACACGGTGGTGTACGACGTGCCGACGCAGTTCTCGACCTCCTGTAACCCGAGTGACATCACCAAAGACGACCCTCCTTGCTACGCGCCGCAAGACTTCGACGGCCAGTACCGCGGGCCGATGACCTTCGAGACGGCGCTCGCGCAGTCAATCAACATCCCGGCTATCAAGGTGCTCTATTTGGTGGGCGTCCGTAATGCCGTGGCCCTCGCAGAGTCGCTTGGCATCACGACCCTTGGCGATCCAAACCAGTATGGGCTCACCCTGGTCCTCGGCGGCGGCGAGGTACGACTCCTCGACCTTGCGAGTGCGTACGGGGTGTTCGCCGCCGACGGGATTCGTAACCCCCCAAGCGGCATTCTTGAGGTCACCGACAGCACAGGGAGCGCCCTTGAACAATTCTCCTCTTCAGCGATCCAAGTACTTCCTCCGGATATTGCGCGCGGCATATCGGCGATGCTTTCTGACAACCTCGCGCGCGTGCCTGAATATCCGATACAGAACCCATTCAACTTCCCCGGATACGATGTAGCCACTAAAACGGGTACCACGAACGACACACGCGATGCGTGGGTCGTTGGCTATACTCCTTCCATCGTCATCGGCACCTGGGCGGGGAATAATGACAACTCGCCTATGGTGAAAAGTATCGCGGGCTTCATCGTGGCGCCGATGTGGCATGACGTCATGTCCTACGCCCTCACGAAGTACCCGAGGGCCTACTTCGGCGAGCCGGCGCCTATTTTCTCCACTGTTCCGCCCATGCTCCAGGGTAATTGGCAGGTTGCTGACCGCAACGGCCAGCTCGTCCCCCACGATTTGCTGTACTGGGTGGATAAAAATAACCCCCAAGGGCCGCCTCCGGCCGATCCTCCGAGCGACCCTCAGTTTGCCTATTGGGAATATGCGCTCGGTACCTGGTTCTCTTCACACCCCGGCGCCGTAAACCCACCTCTTTTCGTACCCACCTCCGCCCCTGATGCTGCGAGCTCAACCCCGACACCCTCCCCCTACTGATTCATCGGCATCACAAGATACAGAAGAGACGCGTCGCCGGTACCGCGCATGAGGAGAGGCCTCCCTATCCCGCTTGCAGTAAGCGAAACGCTTTGCGCCTCGGCAAGCGAAAAGAACGCCGTGAGGTAGCGGTGATTGAAGGAGAGGTCGATGGCGCTCCCTGATACCTGTCCTGCGATAGACTCCGTCGACTCCCCGACGTCTGCATTGCGAGAATATAGCGTGAGCGTCTTTTTCTTGGGGTCAAACGATAGTTTTATCTTTTGAAACGAATCTGAAAAAATCGTGGCGCGTTTGAGGGCAAGTTCAAGATCGCGGCGTAGCACCACCGCTTCAGCGACAGAGTCCTTGGGGATAATCTGGCGATAATCCGGGTATACCGCCGCAGTGAGCCGTGTGGTGAGCATTCCGTGCTCGAAAATGAACGCACATTGGTGGTCATCGAAGGAGAGAATCACCTCTTCATCAGGGAGTGCCTGGGCTATCTCGAGGGCATTTTTGGCGGGGATAAGGAGCTTACTCTGCACTCCTTTGTTGCCTAATGTAATCTTTTTTTCCGCAAGGCGGAACGAGTCGGTCGCAACCGCTGTGCAACTTCCACCCTCGACTGAAAGGTAGAGGCTCGCGAGTTCAGGGCGCACTGTCGAGGCAGAGGCACAGCTCGCAATCGAAGAAAGGAGGTTTTTGACCGTTATTCCCGGCAACACAACCCTTCCTTTCGGAGACTCCGGGAGAGGAATGATGGGAAAATCTTCATAAGGGACGGTTTTTATCGTACTACGCGCAGTACCGCTTTTGAAAATAATAGTGTCCCCGCTTTGTTCAAGAGTCACCTCTCCTTCCCCCGTCTGCGAGAGAGCAATCTGCTCAAGTACCCGGGCGGGGATAGCGACTACACCCTCTCCTTTGTGGTTTCCGGGTATTTTTAAATCAACTCCCGTTTCAAGATTTGTCGCTCTAAATTTAATTCCTTCACTCCCGCATAAAATAAGGATTGCTGAGAGGACTGGAAGTGATGCTGATCCTCGTTCAGCAAATCTAGATACTGTATGGACAGCATCAGAGAATTTCTTCTTTTCTATTGTTAAAATCATACTAAAGATATTAGTGGTGTTGTTAGTGGGGAGAACCAATTACACGCAATACTACAAATGGCGGTATTGAAAATTCGATTCTCATAAACTGTTGAAAAGAGCAATGAAACTTTCATACCAGAAGAGTCCGGATGTCTTGGATTTCTTTTGCGAGGTCGTTGTCCACAATCACTTCGCGCTTTATCTTCTCGCAGGAGTGGATAACGGTCGTGTGGTCGCGGCCGCCTAGTTTCGACCCTATGGTTGGGTACGAAACGCTGAAGTCCTCTCGTAAGAGATACATAATCACTTGCCGAGGCCGTACCACCTCCCTACGACGGGTTTTCTCATAGATGCTTTCTTCGTCGATACCGTAAAACTCCGCGACTTTTGAGACGACGTTCTTCACCGAGACGTTCTTTTGCGGGCGAGTGAAGGAGCGGAGCGACTGCCGAACCTCGGCGATGTCGGGCGGGGTTCCTTTTACCTGTGCGTGGCACACAATGCTGTTAATCATCCCCTCAAGCTCGCGTATGGAGCCGGTAGCGGTCGTCGCGAGGTACTCGACCACCTCGTCTGAGAGCGTAACGCCGTGGAGAGCCGCCTTGCGGCGCGCAATTGACATGCGCGACTCGATGTCCGGCTCGCCTATGTCAACCGTCATCCCGCTTGCGAGCCGGCCGCGGAGACGCTCGGCGATGTCGGGGATAGCCGCAGGCGGGCGGTCTGATGAAAAAACGATCTGCTTGTTGTTGTCATGAAGGGCGTTAAAAAGATGAAAGAGCTCTTCTTCGGTCTTTTCCTTCTTCGAAAGGAACTGGACGTCGTCCATGATAAGAAGGTCGTACTGCCGGTATTTGTCTTTGAAACGATTCGCGGTTCCAGCTCCGACCGAGTCAGTGTAATCAACCACAAATTTTTCGGAGGTGAGATAGAAAGCCTTTCGAGCGGGATACGTTCTCTTAAACTGATTACCGATTGCTTGGATAAGGTGTGTCTTGCCACGGCCCGTCTCCCCGTAGATGAAGAGTGGATTATACGCGATGCCAGGCCGCGCTATTGCCGCTTGCGATGCCGCGTATGCGAGATCGTTGAATGAGCCCACCACAAATGAGTCGAAGGTATAGCGAGGATTTAAGTTATCGCTCTTATCGATATAGAATTCATTCAGCGGCAATTCAATCGTTGGGCGCGTGCTTTTTTCCATACGCGGGGGTTTACGCCGCTCGTCTTTAACGATCTGATATTCGATATTCCGGAACTCATAGGAGATGCCGCGGACGATCTTCAAAAGAAGCATGTTAAATTTCTTCATGTACATATCGCGGAAGAATTGGCTCGGGACGCCGATATAGATGATTCCTTCTTCAACCTTGATGAGGTGGCTATCGCGGAACCAGGTGTTGAAGTTCGCGGGGGATACCGAAAGCTCAATTTGCGAAAGAACGTGCTCCCACAACTCCCTCGGGTTACTGCGATCCATAGTGGCCTATTGTATAAGTCGCAGAGAACGAGCGCAAAGCAACGTATTTCCTTGCTCGTTTGGCCAGACATGTTAATATCATGTGCATAACCGGACTATTTAACCTCTTGACTTTTACATGGCAAAGCGAACCTATCAACCCAAGAAGAGAAAACGAGCTCGCACCCACGGTTTCCGTACCCGCACAAGCACCGCTTCAGGGAAGAAGATTCTCCTTAAGCGCCGCCGCCGCGGCCGTGCTCGCCTTTCGGCATAATGTTTCCCCGCCCAAAGAGGCTCGCTCGAAGTGATTTTGGGCCAGCTCTTGCCGGCCGTAGGCTCTCCTCGCCCCATTTCGGGGTGGTGATACCCCACCATGGTACGGGGTATGCAGTCGTCGTGAGCAAAAAAACTTCCCGGCTCTCTACGACCCGGCATCTCCTCAAGCGGCGCGTACTCGCGATACTCAGGGGGCTCCCCCTCCCCTCCGCGCTCGTCGTCTTCCCGAAGGCAGGAGCCGTCGGCCTTACCTTTGCTGAGTTAAAAGTAGAACTATCCGCGCTCGCAAAACGGATTTCGGGGTAGAATAGGTCCTATCCTATGATTTCCGCCTTTTTCAACGCGGTTTTTTATAATCCTATCTATAACCTCTTGGTGGCGTTGGTGGCGTTCATCCCCGGAGGCGATGTGGGCGTGGCGGTCATCGTCCTCACCATCCTCATCCGGCTCATCCTCCTCCCCTTCTCGCTTTCGGCGGCGCGCACCCAGCGAGCGATGCGAGCCCTTGAACCTAAACTGGCCGAGCTGAAAGAAAAACACAAAGACAATAAAGAAGAGCACGCGCTAAAAACGCTCGAGCTGTATCGCGCCGAGCGGGTGAATCCGTTTGCGAGCATCCTCACGGTTTTTATCCAGATCCCCGTTCTGCTCGGTCTCTACTGGGTCTTTAGATATGAGCCTTTTTCAGCCATCGATACCGTACGCCTCTATTTTTTCACCCCGGTGCCCCATGCTATCGGGGATTCTCTCTTCGGCCTCGTCCCCATGGCGAGTAAAAGCTTCATCTTGGCGATTCTCGCAGGCGCCGCGCAGTTTCTCCAGGCGCAATTCGCGCTCTCACGGGCACCAAAGCCTAGCGGTGAAGGCATGCAAGCCGATTTTAATAAAGTGATGGCGATGCAAATGAGGTACGTCTTTCCTCTCCTCATCGGGACAATCGCGTATACCACCTCTGCGGCAATCGCACTCTACTTTATTACGACGAACTTAGCCGGCGCGCTCCAGGAGTGGTACGTACGGCGCAAATTTGCTGCTACGGGAGGTTAAAGCTCGTAACTCCAGAGAGAAGCATCGTTCTTATTTCTAAACACAAGCACCGTGCCCGTTGCGTCTATCGCTGGGGCTGTGGTGTCAAGCCCGGCCTTGGCCTCCTTTTCAAAATCAAGCGTGAGTTCGGCGAAACGTCCGGCGACATCTACCTTCCATATCCGATCAGAGAAAGAAATCGCGCCTTGGTACCAGTCATCCGGGTAGGCGAACGCGGTCGGGGGGTCTTTAGGCACGCCGCAATACACGGCGCTGTCATCTTTCATCCACACGCATTTATCGACAATGGTTGCGATAGGGAGCGGTAGAAGGACTCGTTTTGTCATGTCATAGAGAGCGAGTTTTAATATGCCGTTCGAAGCGTACGAGAAAAGTACCCACTTACCCGAGGGGCTCGCAAGCGCAACAAGGCCGTTTAAGGGCCCGGCAACCCGTTCGAAATTGCCTGTCGAGTTCACGAGGTAAGCGAAGCCCGCGAGGGTTCCGGAGGGCTTCGTAAAGGCGAGGTATTGGCCCGTGCCCAAAAAGCTTACGCGAAGCGAAGAGAGGGGCGAGGTGAACACCTGCTTGGCGTTACTCCCATCGGGCTTCGAAAGCGTCCCGACCGAACCGTTGCCGCCCGAGGCGAGCGTTAAGATGTTGGTGGCTGATACGCCGAGACTCACGATATTCTGGGCAAGAAAGTAGCCGCCCGTGCCGTTTGCGGGGAGTGCGTAGGTGTTGATGGTGCTTTGGGAGTCTCCAGAGAGGTAGCGAACGTATGCAAGCGAACCATTCGGGAGCCACAAAGCTTCTTGGATGCCCGGGATTGTTTTATTCGAGGTGCGCGTGAGGCTACCTGCGTGTACGAGGTACTGAAAGACGTTGCCGCTTTGCCGTTCGATATAATGTACAGCCGTGTCGCCCGCTGGGTCGGTAGTTGAAGCGGCGAACACCACCTCCCCGGATGCAACGGGCCCTTTTGAAATCTCGACGAGGCGTTGGGTCACTTTGGTGAGCTGCGTTGTGTCAACGGTTTGAGGCGTTTCAGTCTGGATTGGCGTTGTAGTGGTGCCCGCTTGCGGCAGTGTACCGGTCGTATCTTGCGGAGCCACGACAATGTTCACTTTATTGGCAAAAAACACGAAGTACACCCCCACCCCTATCCCCGCGAGGACTATCACGACTGCCCCGATAATAAGTAGACGTCGCATATTAGTTGGGGACACAAGTCAGCGTGGTTTCGTAGCAAAGAGCAGCCGCCTTATTCGAGGGTACCGTAATCATTTTGAAATCTGTATCAGAGCAGCTACTTCCGTAAAATCCTCCATAAAAGTTGTAGTTAAGTACGAATCTGCCCTGCAATAAAGTAGGAGCTTCCTGTAGTTTACCGCCGCTACTCGCACAACCAGCGATAAATGTTTGTGTGGCAGCTGCCGAACTTTGCGTTGGCCCCTGTGTTACATTCGGCGTGCCAGATATGCTACTAGGTACTACCCATCGATAGTTGCCAAAAACTCCAGACTGGTTTGAAAAAGTATAATATGTAGCAACCGTGCTCGCAGAACAGACCACTGTAAAACTTTCTCCAGATTTGCAACTACCATCTGGATTTTTCGTTCCACTACATTGTTCAGTAATTTTTTGGGTGAGGTTATTAGAACAGGAATGATTCGTGGCGTCTGCGCTTGTGGCGCACACCGCTGTCTGCAAGTACGGGCCGTTTGCTCCCGTGTTACAGCCAGTTGCTGGAGCCGCAGGAGCCGAAGCATTTCCATCCGAACTATTATTTGAGCCAGTGCCGCTCGGGAGGGCAATGGTTTGCCAATTGACGGAGAGGTTCAAGATGCTCGGGTTGATGATGGAGAAGACGAGAACAGGTAGGAGGACGAGGATGAGGCCAAGGATGGCCTGCTGGATTTTTGCTTTGCCTTCGCTCTTGCTGCTGATGTTATCGGTGGTCGCGTATTCAAGGCCGCCCCAGATGATCATGACTACCGCCGCTGCGGCGGCAACGCCAATCAGTATTTTGTAGAGGTTATTGAGAAACACCGCCATGTTCGACTGCGGCTGTTGGTCGGTGAGCCCCGGGATAGGCGCAAGTGGCACGAATTGACCGCCAGCAGACGATTGAGCCAAAGAAATTGCTGGCAAGAGGAGGAGTATAAAAAGCAAGATGATGCGGAATTTTTTCATAAGCCGAAGAGATTACTGCTCGCGGCACCAAAGATAATTAAAAGAGCAGCAGTCGCGTCGTCGGCGCTATCCCCGCTGCTCGCAGTCGCTGAAAGCGAAGCCCTCCCCTGCCCAGAGCCTTGGGGCCGGAGGGTTATAGCTCCGCCCGATTGGGCTGCCGAACCGTTCAAGAACCAGTGGATGGCGGGGGCTCCTTGCGCGAGTGAAAGCGAATAAGGCACTGCGGCGATGGTGGCCTCGCTCCCGGATATCGCATAGGTGCCGGCCAAGGTGTGATCGTAGAGAATGCCTTGGAGCGGGTCATTGACGTAGAGACGCAAGGCGCCGCTGTGCGGCGAGAGGGCGGTCGAGTCGCCGCCTACCAGTGAGCCACCTCTGCTTTGCACGACCACTGATGCGGTCTGCGTGCGATACGTGAGCGGCACGGGGAGCACGACAGAGGTTTTACCGATGCCGGATGCGGAGACGAGCGTTGTCCCGTCTACGCTCCATGTATACGAGAGTGTCTCAGGATCTATGCGTGTGGCAGGAGTCGTACGAAAGTCAGCGACGGCCACGAGCCGTACGGTACCGCTTTGGGGTACGAGTGCGCGCCCCGGGTACAAGGGCGGATGTGATGCAGAAGGTTCGACCACGAGAGAGACGCTTTGCGGGTCAAGAGTAACTGTCTTGCTCGCGCTCTGCCCTACCGAGCTTATGGTCGCTCGGATGGTCGTCGTGAGGCCTGCGCCCCCGAGCGTGACCGAGACAGGCCCCGCATCCCCCGAATAGGTTTGCTTGCCGTTTACCGACACGGTCATGGTGCTATTGGCGAGGTCGAGCTGCGTGCTTTGCGGTGAGATAAGGACCACCCCTCCTGGTTGCGGGTATTGCGGCGAAAGAGAGAGCGAGAGCGGCTCTGACGTACTGATATTGAACTGTGCAGAGGCGACAGCCGGGAGGAGAAGCGCGAGCGCCATGAGAGCTACCTTCATCTCTCTTAGTATATAGCCACTAGGCCTGGGCTACGCAGCCCTCGATAGTTGTTCGGGGATTTCTTCGTTATCGTTTGCGGCTGCCTGTGTTTGAGCAAACGCTAGTGCTTGAACTGCCTGACCCTGCATAATCTGCGCTTGTCGCACCTGGTTTTGCTCCTCGAGTTGTTGTGCGTTCGCAGCCTTCCAATTTTTGAGCTCTTCGCGGTCGGCCTTGAGTTGGTCCGCGACGATGCGCCAGGCCGAAATGGAGAGCGTCGGGAGCAAGTTGACAAACGGGACCATACTCGCAATCCACCCGAGTCCCATCCATAAGATGCTGCTGTTTTTCTTCCAGGGCTGGATTTTGCAAAAGATCCAGAACCATATCGCCATGAAAAGTCCGCCGGCAAAGCCGATGACCATCGCCATGAGGATGCCGAACGCTTCAATGACCCCTGCGATTTCTGGTTGCAGGACCTCAATAGCTACTGTCCCACCCGCGGTGAAGTACCAGACGACGCCGGTAAGCCACGAGGGCACGCCTTTCGATTCGGCGTACATTTTTGCAGCCTCGGCTGCGATAAACGGGCCGCTGAAGAGGAGAAAGGTGAAAATAAGCTTGAGAAAATCAAAAGTTGCCGCAATCGCGTACGAAACGACTCTCTTCCACCCCGACATGGCGGGCGTTGGAGGTGATCCTGACGTCATGCCCGCCATGGGTTATCCCGGCTGGTTGCCTTCAGCCGCGAAGCGCGCCTTTTCTGCTTTGATAGCAAGGAGCTGTGAGGGGTCAGAGGTGATGATTTGGTCTTCAGTATACGAAGCGACGACCTTGATAGCGACGTGCTTCAAGCCTGCGAAAAAGAGCCCCTCCCCCACCCCGGCCTCGAGGAGGAGGTATTTTTCTTCATCGGTCAGGTTAAACGTTTTTTGCAGTACATCAATCGTGGTCGGCGATTGTTTCAAGAGGAGCTGGATAGAGGAGTTGGTGAGAATCGGCCGGCCATAGGGAGAAGCAAGGAAGTCCTCGACATCTTGGGTGATGGTTGCAACCCCCAAATAATATTTCCTTCCTCGTTTTGCAACTGAATAGAGAAAGGACGCGGTATCTTCAGATTTCATCATCCACCACGCTTCGTCAACGACAAGGAGGCGCTTTTTGAGCTCGCGGCGGATGGCATTCCAGATATAGTGCGTGATGACGTACATCGCGATGGGCTTCAACTCATCCTCCATATCGCGGACCGAGAAAACGATGAATTGCTGATTGATATCGATATTAGTTGCCTGGTTCATAAACCCGGCATAGGTGCCGCGGGTGTATTTTGAGAGGCGTTCGACCAAAGATTCGCTCCCTTCCATCCCAGCCAAGACGGTCTCAAAATCGGAGAGCAACGGAGGCTCCGCTCCGGTGAAGTCGGTGTCCCCGGTGATGTCTTTGAGGGCATAGGTCTCGCTGATAGCACGGTCGACGATGGCGTCTTCTTCAGGCGAGAGGCCGCCGAGCATGATGCGGAAGAGCCCTACGAGCGTAATGATGTTGGTGCGCAGGATGTCTTTCGGGTCCTCGTCCTCTTTCACGGCAGGCAAGTCGAATGGATTGATGTGGTGCTCGGAGGACAAGGAGATATGAAACGAGCGTCCGCCCGTCGCCTCGGCGAGCTGTTCGTATTCGCGCTCGGGGTCGATGACGATGACATCGGTGCCGAACATGAGAGTACGCAAGACTTCGAGCTTCATCGCATAGCTCTTGCCCGAGCCCGATTTCGCGAACACGACAGAGTTATAGTTCTCAAGGGAGAAACGGTCGAAGAGTATGAGCGAGGAGTTGTGGCGGTTAATGCCGTAGAGGATGCCGCGATCGCTGGTTAAGTCGAACGAGACGAAGGGGAAGAGCGAGGAGAGAGGCCCTGAGTTGAGCTTAGTATTGACGGCGAGCTCGTCGGTGCCCAAAGGTAGGCATGAGCGAAAGCCCTGCTCCTGCTGAAAGAGAGCCGGCTTGGTGTAGACGAGCTTGGCATCGAGGATGCCGCGGATGTCGCCCTCGGTCTTGTCGATTTCCTCTTTCGAGTCGCCATAGAGGGTAAGGTAAAGACCGATATCAAAGAGCTTCTCCTCGGCCTGCTGGAGCTGGTCGCGCAGCGCCTCGATATTTTGATAGCTCGCATCTAAAAGAGGATCGCGCACGAGCCCGCGCGCTTCACGTTCGCCTATCTGGCTTTGCACCTCAGCGACTTTCTTTTGCAAGGTACGGAGTGCTTGCGCCGTGTCGACGGGGTGAATGAAGAGCGAGATGTCGAGCACTTTGTCGAGGTTAACGATCGGGGAGAACCACCCGTCAGTAAGGAAGCGCGGGTAGGAGATGGTATAAAACGCGCGCGCGAACTTTTCGCCGAGCTCGAGCTCGCGTGAGTTAATCTTAAGCGCCGCGGGCGCTATGGTGTCGACCAAGTCTAAGGAGCCGCGCTTGTAGATGTCCTTAGGGAGGACAGGCACGATCTGCGGCTCCTCCTCTTTTTTCTTCTTGATGAAATCGAGCAGTGCCATACTTATTCTTCGAGGCGAATCGGGTTCTCGAGCTCGCCGGGGTTAAACGAGCGATAGAGGAGCTCTATCGTCTCCTCGGTTCCCAAGGGCACCGCGCGTATCCCTGTGCCGGATAAGCCACCGGCGACGAGCGCGAGGCGCTGCTCGAGCTGTACGCGGGCCTCTTCAAACGAAATAGTATTTGTTTCGGCCGCAGTCTTTTTCCCTCCGAAGAGACCCAGCGCTTTTGTGACGCTCGCAGAGGCCCCGCCGGCGTAGGGCACGACGATATAGAACGTCTTGGTCATGATATTAGACTGTTCAGTGAAGCTGCGGATGAACGCGATGTACTCGCGGAGCTGTATCCGCAAGAGTTCCGTCTTTTGCCCCTCCATCTTGCCCTCGAGGAGGGCGAGATAAGGGCGGATATCCATGCGGCGAGAATTGACGAGAATCTGTATTGAAAAGTCGAGCGTGTTAAGGAAAGTCTGGAAGCCGCCGATGATCGCACGCTGCTCGTCGGCACTCTTCAAGCCGAAGTTAATCGACGAGCACATGAGGATGCCTCGGTAGCCGCCGTCTTTGAGTATGACAACGCCGCCGCGAATCTCTTTGACCGGGACAAACTTTTGCGTCGCCTGGGGGGCTGCTGTTGCCATAGTTATTGCGGAGGCTGGTCTTTGATGTCGAGCGACCACGCAAGCTCGTGGAGCTTGCCGCTCGTGAGTTTCGGCGTCCCACGCGCCGGCAGAGCCGGCGCGGGGCTCCCTGCCCCCTGCTCCGTACTCTCTTTTTTCGCCTCTTTGCGCCACAAAAAGAGCTTGGCGCCGACGTAATACATGAAAGCCGCCTCCATGACATCGATGAACGGCTTGCCGTTCATCTTATAAAACGCGAGCGCTAGGGCGAGCGCCACGACGGGCGTTGCGATGAGAGCCCAGAGGATAAAGGGGAGATAGAAGAACGTGAGTACGGCAAACCCTGCCCCGCCGGCGAGGTAGATGAACTGCCTAAGGGTCAGCCCCCCGACGATTTTATCTTCAACCTCAATGAACTGCGGTACCTGATACTCCATCGTCTCCAGTATACCAGCTAGCTCTCATCAAACGGTTCGCGATAAGGGTCGATGCCATAGGCTGCAGTTGGCTTAGGAGCCGGTGAAGGAGGTGGCGGATTGTTAAACGATTGAGATGGGGGCGAGGGCGTACCCGGCACATTTATATGTCCTACTTCGTGGTCAGGGAGGAGGCGATCGTCGCTCATAACGCCCGGCAAGTTCGGCGGAGGCGGCGGTGCTACGCGGGGTGCTTGCGGCTGTACCTTCGGCATCGGGGGTCTCTGTGGAGACATAGACGGTAACTGCGACGGCTGCTGCACGGGAGGTCTTGGCGGTGGAATGTACGGCTGTTGCATCGGGCGCTGTTGTGGCGGCATCGGAGGTCGTGGCGGCGGCGGAGCTTGCATTGGTCGAGGCTGTGGTGCTGGTGGCTTGGGAGCTTGGTAGCTTGGCACTCCCACCTGCCCTGTCGGCTTGTTGCCCCCTTCCCGCATCTGCTGTTGCAGAGGTGCAAAAATCTTTTGATTAACGTCAGCCATAATCTGTCGCGCTTGAGACTCCGAGACTCGACTTGAAGTGATGTTCTCAAGAAATTCTTGGGGGCTCAGGAGGCCTAAGAGCATAAAACCGATTGTTCGGCCGAGTCCGCCAGCCACGTCCACATGAAGTCCATACTTGTCTCGGAGACTTTCTACAAAATTTGCGCTCTCCTCGCTGATGTACACATCTCGGATAGCAGGCGGGGCACTATTGAATGCGGCGAGAATTTGTTCTTGAGTAAAAGTCTTCATACGTAAGCGCTTCTATAGTACATCGCCCCAAATGGCGCTAAGGGAGTTCTGGAAGTACTTCTTCTGCCCAGCCGCTTGCGGCCAGGTTGCAATCGTCGGGTACGGCAAGTTGTTTTTGAAGAAATCGGCAATAACTTTTCTCTCTGCCGGGCCGAGTTCCTTAGAGAGCTCCCCGAGCATAGGCGGTGTAAGTGCTGTCATCACCTCAGGTGTCGTTAGGACGTCGACCGGGAGTTTTGCAACGGTCTCCGGCTTCATCTTCAGCGTTTCTATCATGTCTGCCGCGGCTTTGCCCGCTGTGATGCCCGCAGGAGGAGATGCGTACACTTTTTTCACTCTCTCGCTCGGGTCGCGCGCCCTGAGTTTTTGTCTCACTACCGGGCTGACCTTTTCGTTCTTGATAAGGTCAGTGCGGCCAGCCTCGGAGAGGCCGTCGAGCACGAGATCGTTTTCAAGGAGTTCGGCCGGTGCATTTTCGAGGTCCCTGTTCGGGATGGCGCGCACAATATCTTGGATAGACTTCTCGTGGGCTTTTCGCGAAGCTTTGGCTGCCGCCTTTCTCGGGTCACCGGCGGGAATCGTAGTGTCGTCAAGGACTTTCTGGGCATCTTGGATAGCGGTGAGGTGTGGTTCTAGGCTGCTGTTCACCTTCTTGAATCGCGAGTCGCGTATCTTTTCGCGTTCAAGATCCGAAATCTTCTCGCTCTTCATCAGAGCCTCGAATTGCTGCGGTGAAAGGTTACGGACGAGCGTCTCGTTCGCTTTTTTGATGCTGCCAAGCTCCTCAAGTTGCTTCGTCGACATGCGTGAGAGAGAAGTAGTGATGACTCTCTCGTTCTCCCCCTTCTCTTTCTCGTATGCTTGCTGGGTCATCGCGCCATTTGCATAATCTTGCTCGATACGCTCAAGGTTCGCTTGTGCCTTCTTGAAATCAATCTCACGGCCAGCGGTCTCGTACTCCGCACGAGCTTGCTTGAAGGCTTCTTGAACCGGCTTATAGCCATACTTCTCCTCGTGTGCTTTAGCTGCCGTGATGGTCGCCCCCTCGCCGACTTCAATGCCAGCAGCGCCTGCGACCGCCTTAACGCCGCCGACATTACGCACATCATAGGTGCGGCCTGAAAGTCCTTTCCCAGCAAATACCAAGCCCTTTGCCAAGTAATTCGTCCGTGCCCACGCCTTCATTCGCTTGTTTGAGAGTGCAACTCCCGTCATACCAAGCGTGCCCCGCCCGGCAAGCGAGATGGCGCCGAAGGAGAGTCGTCCTCCCCACTTGGTGGCCCAGGAGGCGCCGAAAGCGGACATGCTCTTCGCGAGTACGGTGCACGCCAAGAGGAGCCCCATTGCGACCAGGAATGAGAGCAAGATGCCGGCGAAACTCCCGACATCAGCGGTAGTCTGGCTGGCGGTTAACTGCGTATATCCGTTAGCGGTCGCGCCGAACCCATGACAGACACCAGCTCCGCCTCCGCCCGCGAGCGCATTACCCAAAAAGCATTGGTCAGTAATGACAGTCAGCGCTACATAGAGCATGAGGAGGAGTATGGGCGCGGTAATGGTTTGCTCGAACAGCTTATGCCACCACTGCTTGGCGATACCTTCAAGCTTCGGCACGGCAAGGCCCGCAAACCCGATCGGCGCGGTAATGATGAGAAAGAGGAGGATGACAAAGCGCGCGATTAAGATAAATGCGAGAGAGAACATCACGAACGCAGCGATGATGAAGAGCAAGATGCCCAAAAATCCGATAAGCATCATCTTTGTGTCGGTAAGGACGGGCACGCCGCTCGCATCAACCGGGCCATTATTAAGGCTGTAAAGCTTTTGGAGCCCAAGCGAACCCATGATGACGTTTGAAATGCCGTCCTGGTTGATGCTTTTGCCCAGATTTGATGTGAATATTTCAATCGGTTCCGGGGCCTTGCCGCCGTTAATCTGCGTATAAAATTGCGAAGCGAAAATATTCCCCACATCGATGACTGCTTCAGAGATGAAGAGGGAGAAGTTTAAGAAGATGGCGGCCACGAGGAGCATGGGGAGCATCTTGGTACCGCCGCCATACCACTTAACGCCAAGGATGGTCGTGATGCCGATAGCGAGAAAGCCGAAGATGAGGACGATGTTGCCGAGGTCGCGCATAATATTCCACACCACCCCGACCGCATTGAGTTGATTAACGTAGTTACCCATTGTGAGGACGGTGAAGTAGACGGCATCGTTGAGGAGGACGCCCGCGTACCCGGTCAAGGAAGCGAACAAGGTCATGATGCCACCCAAGAGCAAGCCGAAGGTCTTCGATGGGTCGCCGCTTATTCCGCTCCCCGCCCCGCCACCTGTTTGAGTCGCGCTTATAGGGTTTGCGCCCTGCGGATTTCCTACATCCTGCACCGGGCACAGCTTGCCATTTTCATCCAACCCGATGCATTGTTGAGCGTGTGCAGGGAACGGAGTCAGCGTGATGAACGCCGGCCCCGCGAGAATCATGGCGAAGAGGATGAGACCGATGAGTCGGGCGGATTTCATATGCCGAGGAGCTGCTGATTCTGCAAGTTCTGGTTCTGTTGCGCGTTCTGCGGGAGAGCATTTTGAGCTGCGGCTGCATTATTTTGGAGATTAGGATTCGGCGGCGGTGGCGTGTTGGCGGATTGATTGACCGTTTGTTGCGTTAGGCCGAAGTACCCGGGCTGGTTTCGATACTGGTCAAGCAAAGGGACGGGGTTTGCTCCCGAAGCATGGCTCACACCAAAGAGCCCGCCTGACCCGCCGTTCCCGCCTAAGAGTGAAGCGCCGTAGGACATGATTGAGAGGACATTCCCGACATTATTGAAGATGGTGTTCACATCACCCACGTTGATGAGCCGTCTGATATCGGTACCGAGCGCTTCGTTGAGCCCGTCACGGATGACTGAACCGGGCGTCTGAATCTTACCTTGCGAGCCATCGCTTTTCGTACAACCCCCGTCGATTGCGGCTACCGCAGTCGGCACGCAGGTCTCGAATTCGCTGCTCCACTCCTGCCCAGCCGGGCATTGCGGGTCGCCTGCAGGAGCCGGGGCGCCCGAACTGTCGCCACACCACGAGAGGAATCCTTGGCCCCACGCAAGCTGTGTCAGCTGGTTCGCCACGGCGTTTTCAACGCGAGCCGAGAGTTCAGCTTGCGCCCGATAATATTGGTAGTATGGGTTATTTTGCGGCTGGGTGGTGAGAGCGAACCATGCACCCCACCCCCCTTGCGAGAAGTCGCCGTTCGCGAAGGCGAGCGGGTTCGGCGAGTACCGGTTCAGCGTGCACTGGTTCGCTGCCCAATAGCCGTTCGCGCTCGTGCCCTGGAGGTAATTCATGCGGAGAGAAGAGAGGATGCTCGAGGCAAACGGCGAATTCGAGTTTCTCCCGAATTCAGCGAAGAAGTTCACGGCTTGCACGTCGCCCGTAGCGAGGAGATGCGAGCGCAGGTCTTGCACATAGAGGGGGTTGCCCGAACTGTTGTTGCCGTTCACGAAATCAATGATGCCCGCGGTAATCGACTTCAAGAGATTCCCTGAAAGAATGAACGCGGCCGGGTCGAGGACATAGTCCTTGATACGCACCGCCCACGTATTGATTTCGGTCGAGACCGTAGCAATCGAAGAAATAGTATTTTTTATTAAGTTTGCTGCATCGAGTACTGCGAATTGGGCATGTGCTTTTTGCGGTGCGACAAGGAGCGGTGCAGGTGCCACGCAGAGCATGAGCATGAGCACAGCGAGCGGTTTGATAAGTCGCTTCATGGCTGTGGTTGCGCTGCTTCGGCCTTCTGGCTTGCGGCGATATCCGGTATGACATTCACGAATGATGCTCCTGGCGTGCCGGGCGCGAACTCAATCCCTGCTGCCTTGTAGATATCGTGAATATGTATGAAGGAGTTAGCAAGGACGAGGACGGTCTGCGGGTATTGGGTAAGCGCGAGCATCGTCGCGAGAGGGTCGGTCGTGACATGGGAGAAGTCGGTCGCGATTTCGCCGACGCGCGCGAGTGCATTGATAAGGACGAGGTAGTCACTGGCCAATTCTCGCGGTACGGGGAGCACCGAAAGGCCGGCAGCTGTTGCACGATAGCTCCCTGCGATCGAGGTTATGTGTGCGAGAGCCGCCTCGTCTTTGTTTTGGATAGCGTCCTGGAGGTACAAAAGCTCGCTTTTTGAAGATGAGACTGTATTTTTTGACATGACAGCTTCGGCGACGACTGCAAACGTGCGGAGCGCATCGGGGCCCGACCCCGAAATCGCGAGGTCAGCCATTGATTTAAAATCGGCTACTGGGGCGATAGAGCTGGTCAGCTGGTTCACCGCCTTTTGAGCGAGGTTCGTCGTGTCCTGTTCAGAAAGCGCCGCGCCGCCATTCGCTTGTTTCGCATTCAGATACAACACTAAGAAGTTTTTTGCGAATACGTCGGTAAGGGAGCCTGGTGCAGGAGCTGGTACGCCGTCGACAACAGCGCTAGGGGTGGCGCCCGCGGCAGGCGCGGGGATATCTGCGACGGCCTTGGGGACGATGAGGCCCTTGATAACGGCCTCCCCGTCAGTCATCCCCAAGCTCTTGCTGTCGACCAAGTGCGGGTCGGTGCCGTATAAGGACTCCTCCCAATCGGGGAGGCCGTCGCCGTCGGAGTCTTGTGTCGCGATCTGCTGTAGGAGCGCGGTCTCGGTCGAGGCTTCAGCGACGCGCGGATGGGAGCCGCTCCGGGCGGCGGCATACGCGCCGATGACGAGCCCCGACGCAAGGAGAAGCGCCCCGAGAACTCGCCAATTTCGTAAAAGTGATGCCACGGGTAGTTTGAGTGAAGTATAACTACTACACGCCTTGCTACGAAGCGCGAGATGGGTATAAGCCCCTCTTGTTTATACGTACAGTTGCAAAACTGTGCGATATGGTATAATGGATTCAGGTGTCACCGCTCTGGCGGGGTTACATCGAGACTGAATTCAACGCTAGGATAGGAGAAGAGCATGAAACGTTATGCAATCGCATTGTTGGGTTGCCTCATCGCAGCGCCTGCTCTTGGGGCAGCGCAACAGAAAGACCTCTTTTTGATGGTCACCGGCTCAGACATCGGGAGGCCGTACAAAGTCGTCAATGGACTCTGCATGTTTCAAATGAATCCTAGGTTCTTGAATCCTTCAACTTCTGGAATGTTGAATTCGGCCATGGTGGAGGCGAGCAAACAGATAATGGCTAACGCGCAAAAACAAGGCGCTGATGCCCTGGTCAACATGGTCGTCACGCCAATGCTCATCCCGGATCCCGATAATCCAAGAGATTTGATTACCAACGGTGGGGTTTTCATTTGCGGGACTCTGGTGCAGAGTCTCGCCCAGAATCGCGAAGCCAATCTCCAATAACGAGGCACGCGAGAGCGCTGAATACCATACCCTTGAGCGGAGCCATACGGCTCCGCTTTTTATTTTTTAAGTTCGAGCCACGTAGAGAGCGAGAGATCCTCGGCTCGTGCGCGCATAAGTTCCGGCGCGAGCGAGACACCCATCCTTTTCAAATTCCCGCCGAGTTGCTTACGCTTTTGCGCGAATCCGGCGTGCACGACCTCAAAAAAGCGTTTTTCTTGCGCCCCGCTGTCGAAATTTTTCCGTGAGATATCGCGAATTGAGAGTACGGCCGAATCGACCTTGGGCGCCGGCACGAACGCGCCCCTCGGTACGGTAAATTCATACTTCGGTACGCCGTAGGCCTTCACCGAGAGCGAGAGGATGCTTTCTTTTTTTGAGCGCGCGATGCGCTCGGCAACCTCTTTTTGCACCAGGAGCGTCATAGACTTCGGTTGGTGTTGGGCAGAAAGGAATTTTCGCAAGATGTCGCCCGTGAGGTAGTACGGGATATTGGCGACGACGACGTAGTCGTCCGGGAGCTGCTCGATATCGAACGTACGGATGTCTGCGAATGCGAGCTCAAAGGTACGGTCAGCAATGTGCGAGGCAAACGTTTTCTCCAGCGTTTGTACGAGACCCGCGTCCGCTTCGACACCAACGACTTTTATGGCCCGCTTAAGGAGTGCACGGGTGAGGATGCCGGTACCCGGCCCTATTTCAACGACCGTATCAAACGGGGCAAGATGTGCCGTATCAGCGATGCGCTCGGCAATGCGGGCGTGCATCAAGAAGTGCTGGCCAAGAGACTTTTTAGCGTGCATGGTATGGAGGTATAATACCGCGTATGGATAATCGTAAAATCACTGATAAAAGATTTGAGAGCGGTACCTTTCGTAAGGTGTTAAAAAAGGAAATGCGGGCAGCTGATTTAAGCGTGGCAGGCCGCGCACGGGTTGACGCGGCCTTGAAGGCCGCCCTTGAACGAGAAAAGAAGGTAGGCGGTTTGCGCTATGGGATTAGCAGCAAGCACGCAGAAGCGCTTGAGAAATTCCCTACGTCCAAAAGATATGCGGGCCGGTTTGACCCAAAGTTAAAGCTAAAGCCCAAAGAACTGAAGGTTATGAAAGGGTCTCTCGACGTTTTCTTCAAGCGGAAGCCTGTTGAACCGAAGGTCGAGCCGAAGGAGGCCCCTCACGCTTCGATGACATCTTCGCCCGCCCGACCGGACGAGTCCGCTCGTTCGGGCGGGCCACTGGTCTCATCGAAGACCATGAGCGAGCGGTCGATTTCTCCTAAGAAAGACGAGGGTTCTGATACAAAGTCAGTGCCATAGATCTTGCGCACGCGAGCCAGGGTAAGGATTAAACGCGATTTAGCACGCGTCATCGCGACATAAAAAAGGCGGCGCTCCTCCTCTTCGTCCCTATCTTCATCCCCTTGCCCCTCATGGGGGAAGAGCCCCTCCTCCATGCCCGTCACAAAAACCGTATCAAATTCGAGTCCTTTGGCGGCATGCACGGTCATGAGGGTCACTCCTTTCTTCTCTTCATTCCTGTCGAGCTCGTCTTGGTCGCTTGCAAGCGCCGCTTCAGCCAAGAAGGCCGCAATACCCTCTTGCCCCGGCGTACTGTCGTGACGGGTTGCCAAGGTCGCGAGCTCTTGTACGTTTTCGAAGCGCTCGCGCTCCTCATCGGTACCCTCGGCGAGCGCGGCCTTCATCCCGCTTTTTTCAATGACGAGCCGTACGAATGTGGAGGGCATCAGCTGTTTACTCGCTCCGTTCAGTGCGTTCACAATAGTCTCAAATTGCTCGACTCTTGAGAGCTCACCTGCCCGAAGCATGTCACGCTGCCCGGCCATAAGCTTGCCCAAGGTTGTTTTACCAATGCCGCGCGAAGGCGACTGCGCTGCGCGCATCTTGTCAGCCTCGCGGGTAGGTTCAAGCGCGAGGCGCACCCACGCGAGCGTATCCTTGACCTCCTTACGCTCGAAGAAGCGCGTCCCCAGCAAGCGGTACGGGATATTCGCATGCAACAGGCCCTCTTCAAGCGCTCGCGATTGGAAGTTCGTGCGAAAGAGAATAGCGATGTTCTCTGGCGATACTCCCTCGCGCATCAGCGAACGTATCTTGCGAGCAACCCAGCACGCCTCATCTTCAGCATGTAGAGCAGCGTGGACGATAATCGGCGCCCCAGCTGCATTGTCAGTGACAGAACGTTTCTCTTTTCGCTTCTTGTTCTCACTGATCACGCCATTAGCAGCATCGACGATGTTTTTCGTCGAACGGTAATTATGTTCGAGCACGATTGTTTCTGCCTCTTGGTACGTTTCATCAAAATCAAGGAGGTTTTCTATTGTGGCACCCCGCCAGGTATAGATAGTCTGGTCGATATCACCGACGACAAAAAGATTCCGATGTTTTTCAGCCAAAATGTTCGCAAGCCGCCCCTGGAGCGCGTTCGTGTCTTGGTACTCATCGATGTGGATGTAACTCCAGCGCTCTTGAGCCAGTGCTCGTATCTCCGGGTGTTCTTCAAGGAGCCGCACGGGGAGCGCGATAAGATCGTCAAAGTCGAGCGCTTTTTCAGCGCGCAAGGTCGCTTCGTACTTTCGCCACGCCTCCGCCGCAATGCGGTTGCCGAAACTCCCCCGCCCCTGCTTCTCCTCATACTCCGCGGCGGTCATCCCCGCCCCCTTCGCCTTGCTGATGCGTGAGAGCACGGCGCGTGGTGAGAGCTCCTTGGCCTCGATACCGAGCTCTTTCAAGGCCTTAGAAATCGCCTTTTCAGAGTCGTCCCGGTCGTAAATGGAGAAAAAGCGTGAGATGCCGATGGCTTTGCCGTAGGATTCGAGCAATTCACGCCCGAGCCCGTGAAAGGTGGCGATAAACGGTAGCGATGCTCCGGGGGGAGCCGCCTGCGAAAAAGTCCTCGGGTCTCCTCGGCCTTCGGCCTCGGCCAGACTATTTTCTCGCCGGCTCCCTCCGACGCTTTGCAAAAGAGTACGCACCCGTTCACGCATCTCGCGGGCTGCTTTGTTCGTGAAGGTGACAGCGAGAATCTTCGTAGGAGGCACCCCTTCGCGGATAAGGTGGTAGATCCGGGTTGCAAGGACCCGTGTTTTGCCCGCTCCGGCTCCCGCAAGGACAGAAACGGGCCCCGCGGTCGCGGTTACGGCGCGCTTTTGGGCGTCATTAAGGCCCTCGAGGTACTTCACCAGGCTCACTTTACACTAAAAACCCTTCTCCCCACCCTTTCTGGAGCCCCGTTGACCGCCAGCCCCACCCTGCTAGAATGCCCGAATCGACTGACACGGAAGCACCCAAGAAATGGCTTAGGTAAGCCGTTTTTGTACTCGGAAGCCTGACTGTTCTACCCCGCCCTCTTATCGAATCAACCCCGCAAAAACCCGAGCCTGAATCAGTATCAGTGGCTCGGGAGACATATTGGATTCTTGGAGCGGCTCTTGCCGCCGCTCTAAGCCTTCTCCTTCTTGCCATCCTTTCCCCTATAAAAGCGAGCGCCTTTTGGCCATTCTCAACTCCGGCGGACGCCTCGGGCACCTCCGGGCCCATTTTCCATGACCCGGCGCTCGCTCTCCTCGATGCCGCCACAAACGTAGATCCGAATCCGACCAAAGGAGTCTCCCCCGTCGCCCTCTCTGACGGTAGCGCACTCGTTGCGGATGCTGGCCCTGCGGGCGCTACCGCCGACGTAAACGGCTCCTTGACCCCTGGGCAAATTTCGCTCTATACGGTGCGCTCGGGCGACACCTTGGGCGATATTTCGAAGATGTTCGGCGTTTCTATCAACACCATCGCGTGGGCGAATAATCTCGGGAGCGCACGGAGCATCCATCCCGGGCAGCAGCTTGTGATACTGCCAGTCTCTGGAGTCGAGCACAAGGTGGTGAAGGGCGATACGCTCGCCTCCATCGCGAAGAAGTATCATGCAGACGCCGGCGATATAGCCGAATTCAACGGCCTCGATTCAGGAGCATTGCTTGAGGTCGGTTCGACGATTATCGTGCCGGGCGGTGAATTAGCGATTTCGATTGTGACGAGCGCGAAGCGCCTGGTCGTCAACCCCTACCGCGGCGGTAGCGGCGCCGAGGTCGACGGATATTACGGCAACCCGGTGCCGGGAGCAGCCCTCACGCAAGGCATCCACGGGTGGAATGGCGTCGACCTCGGTGCCCCGCGTGGCACGCCAATCTATGCGGCTGCAGCGGGCGTCGTCATCGTCGCTCGCAATAATGGCGGATGGAATGGCGGCTACGGCAATTATGTCGTTATCACCCATGCGAATGGCACGCAAACCTTGTATGCACACATGACGCACAGCATCGTTTCAATCGGGCAGATGGTCGACCGCGGGCAGTTGATCGGCTACGTCGGTGCGACCGGCGAAGCGACCGGCCCGCACCTCCACTTCGAAGTGCGCGGTGCGAGGAACCCCTTCGCTTCTTGCCCGCTGGGCGCCGTCTGTCAGCCGAAATAAGTATTCCTATTCAAAACCGAACATACCGCGAGGGCGGTAGTGGAGAGCCTCGTGGATGTGGGCGGGCGTAACGTCGCGAGCTCCCGCGAGATCGGCGATAGTGCGCGCCACCCGCATCGTGCGGTGGTAGGCACGAGGTGAGAGGTTCAAGCGTGCGGCCGCACTCGCAAGAATATCTTTTACGGCGGTAGAGAAACCGCTTTTTTCATCAAGCTCACGGCCCGAGAGGTGCGCATTTGTTGCGCCCCGCTTCCCCGCTCTTTTTTCAGCATGGGTGCGTGCGGCAATCACACGTTTGCGCACAAGTTCTGAAGGTTCGCCAGTTGCAAGTTTTGAAAGTGTCTCATGCGGCACCAAAGGCACTTCAATCCAAAGGTCGAGACGGTCGACAATCGGCCGCGAAATTCTGCGCGCTTGCTTTGCGGCAGCACGGAGCGCCGTGCGCACGTCGTCTGAAATGGTTTCAGCAGGGTTCATTGCCGCGACAATCATGCAATCGGCGGGGAAGGTGACCGTCGCGCGAGCGCGCGAGACAGTGACCGTGCGGTCTTCAAGCGGTTGGCGGAGCGCCTCCAAGGCGCGCGCCTCAAACTCGGGGAATTCATCTAAGAAAAGTACACCTTTGTGCGCGAGGGTCACCTCCCCTGCTTTAGGGAAGGCTCCGCCACCGACAACCGCGACATGCGAGACAGAGTGGTGCGGCGCGCGAAAGGGTGGCCAGTATACCGCCTCGCCTTCGCCGAGGAGGCCGGCAGTCGAATGTATCGCGGTGACCTCGAGGATTTCGTCGGGCGTTAAGGGCGGCAAGATGCCCGAGAGCGCTCGCGCGAGCATCGTCTTACCCGTGCCCGGCGGGCCGTAAAAGACGATATTATGCCGCCCGGCGGCAGCTATCTCAAGAGCGCGCTTCGCGCTCTCTTGCCCCTTAATTTCGCGCAAATCAATTGCGGGCGGTGGCAAGGCAAGGCCCCGGTCGCGCGTCATGATCGGGAGCCGCTTCCCACCCTTAAGATGTTTTATGACCTCGGCAAGTGAGTTCGGCGCATAGACGGCGATACCTTCGGCGAGTAACGCCTCACGCGCGTTCGCCGATGGCACAAAAACGGTTTTGATACCTGCACGTTTAGCGGCGAGTACTTGCGGCAAGATGCCACGCACGCCACGGAGCGTCCCATCAAGGGCAAGTTCGCCCGCAAAAAGTATTGGTTCGGTAGGGAGCTTTAGATCGCCGCCGGCGATGAGGTAGCAGAGCGCCAAGGGGAGGTCATAATGCGAGCCCTCCTTCTTTAAATCTGCGGGCGAGAGGGAGAGTATGATGCGGCGATTTTCTTGTTTAGGCGATTTGAATCCAGAATGGCGTATCGCAGCCGAGACTCTGTCGCGAGCCTCTTCAACCGCCTTATCGGGGAGGCCGACGATGGCGAATGAGTGGAGCCCGCGCGTAAGATCAGCCTCGACTGAAACGATTTCAGCGGCCGCACCTACCGGTTGCGCCGCCATGACCTTCGCGTATCCGCGCGTTTCTTTTCTGCCGGAGGCAGACCCGCCTCCGGCGGGTCTGCGCGCACTCCCCTTTACTGGTTCAAGTGTTTGAGACATGTGCGCGCTGCGGGGTCGGCGGTAAGACGAGCTTCTTCAATGGGTTCGCCCGACACCACGCAGGTGCCGTAGGTCCCTTCCTCTATGCGGTCAAGCGCAGAGGTCACTTCGTTGTAACGTGTCTCCAGGTCGGCGACAATCGACGCGTTGATATCAAAATCAGTCGTACGTTCAGCGATATCAAGCGGGTCTGAAAGCGTGCCTTCAGAGCCTGGAGGCGGGGTCGGCTCCCAGTCTTGTGAGTTCGCGGGGTTCTTGCGTCCTACCCCAACGAGCTCTCCTTCAAGTTTCTCTTTCTCTTTGGTGAGTACCTCCTTAAATCGAGCGGCGGATTTCATGAGGGCCAGTATATCAAAGCGTTCAATGCGCTGTGCGGGAGGTCGCGAACCGCTTCAAGAGCTCGCTGTAAGCGCTCTCATTACGCGCAATGATAAGCGCCTTCGGGTCCCAGTATCCATACATGAGGAGGCTCTGCCCATTAGCGTCGCGCAGCACCCGTACATCGTGATTTGAGATGATCTCATCGCGGAATGCGAGCGTGGTTGTTCCCGATAGGGGGAAGAGGAGAGAGAGGTCGGCATTCATGTGCGGCTCCCATGCGAGCATGCCGGCGAACGTGTCTCCATATGAGCTTACCGAGAGGATGAAGAAAGGCGAGGCTGTCCCATCAGCACTTACGATGCCCGCCATGCTGCCCGGAGTATTCACATTGCGAAGCAGGATGCCGGGCGCCGGGAGCTGGAGCGCATGAAAGACGTCGCTACTGGTCGTCGTGCCCGCGGCTATGTAGAGGAGGCGTACGCTCCCGGCAGAGAGGGTCTTCTTCAAGGAGGCGCTTATGGCGCTCGTGAGCGCGCCTCCTACTCCGCTCACCTCCTCGCGTTCGTTGATGAAGATCGGCGTCGCTATGGCCGGTGCGATTTGGATTGGTGCGGGCGAAGTGACGTATTGGTAGGTCGCATACGCGCCTCCCGTGCCGAGGATGATAAGGAGGATGCCGCCCGCGATGAAGGGGATATTAAAGCGCGCAGGCGAGACGGCTCTTTGTGCACGCGTGTCGCCTTCGGCAGCGAGAACGGTTGCGGTTGAGGCTTGAGTCGTTTTCAGGCGTTCTGAAAAGTCGCTGGTGTAGGTATGGAGGGGCGCTTTATCGGGAGGGACAGGTATGGGCGTCGGCGGCACTGGCACCTCGGGCGCTTTTTTAAATGAAAAGGCTGGGAAGACAGACCCCTCTATGAGCCGTGTGCGGGCTGGCTCAATGAGGTGTTCTTCTTTGATTTGAGGCGAAGGAGGTGGTGGTGGCGGGAGCGGTTTGGGCGGCGGCAGGGGCGGTGCAGTGGTAGGGGGTTCGGGCTGTTGCTCAACCACAGCGAAGTCAGGCTTAGTGCCTTGTTTGAGTGCGGCCGTATCGCGCTCCAACGTGCGGATGTATTGCTTCGGTTCATTATGGAGCGAAACATCTATCGGTTCCTGCGGTTTTTGGTTCGGAGGCATAGCCGTGCCGATTCATTTTACCCCATACAGGCCCTAAAGCACCGCACCCGCGTTAGCGGGTGCGGTGCGTTCAGCTCGTATTACCCTCTATACCCGATGGTAAAACGCTTCGGGTCGTCGCACATGTCGGTGAAGGCGTGCGCGGCCTCTTTCAGTTTTGCTGA
The DNA here is from genome assembly GCA_041485695.1 of Minisyncoccia bacterium. Lineage (GTDB taxonomy): Bacteria > Patescibacteriota > Minisyncoccia > Phycocordibacterales > Phycocordibacteraceae > C7867-001. Next base: position 40,826 of record JBGPJZ010000004.1, read on the forward strand.
AGATGATTTGCCAAACGAGATCACCTCGACTTGGCACCCCTCGTTCATATCGAGGTACTGGATGAGGGGGACGAAGTCGCCGTCGCCAGAGGCGATGACGACTGTGTCGAGCTTGGGCGCGAGCTTCACCGCGTCGATTGCGAGCCCGACGTCCCAGTCGGCCTTCTTCGCGCCATCGGCGAAGACCTGCAGGTCTTTAACCTTGGTCTCGATGCCAATCTTAGTGAGAGCCTCGAAGAAGTTCTTCTCTTCCCCACCTTCGGTCGAGATGACGTAGGCGATAGCGCGCACTAGGGTGCGGCCGCCGAGAGCCTCCTCGAGGACATTCGCGAAATTAACGCGAGTCTTGTAGAGGTGCTTGGCGCTGTGATAGAGGTTTTGCGTGTCTATGAATATCCCGACGCGCTGGGCTTGGTGTTTGATAACTGCCATAAAAATAAATAAACGAAATTATTAAAATCGGACATCCGCCAGCTGGCGGATCCAACTACATACTACCACCCTTGCCCTGCGTAGCTTTAGCGAAGTGGGGTTATTTTTTCAACCCGAGCTTTTTGACGAGCGCGTTATAGCCGCGCTTGTTGCTCGATTCGAGATAGCGCAAATGCGAGCGCCGGTCAGCGACCATCTGCAAAAGGCCGCGGCGAGAGTGAAAATCTTTCGCATTCTTCTTCAAATGCTTCGTAAGCTCGTCAATCTGCCGTGAAAGGAGTGCGACTTGGACCTCCGGCGAGCCGGTATCAGCGTCATGGCGACCTGCGCCCTTCATGACGTTCGCCTTTTTCTTCGTGGTAAGCATGTATCACTACACTACCACATCTTGCTAAAAAGTGCAAGGATTGCGGAATATTCTGTACCCATGTTGTGCGACGCTTGGTGCTACAATTTAGATATGAATGCTGAGGGGGCGAAGAGGCAATTCTTGGAATATATCGAAATTGAGCGCGGCCGCGCGGTGAAGACGATTGAGAATTACGACCACTACCTCACGCGATTCTTCGCGCAAATGAAGATTTCGACTACGAATGACATTACCGAGAGCAGCGTTCGGGAGTTTCGCATGTGGCTCAATCGCCAAGCGGGCGCAGACGGCTCGATGAAGCGCCGGACGCAGAATTACTACCTCATCGCCATACGCGCCTTCCTCAAATTCCTCCGCAAGCGCGAGGTTGAGTGTATTTCACCCGAGAAGATTGAGCTCGCGAAATTGCCGGAGCGCTCGCTCGACCTCATCACCTCCGCCGAGCTCGGCCGCCTCATGGAGGCGGCCGATGGCGAGGATGAAAAGTCGCTCCGCGACCGGGCTATCCTCGAGATCCTCTTTTCTACCGGCCTTCGCGTCTCCGAGCTCTGCTCCCTCGATGCCGATTTAGACCTCTCTCGCGACGAATTCTCGGTGCGTGGCAAGGGCGAGAAAATCCGCGTCGTCTTCATCTCCCCCACTGCCAAAGACGCGGTGAAAAAATATATGAAAGCGCGCAAGGATATGGGCGAGGCGCTCTTCGTCAATAACGCGCGCGGCCGTGAGCGCGGCGAGCGCCTCACACCGCGTTCCATCGAACGAATCATTAAAAAGTATGCAATTAAGGCCGGTATTACGAAAAAAGTCACGCCGCACGTCTTGCGCCACTCCTTCGCAACCGACCTCCTCTCGAACGGCGCCGACATCCGGAGCGTGCAGCAGCTCCTCGGCCACGCGTCCATCAACACGACGCAAATCTACACGCACGTAACCGACTCTCACCTGCGCGACATCCATAAAAAATATCACTCTCGCTCTCGATAAAAGTAAGGGCGGGCCGATGGACCCGCCCCCACTGCGTGTTGCTGGGCCACTGCCGGGGGAACCCAACAACTCCCCTACCTTATCACTCCTCTGTACCGTCTTCAAATTTCAGCGCTTTGCGGGAGTGCGCGATGACGCGGGAGGGGCACGTGGCCACCTTGCGTAAGAACGTCGAGTGATAGATGCGCGCGATTTCGGGGTCTTCGAATACTGCGGAGAAAATCTGCCAACTCCCCTGCCCCAGCCGGTCTTGCATGTAATCGAAGAGCCGGTTGACGGAGTTCATTTCTGCCCGTTCGTCATCAGTGAGCGGCTCCTTGGGCAAGAATCCGAACAGCTTCTCGAACTCTTCTCTCGTGAGCTCCGCTTTCGGGATGATGCCGAGTTTGATTGGCTTAACCTCCACTTCAGGCGGCGGCAAGTAATTCATCGCACTCCCCTTTTCTTGTTACGCACCTCGCGGTGCCTCCACTGTAGTAAACGGGCGCGTGCGGCTGCCAGTTACAGGCAAGTTACTCTATAGGTGAATCGGGTGGCGGATCCGTGGGCGGAGTATCTGCAGGCGGCGGGTCTGGCGGCGGCTCGACTACCGTTTCGTCAGTTGTTGTGCCGGTGTCGCCCGCAGTCGTATCGGTAGTTGTTGCATCAACGATCGGTGCATCGGGCGTGATAATCAAATCTTCGGCAGGCGGTGGCGGTGTAGTGGAAGATGCTGGTGGTGGCGGGGGAAGTTGAGGAGGGTCGGCGACGAGATTCAGCACGACATGTTCAGTGTCGTGATACTCCGTTTCCACGGCGCCTCCTTCCTGATAGCCCTGATAGGTGAGGTCGAGATTGCATTTCATCCCGTCCACCACGCTCGGTGAAGGGCTCGGGAGCGTCAAGGTAAGCGACCATGGCGTGAGGTCGTTAGTGTCGCCGGTAGCGAGTGCAGAAGCGGAGCCGTTATAAGCAAGCGGTGCGGCCCCTGAAGCAGTGATGGCAGAACAAAATGCCGCATCGCCCGAGGTCACAGCAGAAACTTTGTATCGAAATGGCAGAGAGCCCGCAATAGGGGTGACGGTGAGCGTGAATGTCTCGCCAGCCTGCCCGAGTACGAGGGTCGCTCCCGGCGGAACCACCGAAACGGTGAAGTCGAGGGGCCCCGCGGCGAAGGTGTCGCCGGTCGACTGTTCGAGGTCGCTGAAGTATGCGCCCGTCGAACTCCCAGTGAGCAAGGCCGGTACGGCGATGATGGCGAGCAGCGCAGCCGCGACAGTCGACGCACGATACGTCCTTCTGCGCATCGGGAGAGAAACGGCCACGCGATGCGGCACGAACATATCGGCCATCGGGCTCGTTCGGGCATACGCCGTCGTCATGAAGGGCGCATTCCTCATGGCGAGAATCGGGGCCCTCTCATCGGCGCTTCGATATCAAAATGAAGCAGAGAGATGCGAGTCCGTGGCGGCGTAGGCGGCGCCTCGCGCTTCGTGCGCGGGTCGTTCAGGTCATCGACAGTCCGCTCAGCTATCCGCGCGAGCGCGCCCTCGGCCTTTTTGCGTCGCTTACGCATCGCGACCTCCTTATAGATGCCGATCGCTTCGTAGAGGATGATGAGCGCGGCAGGGATGGCGACGAGGAGGGCGAAGCCGAGCCTCGTCTTCGCGAATGCGAAGATGTAGCCCACGTACGGGAGGGAGAAGATGATGCGTCCGATGACCTTGTTCGCCGGCGTCTCGCCAGGGTCTGCGGCGTTATTCGCGTCGCCCTTGGTGGTGTAGTAGGTCGTTCCGCCCTCGCTCCGAGTGGAGACGATGCGGTGCGAGGTCGGTATCGAGGTGGCCGTATCCTTCCCAAATGTAATCACGTCGCCGACCTTGTAACTAGCGGACGGTTGTATGAGGACCACGCTCCCCGTCGGTATCGCGGGCTCCATTGAGCCGGAGCGCACTATCTTCAGCTCAAACGGGTTCAAGAGCCCGAAGCGCGGCGCAAGGAAGAACGCGACCGCGCCGAAGATGACGAGGACGAGGAGCGTATTCAGCGCGACGTTGATGATTTTCATGAGTTATGGCCGGGCGCGGTATCGGAGCCGCCCGGGCTCCCCGGCCCGGTGCCGGAGGCGTCATTCCCCTCGTTCCCGATGCCCGGCGGCGGCGGCTCCACGCCGTTGCCTACCCCGTTGTTGCCATGCTGTGTAATCGAAGTGTCGCTACAGACGAATGACGAATTAAGCGAGGCCGCTTCAGCGCGGATACGCACATCGACCATGAACGAATCGGTCTGCGCGGCGTTCCCCAGTACGCTCCCGTCGCAGGTGTGGGCGCCGGTGTGCGTGTTGAAGACAAAATTTCCCGCGCACCAGCACATGCCGACATATGTGGTCTTGTCATGAATGATGGCGCTCCCGTGCGCAGCATCGGCGACCGCGTAGGTCGTGCTGCCAAAAAGATTGTTGGCTGAATTGGGGCCGAAGAGGATCATTTCTTTCGGCGGTTCGAACTTTCCATCCCCGTCGTCGAACCAGCCGAAGAATTTGAGCGCCGCCCCGAGCTCGCCGGAGACGTTCCCGTTCGGGTCGACGAGCGCCTCCGGTTCGGTCTGGCCGTTGTCGTTGTTGGTGGGGTTCGTGAAGTCGAGGCAGGCCCACGCATCGTTATTCTGCGGGTGGATGCTGATGACCTCACAGCCCGAGTCGCCGGGCTTTATGTCGCCGAAGTTAAAGAACTTGTCGACGCCCGGCACGAGGTCCTTCAATGACCACGTCGCCGAGGGCACGATGGCGCCGTTGTACCAGCCCTTGCTGTCTATTTTAAGATTGAGCCCCTTAGTGCTGAAGGTCGCGCCCGCCGCCGTCTCGCCGGGTGCGAGCATCCCCACCGCGCCGACGAACAGCACCGCCCCGAGGAGGACGGTGAGTCGTGGGAGGATGGTGCGTGTCGCGTTCATGATGTGATGTCAATCACGCATATCAGTCACTATGATTCGTAATCGTGCAGGTTATCGCCTCGCCCTCATCGAGAGTCGCAGTGCCGCCGAGGATCGTCGGGCATTTCGCGCTACCCGTGATGGAGACGAAGTGATAGCCGGATTTCGGATCCTCCGTAATCGTTGCCGGTGCATTCGAGTTGACGGCAATCGACGTGGTGTTCGGGACTAAGATGCCGTTCACCCGCATCTTGAATGAGGTCGGGCCCGAAGTACCGCCAATCACGTTCTTGATGAGGGTGATATTGCCCGGCAAGTCATTGTTCGTGATGGTGCAGGTCTTATTGTCGCCAACATTGAGCGTCAAATTTCCTTCACTGTCGCAGTCGCCGCTAAAGGAGGCGACGTATCCCGAGACACCTGTCTCGCTCACGCTGTAACTGCCAGGTACGACGGTCGTTGTAACGCCCGAGGTGACTGGCGTGGTGACGTTTCCGTCATCCGCAAAGAGTTGGAAATCAGAAACAATGTTATCTCCTCCATTGTCATTCGTGACGTGCTTGATGACCGTGATCTTCGCGGTGCGCGTGTCGGTGCCGCCGCAGGAGAAGTCGGGGTTGTGGCGAGCTTGGACGACGCGGAAGGCGAGGTCGAGCGTCGTGCCGTCGGTCTGCGTCAGGTTCCCGAGCGCAGTGCCGTCGCAGGTGACGCCGGTGCCGCGCACTTGCGGGCCGTTCGAACCGGTTTTACCAAAGTCGTCTTGCGCGACGGGGTTCGGAGTCAAGGTGCCGAAGCACCATGCCTTGCCGATGTAGACATCCGTACCGCCCGTGATAGGGCCGGGAGCATTCGGATTCCACACATTGTGCGTCGAGTCCGCGAGCGCGACGGAGAAGGGCGTCGAGGTTGCGAGGTTGTAGAGAGTCTGGACGCCGTTTGAGAGCGCGCCCTCGCCCTGCTCGTAGACATTGTCGCCATCGTCCGCCCACCAGAACATCTGGATGTTCTGCGCGAGCTCGCCGTCCCACGTATTGTTTACGTCTTCAGGGTTATCTCCGGTCGCGAGCTCGGGCTCGGTGGAGGATTTATCGTCGTTACTCGTGAGCGCCATATCCATGCAGGCGTACGCGTCGTTATTGTTCACGTGGAGAGAGATAGTGTCCTCGCCCTGGTCGTTCGGCTTCAAGTCGTTGAAAT
>JBGPJZ010000005.1:0-41738 GCA_041485695.1 Minisyncoccia bacterium
GCACCGACATTGAAGACATTTTCCTTGGGCTCACCCATGCGGATGACGCGTGCCTTCGCCTCGTCGTTTGTCGTGAAGTGCAGGTGGGCGAGCTTGGTCACTGCATGGCGTACGCTTTCATCGATGGTGCCCGTAACATCCCCGCCCTCAAGATGAGCAATCGGGATATTGAGGTAGGCGGCCGCCATCGCTGCTGAAAGAATCTCGTAGCGATCGCCACGAAGCATCACCATGTCGGGCTTAAGCCGGTCAAAGACCCCGGCAAATTCCATGACCGCGAGCCCCGCGGTCTTGCCCATGGCGAGCGGCGTGCCGCCTTCAATCACCATTTGGACAGTCGCTGCGACGGGGAGCTCGTCCTTTTCGAGGAGCTTCAAGACATTCCCATAATTAGCGAGGAGCGCCGAACCGCCAACGACAATCTGCAGCTCAACGTCAGAGCGCCGATGGAGCTCCTTGAGGAGGAGGGTGCTCCGTGCGTAATGATTCTGCGCCGTGATGACGAAGCAAATCTTTTTTTTAGTGGTAGGCATAGAGTAATATTATCGTTTCTTGCTGGTTTTCGAGCCGTATACCTTCTCTAAGAGATGCAAATCTTTCTCCGTCTCGGTCAAAAGCGCGATGTTGTGCCGCTCGGCCGCATTAAGGAGCGCCATGCCCTCGGGCCGCTTCACGAGCGCGCGATAGAGCGTGGCATAGGCTGCGAAGTCTTTGATGAAGCAGTTCCCGCCTGCCCCGCGTCCGCGCTTATGGATAGGGTTCGAGTAGTAGTTCGGGATCATGGGGTCGGCATAGATGGCTGGTTGGATAGCGTCCCAGTCGCTCCCAAGCTTTTCAGCGAGGTCATACATAAGGTTGAAGGTGAGAATCTGCATGTACCCGCTTACATTATGAGCATACTTGATGAGCTCTGCTTCGGTGCTCGAGCTGGTATGCGTAAAGGGAGACTTGGGTAAGATACTGTGTACGACAGCCGCCGCACGCTGGTGCTTTGCTGTTTTGCGAGTAATGCCGACGATATTTGCAAACGGATTTGCGACATCGTAGCTTGCCGTGGCCTCGCTCAAGAATTCAGGCGAAAAAAGGAGGGCAATCTTGGGGAATTTCTTTTGAAGCTTCGCGCTGGTGCCAGGAAGTATGGTCGACTTTATAACCGCAATCTTTCCAGGGCCGACGAGCTTCAAGGCCTGCTCGACGATGCTCGCGTCAAAACCTTTAGAGGTCGTCGGGGTGGGCACCGCGATAAACACCACATCGCAGTGCTTAATGAGGTCACGGTTCTTCACATACGCCTCTTCAAGCGAGTAGCGCACCACGGGGAAACCCCTACGTTCAAAATCGTCGGCATAATTCTTGCCGACGTATCCCTGGCCTATAAAGCCGATGCGTACCGCCCCCTTCTTGGCTGCCATATAGTAGATAACAATCTACCACAGACGAGGGTTTCCGCCACCTTTCTCTATTTTGGCAACATTTCGAGGACGGCGTCCGCTGTGCGTTTCGCAGCTCCGCCATCGATTTTATACAGGAGTTGCGTGCGCAAGTTGTCGCGTTCAGCTCGTAAGTAATTCGGGTCAGCAAGAAAGCGTTCGATGGCGGCGACAAGTTCGTCGTTGCTTGTAACGAGAGGCGCTGCTTTCGTATCAACGACATGTTTGAAATGGTCGCGTTCGTACACGAGGGCAATCGACTCCAAGGGCGGCAGCTTGTGATCACCATCGTAGGCGATAAGGATTACGGGCTTATCGAGAGCCGCTGCATCAAGCGTAATGGTCGAGGCGGTGTTTACAACGACATCGCTAAAATAGAGCGATTCTTTCAAGTGCTCGATGTCGTGGTCAGTAAACGTCCACGCATAGGTATTGCCAACGCCCATGTCGATTGAGAACTCTCTTTTTTGGGCAAGATGTGTCCCCGGCCGCTCAAGGATGACGTGCCTATAGGCATATTTTTCGCTTGAGTCGGGGTACTTGGGGTGGAGGCGTGCCAAGATTTGCACAGGCTCTTTAAAGGCACCCTCCTCAATGCGCCGGTCGAGCTCGGTCAAAATCTCGTGGGTGTAGGGAGTGAGCCAGTCACCCGGGATTCCCATCAAAATCAACCGCTTCGTAGGGTCGAGTTTGAGACTGTCAAAAAAATGTGCGCGCCGATCTTCTTTTGGAGGGTTCGCGTAGCTATCAAATTGCGGGAAGCCGGTCACCACGACCCTGCTCTCGTCATAGTCGCCGGGAGTAATCGCCTCATTGCGGTTGAACTCATTAAACACGAGGAGCTTGTCGGCGCGCACGCGCGTGAACGCTTTCGTAGTGAGCACGTCCCAGCTCTTCGCGGTGGTTACGGTCGGGACACCGCGCCGATGTGCTGCCCGCAGCATACGAAAGTCTAGGGGCGAAAACATGTTCGGCGCAAAGAGGAGGTCAGGCTTATATCTCTCAAACAGGTCGCCAGCGAAGTCGTCAGGCGCAAGCCCGTAGACAAAACGCAAGGATTCGCGCCAGAGCCTGGCGTGGCCGAGGAGCCACGCTAGGCTCTCAAGTACCGCACGCCAGAGTTTGCCGCCCTTATGAAGCTTTACACGGATACGCAGCGCGACCGAACGGGTCGGGACGGTATTCCAGCTCACGTGGTACCAGAGGTTTTCAGCAAGGGTAACGTCGGGCGGCGCAAGTTCGACGATGGTGTTCCCTTCTTGAAACGCCTCTCGATAATAGTCGATGCGACTTGCGCCGCGCACGATAAGCACGATCCGGTGCCCGGCCGCCTTCACGTGCGCATATACTCCCGAGCGCAAGATCACTTTCTCGGTATCGCCGTCGTAAATGGTTATGAAGATTGTTTTCATCGAACGCTATGACATCTTCGCACTCGACTTCAAACCTTCAGCCAATTGTGTGAACTTACGCGCGATATCTTTGCGTCGATGGGTATTGCGGATATGTATCCCGTACGGCTCGCCTTCAAACATGTACTCCTCCATATCAAGTTCGTAAAAGTCCGGATACCCTTTTTCCTTAAATCCGACGTCCGTGAAGTAATGCGGGCGTTTCGGCGTAAACGAGAACCGCTCCGGCAAGAACATATCCAGGAAGCGGCTCGCCTTTGATTTCTTATGCTGCTCCTTCCACACTGGCTGCGCACACTCGACCCAGAGTCCAGAGTTTTTGAGACTTTCCCTGATAAGCCATGTGACATCACGAGAAGAGCCGATAGCGAGGCGTTTTCGTAGGTTAAAAAATGCTTTGTACAAGACATTCTTGCTCCTCGGCGGATCTTCAGGCGGATAAAAGGCGCCTGGGTTGGTCGAAGTATGCGTATATTTAAAATCGTAGCCCGGATTGAAGTCGAGCTCCCACACCGGGATGATGTCGCTGTTGTAGCAACTGAATGCGTGCGTAGGGAAATAGCGCGGTTTTCCGGGATATTTCGGGTGCCACGGCGCGCCGAACATCGCAGGTTTCTTCTCTTCCATATGCGCGATGAGCTCTTTGAGCCAATCGCGACGCACCACGAAAAAATCGGAGTCGAGGAACAGCACATATTTTGTCTTGCAGTATGGTAAAAGCGCGTTCAAGCAGAGCCCTCCGTGGTAGGCGGCGAGGATAGGCCAGTTGTAAACGCGCTTCAAATCCTCGCTATGGTACCCCTGAATGAAGGTGAAGCCTCCCTTCGGCGGCTCAATCGGCTCCCCGCCTTTTGGGCGGTTGTCGCCCACCAGCCAGAGAATCTTCACGCCTGGGTTGAGGCTCGTGGTGAGGTCCCAATTGAGGGTCAACAGGTCGCTCGAGTCCTTTGAATGGTACATCGAGCAGATGGTGATATCGGACATGATGAGCTCGAGTATACCCTGCCTCGTGTATAAAAAAAGCCCCCGAGAAAGGGGCCTGGGCGACATGACTATGGGTCGCGCCAGTTGAGGTACTCGAGCACTTCCCTGGGCGATAGCAAGTTCCCAAACTCGGGCGTTCGGTATTTTTGTAAGCGTGAAAGTTCGCTCTGCAACAACTCACTTCGCGTGCCTATAAGTTCGCCCTGCGAATGACGAACGCGCTCTCCCCACTCGAGTGGCGTGCCAGGAAGTGCATAGATGCGGCGCTCTTGCCCACTTTCCTTCAGTGCAGTAATGGTCGTAACAAACGCGCGCACTATATGAAAAGGTGGCGCTACTATCCCCACATCTCCCTCGACGCTCTTCATACGGTTCACCAGCGCTTGGGCTTCAGAGAGCGTGTTGACGACTCCATCAACTAAAATCTTTTGGATAGGGCTCTCGTCACTCCACCCGAGTGCCCGTAGTCGTTTGCACGATGCCTCAAAGCCATCGTAGCCATGGCCGAGCGCGCCTTCGGCAGTCCCCACTGCCTTCACTCCTTCCCCTCGCACTAATTCAATCGCACGCAGAAAGCAGCTGTCGGCATTATCCGACGTCTCGCTATAGAGATACACCAGGGAGAACGGCCCGCGACGCGGGTCTCGGTAATCGCTGAAAATTCGAGCCGAGAGCTCGAAATAATCTTCGAGGTCTCGCGTAGAGTCTGGCATGCAGGATTCGAGTATACCCTGCCATATGTATAAAAGAAGACCCCCCAAACGAGGGGGGCCAAAGCCTGTCAGAGCGTGTCAGACAGAGACAGGGGTCGTTACGGGCTTAGAAACCCGGAACATTCGTGAAGGCAGGATGGGAGTTTGCCCCATTGAGTGCCCGTAGTTGATGGCGTCGTAATCGAGCGGGTCGCCGCGCCGATGGTACGGGATACCGAGTTCGCCGCGTATCTCCCGTTCAAGCCGGTTTCGCTCTCGCACGAGATCTTCAGGCGAGAGATAGTCGGTAAAGACGTGAGAAATGACCACAGCGTCTGGGTCTCCCTTGTAATAGTCGGTCTCGGTCACGTAATCGATCTCGACCGAGTACAGCTTGTCTCCGGCCACGCTATCGCCGAATTTATCGCGATAGGTGTAGACGTGGACTTGCTTGCCGTCGACAAACTGCCCTTCGACTGGTAACGCCATGTCATAGTAGTTGCTGCCGGGATATGGCGTTATGACGGTAAAGTCTGCCTCAGGCGGTTTGGTGTCGAGGAGCCAGCGCCGGGTCTCCTCGATGGTTCCGAGCGACTCGCCCGGGTGCCCGATCGACATGAGCGCCTTGATTTCGAGATTGTACTTGCGTGCGATATCGAGGCAGCGCGTATTCTCCTCTTGGGTGGCCCGTTTGCGGATATTGTGAAGAATCCGCGGCGAACCACTTTCGAAGCCGATGAGCACCTTGCGGTACCCTGCTTCGTACATCGCCTCAGCCTGCGCCTCGTTGAAGAGTTGCGACTTTACGTTGCCGCGGAGGCGCCACTCGACGCCGAGCTTGCGCTGGGCACGAGTGATTTTTTGGCACAAGTCAACGAACTCGTCGCTGTCGAGGTTTTGTTCGTCATCATAGAACATGAATCCACGGATACCGAAGTTCTGGTACATGTGCACCATCTCTTCGACGATGTGGTCAGAGCTACGCGTACGAATATGCCGCAACATGGGCGAGTTACGTCCAGCGCAGAAGCCGCAGTCAAACGGGCAGCCGAGCTGGGCGATGAGGGATGAAGCGCGAACTCCGTCGATCTTGAAGTCGTAGGACTCAAGGTCGATAAGGTGTCGCGACGGATACGGAGAGCTTTCGAGCTCGGACGGCGTTAAAAACAAGGCCGAACGTTTCCCGATTGCGTCCTTGTGCCCGTCGGCATCGACGACTTGCGGCGAACCCTCCTCGCAGGCGAGGAAGATGGCCTTTTCGCCGTCGCCAGCGACCAAAACGTCGAAGTTTTCCTCAAGACGGAGAGCCGCGCGGTGAGCGCGACCGATCCTGTTTTGCTTTGCTTCGAGCTTCTTGGCGGCATAGACCAGCGTCGGATGCGGGCCGCCAAGGATTATCTTGGCGTCCCTTCTGGCATTCCGAATCGCTGTCGCTATCTTAACCGCAGCGGGGAGCTGCGGGGAGGTAGCCGTAATCCCAAACACATTCGACAGGGCGGTCGCGGCATAGTCAGCCGCCGCGTTAGCGAAGTTTGTGTATCCCGAGAGATCAAGGTGTCCAACATGCCACCCGGCTCTCTCAAGCGACCCGGCAACCTTGAGGACGCCGAGGTTGGGGAACATCCTCTCTTCGAGCAAAAAAGTCGAAGGAGGGGTTACCAGGTTAATAGGTTGCATGGTGAGACTCCCTATTGCAAGGTGGCAAGGAACGTTTGCCCTCTTAAAGGGTACTCCATACTGTTTTTGTTGTCTATCGGCGACGGAGCGGTAATCGAAACTGGTGATATGCTACCCCTAAGTAACGTTTATGTCTGAGACATACAAGGTAATCGGGGTTGTGTTCGTGTTGCAACTCGCATTTCTTGCCGGCTCCGCGGTGCTTCTCGCCCACTACGGAGAGAGTCTGTATCAGCTCGCAAGCGGTCAGGATTCCGAATACATCCCGCTTGCGCATACGATGCTCGAAAAGGGTACCTTCGAGCTCCCACCGCGCTATTTCCCGACCTCTCTGCCGGTGCCGGAGAGTTTCCGGACGCCCGGCTATCCGGCGTTCGTCGCGCTCGTTTTCTCCCTCAGTGGTGGGAGTTCATTCGTGCCCGGCATAGACCCGCCGCAGTGGGGCGATGGTTTCTATATCCTCTTAGTGGCGCTCTGCGCCCTCTCTGCAATCACGAGCGGCCTCATCTATCTCATAGCGAGGCGTCTTGCTCTCTCGCCACTTTTCGCCCTAAGCGCCGGCGTGCTGTTTGGCATGAGCCCTGCGGTCATCTTCCTCCCCGTCACCGCGCTCGGAAGCGATGTCCTGTATGTATTCTTCCTCGCTGCCGCGCTCCTCTTTCTCATTACTCTCCGAGAGGCGAGGCACCCTTGGTGGAGCGCGAGCGCTCTTGGCCTCCTACTTGGGCTCGGCACGCTCACCAAGCCAGTGGGGCTGTATCTTTCGCTCATCATCCTCGTCTCTCTCCCCTTTTTTGCGATGCATGCTTGGCCGAGGACACGGCGACCATTCTTACTTTTGGCCGTCTCCCTCGCTGTTTTCGCCGCAACGCTCCTCCCCTGGTACATACGTAATGCATATGTCTTCGGTCATTTTGGGCTCTCTTCAGTCCCGGCGCACACTATTGCACACCTGCATATCCCGATGTTCCTCTCCTGGTACCAAGGCGCTGACGAAAATACTGAGGAGGCGAAACTCATGGCAGCGGTTGGCGGAGGTGACCCGTATGCGCTTCGCAGCTTCTTGTATACAGACAAGTTCAAAGAGATAGAGCTTGGATTCTTTCATACGTATCTTTTCCCCTACGCCCTTTTTCATACGCTTAAGATGGGGACGTTCTTCCTCGCAAGCGGCATGAACGTGCAGTACGTTGTCTTCAACATCGAAAGCGGCGGGGGATTCAATCTTCCGTTTTTTCCTACAACAGAACATAATCTCGCTTCCCTTCTCTACTCTGGCAACTTTATAGCCGCGCTTCAAAATCTCGCACAGTTCTGGCCGGCAACGATCGAGCGTCTTGTGTGGTTCATCCTCTTCGCTCTCGCATTCGCCGCGCCGTTCTTAACCACTGGCCACGCACGGAAGTTCGCCATACTCGGTGTTGTCTTCACAATCACGCTCGCGGCGCTCGCAAGCCCGATAGCCCAACCGCGCTATCGAATCCCCGCGGAGCCATTTATTTGGATCAGCGCCGCTTTGGCGCTTTCGAGCATTATTTCATCCGCCCGGCGTAGCGGAATGGGAACGGGAACGAACGCTTCTCAACATTTCGAGGCCACTCTACAAGCGTAAAGCGTACATTTGCCGGCATCGTTTCCATGATCTCTATCTCGCTCCCCTCGCAATCAAGCTTGAGTAGATTGCATTCAGCGATACCAGCATTTTCCATAAAATCATGGAGCGTGGTGCTCGGCACTTCTACAGGCACTCCTTTGTGAGGAGTATGCAGCGAGTTCGTCCCGAAGCCTTCGCCTCGCACGTACAATGTGACTTTCCCTCCCTCCGGCGCCCTGCCGACGACTGCACTATTATGCGGAATAATATTGCTCATTCCATTCTCGCGGATGTTCTTGACTAGGTACTGGTAGTTGGCCGGTTCGGGTTCAAAGGCGTGTATGGTCGCATTGGGATATGCTTTCGCAAGCATCAACGAAAATGTCCCAATATATGCACCCACATCGAACACGACGACTGCCCTATCTTTTGGCAAATCTATCATTCCGTATACCTTGTCTTGATAAATCTCTTTTATGATAGAGATCGTTTGTTTATAGATAGATGGGTACGGAGCGTAAAAAACGAGCCCATTCCACAATCGAAGCGATTGCAGCTTTCGATTAAGCAAATGGTCAAGGTATATCTGCCACCAATTCTTGAAAAGGCTTATGTTAACGAGCAGCAAGCGGAAATGAATTTGAAATCTACGGGTGAGAGACATGGGAAAAGCGAGCTAGGAACGTTTCGTTACAATCCGATTCTCAAGGACGAGATAGTCCATGTCGGTCTTGAGAAAGGTGTCGAGTGCGTCAGCGGGGGTCTCGACGATCGGGTCGCCACCCAAGTTAAATGACGTGTTGAGGATGAGCGGGGTGCCGGTAAGCGCGTCGAACTCTTTCACGAGGTCGTAGTAGGCTCCATTCTCCTTCGTTAAGGTCTGCATCCGGCACGTGCCATCGACATGAACGATTGAGGGCACCTTGCCACGCAAGCGCTGGTGGATAGGAGCTGCGAGAAGCATAAATGCTGTGGTTGCATTCGGCTCTAGGTCAAACCATTCGCCGAGCTTCTCGGCGAGGATGGAGGCCGCAAAGGGCCGCCACATCTCGCGATGCTTCACGCGTTTGTTGAGAATGTCTCTCATCTCAGGGTGTCGGGCATCACAAATAATAGACCGATTGCCGAGAGCGCGCGGTCCGTATTCAGAGCCTCCGCTGAACCAGCCGATAATCTTACCTTCCGCGATGAGCTTCGCGGCGTCTTTCGCAATCTTTTTAGATACGACTACGTCAACGTCGCGCATGCGTATGGCATCATCAATCTCTTTGAGAGAGTACCCTCGTCCGAGCGAGGCGCTCTTCATTTCCCAGGCGCGTGGTTGCTTCAAGATCATGTGGTATCCCCAGAGAGCGCATCCGAGCGCAATCCCGCAATCAGATGAGGCTGGCTGGACAAAGAGGTTTTTGAATCCGACCTCCGTGATGAAATTCCTATTCGCATCGATGTTGAGCGCGCATCCGCCCGCAACGCAGAGCGTGTCACTTTGCGTAACGGCCTTAAGTCTTTTCCCGAGAGTAATTGAAAACCGCTCGAATATCTTTTGTGCCGCATAGGCGACCGAGTTGTAGTAGGGCTCCGGCAAAGGCACGCGACGGGCGGACCGCGGAAGATAGATAGGCTCCAAGAGATCGGGCGTCGTGAGGATATCGCGAGCAAGGTACGAGATGACTCGCCGTTTTGCACTATCGATGAAGCGCTTTACGCGCATCCGAATCCCGTAGTACAAAACCGTGGGCGTCCACGTACTCGGGAGCTGCAAAAAACTGATACGACTGTTGCACATCAACCGCCCGTACTGATCCTGTACCCACCGTTCGTAGGGGAATTGCTTCAAGAACGAGTCGTCGCCATAGGCGGCGAGACCCATCATCTTACCTTCGTTGCCAAGGCCGAAGTCGAGATAGTCCCGCGAGAGTCGTTCATAGAGTATCCCGATCCCTGAGCTATAAGGGAACCGCTTCGAGGATTTCGCGTGCAAGGTCTTGTCGATAAAGGCTATAGAGGAGTCTTTCCCACGGTACAAGGACTCGGTCTCGGCGCCGACGACACCGAGATTGGTCTTAAAGAAATCGCCGTTACCATCGTAGACGAGGATGGCCGCTTCGCTGTACGGCGAGCAAAAGAACGCCGCCGCCGCGTGCGCGTCATGGTGACCGATCATCCGGATGGGCGCCTTATAGCGGCTGCCTGTTTTTTCAGTAAACAATTCGGCGCTCGTCTTCCCTTTTTCTTTTGACGTGTGGTCGAGTACGACAAGATCGATGTCGTCGGGAGTGAGGCCAGCGGTAGTCAAGCAGTACTCAATCGCCAGGTGGGGGAATGCCATAGAGTGCTTCTCCCGCGAGAGCCGCTCTTCGGCAATCGCAACTGGCTTGCCGCCCCCAAAAATGGCGGCGCCCGTGTCATGCCCTGCTATTTTGAGTCCTAAGACATTCATAGAGGGATGCTGCTATCTGCGGCTTTGAAGGTGTAGAAGTAATTGATGAGGAAGCTCACGCCAGAGGCAAAGATGACGATGGCTGCCTGGACCGCGATATACCATCCGGCGAAAAAGTTGATGCCGAGATAAAAGAAAGATTCTTTCGCGGCTGCAAGCAAGACGATATTGATGATGACATTCAGCACGGCGACCGCGCTATACATGGCAAGCTGCTTATGGGTCTGGTGCATCGTGCGGTCGCGAAAGGTCCAGAATTTTTGGAGCGCGAAGGTCACGATGAGCGCTAGACAAAACCCTATGAAAGCGCCGAGGAGGTACGTCTCATGAAAGCCGAGGAGCGATACCCACACATAGAGGGAGAAGGTCTGTACGAATGCTCCGAACGCACCCGAGACCCCGTAGCGAAACAAGAGCCAAAAGCGCTCGAGCGCATGCCGGATGATATCGCCTATCGTCATGCGAACAGTGTACTACGTGTTAGAAAAACACGAGTTTGCGGGCAGCGAAGATGGTCATACGAAGGAGGAGGACGCCGTGCTTCCAGCGGCTGATATTGGTTGCGCCGTAGACGCGATCACGATATCGCACCGGGAGGTCGATGATTTTGAGATGGAGTTTGGCCGCACCGAAAACGAGGTCGAAGTCGCCGAAGGGGTCGAAGTCGCCGAAGAAATGGCGATTCGCAACAAGTGCTTCGTAATCCTTCCGCCAGAGGACTTTGGTGCCGCAGAGCGTGTCTTTGATCGGTTGGCCGAGTATCCAGCTAAACGCCATGCCAAAAAACTTGTTCGCGACGATATTTGCGAGCCGCATCGCCCCCTTCCCTACGGGGTAGACGAGCCGCGACCCATTGATGAAATCGCCGCGGCCGTGCACGAGGGCATCATAAAACTTCTTCATGTCTTCGGGCAGGACAGTCATATCGGCATCATAAATCGCGAGGATATCTCCCTTAGCCATCCCGAAACCCTTGCGTACGGCATCGCCCTTCCCTCTCCCATCTTGAACGGCATACTTGAGCTTCTTTTCTCCTTTGTATGAGGCGACTGCTTTCTCAATGACCTCGCGCGTATTGTCAGTCGAATGCCCCTCAATGAAGATAATTTCGGCAAATGAGCCCTCGTTCGGCAGCTCGTTGATGATGCGCTCGATCGTGCCCGCCTCATTCCGGGCTGGCACGACAATGGAAATGGATGGCTTGTTTTTTAGAACCGTCGGGAAAGGCCGCGCAATGGCGACATGAACGAGTCCGAGCCGTGAGAAGGGCCAGAGGTTCGCAAGTATCGTATTAAAAAAAGCGGAGACGAGCGGGATGTATTTCGGGAAAAGTAGCTTCGAATTCGACTGCACGACTTCAAAGCCGGCAAGCGCGAAGAAATTTTCAAGATCTCCTCGCGAAATCCAACTCTGCTCAGTCGTAGGTGCCCGGAGTTTAAGGAATGAGGCGAGCCGTAACACCGGCTCCCATAACGTGCTGTACTGGGTGACAATAACGCGACCGGTGGGAGAAAGTACCACCTTCACCTCTTCAAAAAAAGCCTGGATGTCATATATATTCCCTAGGAGATCTGCTGCTACCACGTAGTCGTAGGGGGCGCCGGCCTTCGGGAGTTCTCCAAAGGGCTTCTCGACCCGCAAGACCGAGTGATGCTTCGGAAGATGAAAGAGGATGAGTTTCTCGACGTAGTCGTGATAGAAGCGATTCTTGTGCCGCCAACGCTCGCGCTCGGCGTCATACGCCTCCCATTGTTGCTTAAGCGAATCGTCGGTGTGCATGGAGTCGAGTGATGACGAGAGCGGCGCCATACGATGCAAGCATAAACAAGAACGGGGTCGCCACGATGCGATACCGGGCTTGCGCCAAGGGGCCGGTCAAGAGTGCAAAATACGCGATACCGAAGATTGAGGCAAGCGTCGCCCATCGCACCGTGGTAGAGCGTGACCAGGAGCCCACGATACCCCCAAGGACAGCGAGGAAAAACGTACTCGCCCAAAAAACGAACCCGAGTACAAAAAGGAGCGCCTGCACCGGCTGCGTTTCAAAGTAGGTGGCGATGGTAGCTCTATCGCCCGTCACGATAGCTCGCGTGATGTTAGGAAGCATTATGGCACCATCGGTTATCTCATACCAGAGGAGCCGGTAGCCGTCAGAGAGAAAGAAGGTGGCAAGCGAGCCAGCATACATTTTGGCAAACAAGATTGGTGACCCTTTGATAATCGCGAGCGACTCGCTCGTGAAAAACGCAGAATATTTCGGCGAACGTAAATCGTCTTGGGTATGTACTTCGGGGAAACGCGCGCGGGCTCGTGCGACGAGATCAGTGCTTATCTCCGTTGCAGGTTTACCGCTTTGATACTGGAGTACCGAGGCGGCGTCATAAAAGTAGAGCGAGTACGGACCTTTGGTCGAAAGGCTCCAGGTGCCGAACGCCTCATGGTTGCGGTAGGCCCACGGGAGAAGCACCAAGCCAATGCCGAGCAGCATGAGCGCTGCGATGTGCCGGATCTTTCTGGGAAGCCTCACAATGGCTACGATGAGAACGGCGAAGAAAACGATTGGGACGAGATAGGTACTGATGGGCCGCACAAGAACGTCGTAAGCGAGTAAGACACTCGCCGCGAAGAACAGGGGTAGCCGCTCCCGCTCGAATGCCCGCCGAAGAGTCAGAAGGCCGCCAATGAAAAGCAGGAGAAACAGCGCCTCGCTCAAGGGTTGTACGGCCGTAAATGCGGTGTACGGCTCAATGCTAAAGATGAGCGCCCCGAAAAAGCGTATTTGTGGTGAAAATACTCCCTCAAATAAGCGGTAGAGCAATATCGCCGAATACGCAAAAAGCAGCGCTTGAAGGATGAGTGTAGGGAGGATGTTCCCTAGAGGCACTGCAGTAACAGCGAGGAAGAGCGGATACCCCGGCACATGCGCCCCTTCAAGAACATACGGGGTCGTGGTCGAAAAGGTGAATGCTCCATGCTGGTACAGAGAACTCGCGAGCGGGAGATATCCGTCTGACGCGATTGTCGAGAAAGGCGCGTTCACGCCGTGTGATGCAATAAAAATACCGATAAACACGAGCGACATGGCGAGACTGGCATAAAAAATGATGCGCTCATGTGAGAAGCGTTGGGTCCTGTCAGGGAGAACGTTTATCCATGAAAGAATCCTCCCGGAACGCTTGTCCCAGGTATGCTCTGCAACCCAAGCGCGTGCGGCCGCTGCGCGAGTCTCCCCGACTGGCCCTACCGCTTCAGTAATCCCTCGCGCAAGCGCCTCCGGGTCGTCCGGAGCGACCAGGAGCGCACGCGAATCATCTGCAATCTCGACAATTGAGGGGAGCCGCGAAGCTATAATGGGCGTACCGCTTGCCATGTACTCAAAGAGCTTCATCGGCGAAGTGTATTCGGCCGAGATTTGCTCTCGTGCCGTATTGGGGAGCACCAAGACATCAGCCGCCTTCTGCCATAGCGGCATCTCGGCGTGCGGGCGATGCCCGATGAAGTGCAGATTCGACACGGCATCATAGCGTCTTTTATAGGTTGCGAGGTCTTCATCCGTGCCGCCGACGATATACACCTCCGCAACACTCCCAAGACGACGCGCCGCTTCGGCCAGCGTATCGACGCCTTTCCACGCATAGAGATGGCCCGTATAAACGGCAATCTTCGCGCTAGCTGGCACATTAAGAGCCGCGCGCGCTTCAGTGCGTGTAGCAGAAATCGAGAACTGTTCGAGTGACACCGCATTCGGTTCAATAAATACCTTGCTCCCCGTTTGCGGGAAATCAGTGGCAAGCCGCTCGGCTTTTAAGCGATTTGTAACGACGACGCCTCGTACGCGCGCGAGCAACGAGCGATAAAGCCACCAACTCTTCTCGGGATAATCGTGGAGTTCATATACGGTGTTGGGAAACAAGAACGCTGCAAAAAAGAGTGGCAACGATTCGTTCGAATAGATAAGGTCAGTACGGCGAGCGCGTAACAAGAGGTACAAATAGGAGCTTGTGCTAAAGATAAACAGGGAGAGGCGAAATGCGAGAGCGTGCGGGAGCAAGTTAAAGAGGTCGAGCGTCGGGAGATACACCGTATGCGCTGTGGCGTTGTAACCACGGCCGAGGCGCCGAGGCGCAAGAATGGTTACCTCATACCCTTCTCCTGCAAATGCTTCAGCGCTTTTTGCAGCAAAAAGCGCCGCTGCCTTTTCACTCGGGAAACGACCGTGAAAGATGAGGAAAAGGCGGCGCGTCATGTTCTTGTAAAGACAAAGACCTCGATGACGGCGAGTCGTTTCATGAGGGGTAGCTGCCCCACGATGTCGTTTATAAACCACGAAAAAATCGGAATGTATTTGGGAAAGAGGAGGTGCCACTCGCGTTTGGCAAGAGACAGCTGTGCCTGCCGCGCGAGCTCTAGGAGGCCGCTCGTTGGTACTCGATAGTGCGGCCCTTCGGGCATTTTAAGCCCTAGTCTTTCTGCCACCATGAGAACCGGCTCCCAGAGCGGATTCGCCATCGTAATGACCAGATGGCCGCCCGGAGTAAGGAGTTCATGGAGAGAAGCGAGCGCGGCCTTCGTGTCTGCAACGTGCTCGATGACATCAAAAAAGAGGACGACGTCGACTGTTTCGCCGGGGCGAAAGGTCGTGATATCGGCAGTTACGAAGCGGTACTCGGGATGCCCCTGGTTTCGCTGTTTTGCGATTTCTATCATTTCAGGAGATACGTCAATCCCCATCGCTCGCGCAGGCATTGTAGCTTCAATCATCGCTCCCGTGCCGCAGCCGACATCAAGGAGGCTTGCGCCCGGGGCTACATACCTTCGTGCTATGGCACGAAGCGTGTCGTAATAAAACCAGTTCTTCTTTTTCCAATAGTCATAGTCGCGCGCAACGGCATCAAAATGTGCCGTCACGTCTTGTTCCCCCGAGGTCGTAGGCGTGTCCATGCCACTGTTATAACACCTTGATATCGCTCGTGGTTTTCAAGAGGAGGCTTGCGGCATCCGCCCGAACGAAGGGCGAGAGATGCGGGTCTCGCTTCGCAAGGTACGAAAGAATGCGAAGGTACGTCTTTTCAGAACCGTGGCCATCATCAATAAGCTCCCTATCCGATGAACCTATCGTCTCTAAACTCGACACATCATAGAGATGGTAACCGTAGGCAGTAAATGAGGCTGTGAGGAGGCCATAGGCAGCTCGATTCGTTTCTCCGAATGAGTTCTCGGCCACGAGCGTGGCGTCGTGCTCCTCTTGTTCAATAGGTGGGATGTATCCCACCACCTCAATCCCGCGTGTACGGCACAGAGCGAGAAAGCGTTTCAGATCATCAACGTGGCTCGGGACGATGGATGAGCCCGCTCCGTTTCTATTTGAAGAAATTGCCTGAAGCGCAAGCGTGATTTGATTCTGTAAGGCCGCCTGACGCACGTCAAAAGGCGTGGCGTCGGGGCGATAGCTCCCATCGTTACGAAAACCCGCATCCGTCGTCAGTGCGGCCACCCCAATTGCAGAACTTTCTCGTGCGCGCCCGGCAAGACTGGAAAAGGTAAATTTGCCTTTGAAGTAGCCGAGGTAGACGTCTCTCCACCCGTGAGTAAAGAAATTACGCACTAAATCATAGGCCGTGACGTCTTCATGCGGAGAGGCGGGCGTGCTCTCGCTGGTGAGAAACACAAGCTCGGCATCAACGATAATGAGTTTCAATTTTGAGTTAGCCGGGAGACTAGTGATGAACGCTACGTAGTCGGCCGCGTTGTGCATCCCGCCAGCATTGTAAAACGTACTCGGATTGGCGAAAAATTCTGACCGAAACTGCATCGCGCGCGAGGTGCCAAGAGCAATCACTTCAGGATTGCGGGCAATCGTGGCGGCAAGTTTATAGGGGAAGGTGTTGTCATCATACGCAAGCCGATACAGGATGGTTGAGGTGGCTTGCTGTTGTAGAACTACGTCGCGTATCGGCGTCAGCTCCCGGCCAACGATAAAAAAGAGGAGCGCAATACCGTAGAGTACGGCCACGGGGAGGATGAACATCAGGAGGCGGAGCAAAAAGGATCTCATATCAGAACTTGAAATAAATAAAGGTCGCGCCGCCAAAGTATCCGAAGAACAGCACCGAAAAGAGGAGGAGGTAGTACCACGCCCACCGCACCAAGCGGCTCGCTCCATCAAGGATAAACGGCCGTCCAAGCTTCTCCTGAAAGTACTGCACGATTTCAAGTACGACGAGCGCAAGCACGACGCCTTTCAAGCCTATCCCAATGCCCGCAACCTGCACAATCTGTACCCAATGGTGCGCGAGGTACGATGCGTCAAACGGCGCGTGCAGTATGCGCCACAAAATATGAATGGCCTGGCCAACGGATTCGGCTCTAAAGAAGACGAACGCCGCCACGACAAGAGCGAAGGTATAAAGGACTTGCCATGCATGATGCAGGGCTGTCACGCGCGCAAGGCCGAGATAGGAGTGCATGGTCTCCCGTGATTTTTCGGTCAGCGACGAGAGCACGAGAAAGAGCCCGAACAGGCCACCCATAGCGGCAAAGGTCCAATTCGCTCCATGCCAAAGGCCGATGAGGACGAAGGTGATGAACAGGCTCGAGTACAGCCTGCCCTTGGTAATTCGTTTACCTGCAAAGGTAAGCGGATAGTAGAGATAGTCACGAAGCCACGTCGAGAGCGAGATGTGCCAGCGTCGCCAGAACTCGGCGACCGAACGCGCCGCAAACGGCCGGTGGAAGTTCTGCGTGAGGTCGTAGCCAAGCACGAGCGCAATACCGACAGCGATATCCGAGTAGCCCGAAAAGTCGCAATAGAGCTGGTAGGTAAAGGCGACGGCCGCAAATAAAAGCGCCGCACCATTATCAGTCGCGCCCGGTGCAAACAAATGGTTTACAAAGGGCGCGAGTTGGTCGGCAATGACGATCTTCTTAAAGAATCCCATGAGCATGAGTTCGAGCCCATGACGCACCTTAAGCGCATCGAACGCATGCGGTTGGTGAAATTGCGGCAACATGTGCTGCGGGCGTTCGATAGGCCCTGCCACGAGCTGGGGGAAGAACATGACGTAGAGCGCGTAGATGCCGAGGTTCCGCTCCGGCTCTTGCTTACCCTTATACACTTCAATCACGTAGCTTAAGCTTTGAAAGATGTGAAAAGAGAGCCCGAGCGGTAGTGCGATCTGTAGGAGGATGGGTGCATAATTCCAATGGATGAGCTGCGCGAGCTGCATGATGTTTTCATTGAAGAAATTGAAGTACTTGAAGAAAAAGAGCATCCCGAGGTTTGCACAAATACTGACAACAAGAAGAAAAAGCCTCTGCTTCTTGTCTCTCGTACTGCCGAGAGCAAGCCCTACGAGATAATCGATGCCGATGAGCGCGAACAAGATTAAAAGATATGCAGGGACAAAAGACGCGTAGAAATAGCAGCTCGCCACTAAGAGCCACTGCGGCCGGTATCGATCCGGAAGCACGTAATAGATCCCAACCGTTATGGGGAAAAAGACGAGGAACGAGAAAGAATTGAAAAGCATGGGGAGCTACAGAGGATGCACCTCCCTGCCCGGCATACGAATCGAACTGCCTGAAGCGATAGCCGACCCCTCTCCGAGCTCGAGAGCGAGCGCAGCGATCTCTTCAGGAGTTGTTATCGCCGGTAACTTAGACTCGATAAGCTCCCGGACTTTTTCAGGCATGTCCCTATTAAGGCCGCCTGGGAGAAATCCGGGGGCGATGGCATAGACGCGGATGTGAGGCGCTAACTGCGCTGCAAGGACGCGCAATACGCCCCTGAGTGCGTATTTGGCAGGGACGTATGAGCCGACCGCGTCCATGGAGCGACTGGGCTCTATGGCAGAGGTCGTGATGCCAATTAAGGTCCCGCCTGGACGCATCCTCTTCATTGCTTCCTGGAATAAGACGAAAGCTCCGCGCGCGGCGACATCGATCTGTGCTGAAAATTCTGTATCTGTAAGAGACAGGAGCGGCTTACGTACGAGCGGCGGTGCCACGGCGTGGATACACGCATCGATGCTGCCCTTCGTATATCCGAGCTTTGCAAAGTACGTTCGCACCCCTTCGGTATCCGTAATATCGACATCGCGCCTCAAACCCACGACCTTCCAACCAGCCTTTTCAAAGGCCTTTACGAGAGCCGAGCCGATGTACCCGCCGGCTCCGGCAATGACTACGACCTTTTGATTGTTAGCACTCATAGCGGGCGGATTTGCACGCTCGCGACCCCATCAAACACCTTTTCGCTACCTCGATGCATTTCGATAGCAATATGAACAAGATGGGTCGCGGTGCTTTTCTGAGTTACTGTTCCCTCCACCATGAGCGTGTCGCCCGGGTACACGGGCTTCTTAAAGTTGAGGGTCTGGCCCAGATAAAGCGCTCGCTTGCCGGGAAGATGCACGCCGACCAAAGCCGAGCAGAGCGCGCCGAGGAGCATGCCGTGCACGACAGGTCTCTCAAATTCAGTTCTTGCGGCATAGACGGGGTCAGTATGGAGTGGATTCTTATCACCCGAGAGCGCCACAAACGAAGCGACGTCGGCTTCGGTAATGGTGCGCGAAAACGACGCCGTCTGCCCAACCGTGATGTCATCAAACGAAAAGTCTCGCAGTGTCATGGCGTAATGCCTCGGCTTGTCAGGCATTTCCTGACATCTCCCAGCGTTTTGGCCTGCATAACCTCGTCCATCGTAAGAGAGATGTCGTACTCTTTCTCAACCTCAGCGATAAACAAAAGATAATTCATGGAATCCCAGTCGGGAATGTCTTGAGGAGTCAGTTCGTCCCGCACGTCTTCAGGCGGGATGTTGAAAAACTTTCCCACAATTGTTGCGAATTTATTCATGGGTGATGGTGAGCCAAGGAGTAGCGAGCTCAGTCGCGACACTGCAGACTCCACCAGGAAAATAGCGATTAACGAAAGTCTCTGCAGGCTCATTCTTGGGCGTTTTCTGGAAAGCAATCGAGACGTTCGACTGCCCTGCCGCCCGCGCATCCTTTAGTATGCGACCTACGAGCCCCTCTGCAACCCCCCGGTCGAACACGCGGCAGCTCATAAGAAGTGAGGCGATACGCCAGGGTGTTTCTGAAGTATCGACGATGGCGAGGACGATAAGCCCGTAATCGCCAAACCGGTCACGGAGTCGGCCGGAATAGATGCGGTGAGCAGCACTCTCCATGTGCGCCTTAAGTTCTTCTTCGGTGTACGGTCGCTTCAGCGTATTGAATTGATTCGTTTTCCCCGTGAGCTGCGCGAGGCGTGATAGGGAGGGGACATCATTCATGCGAACCTCAAGCACGAGGTCGAGGCTCTTAAGGAAGGTTCCGTGATTATCAAACCGCTTCTCTGCCTCGCGGCGTAGTCGCTCGGTTACATACATGTTGCCGCGCATCTTGTCCTCATCAGTCACCTCACCCTCGCCAAAGAGCCCGAGTGATAAGAGAAATGGCGTGTAGCGGGCCGGGTCAACTGGGAGCTCGGGTACGGTTACTTCAGGCAGCTCATTCCTCATCCACGCGCGGTTGGTCGGGTCGTCATCGATAAACACCATCGAATCGAGACCTATGTTGAGCTCGTGAGCGAGTTCGCGCATATTCTCGGCCTTATCCTCCCAATTGATGCGCATCGCAGCAAAGTGCGGCTCTTTGAGAATCATATTCGGGTGGGTGCGAAGTACCGCGAGCGCATCTTCGAGGTTATTACGGCTATTGAGCGCGAGAATGACTCCTTTGTTGTAGTGGTCAAGAATGGCTTGCTGGAACGCGATGAAGCTGTCACCTGGCGGCGCGAGCGAGAGTGCGATGCCCTCAATGCCGTCCTCCCCGACGACACCGCCCCAGAGCGTATTATCAAGATCAAGTACGAGGCATTTTTTCATAACACTACTGCGACGGCCGCGGCGACATCCCCCTCATGCGTAATCGAAATGGCGACCGAGGTGCGTTTATCATCGATCCAGAGCTGCGGAGCGCCGTCCGCGCGATGCCGCACCTCGAGCACAAGGTAAGGATACGTACCCGTACCGAGTGCTTTGCTTGCCGCCTCCTTGGCCGCGAATATCCCCGCAAGGTGCATTGCCGGGTCCTTATGCCGCTTCGCATACGTAAGCTCGACAGAAGTGAACAGCTTGCGTAAAAGATGCTTTTTGCTGGCGGTAAGGAGTCCACGAAAGCGGGTGACGCTCGCGAGGTCGATGCCGATAGCTGGCGAGAAGCGTTTACGCATAAAAGCGAGAGAGACGCCGCATGATACCGTCAACGATACGCTTCAGATACTCGCCATCCTGACTATCGACAAAAAACAGCTCTTTCAAATTAATGCGTATGCCTCCTTTTCTACGCATGACCCGTAAGCGCGCCACGAGGAGGATGTCAGCCGAGAGTATGATATCGAGGACATA
The DNA here is from genome assembly GCA_041485695.1 of Minisyncoccia bacterium. GTDB lineage: Bacteria > Patescibacteriota > Minisyncoccia > Phycocordibacterales > Phycocordibacteraceae > C7867-001. The sequence goes on from JBGPJZ010000005.1 coordinate 20,641, forward strand.
GCCGAACATCCCGCCAAAAGCGAGGAGCGGGATCATGAGCACGAGCATGCTGAGGCCAAAAAGCTTTGAGAAGATAAAAAGGTCTTTTTGCCGACCGGTCGTGTAAAACCACTCGGTCGCAACGGTTCCGAGCGCCCGGAATGGGAGCGAGATGAGAAGAGCCGCGCACAAGGGTAATGCCGCCACATACTTCGGGAAAAAGAGCGGAAAGACGAGGCATGCCGCGAAAAATGCGCCTAGCCCGAAAATAACATTGAGCCAGAGAGCGTACTTCATACTGCGTGTTACCCAGTGCTCGATGCGCCACGCCTCTCCTGCAGTGCGGGGGAGCATCGGCCGAAGCACAGCTGATATCGGTACGAATGTGGAGACTTGGGAGAGAAACGTGAGTGCGATGGTGATAATGCCGACTGCCGGAATGCCCAAAAAATACCCCACGAGCCATGGCCATAGGGTTCCGTAAAAACCGCTCACTACATCTGAAAATATGACCCAGGGCCCGCGGCTCTTAAGTTCTATGAAAAATTCACCCCAGCTCGACTGCGCATAGTCGACCAGCATTCGCCGGTAGGCACGCACGAGATACGGTGCAAAGACCAAAGTTGGTAGTATGGTTGCGACGAGGTACGAATATACCAAACCCATGAGGTCCAGATGAAATATAAGGAGTGAGAGGGCGATGCAGGCCAAATAACTCGCGCGACCGATAACTTTGCTCGCCTGCAGGTTCACGAATTCGAGCCGGGTCTGCAAAATCATCGTTAACCCTTGCCCGATCCCCGCGATAACTAGAGAGAGCGCGAGCAAACGGACGGTGTTTGTTAACTGTAGGCCCGATAGCGACGTAAGGTACGGTGCTGCAAAAAACATAGCGAGCGAAGAAAGAGCCCCAAGCAGAGCAAAAAAAAGCGCGCTGCGGAGCAGCAGAGCATTGGCTTTCTTTTTTTCTCCAACCCCGATGTATCGAGCGATATCAGCAACGAGCATGCCGCCGATAGAGGGGAAGAGAGAGATGCTGAACGCAGTAATAATTGAAAGCAGGAGTTGCCAAAGCCCATACTGATAGGGGCTTATTTGATAGAGGATGATCGCGGTCGCGATGAAGCCTACGATCTTAATGAGGAGGTCGGCTCCGGACGCGATCGCGAGCCCACGCATCGCCAGCCCGAATAACGGCTGTGGCGTCGCTATTGGTAGACTCTCGTCGACATCCTCTACCTGCTCGTTAGCAATCATCATTTCTCAAGGAGGTAGTCTCCGATAGCGAGCGCATCAAAGCCGGTCGCGTAGTAGCAACGGAGCGCGTCCTGCGGCGAGCACACAATCGGTTCGCCCGCATCATTGAAAGAGGTGTTCAAAACGATGGCTCGACCCGTACGCTTTTCGAGCGCCTTCAAGAGTTCGTAGTACCGGGGGTTTTGTTCCTCGGAGACCGTTTGAATCCGGCTTGAACCGTCGACGTGCGTAATCGCAGGCAAAACAGAGCGGAATTCATCACGCACATAGAACGTCTGGAGCATGAACGGGCTTTCTTTTGCTTTTTCCATCCCTTCAAAAAAGGTTGGCGCCGCTTCACGCGTTACCGAGGGCGCGAAGGGGCGCCACACCTCCCGGTGCTTGATGTCTTCGTTCACACGGTCATTGATGCCCTTGATTGCCGGGTCAGCAAGGATGGAGCGATTGCCGAGAGCGCGTGGACCAAGCTCCATGCGGCCTTGGAACCAGCCGACAATCTTTCCTTTCACTACCAAGTCGGCCGTGTCGGACACAATATCACTCGACCGGCGATACGGCACTTTTGCATTCATAAGCACCTTCTCAATCTGCTCGTTGGTATACCCAGGGCCCCAGTAGGCATGGACGAATGGGATGAAATCGCCGTCACCAACCAGATGCATCGCTTCAAGCGCAGCTCCGAGCGCAATACCGCCGTCGTGTGAGGCTGGTTGGACGAATATGTGATCGCAAAAATCCTGCTCTAAGAGCTGCGAGTTCGCATTGCAATTCAGGGCGCATCCGCCTGCAAGAGCGAAATTACGGAGACCCGTCCGGCCGTACGCATCTTTCCCAAGGTTAATAAAGGTTCGTTCAAGAGCCCCTTGGAGGCTCGCAGCAAGGTCTTTATGGTCTTGGGTCAGTGGTGCTTTCTCGTCCTTGCGCGCATACTGCCCATACAATTTCGTAATATTCCTCCGGTCGATAGTCCAGTCCCTAAAACTCCGCACGTCGAGTATCGTCGAGAAATCAAAGCGGGGGGTGCCGTAAGAGGCAAGCCCCATGGTCTTGCCTTCACCTTGGACGCCAAGCCCGAGCACCATGGTGAGGCGCGAATACGCCTTGCCAATCGAGCGCCACGGCCCCGTGTCAAACCACCGCGCGATGGGGATTTCACCGAGACGGCGAAGCTTTCCGTTTGTTCCTTCGTGAAGTGCCGCGCACTCGATTTCCCCGGCACCGTCTACGGTAATCACATTCGCGTCGCCAAAAGTAGCACAGCGATAGGCGCTTGCGGCGTGCGCAAGGTGGTGATCGACGTACATGATGCGGGCTCGTGGGCAGCCGCGCGCAAACTCCGCGAGCTTCATGCGGTAGATGAAGATGGAGGCGACATAGATAACGACAGACTTGAGAGATAAGAAGAAAAAACCGTGCCGCAAGAAACGGGTTGGATTGTAGCCAATCGCGATAACGTCGATGTCTTTAACCCCAAGGCCTGCCTCTTTAAGACAGTACGCGACCGCTAAAGTCGGGAATCCCTTCGCGTGACGGACACGGTTAAAGCGCTCTTCTTCAGCGGTGGCAATAAGTTTGCCGTCCTTTATAAGGGCGGCCGCGCCGTCATGCTGACCTGTTAAAAGGCCTGAAACTTGGTTAATACCGAGGATTACCATGGGTATATTCGAGTGTAGCGTAAATGATTACTCTTATGCAAACCTGAGTGATGAGCCTTACGTTACCTCGCCGGCACCCCTTAGGAGAATGTTCGTGAATCGCAGTCTAGACTTCGTCATCGCTTCCGTTAGGAAGGGGGCATCAGGCACGTGTCGCCCATCAAGTAAATATATCGTAAACCCCATCCTCTGAACTTCAGAAACGAAGTCTTCTGGCGTGGTGCCCATATCGACTAATCTCTGGGGGAAATATTCGCAAATCACCGTTCGGTGGTATTTCATCCCTTTGAGCACTTGGAGTTCAGCGCCCTCAACGTCTACTTTACAGAGGTCGTAATCTATGAGGAGAGGTGTTGTGGGGACGGTCGTTGACACCTTGCTCTCCATTGTCTCAGATATCAAAGAATTGAGGACCGATCCCGGCTTATCTATATAAAAGTTTGCTACCCCCTCCTTATCCGATACTGCTGCCTGATATGTCTTTACGTCCTTAAGTCTATTGAGGCGTATGTTTTTTCGGAGGAACCGGTAGGACGTTTCGTCAGGTTCGTATGAGATGACTCTTGCTCCTGCTTTGCTTGCCATTACCGTAAAATAACCAGAATTGGCACCGACATCTACAAACATTCCCCCCGGATGCTCCTTAAAGAAGTCCCTAATGAAGGCTCCTGTTTCGGGCTCTAATTCACGCTGCAGCCACCACTTGAGCTTCATCCCGAACATCCAGCCGCCCGCGAGCGGTAGCGGTAGCGGTGAACGAATCTGTAGCAATGCCATTCTCCACTTATAGAGAGTTCTTCTCGTCACCGGCGGAATCACCCACTGGGATATTTTACTCATACCTTAGGCAAGTCCTTCGAGAATGCGCCCGGCTCGATGCTCCCAGGTATTTGCCTCGACCGCTTGCCGCGCGACGAGGGCTCTCTCTGCTGCCTCGCTCGGGTCGCGCACAATACTTTCGACTGCTGCGATAAATGCTTCTTTTGAACCGGGCGGTACAAAAAAAGCAGCCGCATCGGTGAGTACCTCGCGACTCGTCGGGAGATCAGAGACGATAATCGGCCGCTCTGCGGCCATATACTCATAGAGCTTCATCGGTGAGGTTTCCCTTTCATAAAAAACGGAACGTTCAGCAGGTACGTAGGCGAGCACGTCGCACGCCTTTTCATATCTTGGTACCTTGCGCGGCTCCACATGAGAAACAAAGACGATACGCTCTGAGGCATTTTGTTGTGCGGCGTATTCGGTATACCGTGCAATTTCGTCGCTTGCACCCCCAACGAGCACGAGACGTACTGACGGAGATAACAGCCGGACAGCATCAATCATGAGATGAAGCCCTTTGTCGGTGCCCATCGGTTCGAAGCGCCCGACATACCCCACAAGGAATCCTTCGGGGAGGGAAAGTTCTTTGCGTAACTTCACGCGGTCGTCTGGTGTCTCTGCGAACGCCCTCATATCAACAGCATTCCCGATAACGCGTGTCCGACCGGTGAGTGCGGGGTTCCGGGCGAGCGCCTCTCGCTCTAAAAACGAGGTGAGGAAAATCGAGCGCTCGACATGCTCTGTCAAGAGCCGCTTCTGCCCAGGCGTGAGCGAGCCGTGCGACTCAAAGACGAACTTGCAGCCGAAGCGTTTTTTGAGGAACACGGCTGTAGGGATGAGCGCCGGGTCGTTCACAAACACCAACGTCTCGCTTCCGCTCCAGGCACTGTCTTTTGTAAAGAACCGAGTGAGCATGAACGGCAGCAGTAGCCGACGCAAACGGAGTAGCTTAACCCGCCGCCCAAAGCGCCCGAATAGGAGCCGGTGCGGGATACCTGCAAGAGCCTCGTTCTTTGACGTGTTCACAAAAAAGAGAAAATTCTCGCCAAACTTCTCATAAAATGCACGCGCCATGTAGAGGCCGTGGATAGCGTGCGCATACCGCGACGGATAATCGAAGCTCGAGATGAAAATGAGCCGCTTCATGAGAGGGCGCGGACAAGCTCCGTTGCTAGTTGACTAAGCCCGTGGTGGCGCATTACCATATCTCGTTCTTCATGTCCTATATCTGCGTATATCCTGTCAGGAAGAGAGCACATCCCTTCTATCGCTCGTGCAAGCGCCTCTGCATCATCTTCAGCAACAATCCACTCCGGAGACGCCAGGCCTGCAAAGGCACGGCTTGAGACTATGACCGGTGTCTCGCACGCCATGGACTCAAGCGCTGATTTATCAAAATGGCCGGCTGAAGCGAGATTAATTGAGGCGCCGTGAGCGCTATAAAGTGCAGGGGTTTTCTGATTTGGCTTTGGCCCGATAAACGTTACGGCACCTGAATCAATCAAATCCTTATAATCTACTCGGAGCTTTTTGCCGTAATCCTCGTTTTCAGGCCCAACAATCGTAAGTGTTGCCGGTACTTTTTCTCTCGCTATACGAAGAGCCTCAAGCGCGACGTCGATATGTTTTGAAGGCATAATGCGCCCTTGCATATAGAATGCGCGACGATTGCGCGCGACGTTTTGGCGCTTAAAGAGTTCGGTATCGATACCGGCAGGCATACGAATTGCATGAGGCATTTTTGCTGTTGCTGAATACGGAGAGGTATAAAAGACTTTATGTGCTAAGAGAGCTGCGAGCCAAAGGCGCAAATCGTTATGCGGATGGTTGTACCAGAGCGCGATTTTCTTGCCCATAAGGCGCCAATCAAGTCCGCCCAAAATCAGATACTCGGGGTTCATGTGGACGAACACGGCATCGTAATCCTTCCGTAATGCCCAAATGAGCTGGCCAAAGATCCAGGAATATGCGAGACGCGACCGCTGCCCTTTTTCTTTGCCGAGCGAGTGCACATGGACATTTCCAGGCAAATGATGCTCACCCTCTTTCAAGCAAATCACTTCAATGCTCTTAAAATGCTTCCCGAATTCAGTGAGCCAGCGGCAGAAGAACCCGAGAATCGGATCGTTTTCATCAACAACTTGTGTGGTAATGAGTAGTCTCATACCAGTGTTTCTTTCCAGTGTTTCGCCCACTCTTCGGCAGTCGGTAAAGATAAACGCAATACACCTCGTTTTCCTGTCTGCAAAATATCTACAACTGCTGATGCAAATTCCGATCGCGGCACGACTATCGCCCCCGCCTCTTTAGCGATACCTACGTCAGGCGCAACCACCGGCACGCCCGCTGCCAAAGCCTCAACGATACTCGCTCCCCAACTTTCGTATTTTGACGTAGAGAGGACGACATCCGCGCGCTCAAGATATGGCCGAGGGTCTTGCCAGCCGGGCAGCTCGATGGGGAGACCTTGTGACGCCTGATGTATTTCAGGCATGAGGCTACCAGTACCAAGCATGATGAGCTTCGCGTCAACGCCTTTCTTTCGTACCTCCTGCAAAACACGGATTGCGGCTAGCGGATCTTTTTCATGCTCTAATCTGCCAATCCAAAGTATCGTCTTTGGTGCGTGGGATTGTCGCGCAAGATTCTGAAAACGGCTGATGCCAACATAGACTGGAAGTACATGAATTGAAGCTCTTGTTCTCATAAACCCAACCTGTGCGCGTATCTTTTCTGATACCACACGCATCGAGTCGGCGTGGCGTAATACAATCTGCGCGAGGACATGACGAAAGAATGGTTGCGCGGAGAGGTCAGTGTGCACTTGAACGTTTAATTTCGTGCTCGTGAGCCATGCGATTTTAAGCGCGAGGAGGCCTCGCCAAAAAGGGTCTTGTACTGTAATGACGTCGTAACGATTCGCCCGTGCTGCACGGTAAATCTGCCATCCAGAGTGAACCTGCGGCCACACGAAAAGATTGAGCTGTTCGACCTCTCTGCGCTGTAGTGCAAACCGCCGATGGGCTTCAGTACCTGGAACGAGCATGTTCTTATCGCCGCTTATCATGAGGACGTTCATAGCAATTCCAAAAGCGCGACCGTAGCGAGAACCATTGCAGATTCGCTAAACTTCGTAACCGATTTTTTCGCTTCTTTCCCTAACCGCTCGTGAAGAGCCCTATCTCGGATAACACACGTGATTGCATGCGCAAGATGCGTCGTATCGCCGACCGGTACGAGTAAGCCGTTCTTGTCATCAGACACTATCTCGCCGTTACCTCCGGCGCGAGTGGCGACCGTGGGTATGCCAAGCGAAAGGGCTTCAATAAGCGTATGTGAAAGCCCCTCGTAACTAGAATTAAGCGCAAAGACATCGGCATTCTTAATCGTCGCGAGCGTCTCGGCATGCGAGAGGCTACCAAGGTACACTCCATGTGTGCCGAGATTCTCCTGCAGATAGTGCTTGAGTGATTCGCGATTCGGACCGTCGCCGATGATAGCGAGCGATGCGCGATTACCGCCCTCTCGTAGGGTCGTGACGGCATCTATGAGCCCCTCGAAGCCCTTCCACGGCACGAGACGGCCGACCGAGACGATCAAAGGGCGCGAAAGTTCCGCAATCGCTTGCGGTAACTGCCCCGGTATATCCATGGGCACAGCATTATAAATGACGCTTATTTTCTTAGAGTCTACGCCCCACACCGACACGATATATTTAAGGTACTCGCTCGGCACGATGACCCGCGTCGCGCTCTCGGCGACGCGGGTCTGTATTGCGCGCAAAATACGGACCTGGAGCGGTACGCGCGGCATCCTTACGAACGCGTCGAGCGACTCGGTAACGCCGAAGCGCTGTATTCCCTGCTCCCAGGCATAGTCACCTACAATCTTGACGATATATGGCTTCCCGAGCTTCTTGGCCGCCTTCATCGCTGGCAGCCCGACCGAGACTGGGTCAAGCGCAAGTACAGCATCCGCAGCACGAGCAGCTTTTAATACGCGTCGATAGTAGGCAAAATGCCGGATAATTTTAGGTAAGTGTCGCACGTCGCTGAATTTCACCAACTCAACTTCAATCCCACGCTTTGGCAACTCACGCACGAGAATCTCCGCATACGTCGCTGGCCCGCCGATCTCGGGGGGATAGAGAGGTGTGGCAATGACGACTTTCATAGCTTGATACTACCCCATTTCGCGCGTAACAAATGCCCGCAGTTTACGGGCATTTCCGTGCGATAAGAGGCCGGTATATGAGGCTATAACCTCCCGCTTAAGCGGGTTGGTTTCAAAGCGTTTCAGCATTCTCCGCTTCGTCGCCGTCCGCAAAATACGGTGGTCAGGGAAATGCACCCACCCGAGGAAATCCACGCCCGAAGCAAGAGTGGCAATAGAAACTTTCTTTGGGTGCATTTCCAGTTTTAAATGCTCATGTAAAAATACTTCCATATATGGAAGTATTTTAAGAAGCCGTTGTTTGTCGCTCAAAAGAATAACAAAGTCGTCGGCATAGCGGACGTAGTATTTTTCCTTCAATGTGTGCTTCACAAACTGGTCGAATTCGTTCATATAGATGTTTACGAGTAGCTGGCTTGTGAGGTTCCCCAGCGGCAATCCTTTGCCTGGAGCAATCGAGTGAAAACTCTCAATCACATTTTGTAGTAAACCTAAAGTACGTTCATCGGAAAGACACCTTCGCAAAATGGCGAGTAGTACCTGCTGATCGATAGACGCGAAGAACTTTCTGATATCGCATTTGAGCACCCAGAGTGTTTTTGTGTGGTTTTTGCTTTCTCTAAATGCATATCGTTTAAAGGCGCCCATCGCCCGATGCGTACCCTTCCCCACTCGGCACGAATACGAATCGGCGATAAAGGTACGATCAAAGTAGGGATACAGAATCCGATAGAGCGCGTGATGTAAAAGTCTGTCGCGCACGGAGGCCTTGTGGATATCGCGCGGCTTTGGATCATTTATTTTAAATGCTTGGTATCCTCCGTGCGTGTACCGTCCTTTCTTTAAATTACAGTGCAGGTCATAAATATTATCGAAAAGTCGATACTGAAACTCTTGCACGTCTTTTTTCTTTCGCTTTCCTTTTATGAACTCGCGCCACGCGGCAAGCAAATTTTCAACAGAAATGATATTTTCATAGGTATGAGTGAATTGATTCCTCGAGTAACCCCCCCCCAACGGGTTTTGCCGGTTATTGAGCATGCGGTAACAGTATATAAGCTGTGGTATGAATACCGAGACCATTTGCCCCAGAAATCTCGCTACACGCTCGGGGACAAGATAGACACACTGTTCATCCAAATTCTTGAACTCTTGTTTACCGCAAGTTATCAAAATCAAGCGACGAAACTCCCCACAATTGAAGCCGTGGTTCGGAAAACAGACACCTTAAAATTTCTTCTACGGGTGGCATGGGAGTTGCGCGCGCTCGACGATAAGAAATACACTCTGCTTTCAGAACAAACCCATGAGCTCGGTCGAATGATTGGCGGCTGGAGAAAAGGCCTACTTGCAAAAACTCCCGCGCATTAAGCGTGGGAGAAATTTTGGAGTTTCGGGAGAAGAACTGGTAACCCGCGTTCCACTCGTTCGTGAGATTCCACATGTTGACGTTCCACCTCTGGTTGTCAACGTTCCAGTTGACGTTCACGAGGAAGACCTCGCCTCTCGTACTTGAAACCATCTGTGCCACCACCCATCGAATTTTCTCTGGGCTGAATCGTATCTGGGACATCTAAGTCCGCCAGTTTCAAGTACCAACTACAAATATTTTTGGAAAGACCGACGACACGCGCTTCTTGAAGCTCTACCCATAGGGGGCAGTACCGCAAAAATTCTGGCCTCATCTTCTTTAAAATCCCCATGCTTAAGCCGTAACCGAAGCATCACCAGAGATTTCCTACCCATTGTACCAAAACAAAAACCCCTTGGGCCTCTGGCAAAGTGCCAAAGATCCAAGGGGTCAGAAACAAAGCAGCAATTTTGTCAGTTGCGGGAGAAGAACTGGCAACCCGCGTTCCACCCGTCCGTGAGATCCCACATGCCGACGCACCACCTCTGGCAGTCAACGTACCAGTCGACGTCCACGAGGAAGACCCCGCCTCTGAGGCCTTCGACCAGGAAAAGATTCCACTGGTCGATTGCGAGATCGCCAACTTCGCCTTTCGGTTGCTGTGCAATCTTCGCGGCAAGCCACGGGCAGAACTCGGTCGCGGTGAAGATTGCTTTCGGGCGCGCCGATTTCAGGTCTTTGCCGGTCGCATTACGCGAGAGCAGGAAGCGGGGAAGTTTTTTGAACTTCATGCCTACTTCGGTCGGCTTTGCGGTGGCAACGATACGGCTTCTGAAGAAGCCGTCCACGTAGAGATCGTTCCGCGTCTGGTAAAACGCATCGGGATCGTGCCTTGCGGTCAAGACAACCGATGCGGCGTGGCCGTTTGGACTTAGGAGCGGTGGGACCTTTGAGACTCGCTTGCCTGCGGCGGTGCTGAGCTTGAGAGAATTGCGGTAAACAACTCGATCAGAAAGATCGGCGTCTGCGTCAAATAAATCCGCAAGAAAACCGGACGAGAGAATTCGTTCACACCGATTCGGTGTCGCTCCCTTATCTTCGAGAAGACGTAGAATCGCCACCATCTGTTGTGACGTGTGTGTCGTCGATGCCATCGGGATGATTCCTTTTGGTCTGCTTTCCCCATGGGGTCAGCAACGCTAGCGGGCGGCGAAATGCCTCCATAGCTAAATAAATAAACTCTATATGGAAGGAGCCTTTTATCTAAATACAGTATACACCCAAGTGTCCCTCCTGTCAAGGGGCGCTAGGAGCGAGTAAATACGGCTTCAAACGGCTCTCGCATCTGCTTGGCGATGAGGTTCCAGTCATATTTCTCGCGAACGAGCGCGAGGGCGTTCGCTCGCACGCGGGCGACTTTATCGGGATTCGTCATGATGTCCTTCACTGCCTCCGCAATTTGCTCCGGAGAGTCGACGTCGACTGCCCAACCCGTCGTCGGCTTATCCGGATTGCGTTTTGCATCAAAAAGGAAATCGGCGATGCCGCCTTCTTGTGTTGCAATGACGGGCAAGCCAGCCGCCATCGCTTCGGGAAACGAAGCACCGAATCCTTCAGTGCGCGAAGGACGTACAAAGATGTGCGCGGTTAGATACGCTCGCGCGAGATCGGCGTGCGGAACGTATCCCTTGAACAACACGTGATCGGCGACCTTAAGCGCCTCCGCGAGTCGCTTCAATTTTTGTTCTTCCGGTCCAGACCCGTAGATAACAAACTGGACATTTTGAGGTAAAAGCACGAGCGCCCTGATGACTTCATCGAGCCCGTTTTTGTAAACCAAGCGCGAAGAGGTGACGAGATTTACTACTCCTCCTGTTTCGACTGCGGGATGAGCGCCAATCGTAAACTGCGTTAGATCGGCTCCGTTCGGGATAACCGCTACTTCTTTTTTGAAACCCATACGCTTTGCCCACTTCGCGAGATAGGTTGAGATCGCTTGAACTGCTGATGCATTTTTAAAACCAATGGAGAGGAGCGGTCGGAACGGAAGAATAAACCAGCGATTAAACGTGTGCTCAAACGGATCGCCCTCTTGAAGCGTGAGGACGTACGGCACACGTACACTGAGAAGCCACAGTAAAGCGATTGGAAATAGCATGTACGACATCATCGCCCAGAAGGCATTGAAATGAAGCGCGGAATGCATAGCGCGCGCCGCTCTTGCGGCGCGCGCCACAAACAGGATTTTTGAAAGATACGAGGAACTATTTCCGATTCGATGCACAAAAACATTCCCAATTCTCTCCTCCTTCGCTTCCCCACCGAAATTCAGGGTCAGCATATGGAATTCAATATCAGCAATCCTGTCCGTTATTTCTTTGAGTGCGACTTCCGCTCCACCAACGTGCGGATAATAGGCGAGTGAAAAAATGAGAATTCGTTTCATCCTTACAGCACTAAGAGCGCGGCGCCGCCCGCCACAAGAATGCCCAAAAGCCCATACGACCACGGAGAAGAAATAATGCGCATAAGAGACGGAGATGATGAGGGCACGGGAGCCCCCGCCGCGGCAAGTTGACTTGTCGCGGCGGGGGCTAGAGCGTCTTCATGATTCGGAGAGCTAGTAACCTTACTTAAAGCAGGCTCGACCGTCTGCACTGGCTTATAACTCACGCTTGAAGGTGAAGGTTGCGGAGCGGGGGTATGCGGAAAGGTATCAGCGACTTCTCCGCTCGGGAGGAGGAGTTCTGCAGAAGAGTTCGTGACCGAAAGTTCGGTTATTTGCGGAGCGAAAGTGACGGAGCGGCTCGCGAGAATGACCGTATGCTCTGGAAACTTAAACTCCGTTCCTCCTGCTCGAAGCTTCCACCACGAGATATCAAGCGGATGGGAACTTGAGTTGGTAAGGGCGATGCCCTTGTTTGAAACTGAAGAAATTTTGACGCTGGCATCTTGCGCCGTTACCACAAGCTGAGCGTCCGTCTCTCCCCCGTCGTTCGTTACCGTATGAACGATGACTAGATATGCTCCCGGTGCATAGAATGCATGCAGAATACTTGCCCCCACCCTCTGCATCCCATCGCCAAACGACCATGTAACGATAGCGTCGTCGCGCTTATTCCCTTTGGCGTCATACACGGTTGCGGTAAAAGCTGTGTCAGCACCGGTAGCCACCACGCGATCTTTCCCTGCAAAAATACGTAGCGTGGGTATTGGAAGATACTCTGGAGACCCGCCGGGTGGATTCGGCACAGCGGCAGCAGAACTCTCGGAAGACGTCGCCGTAGGAGGCGCGTTGTCTGGCGGATTCGAATTTCCTGCATCACTCGCGGTACCGACCGTGATGAGCGCTTGAATATTAGCAAAAGTAGCGGGTCCGATGCCGCTCACCTCTTGGATATCTGCAATCAGGAGGAACGGACCATTCGCCTGCCGATAGTCGACGATCGCCTGTGCCTTCACCGGCCCGATACCTGGGAGCGTTTCAAGAAGCGTGGCGTCAGCAGTATTGATGTTAATCAGTTCGGTAGCCAGCGCGCTTGCCGAGCCGAACACGGAAGAAGCGACAATGATGAGTGCGAGCAGAAATGTCTTTTTCATTGATTTATGTTTCTCCTTTTAAAATAGAGCGTAACTTGTCTTCTGGGACTTCGAAAGGTTTCGGTACGACGGCCACAGGCTCCCGCGGCGCCTCCGGCGCCGCGGGTTTTGGTGGCATAGCTGGCACCGGCGTTGATGGATTCTTTGCAAGCACTTCGGCGAGCGCGCCTTTGAGCGATTGCTGGCGGCTCGTCTGCACCTGCTGTTTTTCGTTATCGTTTTTCGCGGTCATGGTGCGCAATATCGACTTCAAATCATCAGCGGTTTTGTTGTGTGAAGGGGGCATAGACGAAACGGCCGACCGGGGAGGCTCCGGAGCGTGAGGTTGGTGAGCAAGCGGCCTGGCCCCGCCTGGCGGAGCCTGGACGGGGAGAACTCCGCCCAAACGACCGATGTAGTCCGGTCGGGCAGGCGAGGACCTTTGCGAAACAACCTCCCGCGAAGGAGGTGGTGCGGGTCGCGGGCCGGCGACCTCACTCCCCTGGCTATCTAGAACCCGACGCATGCTCATTGCTTTTTGAGACGGCTTGTTGCGCATCCGAGCATCAATGGGTGGAGGTGATTCGAGGCTCTCGGTGAGCTCTTTCATAATCGCGTTCTCGATATTCGCGCGCGCCGTTGTAAAGGCGGAGCGCGACGATGCAATCACCTCTTCGCGATTCGAAACGGGTGGCGGCTCGATTGGCGGCAAGGTTGACGCGGAAAAAGGCCGCGAGCCCACTCCATCGATCATAAGCGTGAGGTAGATCTGCCGTAGACCGAGGTTGCCCAAATCTTCCTTGGTAAACTCGGGCATAAAGACCGTCTCTAAGACCTCGGCATCGAAGGGCCCGACGCGAAACGCCACCGTGGTGCCCACGTTACCGAACACGGCATCCCTTACCTCCTCTTCCATCTGCTCGATATACTGGTGCGCAATGGTCAGATTGAGATTGTATTTGCGTGCCTCCGAGAGGATTTCAGCAAAGGTCTCGTTCGCGAAGTTTTGGAATTCATCGACATAAAAGTAGAAGTTCGGCAGTTTCTTGAGTTCGTTGCCATGCACTTCGGCGCGGCTCATCGCCGCAAGAAAGATGCGTGTCGTAAGCATGGAGCCGAGGAGGCGCATGTTGGTCTCGCCCACGAGCCCTTTTGAGAGGTTCATGATGATGATCTTTCTCTCATCCATCATGGTACGGATGTCGAACGAGGATTTTTCCTGGCCGATGATGTTGCGGATCAAGGGGTTACCCGTGAACTGGCCGATTTTGTTCTGGATCGCGGGAGTCGCCTCCTGCGTGTAGCGATCGCCATAGTTCGCGAACTCTTTCACCCAGAAATCTTTCACGACAGGATCCTTCACGTTGTCGATGACTTTCGTACGGTATGCCTTGTCGGTATACATGCGATTAACGCCAAGTAGCGTCGCGCCCGGATACTCGAGAAGCGCGAGAAGGGTGTTCGTGAGGATGTACTCCATGCGAGCGCTCCACGCATCGATCCAGATCTTTTTAAAGGTGGCCATGAGGCCGGAAACGACGAGATGCCGCTTGTCGTACCCAACGTCCTCCATCACATTGAATGCGATTGGGTATTCCATATCGAAGGGAGCAAAATACACTACGTCTTTGACGCGCTCCTTGGGGATGTAGTCGAGGAGCTTGTTCGCCGTTTCGCCGTGCGGGTCGATAAACGCGATGCCCTCGCCATTCCTGATGTCTTGAATCGCCATGTTCTCGAGCATGGTCGATTTCCCCATGCCCGTCTTCCCGATGACGTACACGTGCTTGTTGCGATCCTTCGCCTTGATACCGAAGGGCACACGCTTGCCCCGCGCATCAGTCGCTGCAAAATAGGTCACCCGCTCCGGGTTATCTGCCATTGCCCGAATTATAGCGCAATTTGAAAATTCAGACCGCACCGGGTTAGGGCGCGGTCTTTGAAAGAACGAACGTGAGCCTATTTCTGACTCGAACCTACGAAGGGTACCACCTGGCCGTTCTTGCAATATTCAAACCAGTCCAGATAGTATCCGTTCTCAGGATTCCCCGTGTTGGAAACGAACGCGGGCGTTCTAGGAGGAGGCAAAGGGATAACCTCGTCCCTCTCTACATCTTCAACCTTTTTCGTATCGGTCATAACGTCTCCTCTAGTAAAAACTTTTCGCCGCACACTATCGTACCATGCGTTAATTCTCTGTCGAGGTTGCGGCGAGCACTTTGCGTAGCGCGTTGTATTTGTTGGCGGCGTCCCAGACCAAGTAAGACTGGAGGCCAGCGTCATTGTTGGCTTTGATTTGGGCCGCAACCATATCGGCTGTGTAGACGATGGGGTAATCGAAGGACTGGAGCCAGGGGCGTATTTTCGAGGCTGGATATGATTGCTTGGTATAGAAACCGGTCGGTTTTTCTTCAGTCGTCGTCGCCGAGGTAGCCGTCGCAGGGATGACTATGCTTTGCGTGATTACTTTTTCAGCAAGCGCCGCAACACTCGTCGTTGTAGCAAGCGTGCGTTCAACAGCATCATTCAGCGAGACGTTAACGACCTTGTAGGGATCGCTGTTTACGTTTTTAAGACCTGCAAAGCCCTTGTTGTAATGGCTCGGGTACACCATCGGGTCGATATAGTCGAAATACGGGAGCGCCCGTTCGAGCTGTTGGCCGATGCCGAGATCGTCAGTCAAGACCGTCGTGTAGCCGAAAAGGTCGGCTGATATGGTCGCGCCTGTCGACTTTACGTTCGCACTCAAATATTGCCAGAATTTCTCTATCGCCTCCGCGCGCTCGCCATTCGGATACACGACATCGCTCATGGGTCCGTCCGACGGCCAGCGGATATAATCGTAGTTCAATTCGTCAAAGCCGATGTTCAGATAGGCGTATTTTGAAAGCTCAACAACGTAATCCCAATAAGGCTTTGCCGAGGGGTCAATGAACGAAAGCCCTTTATTGTCTTTCCACGGTTCGCCGGGGCGCGACTTGCTTTGGACGGATTGTGCTGGATGCAGCTTGGCATAGCGGGGGTCTTGAAAGACGGTGATGCGCCCGATGACGTAGATCCCATGCGCATGGAGGCCTTTAACGAATTCGGCCATGTCGTGAGCACCGCATGCTTTTGAAACGGAGTCCGTAAGAAGTGGTTCATCCGTCGGAAAAGAGATGTACCCGGTGTAGTCTTTAATGTCTATCACTATCGTATTGAGTTCTGTATCGTTCACGAATGTCACTAGAGAATCTCGAAAAGACGGGGTGCCGACTACACACTGGCTCATATAAATGCCCTTTACCACTCCGGGGAGGGCTTGGTGGGCTACTGAGGGCTTCGCGGGTAGGGCGTCAGCCGCGACATCAGCTGCGGCAACGCCGCGATAGGTAGTTGCAAACGCCGATGGGAGTACGAAAAAGGTGCCGATGACGAAAGAGAACATCCCTACGCCAAAGATACCGAGATGGCCGTTAGGCGATCGGAGAAATGTCATTGGGAGAGGCAACGGGAGCGGAGGTTGGCGGGGAGGGCATAGAACGTTTCATCTCCGCGATACGATCTGTCCTCATCAAAAAGCCGACGATGATGGTGGCAAGCCCGAGGATGGGCAGAAGTACGTGAAGCCAAGCAAGCGGTATCCCTGCGAAAGAAATAATGAGGGTGAGAAGCCCGACCAGGATGAGCGTGCTTGAACGAGACATACGAGGATTGTATCAGGGGGCTATGATGACGACAAACTCCCCTCGTACCTCGCCCGGGGCATCGATGAAGTGCCGGGCGACCTCCCGGGCGCTATCGGTGACGACCCCTTCATACAGTTTGGTGAGTTCGCGGCACACGGCGACTTGGCGGCTCTCGGGGAGGGAGGCGGTGAGGGATCGCAGGGCTTTGAGGATGCGGTGCGGGGACTCATAAAAGACAACGGCGCGCTTCTCCTCTGCAATCTCCTTGAAGAGGGTCTGACGTCCTTTTTTGTGCGGGAGAAAGCCTAAGAAGACGAATGTCGAGGTGTTGAGCCCGGCAATCGAGAGCGCCGCAGTAAGAGCGGAAGGGCCGGGGATGGCCTCGATGCGCGCGCCCGCCAAGCGGGCGCGCGCTACGAGCTCCCCGCCTGGGTCTGAAATGCCCGGTGTGCCGGCATCGGTCACGAGTGCCACATGCTTACCCTCCCCCAGCATCATAAGGACGCGCGAAGCGGCACCCCTGCCGCTTCGGGCATGAAAGATGATGAGCGGCTTTTGTATCTCATACCGAGCAAGCAGCTTGCTCGTGACCCGCGTATCTTCGCATACAATCACGTCTGCCGCCTTCAACGTCTCAAGCGCACGGAGCGTGATATCCCCCAAATTCCCTATAGGCGTAGCGACTACTGATAGTTTGCCTTGCATGTTCGCACTGTACTCTTTGTGTTACATTTTTGCCATGCATAAGGCGCACCTCATCGGTATTGCGGGCGTCGGCATGAGCGCGACCGCCCTCCTCCTCAAAGAGGCGGGGTGGCGTGTCACCGGCTCCGATGATGTCGAGGTCTATGGCCCGCCAAAGGATATTCTCACCAGCGCTGGCATCACGTTTACTCGGGGCTATTCGGCCACCAACATCCCTGCCGACGTTGACTGCTTTGTCGTCGGGCGAAATGCCAAACTCGACCCAGAGCATAACGAGGAGGTGAGGGCGGCGCGAGTATCAGGCAAACCTGTCTACACGTTCCCCCACATGCTCGGCGAGATCGCGAAGGGGCGCGAGAATGTTGTGGTTACCGGCTCGTACGGCAAATCGACGATGACTGCGCTCATCGCGTACATCCTGCGCTGTGCTGGCGTCGATGCCGGCTATTTCATCGGTGCGGTGCCGGTCAAGAGCGAGTGGCTCCCGGCTCCGGCGAAGATCGGCACGGCGCCGCTCTTCGTGCTTGAGGGCGACGAATACCCATCAGGTCACGACGACCCGCGCGCGAAATTCTTGCATCTCTCGCCGCGCGATGTCATCCTCACCTCCGTCGTTCACGACCACGTGAATGTCTACCCCACGTTCGATGCGTACCGAAAGCCGTTTCAAGACTTACTTGCCTTGGTACCGAGTGACGGTATCGTCGTCGTGTGTGCCGACGAATCGAACGCGCATTCGCTCGTACGAGCAAGCGGCCACGCGCATATCGGCTATGGGCTCCATGCCGGGCACTACACCGCACGCGACGTCACGTACGGCTCTGCGACCCGCTTTACGCTCTATGAAAAAGACGCGCCGCTCGGAGAGATTGAGACGGCTCTTCTTGGCGCGCATAACGTCGAGAATGTCGCCGGCGCCGCGGCGTACGTGCTCGCCAAGAAGCTCGTGACCTTCGAACAGCTCGCGGCGGTCATCAAAGAGTTTGCAGGCGTGCGACGCCGGCTCGACAATCTCGCCCCCGGCTCGCGCGTGCCGATATTCGAGGGCTTTGGCTCATCCTATGAAAAAGCTCGGGCTGCTATTAAAGCCGTCGGGCTCCACTTCCCCGCGAAGCGGCTCGTCGTCGTCTTCGAGCCGCACGCCTTCGGCTGGCGCAACCGCACGAACCTCTCGTGGTACGACGACGTGTTCGACGGAGCGGCCGAGGTGTTCGTTGCGGCACCTGAAACGCAAGGAGCGACGACGCATGACCAGCTCTCGCATGACGAGATCCTTGCGCGCGTAGGTACGGCGGGGCATCCCTATAATGACCCAGATGATGTCACGAGCTCTCTCACGGGCGATGAGGTGGTGCTTATCCTCACTTCGGGCGACCTCCGCGGCTCGCTCGAGGCGCTCGCAAGCTCTGTAGCCGCGAAATTCTCATGAAAATCACACGGGAAGAATTCGGACATGAATACGGTGAGGGCATCTATCGCTTTGGGTATTGCGAGTATGCGACGTTAGAAAAAAACGATCAGCTTGCTGACTTTTACGCAAAAGGCTTCTTGCCTCACTCTGCCAACCCGAAGATAGTCGGCGACTTTTATATGGCGCGCGGTGCGCGCGTGCCGCTCAAAGAGTTCGCACTCACGAGCGAGAACCGGCGCATCGCGAAACGCTTTGACAACACGCTCACTATAAGAGAGATGCCGGCCAAAGGGATGCCCGAAGACATCAAGAAGCTCTTTATCGACTATTTCGCGAAGCGACACGGCAAAAACACGATGCCGAAAGAACGCCTCGAGGCCGTCCTCTCGTGGCCGGTGCCCCTCTCACTCATCATCTACGAAAACAACGCCGTGCCGCTTGCGGCCGTGCTTGAAGTAAGCGATGGCGCTTTCGGGCACTTTTGGTATTCGGCCTACGATTTGGCACTCACCGAACAGTCACTTGGCATGTGGCTCATGCTTGATGGCGCGCGACGTGCACGGGGGAAAGGCCTTTCTCACTATTATCTCGGCACCGTCTATGGCGGGAAAGCTCTCTACAAGGCAAACCTCACCCCGCTCGAATTTTGGGACGGGTCGAGCTGGGACAGCGATATAACTCTCCTTAAAAAACTCGCCCGCTCCGAATCGCGTTGATTACTTGCAGTCCTTCACTATCGCCGTATCTTCATGCGCAAGAGTGAGGTCGGTTTTGGGGGCGACGACGAGCTCATAGGGGCTTGCCACGATTTGCGGCTCGATACATCCCGAGCCGGGCTTTTGCAGTGTGACGTAGACGAGCCGCTTCCCCCCAGTATCGGTAATCTTTGACACCCCAATCGCATAGCCTGGGTTCGGTACTTGGCCCGCAAAGATGGCGAGGATATTGTTTTTAGAGAAATCAATCGTTGGGCGTGTTTTTGCATCGACAAGCATGTCCCAAAGCACCGAGAACTCTTCGGCAGAGGTGATGACATAGTTTACTCGCTCATCGACACTCGCATGAAGACCGTCGGTGAGCTTATCAAAAGCGATGTCAGCGGCGCCGGCTCCGTTGTCCGGAGCGGGCAAAAACGGCGAACCGCCATCTAAAAGCCAGATTGCGAATCCTCCTATCACTACGGCAATGAGAGTCGCAAGCAGCAACAAGACCTTATTCATCCCTTGTAGTATACCGCGAGTGTGGTGCACGCTCTAGGATTCGAACCTAGGACCGCTCGAGTATCAGTCGAGTGCTCTACTACCAAGCGAGCCGAGTCAAAAGCAAAGGGTTATTTACTTTTGTGAGGCAAGCGCAGGGAGGAAGCTTTGCTTACCAACTGAGCTTGATTTTGGTGCAAGTGCCAGGGATCGAACCTGGGACCGCTCGAGTATCAGTCGAGTGCTCTACCAGCTGAGCTACACTTGCAATTCTTCGATACTAGCAAAAATGCTGCTTTCCTTCCACCCTATAAATATTCAGCCCCGCCGATCGTTTCCGAAAGGCGGGGCTGATTGCATTTATGACTGTCGTCGCGGACCCGAGACAATGAGAAAAATAAACCATATCTCGAACGCGAGAATCGGAAGCTGAACCCACCAGGGAAACTGAGAAATCATCTGTCCTTGTCTTATTGCCATGTACCCAAGCGCACCGCCGCTCATGTTTATCTCCGCAACAGGTTTCATAAGAAGTTAACCTCACGTTGGCGAGTATGTCAAATACGCAAAAACCCTTGCGGGATTTTTGTGTTTTAAAGATGCTTGCCCGTCCGTAGTTTTACGGAGGAGGGTATCAAATTGCGCTCTCTTTTGTTCCGCCTATTCGCAGAAGTTGCGAGCGTCAATTGAGCGCTCCCAACCCCAGCACCGGGATACGTTATCCGGCATCCGAGTAGTGTTTTGGGACAACTACTATGCTCCCTACGATTCTTGCGAATCATTTCGACTTAGTCCTCCTTTCGAGAGAACCGATTCCAATTGGATATGTTCCACGAGCAGCTTCCGCTACCCGTGCCTTGTTACGACTTAGTCCTTGTCACTGATTTTACCGTAGCCCTGCGCGAGGCAGAGTTTTGGGCACCACCAGCTCCCCTGACTTGACGGGCGGTGAGTACAAGATTCGAGAACGTATTCACCCTGGTTTGGCTGACCCAGGATTACTAGCGATTCCAGCTTCATGAGGTCGGTTGCAGACCTCAATCCGTACTGAGGTCGGTTTTAGGGATTTGCTCCACCTTACGGTCTTGCATCCCTTTGTACCGACCATTGTATTATGTGTGCAGCCCAAGGTATCAGAGGGACATGCTGATCTGGCGTCATCCCCACCTTCCTCTCCCGTGAGGGAGCAGTCTCGCCTGGCCATATAGGCAACAGGCAACGAGGGTTGCGTTCGTTACCCCACTGAAGGGAACAGTTCAAACCACGAACTGACGACGACCGTGCACCACCTGTCCA
>JBGPJZ010000006.1:0-39209 GCA_041485695.1 Minisyncoccia bacterium
GTGGAGGTGGCGGGAATTGGACCCGCGTCCGTATCCGTCAGTGAGAGCGCATCTACGACGCATAGCTCTAGTTAGGTACTAGGGTAGGGTGCGAGGAACTGGAGCGAAACCACTCCTACCTGATCCCGTAGTTTAAATTCCGTATGCGAGAAGCATGCAGAACCGATCTCAAAGAATATTCCGCCTTTTCTCTTCGCTGTGAGAACCGAAAAGAGAGACGTCGCCTAGGCGAGTGGCCGTTAGGCTACTGCGTAAGCGAACGCAAAGTCTTTCATACCGAAGTACGGAGACTTTACGCTTGCAAAGAGGTTCTTAGCAAGTTTGTTGCCCAGTAGATTTGAGTGGTATCTAGGCGTGCACTGCGTCGCGCGCTTTCAAAGAACAGACCGTCAAAGCCGGTCACCCCCCTAGAACATGTCTTGCTGAAGATATGCTTTAGGCGACTGATCGATTAACGATTTTTCAAGAGGCGCTCTTGCTCGCGGAGGGCATCGCGCTTCTTCAAATCTTCGCGCTTGTCGCTCTTGCCCTTGCCGCGCACGATTGCGACTTTTACCTTGATCAGTCCACGGCTACTATACACCTCAAGAGGCACTATTGTCAAGCCCTTTTTGGACTCTGCGTTGGCGATTTGGGCGATTTCGCTCTTCTTGAGGAGCAATCGGCGCGAGCGCTCGGGGTCGTACTCCTTCGGCGTGTTCTTGGCCTGGTAGGGTGGGATGGTCATCCCCACGAGCCACGCCTCGCCACCGCGCACGACGACGCGCGAACCGTCGAGGGAGCCGTTCTTCTCCCGGAGTGCTTTCACCTCGTGCCCCACAAGTTCGAGCCCCGCCTGAAATGTCTCAAGCGGAGCGAATTTAAGCAGGGCTTTCTTGTATTCAACCAAGGTCATGACCGCACTATAGCATCCCCTTCATTTACATCGTACGCGCATTATTGTAGAGTGCGCGGATGGCAAACGGGAAGAAACAGGGAGGGAAGAAGCCGGCGCCCAAAGGGCGCCGTTGGCTCCCTGTGCTAGGCGGCCCCTCGTTCATGGGCAACCTCCTTACGACCGTACTCGTCTTCTTGCTCCTCATGAGCGGGTATTCCTTGTTTGCAGACTTCACCTCGCATCCCGAGATCATCTCGCTCTCACAGGTCGCGGCCGATGTCGAGGCAGGCAAGATTAGTACCATCACGGTCTCGGGCGATAGCCTCGACGTGACCTATGCCGACGGCACGCTGAAAACGTCAGTCAAAGACCCTGCTTCGGGCCTCCCCGAGACACTTACCACCTACGGCGTTACCCCCGCAGAGTTGGCGAAGGTCGCTATTTCAGTCCAGGGCCAATCCGGCTTCAAGTTCTGGTTCCTTACGCTCGCACCCGTCCTTTTGCCACTCATTTTCTTGGCATTCCTCTTTTGGTTCATCAGTCGCCAAGTGCGCGGCGCGGGGATGCAGGCATTCACCTTCGGCCAATCAAAGGCGCGCGTCATCGACCCAGCCGATACCTCACAGCGCGTGACCTTCGCGGATGTGGCGGGCGCGCGCGAGGCGAAGGAGGAATTGCTCGAGATTGTCGACTTCTTGAAGAACCCCAAGAAATTCCTCGATATTGGCGCGCGCATCCCGAAGGGCATCATCTTGATGGGCGCGCCGGGGACGGGCAAGACCTTGCTCGCCCGCGCGGTCGCGGGCGAGGCGGGCGTGCCCTTTTTCTCCATCAGCGGCTCGGAATTCGTCGAGATGTTCGTCGGCGTGGGAGCTTCAAGGGTGCGCGACCTTTTTCAGCTTGCGAAGCGGGCGGCGCCTGCGATTATTTTCGTCGACGAGATTGATGCCGTCGGTCGCACGCGTGGCGGCGGGGTGGGTGGGGGCAATGATGAACGCGAGCAGACACTGAATCAGATTTTGGTAGAGATGGACGGTTTCGAGCCGCATGAAAAGGTGGTCGTTATGGCGGCAACGAATCGCCCCGACGTGCTTGACCCGGCACTCCTCCGGCCCGGCCGTTTTGATAGGCGCGTCACCATCGATTTGCCCGATAGGAAGGATCGTGAAGATATTTTGAAGATTCATGCGCGCCAAAAGCCCCTCGGCCCCGATGTGAACCTTGCGGTCATCGCCGAACGCACGCCCGGCTTCTCGGGCGCCGAACTCTACTCGCTTATGAACGAAGCGGCGATTTTAGCCGCCCGCGAGAATCGCAAAGAGGTAACGCAATACGACCTTATCCGCTCGATAGAAAAGGTGATGCTCGGCCCCGAGCGTAAGAGCCACCTCTTGAGCCGAAAAGAGAAGGAGATTACCGCCTACCACGAGGCGGGGCACGCCTTGGTCTCAAGCGTCTTGCCCTACGCTGACCCGGTGCACAAGATTTCAATCATCAGCCGCGGCCGCGCGGCGGGCTACACGCTCAAATTGCCGTTTGAAGACAAGAAGATGCAGTCGAAGAAGGAGTTTTTGGATGATATCGCCGGCGCCTTGGGGGGTTACGCCGCTGAAGAGATGATTTTCGGCGATGTAACGACCGGCCCGCACAATGACCTTGCCGTCGTCATGACGCTCGCGAAAGACATGGTCTCGCGCTACGGCATGAGCGACAAAATCGGACCGGTCGCCTACGGCGCAGAACGCGTGACGCTCGCAGGCGAGCAGTATTCGCAAGAGGTCGCCGCGAAGATCGATGCCGAGATCTCGCGCATCATCGACGAACAAAAGAGGCGCGCCATCGAGGTGATTACGAAACACCGCGATGCGCTTGATGCCATCGCTCATCACCTCATTGAGGTAGAGACAATCGAGCGTGAGGAGTTTGAAAAGATATTGGTTGCAAACGGCATAACTCCCAAAGCAAAAGAAATTATCGAGCCGAAGCCGGTTACGATTGTTGCATAAATAAAGAGTTAGCCGGCGTCCCGCAACGGGACGCCGGCTAGTTTCAGTTTTTTACGAGAAGCATTTCAAGAAGAGCCATCCGCACATGGAGCCCGTTCTCGACTTGCTTGAAGTACCATGCGCGTTCATCTTTATCTACTTCGGGTGAGAGCTCCCCAGTGCGGGGCAGCGGGTGCATGATGATAGCGTGTTCCGGCAGTCGCACGGCAAACGCAAGATTTATCCGTGCGGATTCTGATATGGGCGGCCGTTCTTCTGCGTGTCGTTCTACCTGTGGACGGGTGACGTAGACGATGTCTGCGTCTTCTGGTTCAGGGTCGCCAGTCCCGTTCCAGCACATCATGTCTCTCGTGCACTTCAGTTCTTGGAATAGGACGTCGGATATTTTCCCCGACTCGTTCGGTCCGCTGAATTTCATCCATGCTATTGATAAGCCCAAGTCCTCGCCGTGTACCGCAAGCAGACGAGCGAGTGAACGCACTGTCCGGCTGTGGCGGTTATCGCCATAGAAAAGGATGCGCAACTTTCCTCGCGGGAAACGCCCTGACTTGGATGCCTCCCAGATCGTAAACAGGTCCAAGAATGCCTGAGTCGGATGTTCGTTGCTCCCGTCTCCGGCATTGATAATTGATACGCGAGATGCTCGTGCCGCTTGCTCGGCTGCGCCGTTGACTTTGTGCCGAAGCACGATAGCGTCCCCATAACTTGAGCACACACTCACGGTATCCTCGAGCGATTCTCCTTTCGCGAATGAGGAAAATTGCTCCGCGTCTTCCGTAGCGCTGAAGCGTGCTCCGAGCCGGTCGACTGCGGCCTCAAACGAGAAACGAGTTCGTGTAGATGGCTCGTAAAACAGCATGATGACCCGCTTGCCGAGAAGCGAGAAAACAGGGATTTCTGGCGCGCGCTTGAATGTCCGCGCGCGGTCAAACAGTTTCCACAACTCTTTCCCGTTGAGGTCGAGCGCCGTAAGGATGTGCCGTACCATGAAATGCCTCCCGTCCAATTGTTTAGAACTTTTGCCCCTGCCAGCCAGGGAACTTCTGGCGGGTACTCTACCAGAAGCATAAAGAAAGTGTAGAGTAAGAGGGCGCCCATAGCTCAATTGGTTAGAGCACCAAGCTTATACCTTGGCGGTTCCACGTTCGAGTCGTGGTGGGCGCACCAAAAAAGGGGATTGCACGTTGACGCCTTGGCTAGGCGGGAGGACAATGAGAGGGGAAGAAGCTATTTCTTCGGGAGGAACATATGGCAGTGCTCGATACGGTGCATGCGCATCAAAACGGCTCGGTAAGCTTGGCTGGAGCAAACCCGTCAAAAGAACTTGCTACGTCCTGCCTTAAGACAGGGCAACCGCTCTGTTTTTATTCAGCACGGCGGGATGGCGTGGTGTATCAGCGGGAAGACTCCCGGCTTCATGGCAGGGGCATCGGCTTCGCCTGGGGCCCAAACGAGCTCACGCTGAAACTGTTCGACGGCGTCTTTGTGGGCGATCGACTCGTTGCTGTCATTGCCATTACCTTCAATGGGGATGGCGTCGCTACTACCTGGCGGCCTGCGTAAAGAGAACGACGGCCCTGCGGCATCTGCCAAAGGGTCGTTCTCTTATTCAAGATGCAAGGATTCGTCGGCGGCGCGAGCGCGGATCGCGAGCACCGGGTGCTGTGCAAGCATAGGGTCGCTCGCAATCAATCTTTGCGCTTCGTTCCGCGCCGCCTCGACAAGCTTCATATTTTTAAGCGCCTCCATCGCGATATCAGAGACGCCCCACTGCCTACCGCCCGTGAGTTCGCCCGCGCCCCGGAGCGCAAGGTCGTACTCGGCGAGCTCAAAGCCGTTCTTTGCGGTCGTGAGCGCTTTCATGCGGTCTCTCGTCGCTTGCCCTAATGTCTCGGGGAGGACGAAGCAATAGGACTGATGCGTAGAGCGGATGACGCGGCCGCGGAGCTGGTGGAGTTGGGCGAGGCCGAAGCGCTCTGCTCCCTCTATTAAAATCACGGTGGCGTTTGGCACATTCACACCGACTTCAACAACAGAAGTCGCGACCAAAATCTTAATCCCATTTCGTTCAAATGCCAGCATCGTTTTTTCTTTTTCGCTTGGCGTCATCTTGCTATGCAAAATCGCGATTGTGGCATCGGGGAAGACTGATTTCTTCAAGCGCGCCGCCTCGGCTTTGACCGACTTCGCCTGGATCGCAAATGCTTTCTCTGGGTCGGGCTCGTCGATGCGCGGGCAGATGACATACGCTTGGTGCCCAGCCGAAAGCTCTTTTCGTACGCGTTCATACGCACTCTCGCGCTTTTCCGGCCCCAGCACTTCAGTAATCACTGCCTTGCGACCGATAGGCATTTCGTCAAGCAGCGATAAATCCAAGTCGCCATAAATCGTGAGTGCGAGGGTGCGCGGAATTGGGGTGGCAGTCATCGAGAGCAAGTGCGGCGCAACCACATCCTTTTTTACTAATTTTTGCCGATGAATCGTTCCAAACCGGTGCTGTTCATCGATGATGACGTAGGCGAGATGTTTGAACGCGAGCGATTTCTCAATCAAGGCATGCGTACCGATAACAATCGAAATTTCGCCATTCGCCACCCACTTCCTAAATTGCGCTTTCGAAATCTTTGCGGACTCCTCATAACGCACCTTGGAGGGGAATTTGCGCGTCTCGCTCCCCGTGATGAGGCCGATCGGGATGGGGTGCTCTTTGAAATAGGAGACGAAGGTCGAGAAATGCTGTTTGGCCAAGATTTCAGTCGGGCACATATAGGCGACTTGCAAGGTGCCAGCTTCACGATTGGGGGGCGTCGAGGTGGCGACGAGGTACGCGGTCGCCGCGGCGACCGCCGTCTTGCCGCTCCCCACGTCGCCCTCAAGGAGCCGCATCATCGGGTGCGACTTCTCGAAGTCTTTGACGATGTCTTCAATCGTGCGCGTTTGCGCATTCGTTGGAGGGAAGGGGAACGAACCGACAAAACTTGCGAGCGAGGCGCGGTCGACTTTCACCGGGAGCGCCTTCTCGCGGATCGTCTCGGCACGGCGCTTTTGGACCGCAAGCTGGAGCGCGAAAACCTCTTCAAACGCGAAGCGCTTGCGGGCAGCCGCGCTGTCGGCTTCGCGGCGCGGCGTATGCACCCACACGAGCGCTGTCGACAGAGTCGGCAAGTTGTAGCGCTCGAGGATGTCGCGGGGGATGGGGTCCTCAATTTTTTCATGCACGCGCGCCTCAAATGCTTTCTTAACTGCGTGGAGGAGCCATAAAGATGAGACGCCCTTACTCTCGGGATAGATGGGGTACAGTGCCTCGCTTGCTAGCTCGGCATCTCCGGCACGTATGCCTGCGACAAACAAGTTATCATGTACTTCCTCGGGTTTAATGGGTGTGCGGTCGATTGAGGGGTTCGCGAGATAGACCTTCTCGCCAGTGCCACCAACGCGCCCGGTCACCTTCACGACCATGCCGTCTGCAAGCGACTTTGCGATATAGGGCTGAGAGAACCACATCATCTTGATTTTGCCTGACGCATCCTCAAGCCATGCCTCGGCGATAGGCCGGCGACTCTTCCACGTCTTCCGTACATCGGGTTTTCGTATCGTGCCGTATAACGTGACTTCAGCTCCCGCGGCAACGCCCGCAATCGTACCTGTCGGCCCCGAGTGCTCATAGCGCGAAGGGAAGTGGTAGAGGAGGTCGTAGATGGTCCGCACGCCGAGCTTATGGAGCGCGCGCTTTTGCTCCGGCTTCAGCCTCGTAAAATGCTTCTCGACCAAGTCGGCGGGATTCACTCGTATAGTATATAGAAATACGGTATTATTTCTCCATTAGCCCTAACTCTCGCCTTATGCACCGATTCCGCGCATTTGTCATCGGCAGTATCGCCATCGCGTCCCTCGGCCTCGCTTTCCCAGCGCAAGCGGCAGGCCTCACCGACACCCAGATACAGGCAATCCTTTCGCTCCTCTCCTCGTTCGGCGCCGATAGTTCGACGATAGCGAATGTGAATGCTAGCCTGCATGGCCAAGCTGGCTCAAGCGCCGCGCCTGCGACAACCCCGAACGACAACGAGAACAGTGGCGTTTCAGGAGTTTCGACCTGCCCAGCTCTCACCCGCACGCTCTCTCGAGGCGCGACCGACATCACCACCAATGGGGAAGTGTCAGCCCTCCAGAGCTTCTTGACCGACTATTACAACTTGGGCGACCCTATCACCTCTGGTTACTTCGGCGTCCTTACTGAAAAGTACGTCCGCCAATTCCAAGCGCAGCAGGGCATTGACCAGGTCGGCTTTGCCGGCCAGCTGACTCGTGCCGCAGTTGCGCGGGCGTGTGCACATACGACACCTGGTCAGCCGAACCCTCCAACAACCCAATCGTCACCGAACACGACTGTTCTTACCCCTGCCCAAATACAAGTAGCCGCCCTATCCAATGTTTCTGTAACGGTGGGGACGAAAATCACGATTACCTACATCGTCGGAGAACATGTTGCTTTCGGAGACCCGGCCATCGTCGAGCGTTCGATTATTAACGCGAATACAGAAGCTCAAGTGAGCGGGTACATACCCGTGACAGAAAGCGCTGGATCTTACAGCTTCGATTGGACGCCAAGCATGCCAGGCACCTATCGAGCCCTCGTGAAAATCAGCAAGAATACTACCCAATATGCGGCTCGTAGCGCTGTCATTACCGTGACCAGCATTCCCGTGGGTGACACAACGCTCCAAACGCCCTTCATAACGTTTGATGCCACCCCTCTCACGCTCGGCACCGAAGGAAGTGCTCTCCTCCGCTGGAATGTCATTAATGCAAACCGCTGCGTTCTCCAAACCGGTTCGACCGAAGAGGTTGTTGGGCTGAGTAGCACGAAGTCGGTTGCGCCCTCGCAAACCACCTCCTACCGACTTGCCTGTACCAATGACCCGGGCACGGGTAAAGATGGCCCTTCCGCAGAGAAGACAGTCACCATATCGGTCGTGCCGCCGACGTGCTCCCTGACGGCTGACAAAAGCGCGTATACCTACGGTGAGCCGATTACGCTCACCTGGGTGGGTCAAAGCGCAACGTACGCCGCCTTCTGGCAGGATACGTCGGGCAAAGACCATCTCATCGTGCCAGGCGATAAGTTGTTTGTGAGCGGGACGCAAAAAACCATCGCAAGCGTGATGGGTAACCCGTCGGTAAAACTACTCGTGTACAACTACTTAGGGAACGGCTCGTGTAGCGTGACCGTATCGGTGACCCAATAAGCGAAGTTTCGCTGTCGCTTGACGAGGAGGGGGGAGGTGCCGCACACTCACAGACAGTCGATAAGGGGGTTCTTTCATGATTATACTCGTGTTAAGCGACGGGAGTCGAAAAGAATTTACGGCAGTAGAAGCGCTCGACAGCTACATCGACAGGAATTCGATGTATACAGAAAGCGGTTGGTATGCTACGGCGCTGATACGAATAGCCGGACACATCGAGGCTAGAGTCATCCGTTCGACATGCAGGCATCACCGGAGCGGTCACACGGTCAAGACCGATAAAGCTCGGTAGGCAGTAGTGCGGTATACTAGGGTACCTTACGGGGTACCCTAACGCATTTTCGTATGGAAAAAGACGGGATTTTGGATGCATTCAAGAAGCAGGGCGCGCGCATCGAGACGAAGGCGCGCGTGAAGCTCGCCGCTAAGGAGGATTTCTCGCTCTGGTACACGCCCGGCGTCGCGACTGCCGCGACGCATCTTGCCGAGCACCCTGAAGACGCGCGAAGCATGAGCATCAAGAAGAATTCGGTCGCAATCGTCTCTGACGGCTCGGCAGTGCTCGGCCTCGGGAACATCGGCCCCTACGGCGCCTTACCCGTGATGGAGGGGAAAGCGCTTATCTTCAAAGAACTCGGCAATGTGGATGCGTGGCCCATCGTCTTGGGTACCCAAGACCCGGACGAAATTGTGCAAGTAGTACAGGCGATTGCGCCTGCGTTTGGCGGGGTGAATCTTGAAGACATTGCGGCACCCAAGTGCTTTGATATCGAGAAACGCCTTGTCGAGTCGCTTGATATCCCCGTGATGCACGATGACCAGCATGGTACTGCCATTGTCGTACTGGCGGGGCTCATCAATGCCGCTAAGGTGGTAGGGAAGGAACTGGCGAGCCTCAAAGTAGTTATTTCGGGCGCCGGCGCGGCCGGTACGGCGATAGCGAAGCTCTTGCGAGCGGCCGGGGTTACGGACATCATCTTGCTTGACCGCAGCGGCACCATCTATGCCGGCCGCGCCGAATTAAATGAACACAAGGCAGAGCTCGCAAAACTTACGAACCCGCGCAAAATCGTGGGTGGGCTTGCTGAAGCGATGCAGAGCGCTGACGCATTTATTGGCGTCTCGGGCAAGGGCCTCCTCACCGAGACGCACGTGCGCACGATGGCACTAGGCTCCATCGTATTCGCACTCGCGAACCCGATACCCGAAATCATGCCGGAGGAAGCGAAGCGCGCAGGCGCAACAGTCATCGCGACCGGCCGCTCCGACTTCCCGAATCAAATCAATAACGCACTCGTCTTTCCCGGCATCTTCCGCGGCGCGCTTGATAGCGGCATCTCGAAGATAACTGAAGCGACGAAACTCGCAGCCGCACGAGCGCTCGCCGGGCTTATTGAAAGCCCTGCCGCCGAGAATATCGTCCCAGAACTCCTCGACCCGCGCGTCGTGGGAGCAATTGCAGGATCGGTTCGTTAGAGGGTAACGTTCACCGTCCCGCCCTCAACTGGAGCCGTAACGGTGACTGAGCCGAAATCTTTGGAACTGCTGTGATTGTGGAAGGGCCAGGTTCCGACTTTATCGAAGGTGAATGACCACGACGTATCAGGCGTACCATTCGCGCATTCATCAAACGGTGCTGCACCGGTGTAACCCGTGGCGCAATGCTCGGTCCTTGAAGTACCGTCGTAGCCCGTGTGCGCCGGGTGCGGTGCTGAAGCGACCCACATGCTGCGCGAGCTCTGATTTACAAACGTAACCGTGGCTCCTTGCGGGACGGTTACCTTTTGAGGCGAGAATCCTTGGTCAGTGTAGGTCACTGTCACATTTTGGCTTTGTGGATTAATCGAGGTGCCGGTGTTTGCGGTCTGTGTATTACCCGAGGGTATCTCCGCTCCTTTGTTCACGCCACGCAGTGAGTAGAGGTACCAACCCCCGGCAGCCACGAGAATGACGACGACAATCGCACCGATAGTTTTTGCATTCATACTATGGAATTACGTTTATGTGAGCACGAGTATACCACTCGCGTATGATATAACCATTGCTACTGCCTAGCCTTTCGGAAGGCAAGGAGGGTTCGCATAGCGGTCTAGTGCGCATGCTTGGAAAGCATGTGTGGGGCAACCCACCGAGGGTTCGAATCCCTCACCCTCCGCCATGAAAAGAGGTTTCATCGCTCTTCTTGTGCTCCTCGCTCTTCTCGCCGTTGCCGGCTTCTTTAGGACACACCAGGAAGCTCGTTTTGAGACAGGAACGTTTGGCGGGGTGTCTTTGAAGGTTGAATTTGCACGTACAGAGGCCGAGCGTGAGCTCGGTCTCGGAGGTCGACTGAGTCTCCCGAGCGATTACGGGATGCTCTTTATCTTTCCGAGAGATGATTTCTACGGCTTTTGGATGAAAGATACGCTCATACCTCTCGATATCTTCTGGCTCGACGATAAAGGACAGGTTATTTTCATGGCCGAAGAGGTTGCGACCTCAAGTTACCCGACTGTCTTTAAGCCAAACACGAGAGCGAGATATGTCCTTGAGACCGCCGCGGGTTTCGCGAAGGCGCACGCGATCGCAACTGGCACGCCGCTTCTATTGCAAAGTTTTCCAAGTGTTTCGGAGTGACATATCCACAGTGGTTTTGAGGCGGACAAGGGTACAATTCATTCGTGTCGGGTCTCGGCCCGCAATTATCAATCTTTCTTCGCGTATGTCTAAAACCGCAAAAACGTCGGTCGCCACTCATGCCCCCATAGCACCCGCCGCAGCTTCTAATGCAGCAGTTATTTCACGAGAGACGAGTTATTATCGCGCCATCGTTCCCTCAATAGAAAAACGCGACGGACGTATCGTGCCTTTCGACTTTGATAAGGTTTCAGCTGCAATCCATAAGGCAATGGCGGCAGCAGAGGAGGGGGATGCGGGCGATGCGGTTCTCGTAGCGCACCAAGTGGCGGGCGAACTTGCGCGCTTTGCGAAGAAATACAAAAATTTCCTCCCGACGGTCGAGGGCATTCAAGACTCGGTCGAAAAGCATCTGATTTTGAACGACTACGTAAAGACGGCAAAGTCGTACATCCTGTATCGCGATAAGCGCGCGCAGCTACGTGCGCAGCGCGTCGATATCCCCGAGCATGTTCAGAAGCTGGTTGAAGAGAGTAAGAAGTATTTTAAAGACAATCCGCTCGGCGAGTTCGTTTACCTGCGCACGTATGCAAAATGGATACCAGAAGAAGGGCGGCGTGAGACCTGGATCGAGACGGTCGATAGATACGTCAACTTCATGCGTGAAAACCTTGGCGAGAAGTTGACCGAAAAAGAATATGCTGAAGTACGAGAAGGGATTCTAAAACAAGACGTGATGCCCTCGATGCGCCTCATGCAGTTTGCTGGCGAGCAAGCGAGAAAGTGCAACACCTGTGCGTACAACTGCACCTACACGGCGCCCGTGAAGCTCGAAGACTTTGCCGAGATCATGTATCTCTCGATGAACGGCTGCGGCGTAGGCTATGCGGTTGAGAGCGAGAACGTGCAGCAGTTGCCGCAAATTGCGCGTCAGTCGGGCGAGAAGCTCCCGAACTTCATGGTGCCTGATACCAAGGAAGGCTGGTGCGATTCCTTGACCTTCGGGCTTAAGACCTGGTACTCGGGTAAGGATGTAATATTCGACTTTTCTCTCGTGCGCCCTGCGGGCGCGAGGCTTAAGACTATGGGTGGCAAGGCCTCCGGCCCCGAGCCACTTCGAAACTTGCTTGCCTTCGCACGCGAGCGCATCCTTGCTCGCCAAGGCCGACGCCTCCGCAATATCGATGCACACGACATTATTTGCAAGATAGGGGAGTGCGTCGTCGCGGGCGGAGTGCGTCGTACCGCGATGATTTCGCTCTCGGACCTCGATGACCCAGAGGTACGCGATGCCAAGAAGGGGCAATTCTTCATGACGGATCCGCACCGTTCGGTAGCGAATAACTCTGCTGTTTACCTCGTGAAGCC
Organism: Minisyncoccia bacterium; assembly: GCA_041485695.1. GTDB lineage: Bacteria > Patescibacteriota > Minisyncoccia > Phycocordibacterales > Phycocordibacteraceae > C7867-001. Next base: position 12,114 of record JBGPJZ010000006.1, read on the forward strand.
CACGAATACCGAACTCATGGATGAATGGGTAGCGCTCATGAAGAGCGGCTCTGGGGAGCGTGGCATCTTTAATCGCGGCTCCTTAGCGGCGACCTTGCCGAAGCGCCGCTATGCCTACCTCCAAACCAAGTACGGCAAAGGCGCAATCGGCCAGATGGGGACGAATCCGTGCGCAGAGATCATCCTCCAGTCAAAGCAATTCTGCAATCTTTCAGAGGTCATTGCGCGCGCGCATGACACCCCGGAGTCCTTGATGCGTAAAGTCCGGCTCGCAGCAATCCTCGGCACCTACCAATCAACCTTGACCAAGTTCCGCTACATCTCTAAGGAATGGACAGAGAATTGCGAGAAAGAACGCTTGCTCGGCGTCTCGATTACTGGCGAATGGGATTGCCCGGCAGTCCGCAATGCTCTCGTGATGCGCAAGATGCGCGACGAGTCTATCAAGACGAACCAGAAGTATGCGAAACGCTTCGGCGTCGCCGCTTCGATGTCGGTGACGGCCGTGAAGCCCTCGGGCACCGTCTCGCAGACTTTCAACTGCGCCTCCGGCATCCATCCGCGCCACTCGCCCTACTATATTCGCCGCGTTCGCATCAGCGCGACCGATTCCTTGTTCAAGATGTTGCGCGACCAAGGCGTGCCGTATTACCCCGAGGTGGGGCAGTCTATGGAGGACGCGAATACCTATGTGCTCGAATTCCCAGTGAAGGCGCCCGACCAGTCGAAGACCGTTAAGTTCAAGGACGATTTTACCGCGCTTGAGCAGCTTGAGTACTGGAAGATGGTCAAACTCAACTTTACCGAGCATAACCCGTCTGCGACGATTTCAGTTAGTGAAGACGAATGGATTACCGTGGTTGATTGGGTACAGAGGAATTGGGACATCATCGGCGGGCTCTCCTTCCTCCCCCGTAGTAAGCACGTTTACCGCCTCGCCCCGTATGAAGAGATTACTAAAGAAGAATATGAGCGTCGCTTTGCCACTCTCCCTAGAGTTGATTACTCGAAGCTTATTGTCTACGAGCGCCAGGACGAGACTGAAATGAAGCAGACGGCTGCCTGCGTCGGTGGCACCTGCGAAATCGTGTAAATGTAAGGATGGGAATGAAAAGACCCGCGGTAAGCGGGTCTTTTCATTTTTCGGATCGGGTCGATAAGCCGAATTCTGTTCCGCCAGCTGGCGGAGGCAACCATCTATCTGGGACCTCGATTGCTCGGGGCCTCAAGCGGCGCTCCCCTCGATTGCTCTCGGGGCTCGGCCTTGCACGCAAGTAAGGATTTTGCCGTTGCATACCATGTATTGCTACATGACTCGTCCCTCGCTTTCGCTCGGGACGAATTTTTCCTTTCGGAAAAATTCGTCTCTGTTCGCACCTCGCGGATTGCTCCGTGCGGGCGTTACCCGCTACCTGGCTGCCCTAACAAGGGCGCGTGTTCGGACTTTCCTCTCCCTTTGCCAAAGCCTGGCAGAAGGAGCGGTTGCCTAACCCAATCCACACTCATTATACCACATTTTCTGGGGGATAGCGTGGGGAGAAGCCCTTTCGGGCTTTACGCACGGTCAGGTATACTACCCACATTATTATTTAGAAGAACGTATTCACTATGCCCCCTTCAAGCCAGTTCAGAGCAGCGCGCCATGCCTCGTTTGAGACCGCGACCGCGCTCGCATTACTCGCGACCCTTATCCTTGCAGGCATCTTTTTCATTCCGCTTGCGTCGATACCACTTGTCTCTACCAAGGCCTTTATCCTCGCGATTGGCGCCATCATCACGCTGGCTCTTTTTATCCTCGCACGCCTTTCACGCGGCAATATCATCCTCCCGCCGCCCCTGTTGCTTGGCGCACTCTGGCTCCCGACCATCGCGTACGCCCTTTCGGCAGTATTTTCTGGCGCGAGCTTCTCACGCGCCTTCCTCGGCGCAGGCTTCTCAACTGACACGCTTGGCTTCATGGCGGTCATGAGCATCCTCGGCACGCTTACGGCGCTCGCGTTTCGCCGTGTCGAACATTACCAGCTCTTCATCAAAGCGGTGTTCGGGTTCGCACTCTTCGTCACCATCGTGCAACTCGCCTTCGTGATTGTCGGGCAATTCATGCCCGCAACAATTTCACCAAACTCCTCTCTCCTCGGTTCAATCGTTGACCTCTCGTCATTCGCCGGTCTCACCGTTATCGGCGTCTTGCTCTCGATGCGACTTATGACCGTTCGCGGCCGCGCGCGACTCGCCCTCTTTCTCGTCGCTGCTATTTCGCTTTTCATCCTCGCGCTCTTTAATGCGCGCCTCGAGTGGGTCATCGTCGCCCTCGTCTCGCTCGGCCTTTTCGTCGAGGCGGTCATGCGCCGCGTACCTTCGGGTAGCGATTCGGATCTTGAAGGGACGGCCGTTGTAGCTGAATCCGACGCAGGGATAGACGCAGGAGAACATTCGCTCATTGCGCCCTTGGTTACGCTCGCGGTCGCACTCTTCTTCCTCCTTGGAGGGAACTTGAGCGGGATCTTGGCGAACGTCCTCCATGTAAGCGTGCTCGACGTACGACCTTCGTGGCAGTCGACCCTCTCGGTGGGGCAGCAGGTGTATGCCTCATCGCCCATCTTCGGCTCAGGGCCGACCACCTTTGTCAGTGAGTGGCTCAAGTACCGCGATGCGTCTCTTAACCAGACCATCTTCTGGAATGTCGACTTCAATTCTGGGATAGGATTCATCCCGACATCGTTCATCACCACAGGCCTTATCGGGCTCATTGCCTGGATACTCTTAGCTGTCGCGCTCTTATATCTCGGGGCACGCGCCATAGTGCTGAAGACGACGAGCGACCCGTACCTGCGCTTCATCACTATCCTTTCATTTGCGAGTACGATGTACCTTGGCGTTGTTGCCGTAGCCGCAAACGCGGGCGCGGTGTCGCTCTCCCTCCTATTTGTCTTTGCGGGCCTCTTTGCGTCGACCTTGCGCTACGTTCCTGGCAAGGTGCAATGGGGCATCATTTTCTCGAAGAGCCCGCGCATCGGTTTCGTCATTGTCTTCGCACTCACCATCGTTCTTCTTGCGTCAATCGTTGGAGCCTATACGCTCGTTGAGCACTACCTTGCGCAGCTCGATACCATCGGCGGCACGAGCGCTTTGGCTTCGAACAATCTCTCGACGGCTAAGGCACAGGCCGATAATTCGGTAGCCCTTGTCCCGTCAAGCGATGCCTATCGCCTCCAGGCGAGAGTCGCACAGGGGACGATGGCGAAGATTGCAAACGACGGCTCCATTACTGCCGCCGTAGCCCAGCAAAGCTTCCAGCAAGAGCTTGCCGCGGGTATCACCGCAGCGTTAAACGCAACGCGAAGCGCACCCGATGAATATCAGAACTGGATCACTCTCGGCGACCTCTATGCAACTGTCGTCCCCTTAAAGGTTACCGGCGCCTATGACAACGCGCTCGCGGCGTACCAAAAGGCAGCAGCGCTTAACCCAACCTCGCCCTTAATCCCATACTCGATGGCCCAACTCCACATCGCCCAAAGTAAGGCTGATGATGCGAGAATTGCCCTCACGAAGGCGATAACCTTGAAACAAGACTACACTCCGGCCATCTTCCTCCTTTCACAACTTGAGGTTGCCACCGGGAATATCGCCGACGCCTTGAAAGCTGCTGAGGCCGCAGCCTATTTCACGCCGAATGATGCGGGCATCCTCTTCCAGGTTGGCGTCCTGCGTGCCGCGACCGGAGACACCGCGGGCGCAACTACAGCTCTCACTTCCGCGGTTACTATCAGTCCGCAGTTCGCAAATGCGCACTACTTCCTTGCCGCTCTTTACGCAAAGAAGGGTGATTATGCGAAGGCAAAGAGTGAGCTTCAGGCGATTGCAGCAGTGAGCGCGGAAAACGCAAAGGCCGTTGCTCCCTTGATAACTCAGCTTTCGGCCAACAAGAACCCGTTCCCGGCGAACCTTCTCTCCACAACACCGCCGTCGCTCTAACCCAATGGTCGAGCGTCTCTTCAGTAAGCTTTCCGCTCCGATACGCGGCCTACATCAGGCCGCGTACGTGCTCGCAGCCCTCACGCTCGCGTCACAGGTACTCGCCTTGCTGCGTGACCGGACCTTCGCAGCGGTGTTCGGAGCTGGGCACACCCTCGACCTCTATTACAGCGCCTTCCGCATCCCAGACCTCGTGTTCGCGCTCGTCTCGTCGCTCATCTCGGCCTATGTGCTCATCCCGCGCATTGCAAGCGGGAACCAGGCGGAGAACCGCGAACTCCTGTCGCAAGCAATCTCGTTTCTCCTCGTGGTAGGAGGTCTCATCTGCCTCGTGCTCGGTATCTTCGCGCCGCAGCTCCTCTCCATCCTCTACCCGTCGTTCACGCAATCGCCTTCTCAGGCCGAGTTCGTCCTCCTGGTGCGCCTCTTGCTCGCCCAGCCGGTGATACTCGGCATTTCGGGGGCAATCCAAAGCGTCACGCAAGTGCATCGGCGCTTCGCTCTCTTCGCGCTCTCACCGGTCCTCTACAACCTCGGCATCATCGCCGGGACCGTCGTGCTCTACCCGCACTACGGCTTGCCGGGGATCGGCATCGGCGTCTTGCTCGGCGCCTGCCTCCATGCGCTCATCCATGTACCGGTGCTCACCTCTGCAGGCGTCTTCCCGCGCCTCAAGATACCTTCGCTTCGAGCCATGATTCCAGTCGTGAGCGATTCTATACCGCGTTCTCTTGCGCTTGGGGCGGGCTCATTCACCGTCCTCGCGTTAACAGCTCTTGCCTCACGGATAGGAGAGGGAGCCGTCTCAGTCTTTACCCTGGCAGGCAATCTTGAGCTCGTGCCGCTCTCCTTGATAGGGGCGTCGTATGCAGTCGCGGCATTCCCGGCCCTCTCCGAACATTCAGCGACCAATAATCGAGAAGAATTTACCCGCGTGCTCTCCGCATCCGCCCGCCACATCATCTTGTGGTCTCTCATCTTCTTAGGGCTCATCATCGTTTTGCGAGCCCATTTAGTACGAGCGATTCTCGGTGCCGGTGCATTCGACTGGAATGCTACTCGCCTCACCGCTGCCTTGCTCGCCGTCCTTGCGGTTGGTCTTGTAGCACAAGGGCTCGTGCTCCTTTTCTCGCGCGCCTTGTATGCCGCGCAGCAATCGTGGCGACCCTTCCTGTATCAGGCGGGAGGGGCGGTCGCTACCGTCCTCCTCGCGCTTTTCTTCTTGAATCTCGGCGCTACCGACCATGTCTTAGCGTCTTTGTCGGGTCTTTTCCGTGTCGGAGACGTGCACGGGACGCTCATCCTCATGGTTGCGCTTGCCGCAACGCTCGGGCAGATACTTCTTGCGTTCGCGTCATTCGCCGCTCTCCGGCCTTTTGCGCCAGGACTCGGGCGCTCCTTGATTCGTCCCTTCGTGCACGGAGGATGTGCGGCACTGATGGGTGGCGTGGCGACGTACGCGACTCTTTTTCTCGAGGGCGGCATCGCCCCTTTGACAACCCTGTTTGCTGTCTTCACGCAAGGCTTGGTTGCTGGTATCGTTGGAGCTGCCGCATCCGGAATCGCGCTTGCGCTCTTACGGAACGAAGAGTTTAGCGATATCATCACTGCGCTGCGCAAGCTCATCGAAGCGCGCCGAGCCCATGAACCCGTGCTTGCTCCTTCAGCTCCTGAAGAGACGGAACTTTCGTGAACCAGAACCCCATCCGCAACTTTTCAATCATTGCCCACATCGATCACGGCAAGTCGACGCTTGCTGACCGCTTGCTTGAGCGCACGGGCACGATACCGGAGCGCAAGATGCGCGACCAGGTCCTCGACCGCATGGACTTAGAGCGCGAGCGCGGCATCACCATCAAGATGCAGCCCGTCCGCATGCAATACCAGGGTCATATCTTGAATCTCATCGACACGCCAGGCCACATCGATTTCTCGTACGAAGTTTCTCGAGCGCTGAAGGCCGTCGAGGGAGTCCTCCTCCTCGTCGACTCGACACAGGGAGTGCAAGCGCAGACCTTGACGACCTTAGCGGCCGCCAAAGCCCAAGGATGCACGATCATCCCTCTCGTTTCAAAAATCGACTCGCCCTCCGCGCGCGTAGAAGAAGTGAAGAGCGAACTCGCACAGCTGCTTGCGGTGTCGCCCGACACCGTCCTCGCCGTATCGGGGAAGACGGGAGAAGGCGTCGACGAATTATTGCAGGCGATTGTCGAGCGAATCCCCGCGCCAGCTAGCGGCGCGGTGGAGTCTCGTGGGCTCATCTTCGACTTCTCCTATTCAACGCATCGGGGCATCGCCGTCTATCTGCGTGTCTTCGACGGCACCTTTACGAAAGGGCAGTCGCTCTCATTCCGCGCCGCAGACAAGACCTTCGTCGCGCTTGAGACAGGCATCTTCATGCCCGATGAGACGCCTGCCGACTCCCTCTCCGCGGGCGAAATCGGGTACATCGTGACCGGCATCAAGGAGCCGGGCGTCGTCGCGGTAGGGGATACGGTCGGCACCGCGAAGGGTACGCTCCCAGCCCTCCCAGGCTATGAGCGGCCACGGCCCGTCGTATGGGCCTCGGTCTATCCTGAAAACCAAGACGACCACACGCTGTTGCGCCAATCGCTTGAGCGCCTACGGCTTTCAGACTCCTCGCTTTCGTTTGAGGAGGAGTCCTCGGGCGTCCTCGGGCGCGGCTTCCGATGCGGATTCTTGGGCCTTCTCCATCTCGAGATTGTCACTGAGCGTCTGCGCCGAGAGGGCGGCGTGGCGCTCGTCGTTACCATACCGACCATCTCGTATGCGGTGACAACGCAAAATGGGAAGCGGGAGATCTTCTACACGCCCTCGCGCTTCCCGGAGTTTGGCGACATAACGCTTGTTGAAGAGCCGTGGGTCAAGGTCATCATCATCACGAGGCCGGACGCTCTCTCGGCCATCATCCAAATGCTCTACGATCACGAAGCCATAACGGGCGAGACAAAGACATTTCCGGACGGGCGCATCGAGCTCTCAGCCCTGATGCCGCTCCGCGAGCTGATGCGCGGCTTCTTTAATAAACTGAAAAGCGTCTCCGCCGGATATGCATCGCTCGCGTACGAATTCTTAGACGAACGGCCTGCCGATGTCGTACGGCTTGATGTGTTAGTGGCCGAGGAGCCAGTGCCCGCATTCGCGCGCGTCATCTCGCGTCGGAGAGTGCAGGAAGAAGGGGAGAAGATGGTGGAGAAATTGCACAGCATTCTTCCCAAACAACTATTCGTTACCAAAATTCAAGCGAAAGCATTAGGCAGAATTATTTCATCGCGAACGCTCTCCGCGATGCGGAAAGATGTTACGGGCTATCTCTACGGCGGCGACGTCTCGCGCAAGATGAAACTCCTCCAGAAACAAAAGCGCGGCAAGAAGAAACTCCTTGAGCACGGCACTGGCAGGGTCAACATCCCTGAAGAGGTCTTTATGAAAATGGTTCAAGACAGCAATTCATAATATCCACACGTATCTTTAGAGGGCTTGCAGACTGATACATTTTTGTTACAGTTGACGTATGGCACTCACCAAAACCAGAATCAATATCAGTGTTTCAAAACAAACGCGCGATACCTTGCGCGCGCTCGCGAAGCGCGACCAAATGCCTGTTGCGAGCAAGGTGGCTGACCTTGTCGAAGTAGCCTTGGAGCTCGAGGAAGACCGAATGCTAAGTGCCATCGCTGACGCCCGCCTCAAAAGTCATAAAGGTCGCTGGCTTACGCACGAAGAAGTATGGGGCAAGCAAAAGATTTCTCGCTAGCATACCACCGTCTTGTTCCAAGGGATCTTAGCCGTCTAGACTCTTTTTGGAAGGTGCAAGTTCTTGGAGCTATCGAAGAAAAACTATTGACCGAGCCAGACTACTTTGGTAAGCCCCTGCGACAGGCCTTGCGCGGATGCCGCAGTTTGCGTGTCGGTGACTATCGAATTGTCTTTCGAATCCAGCAAAGAACAGTGACTATTCTAGCCATCGTCCACCGCTCAACCGAATACAAAGACCTAGAACAAAGAATTTAATTAGTAGATAGGCCATATTTTGAACACCTTGACAGATATAGTCAACAAGAGTATACTATATACAGTTCTTTGAAAAGGTTCAAAGGATGCTTGCCCGAGCATTCGGGCATAAGGAAAAACGGCCATGTCGGAATCCCCGATTACGCCTGCCCAACAAACAGCCCTTGCTGGTATTCTTATGTCGGCTCATCAGCGCGCTCAGGAAGAGGTCAGTCCTGGGAGTGAAGGGATTGGTCGTCTCATCAAACGCCGGCGTGAGTTCGACGACGGCTTCGTCGCTCTCTATCGCCGACTGACGGCAAAGCTCCCCGATTACACGCTCGCGCGTCCCATCCTCGGCGGCGACTTCGTCACTCCCGAGGAGATCATGACGGCGCGACCGGGCGTCATCTACAGTGACGTTCAAATCGCTCAATTGGCGGAAGCTATTCCGTCGGAAGAAGACTTGCGTTGGTGCAAAGCAAACGGCTATGCAGTCATGGCCGCTCCTCCAGGGTGTCTTTCGCTTCTCTCGATTCGCATGCTGAAAGACAGCATCTTCTACTCGAAGACTGGTGGCTGGTATGCGGACAAGCAGCAGAAGTTCGCCTACACGGACAAAACGACTTTTGGGTGGCTTGCCATCCGCAAGACTGAGGTCCCGAAGTCGCGGAGTAAGAATTGGGACGAGCAATCCGCTCTCATCAGCAACGTCGAATACGTGCCGAACGCTGCCGAGATGAGCTGGTTCATCACGACCTTCTTTGAAGTTCGTGGTGTCCGGCTCTTCGAAAAGGTCTACGTTCGTACGAGCAGTCTGGACTCCGGTGGCGGTCGTGTGGTCGTCGGCGGCTTCGACGCCAAGGGTCTCCGCGTCAGCCACGACTGGGAAATCGCCACCTCGACGGCCTCGGTCTTGCGTCTGCCCGGAAGTTCTGAACCTCGAATATCGAAAACTTGTTCCTCTTGCATTCTCTAAACTTGAGTCCTCGCTTTCCGGCGGGGACTCTTTCTTTTTGTATTGATATACTCTAATAATGCGCGCGAGGGAATGGAGGAGGGGAGTGTTGATTGGCGTACTGGCGCTTGTGGCGCTCTGGCTTGGGTCGTTGATTTGGGGCCTAGCTGGTAAGGCGCATATCGCTGTCGAACAGGCGAACGAGACAAAGGCGCAATATGCAGAGCTTGAGGCGCGTAAGGCGGCACTACAGAAGGATCTAGACATACTTGCGACGCCTCGCGGGCAGGATGCGGCGATACGCGAGGCCTTCGGAGTTGCTAAAGAGGGTGAAGAGGTTATCGTGGTGGTGCCACCTGCGCCTGCGACCTCAACCCCTCCAAAATCCTGGTGGCAAAAGGTGCTGGACTGGTTCTAGCCCTAAGCGTACGGGCAAGGCGGGATTGGTTCAGTGGTAGAACGACTGCTTCCCAAGCAGTAGACGCGAGTTCGATTCTCGCATCCCGCACCAAGTTTCTGTGGATAACTAGGGAGTGCTATACTCTTTTCACTATGAAGCCCGTCACCATCTACAGCACCCCGACCTGCCACTTTTGTCAGATGAGCAAAGAGTTTTTCAAGGAGCATAACGTCCCGTATACCGAGTACGATGTCGCGCACGACCTCCAAAAGCGCCAAGAGATGATACAAAGGTCCGGGCAAATGGGCGTGCCGGTCATCTTTATCGGCGACGAGCTCATCGTCGGCTTCGACCAGGAGCACATCGCGGGTTCTCTTGGCATCCTGCTCAAATAACCCCATAGTTAGGACGGTTCAACAATATCAGCCCTCATAGTTCAATGGATAGAACAGCCCCGTCCTAAGGGGTAGATGCTGGTTCGATTCCGGCTGGGGGCACTTTAAAAGCAACAGATTTTATGATAAAGTCTAGCCACTTCATGCCGACATTCGTCAAAACACTCCTCGCACAACGATGGATACTCATTGTTGCTGCAGTCGTTATCATTGGGGGCGGATACTTTTTCTTTTTTAGGGGTAACGGGGGTGCAGCCGCGACGCTCACTATCGTCCCTGAAGATTTTAAACAAGAAGTGAGCGTTTCAGGCACGGTCGTCGCGGCCGAGCATGTCGACCTTGGCTTCGCCGAGAGCGGCCGTATCGCGGGTGTGTATGCCTCGGTAGGCGACACGGTCCGAGCGGGTGCGGTCCTGGCCACTATCGAGAACGGCGACCTTGCTGCAGCTGTCGAACAAAAGCAGGCCGCGCTCGAGACCGAACAGGCGAAACTCCTCTCGCTCCAGAACGGGACGCGGCCTGAACAGATCGCCATTGACGAAGCAGCTGTTACGAAAGACGAAGAAGCTCTCCGTGACGCGATCACGAGCGCGTATGTATCAGCAGATAATGCAGTACATAAAAGTGCCGATCAATTCTTCGCAAATCCTCGGACATCCTCGGCTTCACTCGCTTTTTCAGTTTCTAACGCATTGCTGAAGGCCCAGGTTGAACAGGAGCGCGTCCTGCTCGATCCAGCGCTCATTACGTGGGGAGCAAACATCTCCGACCCGTCATTTGCGACGAAGGCTCCTGAAAACGCGTCGGCACAAGCAAAACAATATCTGACACAGGTCGCGACCTTCCTCTTTGACGCGAGCCAAGCCCTTGCACAGGCACAGACGTTAAATGCAACCTACCAAGCTGATATTACTACTGCGCGCACCGTCGTCGCGAGCGCGCTCGCTTCGCTTACGACTGCTGAGAGCGCACTTGCAGGAGCGCGTGGCGACCTCGCGCTTGCGAAGGCGGGTACGACGGCATCAGACATTGCCGCTCAGGCAGCCGAGGTAAAAGCCGCTCTCGCGAATGTGTCAAGCGCCAAGGCAGCGCTCGCGAAAACCGTGGTCGTCGCTCCTTTTACCGGCATCGTCTCGAAAATGGACGTCAAGCCGGGCCAAATCGTATCGGCGAACACTTCAACGATCTCCCTCCTTTCTACGGGTGCTTTCGAGCTTGAGACGTATGTCCCGCAGATCAACATCTCAAGCGTGTTACAGGGCGACCAGGCTATCGTGACGCTCGACGCGTACGGCCCCAAGGTAACATTCACGGCGAAGATCGTTTCGGTCGATCCGGCCGAGACGGTGCGCGCGGGTGTTGCTACGTATAAAACCGTACTCATCTTTGATACTACCGACGTCCGCATCCGCTCAGGGATGACGGCGAATGTGGTTATCGCTACAGGAGAAAAGCAAGGCGCCATCGTCATACCGACGGGGGCGATTACCTACGAAGGCGCGCATACCTATGTAACGATGGCAAGCGATGCTTCGAAGCGAGAAGTCGCCGTCGGTCAAAGCTCTTCCTTGGGTCGCACTCTCATTTTATCGGGCCTAAGCGCCGGCGATGTCATTCTTCTTACCCCTTAACCTGCGGGTCGGCTGGTACCTCGCGCTCCGGCAGATACGCCGCGCGAGCAAGTGGACGACGAGCCTCATCGTATTCGTGATGGTCCTGACTTTTTTGAACCTCGTCGCCGTTACCGGCATCTTGGTCGGACTTATCGAAGGAATCAGCAATTCATACCGCATTCAGTACACGGGTGACGTTATCGTCTCGGCGCTCCCCGATAAGTCGTATATCGAAGACAGCCCCGGTGTCCTCAAATTCATAGAATCACTTCCCCAAGTCACGGCCATTTCAGCCAGATACCTCGCAGGTGGGACAGTCGAGGCAAACTATCTGACTCGCACCGATACGAGCGACAAGGCGAACCAGACCGGGGCACAGATCGTCGGCGTCGACCCGGTTGCCGAGGCCAACCTTACGGGGCTTTCAAAGTACGTGATTGAGGGAGCGTATCTCGCACCGGACGATTACGACCAGATACTCATCGGCGCGCGCATACTAGAAAAATATTCGTTCGGGGAGCAGCCCGGCCTTACGCCGCTTAAGAATGTCGTGCCGGGGACAAAGGTCCGTGTAACGATTGGTAGCAACACACGCGAGATGACCGTGAAAGGGATCATCATGAGCAAGGTCGACCAGATCGCGGTTGGCGTGTATATGCCAGAGGACGAACTCCGGCAGCTTGCCAGCATCAACAATTACGACCTGTCGCAAATCGCCATACGCCTCGCGCCCGGCACCGATGCTGCGGCGATTCGAGACCTGCTGAACCGAAGCGGAGTAGGCGACAACGCGAAAGTACGTACGTATATCGACGCCATCCCGAACGGGGTGGCCGACATCACGAACACCTTTGCCATGCTCGGAAACATGATCAGCTCGGTGGGCCTCGTCGTCGCCTCGATCACCATCTTCATCGTCATTTTCATCAATGCGCTCACGCGACGCAAGTTCATCGGCATCTTAAAAGGCATCGGCATCTCGGCTGCCGCAATCGAGATCTCGTACGTCCTCCAGTCTCTCTTTTATGCCGTACTCGGCTCCGGGATCGGCTTCGCCCTCCTTTATGGCTTCTTGGTGCCCTATATCAGCGCCCATCCTATCGATTTCCCTTTTAGCGACGGCATCCTCTACGCACCTCTGCCGGGGACCTTGCTCCGTATCGCGCTCCTGGTCGCGACCACGCTTATCGCCGGGTATATCCCGGCGCGCATGATTGTGCAAAGAAACACGCTCGACTCCATCCTCGGACGAAACTGATACGTGTGGTGAATAATTATTGAACCATGGCTATCATCCACACAAAAAACATCATCAAGACCTACAAGAGCGGCCTTGTTGAAACGTCAGTCTTGAAGGGGATTACGCTCGCGGTCGAGCGAGGGGAGTGGGTCGCCATCATGGGCCGCTCGGGCGCCGGCAAATCGACCCTTATGTACCAGATGTCGCTTCTTGATGAGCCCTCCTCGGGTGAGATTTATATCGATGGCACGGAGGTGCATAGCTTGAGCGAACGGGAGAAGATGCACTTCCGACTCTTCAAGTTCGGCTTCGTTTTTCAAGATTACGCGCTGATGCCCGAGCTTTCCGCACTTGAGAATGTCGTGCTGCCGCTCCTTATGGAGCGCTTGAGCGTTGATGAGGCTGAAGCAAAAGCCACGGAAGCCCTTAAGCGCGTGGGCCTCGGGCATCGTCTTAACAATTTACCGAGCCAACTCTCGGGCGGGGAGCAGCAGCGCGTCTCGATTGCTCGAGCGATAGCAGAGAAGCCTGAAGTGCTTTTTGCAGATGAACCGACGGCGAACCTCGACCGCGAATCTTCCGGCACGGTGATGGCGCTTTTTAAAGAACTTCATAACGAGGGACAAACCATCATCATGGTGACGCACGAAGAAGAATATGGAAAGATGACCGACCGCATCGTGCATCTTGATGACGGCCGTATCGTGCTATAGGTAACGGGTGCTAGAATCTATCTATGGATCCTGAACTCAAGGCGCTCTTGACCGAGACATTGGCGCTTGCGAAAGAGAATCACCGGATGCTTCGCACGATGCGGCGCGACGCCTGGCTCGGGTTTGTTCTCAAAGTCATCTTTTGGGCGGTTATCATCATCGCTCCTTTGTACTTTCTCGCTCCGTACCTCTCATCCTTGCCGTCGGCCGCGCAGCTCCAAGACGTCCTCAAGGTCTACCAGGGAAATTATAACTAGTGCTTGGAGTCGGGCTCGAACCGACGACCCCCGCCTCTTCAGGGCGATGCTCTACCAACTGAGCTATCCAAGCAAGCGAAAGTAGAATATCACGTTGCTATACTATAGTCATGCGAAAGGTCTTTGCGTGGATACACGAGCACGAGGTGCATCTTTCAGCGGCAGCCATGGTCGCAGGCTTCGTTATCGATAATATCTTTTTTAACCGCATTGACCAGTGGTGGACCGAGGTGCTTCTTATCGGATACCTCGCTGTTGCCGCCTTTACGATAGGCCTTCTCCACTATCTTGAGGAGCACACCGCCGAGGGTGCGCGTCGCCCGAAGTGGTACTCGACTCTCCCGATTACGACTCAATTCATGTTCGGCGGTCTGTGGAGCGCCTTCCTCATCTTTTATTCGCGGAGCGCAACCTTGGCAGCCTCATGGCCCTTCCTCCTTCTTATGGGAAGCATCTTTCTCGGTAACGAGATATTTAAGAAGTATCACGACCGGCTCGTTTTCAATGCCGCACTCTACTTTTTCGGCCTCTACTCCTACGCCATCTTCGCCGTCCCGCTCCTCACACACTCGATAGGGACAGGCACATTCATCTTGAGCGGGGTGGCCGCCGTCGCCGTCTTTGCTCTCCTGATGCTCATCCTCCGTTACCTCGGGCATTTCCGTTTTCTCAAAAGCCTGTGGCAGATACGCTTGTGGGCAGGAGCGGTGTTCATCGTGATGAATGTCTTTTACTTCACGAATGTCCTGCCGCCGCTGCCGCTCGCGCTTGCGCATGGCGGCATATACCATTCAATCCAAAAAACGGCGGACGGATACAGCGCGCTTTCTGAAACCGAACCCTGGTACGCCTCGCTTGGGGTCTCGCCGACGCTCCACGTCGCCCCTAGCGAGCCTCTGTATGCCTATAGCGCCGTCTTCGCCCCTATCGCACTTAACACGACCATCACGCATGAGTGGCAGTGGTACGATCAGGGTGCGAAGAAATGGGTTACCAAACTTTCAGTCTCATTCCCCATATCGGGTGGGAGAGAAGGCGGCTATCGAGGGTATACCAATGTATATAATCCGGACGCTGGTTCATGGCGTGTCAATATCAAAACGAGCGACGGCCGCCTTATCGGACGGTTGAAATTCACGGTCATTCGCGGGGCGTTAGGAGAGAGACGAACTATCCAACTTTAACGCGAAGCTTAGTTTGCCGAGCCTTATCGAGCTTGGGGAGGATTAACGTCAAAAGGCCGTCTTTGGCGCTTGCAACCGAGTTGTCGACATCAATCTCTTGCGGCAAGAGTATGGTCCGCGTAAACGAGCCCCAAAAGAGCTCGCGGGTGAAATAATCTGGCTCTGAAATCTGCTCGCGCTCCATGCGTGAGCCCTCGAGCACGACCATGTCCCGGCTTATTGAGATAGAAAGCTCATCAGGGCGTACCCCAGCGACAAAGGCGCGGATAACAATCTCGCTCGGCGTCTGATGCACGTCTACCGGCAGCTGCCCTTCGCCTATCGGCGTCGGGTCGCCACGCCGCACGGGCATCTTGTTGCTTGCTTGGAGGGGCTGGGTCAGCTCGCGTCCAGGCATCTTTTTAGTGTCATCAAAATCATCGAAGCTGTCTCCAACGTTTACCGTGCCTGAAAGCCTATCGAAAAATGAGCGCTTCATAATGGGTTAGCAAATATTTTTAGCGAGCTGGCGGTATCTGAAGTATTTTAAGATTTCGAATAATGCGAAAAAGACGACCGCGGCGCTCCACACAAGGAGCAATGCTGACAGGGTCTGTTGGCCACTCCCTACTATGATAAGAGCGTTGAAGGTCGTGTGCAAGACGACGGCGAGGATAAGTCCCGCCGCCGAGTAGAGGGTGCGCAGGAAGCGGTTCATGCGATAGGAGAAGGCGAAGGCAAAGCCGATTGCCGCCGAGGCGATAACGTGGAGGAGCGTAGCGCCGATAAAGCGTAGGTTGTCGGTCACGACGCCACCGAGAAAGTCACCATGCGAGAAGGGAGCAAGGAGAAAGAGAGCGTTCTCGGCAGCGGCAAACCCAAGGGCAATCGTAACCATATAGATGACATAGTCAGGACTCTCGTCGACTGCTCGGCGCGGCAAGATGAAAAGAGCTGCCATAAGGTACTTCATCGTTTCTTCGATGGCCGCCCAGGCCGTCCATACGGGGAGGCCCGGCTGGAGCACGCCTTGTATCCACTGTTCGGGCAAGAGGACGAGCGGCACGGCGAGCATCCCGAGGACGAACGTGAGCCAAATCATCGAGCGCGGCTCGGGGCACCGCGAGTCCTCTTTAAGGAGAAAGTAGAGCCAGATGACGGCGGGCAAGAGCCCGCCGAAAAACGCGTAGAGGAGAGTGGTCGCGGTCACTGCTTTATTCTAGCAGGCCATTCGCTCACCATCAGAAGTTGCTCATGACCCATCGACTGCCAGATTTCTTCGGTAATAAAGGGCATGAAAGGGTGGAGGAGTTTGAGCGACCCTTCAAGAAGCGCTCGCAACAAGGCTTGGCGGGTCGCGGCATCTGGGCTTTTCAATACCGGCTTGGATTCTTCAATAATCTGGTCTGCAAATCGATGCCATACGTAGTGATACAGCTTTTCTGCCGCCAGGTACGGGCGGTACTCCTCCAAGTCTTTCGTCACATCTTTTGCGAGCGCTTCAAACTCCTTCCACTCGGGGCCTGAAATCTCTACGCGAGCGCCGCCTGCATTCGCGAGCACGAACCGTGCGATGTTCCAGAGCTTGTTGGCGAAGTGCTTGTATCCTCTCACCTTATCCTCTGAAATGCGCATGTCGGTGCCGGGCGTGTTGCCGACGACGAGCGCCATGCGCGCGGCGTCTGCGCCATACTTGCCCGCTATCTCAAGCGGGTCGAGCGCGTTGCCCAAGGATTTCGACATCTTTTGCCCCTTCGCGTCGCGCACTAGCCCGTGGAGGTACACGGTCTTGAAGGGGATGGTGCCGAGCGCGAATTCGGTCATAAGAATCATGCGCGCCACCCAAAAGAAGAGGATGTCGTGGCCCGTCTCGAGCACGTCAGTTGGGTGAAAGAGTTTTAAGTCGGCAGTCTGTTCGGGCCAGCCGAGGGTTGAGAAGGTCCAGAGGCCTGAAGAGAACCACGTGTCGAGTGTATCTTCATCTTGTACCCACCCGTCACCTTCGGGGGCTTCTCCGACAGCAATTTCTTCGCCCTTGTACCAAACAGGGATGCGATGACCGTACCAAATCTGGCGTGAGATGCACCAGTCGCGCAAATTCTCTATCCAGTGGAAGTATGTTTTATCAAAATAGTCCGGAATAATTTTGATTTTGCCGTCACGAACGGGCTCGAGCATGAGCTCTTTAAGCGTTTTGCCTCGGTCCGGCACTTCTTTATCGACATCGACCCACCACTGGAGTTTCGGCAGGGGCTCGATAACTCCTCCGGTGCGCTCGGCGGTCGCGATGTTGTGCGTGGCAACTTCCTCTTTTTCAAAGAGCCCCTCGTTCTTGAGCCACTCCACCACCATCTCGCGTGCTTCGGTCGCTTTTTTACCGTTCAACCGCCCAGGAACCATCATCTTTGCAAACTCGTTTATCACAAGTTTGTCTTTAGGCAGGTCGTGCCGCTCCGCTATCTCCCAGTCGGTAAAGCTGTGTGCAGGAGTAACGCCGACGGCGCCCGTGCCGAAAGTCGGGTCAATCTCTTTATCGGCAACTACCTTGATATGAATGGGAGCATCACAAAAAACAGCATCATATTCTTTCCCAATAAACTCTTTATAGCGCGCATCATCGGGGTGCACCGCGACTGCAACATCGCCTACTTTCGTTTCCGGCCGCGTGGTGGCAATCGGGATAGGGAAGTCCTTTGTATATCTAAATGTATAGAGTGTGCCCGGCCGCTCCTCGTAGACAATCTCGTCGTCTGAAATCGTCGTCTGGCCCTTTGGGTCCCAATTCACGATACGATTAGCCCGATAAATAAGACCAGCATCATACATTTGTTTGAAAACAGTTCGGACGGCGAGACTTCTTTTTTCATCAAGCGTAAATGCTTCACGCGACCAATCGAGCGAGGCGCCCATCGCTTTGATCTGCCCCACGATAGTATCGTGGCTCTCTGCCGCGAATGCCTCAACGCGCTTCAAGAATCCCTCCCTGCCCAGGTCATGGCGGCTTTTGTCCTCTTCTTTCTTGATTTGTTTCTCAACGACTGCTTGCGTTGCGATAGCAGCGTGGTCGGTGCCGGGGAGCCAGAGTGTTTTGAAGCCCCTCATGCGCTTGTAGCGGATGAAAGTATCTTGCAAGGCGAGCATGAGTGCGTGGCCCATGTGGAGCCGGCCGGTCACGTTGGGCGGCGGCAAGATAATCGTAAACGGTTCGCTTCGCTCGCCGAGCAAGTTGTCTGGATTAAAAAAACCGCTCTCCTCCCACATTTTATATATCCGCCCCTCCGTCTCGGCCGGATTGTAGGGCTTCAGAAACTTGGGGTCCATCGTCTCCAAAATATAGCAAATATCTACCTCTTTTGGTCTCTCCGCCCAGGCACTTGACAGATAGAGTGGTAGGGTGTACACTAAACTTGGCTAATGAATGTCGGATTTCCCGGCGTTTCAGGATGGCTCTTTGACCCCATGGAGGCACCCGATGTCAGACATCGCATCCCTCAATACCGTCAGCAATTCGCTTGACGCCATTTCAAAGCTCGTTCGTATTCTCGAGAAGGACGGTGTGAGTTTCGACGAACTCATGCGGCCGATTAACGACAAGACGGCGCGCCGCAACCTCGTCAGCTATCTCAAGGCAGGCTGTCGTGTACTCTCGACCCCGCCCGAAATGCCGGCGTCGCAAACGCAGGTTTCCTTCGAGCGCAATGAGCACGGTCACGTCGTCGTGACAATAACTGGTCTCGACCTCACTGGCAAGCAAGAAGTCGAACGTCTCGAAGCCGCCGGATATCGCGTAAGCGATTACGCGAAGTCGTGCTTTAGAAGCACGGCGAAGGATGGCTATGATAAAAACCATCGCCTCGTCGCTGGCCAGCTCTACAAGTTCGCGCTCGTTCCCGGGAAAGAGATTCAAAAAGACTCCGACCGCACGACCGCGAATATTCGTAAGCTTGGCGAGAAGTACGCGTATGGCAAACCACTCGGCGGCGCCATCCCGCGCATCCGCGAGGCCGTCTCGGACAAACAGATGGAGGAAATGGAAATCTGGTACATCGCCAGCCCCCACGACCCGGTCACCGATTCCGGCGGCTACCCGGGCGTGCTCGACTCGAGCCGTTACGGTGGTGGTCAGTGGGTCAGCGCCTATTGGGCCGTCCCGACGATCAGTGGGGTGAGGATGGCGCGTTTGCGTTCCCCGTCCCCGCAAGTAAGGCCTAAGCTCTCAAACGCTTGGCTCTTTCAGAATCTTGACTTTAGAACTTGGGCTCCGTATTGCAGAAATGCGATACGGGCCTTTTTTTTGGTACACTAATTCTGGCACTAGGCGAATACGCGGGCAATCACGCATTTCCTGCTGCCGAAGCCAGTATCCGTACATCCAGAGCAATCGGGAACACGTGTTCTGATTGGAGTGATATACGCAGAAACTTCAAAAATGAAGATACTTGGTGCGCTTGCTCGGACCATTTCGATGGCGCATACGATACAGCCCCAAGAATACTCGAGGGGCAGTGGCACAGATGAGTGAGCGCGCAAGTCACCGATTCCGACGGCAACCCGAACGTGCTCAACTCGAACCGTTACGGTGGTGGTCAATGGGTCAACACCTATTGGGACAATCCCGACAATCAGTGGGGTGAGGATGGCGCGTTTGCGTTCCCCGTCCCCGCAACCATTTTCATTTCAATGCTCCGCTTATCGCGGGGCATTGTTTTGCCGCATCAATTGCCCGCTCCAGCCGCCGAGCATTGGCCCTGCATCATCAAGCGATACTGATAACGCCGCATATTTCTTGTTTTCAAGCGACCCGGTTTCCCACAGCACTAGGAGCAATATCTTTAATGTATCCAATTTTCGTATCGCAAGCCGGACATAGGGTTGTTTTTCAGTTTTAGGGAGGAAGCTCGCGCAACTGATGGCTTCAATCACCTCAACAAAGAGAGAATCGATTCTACCGCCAAGCGTGTAGCGATGGGTCTTGGGTAAGGTCTGGTAATATCCGTACCACAGGAGATATGCGCTCTTTATTTTCGCCAAAACCGGAAGAAGTAGCTGGGGGGGGGGGTTACTCATGGAGTCTTCGATACGAGGATATCATTTCGGTAGAAAACTTGCTCGAAGCGTGGAAGGAATTTCGGCGAGGGAAAAGTAAGCGCGCTGACGTTTTAGCATTTGAACGACATTTGATGCAAAGCATCCTGGCTCTGCACTGCGCGCTTACGACAAGTACGTATCGCCACGGCGGCTATCATCACTTTAAAATCAGCGACCCAAAGCCCCGCGATATCCACAAGGCGAGCGTGCGCGACCGACTCCTCCACCACGCGCTCTATCGCAAGCTCTACCCGTTCTTTGACCGAACCTTTATCGAGGACTCGTACTCGTGCCGAGAAGGGAAGGGTACGCATAAAGCTATGAATCGCTTTCGCGAATTTGCCCGCAAAGTTTCCAAGAACGACACTCGAACGTGCTGGATATTAAAGTGCGATATCCGGAAGTTCTTTGCTTCTATAAATCAGACAATCTTGCTCGCCGTATTACGCACGCGGATTTGCGACGAACGTATTTTAACGTTATTGCAAAACCTAATAGAAAGCTTTCATTCCACTATGCCTGGCAAAGGTCTACCGCTTGGCAATCTTACCTCGCAACTTCTCGTAAACATTTACATGAATGAGTTTGATCAGTTTGTGAAGAATGACCTCAAAGTTAGGTACTACATTCGTTATGCCGACGACTTTGCCCTCCTGTCAGTCGACCGAAACTACTTACTTAAAACACTTCCATATATGGAAGTGTTTCTCCAAGAGAAGCTCAAGTTAACGTTGCATCCCGATAAGCTTTTTCTGAAAACACTTTCCTCCGGCGTTGACTTCTTAGGTTGGGTGCACTTTCCCGATCACCGAGTACTACGGACAGCAACGAAGCGGCGAATATTCCGGCGGATTGCAGAAACTGGAGGCAAAAAAGAGACCGTCGAATCGTACCTTGGGCTTTTATCGCACGGTAATACTGTAAAGTTACAGCGTGAAGTTGAGCGGCTATGCAAGAGATAGATTGCCGCTTGCCCTGAGCGTGTCGAGGGGTTGCGCGATATATTCGCCGCGGGAGGCGCGGAAGAAGCCGGCCAGCGCAATCATGATGGCGTTGTCGGTGGTGAGGTCGGGGGTGGGGATTCGCAAAGAGACATTTTGATATTCTGCGATTTTTTTGGTGAAAACGCGGCGGATGTGCGTGTTCGCGGAGACCCCGCCGCCGATAATCAGCATTTTTGCGCCGGTTTGTTCGAGCGCCATCGTGGTCTTCTTCCACAACACATCTCCCACAGCATTTTCAAATTCATGTGCAATCTGTCTTTTCTTTTCATCAGTTAAATCTGGAATAGCTTTAAGCATATACAGCACGGCAGTTTTGAGGCCTGCGAAAGAGAAGTCGCAGGTTTTGGAATCAATCATCGGCCGCGGTAATCTGAACCCGACACCTTCCTGCGGCAGTCCGTCCTCGGAAGGTACCGGATTCATCTCGCGACGCGCTTCCGCAAGTTTTGAAATTTCGGGGCCGCCCGGGTAGGGGAGGCCGAGCATGCGCGCGACTTTATCGAACGCCTCGCCGACGGCATCATCAAGCGTTTGGCCGATGAGTTCATATTCAAGCCAGTTCTTCATCAAAACAAGCTCGGTGTGGCCGCCGGAGATGAGGAGGGCGAGTACGGGTAGTTTAACTTCGGTAATCTGTAAACTATCGCCTGTTTTCTGTGCGAGCGCAGCGAGCACATGCCCCTCCATATGATTGACGGCGACGAGCGGTTTGCTGTGGGTCGTGGCGAGATGCTTCGCAAACTCAATGCCGGTCCACAAGGCCGGTTCGAGCCCGGGGCCTGCCGTCACCGCAATCGCATCAACATCGTGCATAGATACTTTCGCTTGTGCGAGCGCCTCGTCAAAAATGTGCGGCAGATTCTTCAGGTGTTCGCGTTTGGCGAGCATCGGGACGACGCCGCCGAATTCGCGGTGCTTCTCTACTTGCGAAAGGAGCGCATTCCCCAGCACCTTGAACGATGCTCCGCCAGCTGGCGGATTCTCACCTCCCTCGCATTCAAGTATGGCAATCGCCGTCTCGTCGCAGGAGGTCTCAATGGCTAGAATCTTCATGCTTTTCGTCTTCAGCCGAGGTAAAGGGCATGGGCGTTTGCCACGGGATACGAAAGCCCGAGGAGTTCGGGTGGCCGTTGCCGCCGTATTTCTGGGCGATTTTCGAGACATCTACTGAGCCGTCGCCGCGTATCGAGACGCCGATGCCGTTAGGGTGTACTGAAACGACCAATCCAAAAGGCGGCATCTTTTCAGCGATAGCATGCCCGATTGCAGACTTTAGGGGCTTAATGGGAGCGGAGTTTGCAAGCAAGACCTTGTGGCCTTCAAAATTAACGGGGTGAGCGCTTTTGACCGAGAGGTCGACGAGATAGTTGAAATAGTCAAGATATATGTGCGCACGCGCTATGAGAGCGTTGTGTTTCGTCGGGTCGTCAAGGTCGGCCGCCACCGAATCCCAGAACTCGAAGGAGTACGGTTGCACTGAAAGGTACGCGAGGATCGCGTGCGTCTCGGGGAGCTTGAAGCGATAGAGATCGTCGTCCTCGATATACTGCAGGAGTTTCGGTCTGTCGGTGCCGGGGTGAAAGTAATCCCATGCAATCGTAGCGCCCGAACGGTTCGCGTCATACACGTGGTTCGGCACGCCCTCGATCACGTCCTTTACCCCCTCGTGGTGGTCGAGCACCGTGACTGATTTCGCATCTTTGATGACTTGATCCATCACCTCTTTGGTATAACAAAAATCGACGAAGTAGAGATTCTCGTTCACGACCTCCTTCGGCGTCTCGTGCCAGTACTTAACGGGGATATAGCTCGCAGAGTCCCCGAACTTCTTCCATGCGGCATATGCGCCGCCGAAGCCGTCGGGGCAATCGGCGTGGTAGAGGATGAGCGTCTTCTCCTTCATGTGTAGAGTGTACTCGCTTAGCGTACGAAGCGCACGTAGATGCCCGCGGGGATTTGGCGAGCAGAATCTTTTTCTTGGATGCGGAGTTCGCCCGACTCGCCCTCTAATCCGCCAGCTGGCGGACCGAATACGCTCTCGACCGCTTGCGCAAACGAAAGGGGCGCATACCCGGCCGCATAGCCGTTCAATAAGAAAAACGAGCTGGGCTTGTCCGAGAGGAGTTCTTTGAGTGATTCAAGAAGTTTTGGCAAATCCTCCTCAACCTTCCACACCTCGCCTTTCGCGCCGCGGCCGAACGCGGGCGGGTCAAGGATAATGCCATCGTATTTTGCGCCCCGTCGCACCTCACGTTTTACGAATGCAAGCGCGTCGTCGAGTATCCAGCGTATCTTATCTTCGCCAATACCCGAAAGTCGCGCATTCTCATGTGCCCAATCAAGTGATTGCTTTGAGGCGTCTACATGAGTCACGAACGCTCCCGGATGCGCGGCAGCGAGGGTCGCGATACCCGTGTAGCCAAACAAGTTAAGCACGCTTGGAGGTGCGGAAGGAGTCTGCGAGAAAATAGTCTGGCCCGACTCAGACGGGAAACCCGAGGACTTTTTCGCAGCAGACTGCTGGAGCATACTATTTTTAACCTGATCCTTTATCCAGACCCAATTCGGCTCCTGCTCGGGAAAGACGCCCACGTGCTTGAAGCCCGTGAGTTTCGCAAGAAATTTTATCGGACCCCTCGAAAGCTCCCACGATTCAGGCATCGGCTTCAATTTCTCCCACCCGCCTTTCGCGTCGCGAAATTCGAAGATAGCATGAGCCTGTGCCCATGCCTCCGGCTTTGTCTTTGCCCATAGGGCTTGTGTCTCGGGCCTGGCGACGACGACCTCGCCAAAACGCTCGAGCTTCATATTCTCGCCGCTGTCGTGGAGCTCGTAGTCGGCCCAGGGGAGGGTCGTGAGGTGCTGGTCGTATTTCATAACGCGTCTTTATGATGCTTGCTCCATTCGTAGAGCACGACTGCTGCCGAGACAGCCGCGTTAAGCGACTCCGTGCGTTCATGCATGGGGATATTCAAAACAATATCGCAGGCACCAAGCGTCTTCTCGCGGATACCTGCGCCCTCGTTACCGACGACAAAAGCGGCAGGCGCATCGAACGTTTCTTTACCCAACTCATTCTTGCCGCTCGCATCAAGGCCGTAAATCCAAAAACCTTTTGCCTTGAGTGCCTTGATTGCGTAGTTCACGTTGCCGATAGAAACGAGCGGGGTAGTGAAGACCATCCCGGCAGAGGCCTTGATGACCGCGCCTGTGACTCCTGCTTGGTTGTGCTCGGGGATGAGCACCGCTGAAATGCCGAATGCAGCGGCGGAGCGGATTATGGCGCCCACGTTGTGCGGGTCTTGTACCTCACCCAAAATAACAATTGCTGTTTTTGGTGTCACGACGAGTTGTTTAACAAAGGTATCGAAATCTTTGAGGAGGGAGACAGGGTTAATAAGCGCGACGACGCCCTGATGGGCGGCGTCGCGCCCGACGATCTCCGAGCCTTGTCCTTGCTTGAGTTCATCCGTCGGGATCTTATTTTTTGCGAGTAAGTCGCGTAGTTCTTTATCGCGATTGTCGGGCGAGAGATAGACTTTTCGTACGACCACGGGTGCGTTCAAGACTGCCTCCATAAGCGCATGCCGCCCGTACATATAAATCTTACCCTCCTTCTTTTTAGGTTTCATCGGTGCGCGGTGAGGGACTTGAACCCCCGACCCCATCCACGTCAAGGAAGTGCTCTACCAACTGAGCTAACCGCGCAAAGTCGTTCATCTTTCTATACCATGCTATGACCCTACCGGGAGTCGGACCCGGGTTTAGAGCTTGAAAAGCTCTCGTCCTAACCGTTAGACGATAGGGCCTTATGAAAACCTTATCATTTTCGCTCTCAAATGCTAGGATGCGAAGCAACGCCTGCCTGTCGGCAGGCAGGGAGAGGTGGCAGAGTGGTCGAATGCACTGGTTTCGAAAACCAGCAGGGGCGAAAGCTCCTCGTGGGTTCAAATCCCACCCTCTCCGCATTTTTTAGTTTTTATCGCTCTGCTGTAAAACCCTTTAAATACAGGCTTTTCTCCGATCCGCCACCATCTTATCCACACCACGGTTACCTTATTTGAGAAAGAGCAGAATAAGTGGGCTAGTATAACCAGCGAGAAGGGCACCAGTCAGACGAACTACTTTTTGTGCTGCTAGTTAGTTCGCTTGGCGAAAGCCCACATGAATCATCATCACATCCCCGATAGTGCTTCTGCGTTCTTAAGCGAAGCATTCTTCAAGACTCACCTCTCTTCAGTGGAGGCGGGGAAGCTTTTTGATATTACGAATGACTACGTAACGATACTCTGTCGTCGCAAGAAAGTCCGTGGTGTTTTCATTGGCCGTAGTTGGTATGTCGAGGGCGATTCTCTTAAGGAGTATCTCTCGAGCGTGCGCCTTGAGACTGAACGTCAGCGACGCGCACATTCTCTCAAGCTGCGTAAAGAGCTTGCCCTGCACAAAACCTCGCGTCGCAGAACAGATTTTCTTAGAGAGAACGCCTCACTCGTACAGAAGTTCTCGATACTTGTCCTGGTCTCAACGCTCCTCGTTAACAGTGCACCCCTGCATGCATATGCGTATCAAGACCAGCTTGTTGAAAACATTACTACGATTGCTACTCGACTTGCTTCTCCAATTCAGTTACCGCTCGTACCTACTGTTCGTCCCTCGTCTCGTTCAACATCTCACACCATGGCGCATGTAGCGCCGGCAGCATTCACAGGACATTTTGTACAAGATGCCGAGAACATCGTGTCCAATGCAGTTACGAATGCTACATTAGTCGCAGCACAATTGATTGGAAAAATAACCGGGACGTGGGGAGACACTGTTGCTGCCGCTGCGTCTCCGGTTATCACGCTTCCTCAAATCAAAAACCTATCTGTCGTGCCTGTTGCAGTAACAAATAAGAATACTTCAAGCAACCAAACCAAAATCTCGAATCCTACGTACACCACAGTGGTGCAGGGGCTTTCTGCTGATTTCGTCACTCAATCGCTTGCAACATGGCGCACAGGCATCTTGAACGATGTGGTAAAGATGATCGCAGCTTTACCGCGCTCAGGAACATCATCAATAGCGCCCACGGTCACGGTGTTTCAGCCGGTCAACCTGATTAGCGATTTCTCGGGGCTCACGATTCGCAGCAGTACGTTTGACGGTGGCACCATTTCAAACGTATCAAGTGTCGGAACTGCCGCACTTTCAGTAAACGGTTCTGCTACTTCGACGTTCGCTGGCGGCATCGAGCTTTCGTCCGGTTGTTTTTCTCTTAACGGCAACTGCATCTCCAGTGGCGGCGTAGGGAGCGGCATTACCTCTCTTGGCCCCCCTGGCCAAACCCAAACGGGCGCTACCATTACCTTCGCCACTTCTTCAACAGCTTTCAACGGCCTTACCGCTTCGACCACTATCACGGGTTCAGGCAATCTCATCACCTTTGCAAACACGCTTGCTGGCCTCTTAGGTATTGCTGGCGGCGGTACCGGGTGGGGAAGCTTTACCGCTAATACGGTTCTTCTTGGTAATGGCTCTGGTGCAATCGCGACAACCAGCGCAGGCTTAAACGGTCAAGTCCTCGCCCTTTCCGGCGGCGTCCCCACCTGGGTCGCCACTTCGTCGGTCAACAACGGCATCACCGCCCTCGGAAGCGGCTGGGCCACGACGACCGGCTCCACCATCACCTTCGCAACCTCAACGACGCTGTTCAACGGCCTCACCTTTGGCCAGACGATTGTACCGGGAGTGAGCACCCTCACCTTCACTCCGACCATCACTGGCACTCTAAGCATGACCGGAGGCGGCACGGGTACCACAACTTGGTACAACGGCGGTGTCCTCTTCATGAACGGCGGCACGCTCTCCCAAGCCTCCAGCACGAGTGACTTCTTCTTCAACCCCACCACAGCTCGTCTCGGCCTCGGCACCTCCACTCCCTTCGCCCAGCTCTCCATCTTCGCCGCCTCCTCAACCAACAGCA
Source organism: Minisyncoccia bacterium (assembly GCA_041485695.1). Classification (GTDB taxonomy): domain Bacteria; phylum Patescibacteriota; class Minisyncoccia; order Phycocordibacterales; family Phycocordibacteraceae; genus C7867-001. Next base: position 38,902 of record JBGPJZ010000006.1, read on the forward strand.
CCACCCTCTTTGCTATCGGCAGTTCATCAGCAGGGACGGCCACTTCAACATTGTTTAGCGTGAACAACATCGGCTCGACGACGCTCTTCCAGATCCCGAACCAGATTCTCTCGACGAACGCCGCTGGCACCATCATCGGCACCTCCACTATCGGCATCTCATACGGAGGCACCGGCACCACTACTTGGTACAACGGCGGCGTGACTTTCTATAACTCCACCCTCGGCACCTTGTCGCAAGGCGCCACCCCTTCCGACTTCTTCTATGACGTTACGAACAAGAAGCTTGGCCTCGGCTCGTCAACTCCA
>JBGPJZ010000007.1:0-32815 GCA_041485695.1 Minisyncoccia bacterium
ACCACTAAACTATTGGCCCATATTAAATATTATAGCAGAGTAAGGGCTGTGGGTAAAGTCGCCCCCGCCGTTGGCGGGCGCGGTACAATACAGATATGCGTTCGCGGGTAGCCCTTATATCGCTCGCACTAGCCGCGTCAGCTCTTGCTGCGCCTCTTTTGGTGCACGCGGCATCGATACCGTTCTTCGGGCCCATTATCGATAACAAGTTACAAGAGTGCGCTGCTCTTGGCTGGGGCGCCGTGATGATTGTCGTCAATAACATCATCCGTCTCCTCATCACGCTCACCATCGTCTTCGTCGCTCCTCTCATGATCGCCTATGCCGGCTTCCTCCTCGTCGTTAATCCGGTCAACCCGAGCGGTAAAGAAAAGGCCAGGAAGATGATATTGAATCTCATCATCGGTCTCATTATCGCCTTGGCCGCATGGCTTATTGTTGATGCCATCATGGCGACGCTTTATAACGGCGCGTTCGGTTCGTGGTACAACATCATCACCACAGGCGGCCAAGCCCCTTGCCTCGCGCTCGCCACCCAGTTGAATCCTGCTGCGGCGCCAAGTCTCGGGGGCGCACCAGCTTTCCCAGGGTCCCCGCTCGGCGCGGGTCCGATTCAAAATGCATCAGGGAGCTGTACGGCCGCCGCCCTCGGTCCTTTTTGGGGCGCCAAGGCAGCGGCGATGTCCTGTGTCACTCACTATGAAGACTCAACCTGTAACCCGCTCCAATCGAGCGGTACTGACATAGGGTCGGACGGTACGCCGGTTTCTATCGGCATCTTCCAAATCAACCTGTCTGCTCCGCAGGGTGACCTGGCGCAATATCCAGCGTGCACTACAGCTAGCGGCGGGACGCCGCTCCACTGTAACCAAGCGTTTGCGGGCGGCACCTATACTGCGCAAAATCACGCGACCCATGTCGCTGATATCAGGCTGTATCAAAAGTGCGTCGATGCGATTAGCAACCTGAATTGCAGTAATCAGGCGGCAAACGCCGTACTCGCTTCCCAAGGTCTTTCCGGCTGGGGCTCACGCGCCCAGCAGAACTGCAGTTCGCTCCTGGCGTCTAATAGCGGCGCATCAGGTCAACAGATGCTTACTGCAGTGTTAGTATCCGTCAGCGACTTTCTTAACTTATGACTACTAAAACTTTCATGATAGCCGGTGTCGTCGCCATACTCCTTGGCTTCTTGGCCTACTGGTTCTTTGGCACTGGCCCTGCCACGAACCCTGTCCAAGGGAATCCTTCCACGAATTTCCCATCAGCGGGCACGGTACCGAACGGTACCTCACAGGGCAATTCTCTCACGGTGGCCGAGATACAGCAGGGCAGCATCACCGTCCGCAATTTTAAGGATGATCCCACAACCGTCCCCGACACGCATAATGCTGGCTACTATTATCTCGCAGGCGGGATAAATCCTGCGATAACGCATCCGCCCTACCAAGTCTTTTATGATGAGGCTCATCAATATTTCGGCATTACGCTTTATAAGGAGCCGCTTGGCCAATATCGAAAAGAGGCAGAACAGTCGCTAACGAAATCTCTAGGTTTGACGCAGGATCAAATGTGCCGGCTCAACTATTTTATCGGTACCGCTCCAGGAGTGGACGATTTATACTTGGCCAAGAATCTCGGGTTCAGCTTCTGCCCAGGTGCGACTGCGTTGCCGTGAGCGATAGTTTGCGGAGCCACGCCTTTTGGCGTCTGGCATATTGCCAGAGCTTAGCCGAGAGGGCAGGGAGAAGGGATTCTTCAGTGCGCTCGCCACGTAGGTATTCCCCCACAATCTTGTACTCGAGTCCGAATTCATTGAGGCGCGCGTCCCCGACCTGTTCGCGGACTTTTCGTACTTCCTCAACAAGTCCGCGCGGGAATTTTGCGCCTTCGCGTTCATCGAGGCGTTTGCGCAAGAGCTCGCGATCGGGGTTAAGCACGACCCATTCGACATCGTATTGACGGGTCGGGTGCTCACGTTCGGGCACCGCCCCGAGCGCCTCGATGATTTCAAGCGCACGCACGAGACGTCGGCGATTCTTAGGGTCGAGCTCGTTCGAGCGGCGCGGGTCTGCTCGGCTAATTCGTGCGAATAAGTCCTCGCTTGAAAGTTTCTCGAGTTCTTTTCGCAATTCTGGGTTAGGGTCGACCCTTGCAGGGAGTCCGTTCAAAAGGGCATCAAAATAAAAGTGCGACCCGCCAGCCAAAATCGGCAATTTGTCGCGTGAGGATATTTCTTCAATCAGGCGCGATGCGTCAGCGACGAAGTCGCCTGCCGAATAGTTCTCTCTCGGGTCGCGGATATCGATAAAGTGGTGGGGCACGCCGCGCATCTCCTCCCGAGTTATCTTTTCAGTCCCGATATCAAGTCCTCGGTAGACTTGTCGGCTGTCGACGGAAATCACTTCACCATTTCGTGCCAAAGCCTCCTCAGCCGCGCGCGAGGATTTGCCCGAGGCCGTGGGGCCCGCGATGCAGAGGATTCGCCTTTTGATTTGTCTTGCCATTAATCCGGATGCTATCATGCCTGGGTATGAAAGAAACTAAAAGCAATTATTGCGAACACTGCGGGCAATTTCACGATCACCCCAAAGACTACACCTGCTCTGTCAAAGTGGGGGAGACCGTGCCCGATTTTGAGTTCGAGGTCTATCACAACGATGAACAGCACACCATCTCGCTTTCATCGCTCCGCGGCAAGTGGGTCGTCCTCGTCTTTTACCCCGCTGATTTTACCTTCGTCTGCCCGACCGAGCTTGAAGAGATGGCCAAGCTCTATCCCAAGTTCCAGGAGCTCGGGGCTGAAATCGTTTCTGTCTCGACCGACACGGTTCATACCCACAAGGCATGGCACGATACCTCTCCCTCGATTAAACAAATCAAATACCCGATGGCAGCCGATCCCTCCGGGAAGCTTAGCTATGCCTTCGGCGTCCTTATTGAGGGCGGTGAGGCAGCTTTTACGCCGGACGAAGGGCTCGCGATGCGCGGGACCTTCATCATCGACCCTGCTGGCGTCCTCCGCGCTATGGAGATGAACGACAACTCGATGGGCCGAAAGGCGGCAGAGACGCTCCGCAAGCTCCAGGCTGCCCAGTATGTAGAGACGCACAAAGGCCAGGTCTGCCCGGCCTCGTGGGAGCCGGGCGACGACACCCTCGAACCGGGGATGGATTTAGTCGGGAAGATTTAGTAAGGTTACCCCCGGACCAGCATTGCCGCTGGAGAACGGAGGGATCAGATGGACTTCTTGCAGCTATTGGTGCGGGATGGCGCACTGTTGAATGGACATTTCGTTTTTCTGAAAGGTCAGCATGCTCCACGATATACCAACAAGACGGTGGCCTTTGTGCGGGGAAGTAGCGTTGATGCATTTGCGATGGCGATCGTCGACCAGTTCGAGGACGAGCACATTGAAACGCTCGTCGCCCCCGAACTTGGCGCGATTTCACTCATGGCGCACGTGCAATCGCATTTTTTGCGCAGGGGCCAAGACGTGGATGCTATCATCGCGACCAAAGTCCGCGAGTTCCATCCAGACCCGGCAATCGCGGCGCTCGGGTATTCGAAGCCGACGAAAAAGTTCGAGATTTCCCGCGATCAGCCGCGTTTTGTCGAAGGACGGCGCATACTTATGGTCGAGGATGTCTTCTCAACAGGGAGCAGTATCCAAGAAGCGCTCGAACCTGTCCGGGCATGTGGTGGCTTGCCGGTCGCGGCAGCAGTTCTCATGAACCAAGGCGATATCACCGCAGAGAGTATCGGTATCGCACGCGTACACGCGCTCATTCACGACCCAGTTGAACAATGGTTCGAGGGATGCCCGCTGTGCGAACGGCGAATCCCAATCAATACAAAAGTAGGCAAGGGCAAGGAATTCTTGCTTACTGACAAGGCAAAGCAACTTGGCCTCACTGCAGCCGACTGAACTGAACGACGAATGCAACAAACCCTCGGGCGCCATTTGGCACCCGAGGGTTTTGACTTTCTTGGTCCAGAGCCGTAGGGTTACTGCGGACAAACAGTCCAGAACTTAACTGGGGAGGCAAAAATGCCCGAAGTGACGTTTTCTGACAAGCTGGCGATGGCTATTCGTCAAAAGCAAAGTATTCTCTGTGTCGGCCTCGATCCACAACTGGATTACATGCCTGAATCACTGATTCGCGAGTGGCAGTTCGGTGACCATAAGACCTTCGAATATATTGCAGGTCTTTTCTTGGACTTCAACCGTCAGATCATCGACGCCGTCGCTCCTTGTGCAGTAGCGGTCAAGCCGCAAATCGCTTTCTACGAGCAGTACGGGAGTGCTGGTCTCGCCACACTCGAAAGTACTCTCGATTACGCTCGTGAAAAGGGACTTATCGACATCACAGATGCAAAGCGCGGTGATGGAGGTGACACTGCAAACGCTTATGCCGATGGCCATATCGGCGAGGTACTTGCGTGGGAAGGAGGGAGATCAGACGAGATCAATTTGGTACGCAAACCTTCCCCTATCCGCACCGACGCGGTCACCATTCACGTGCAGATCGGGGACGATTGCGTCATGCGATTTGTCGAACGAGTCAAGCAGTACGGTACCGGTATTTTTGTCGTTGACAAAACTTCGTTCAAGCCAAACTCGAGAGTCGAACAGATTGCCACGACTTCAGGACTCAAGGTTTGGCAAGAAATAGCGCTCATGACAAAAACGTGGGGCGAAGGGACCGAAGCCGCGTGTGGATATCGGAATGTCGGTGTCGTGATGGGAGCTACATATCCAGCAGATGCGCTCTGGATGCGTGACACCCTCCCCAATTCTTGGTTCCTTGTTCCTGGGTATGGCGGCCAGGGTGGTACTGCTGACCAAGCTGTTACCGGCGTTAATCACGATGGACTTGGGTGCGTCGTGAACTCTTCGCGCGGTATCACCTATGCCTATCAAAAAGGCCAGTTCCAGACCGACCCAGCGAAGTTTGCGGAAGCGGCTGGCAAGGCGGCTGAATTTTCACGTAACGAACTCAACGAAGCTCTCAAGCGTGCGGGCAAGCTCGCTTTCTGAGTACGACACGGCTGCATCAAGAGGTCGCGATGGATACCCCATCGCGACCTTTCTTCTTTTGTGCCGGGGGAGAGACTTGAACTCTCAAGACTTTCGTCGGTGGGTTTTGAATCCACTGCGTTTACCATTTCGCCACCCCGGCCTCGCCCGTTTTCGTTAGGGCTTCGTTTTCACCTTATCATTTTTCAGCGCCTTTTCCACATGTTAAAATATCGGCCATGAGTGATGCGTATGTGCCGACCAAGTACGACTCGGTCTTTTGGATCGAGGTCGACAAGATAAAGCCGAACCCCTACCAGCCGCGGCGCGAGTTCGACGATGACCGCTTGCGAGCCTTGGCCGAGTCGATTCGCCAATACGGCGTCCTCCAGCCGCTTGTCGTCACGCGCAACGATGTCGAGAAGGAGTCTGGGCTGGGAAGCGAATACGAGCTGATTTCAGGCGAGCGGCGCCTGCGCGCGTGCAAGCTGATCGGCCTCGCGACCGTGCCGGCGGTGATACGCCACGGCGAGAACAATCTCACCAAGCTGGAGCTCGCCATCATCGAGAATCTCCAGCGCGAAGATTTGAATGCGGTCGACCGAGCGAAGGCCCTCGACAAGCTCATTAAGGAGTTTGGCCTCTCGCACGCGCAGGTGGCGGCGAAGATTGGCAAGAGCCGCGAGTATGTCAGCAACAGCGTCCGTCTCCTCTCGCTCCCCGATTACATGCAGCAGGCCATCGTCAACCGCGAGATGAGCGAAGGGCACGCCCGCTCCCTGCTCGCACTTAACAGCAAGCCTGAAGAGCGCGAGACGTTATTTAAAGAGATTGTACTTAAGAAGATGTCGGTACGCGCTTCCGAACAGGTTGCGCGCTCCATAGCCCAAGACAAGGTGCGCAAATACCACCGCAAATCGCCCGAGATGGCTGAAGTTGAGAAGTCCTTAACCGAGACTTTGGGTACGCGCGTCATCATCGAGGCCAATGAACAGGGCGGGCGCCTCATCATCGACTTCTTCTCGCCTGACGACCTTTCGGCCCTCGTCGCGTCGCTCGCCCAGCGTGAAGCCGCTGCGGCCGAAAATGATCCGCCGCCCCAGAATACGACCCCGGTCGACCCGCCCGTCTTCCCGAATACCACGCAAGTCCCGCAGGAGATTCCGCCTGTCCCGAGTGTAGCTGAGGGGAACAAGGGTGAGGGAGATGACCTTTACTCCATCAAGAATTTTTCGGTTTAGTACGTTTGCGCGCACGAGACGCGCGCGGCTCTTTTTGCACTTCAGGCTCATGCATGCCAAGCGCGCCGCGGATATATTTGCGTGCCATGGTCGTTTTCGCGACTTCAAGCCATTTAGCGCTCGGGTGCGCCGAGTCGCGCCGTAGAATCTCAACAACGTCGCCATTATGGAGTGGGGTCTCAAACGAGACGAGCTTACCGTTCACCTTGGCACCTTGCATATGGTTCCCAAGGTCGCTGTGTATCGCGTAGGCGAAATCAATCGGCGTTGCGCCGTAGGGCAGGTCGACCACATCTCCTTTTGGCGTAAAGAGAAAGACGCGGTGCGAGAAAAAGTCCTCCTTAAGTCCCTCGACGAATTCTCTCGAGCCCGCAATCGCGGTGTGCGCCTCGGCAAGTTCTGAAAGCCAGCGCGGCGCTTCGGCGGTCTTGCCGTTTGACGCTGGAACTGCAGCCTGTGCCTCGGGCTTCTTTCTAAAATTGAGGAGCGAGGGGACGAGGGAGCGCACCCATGAGAAGGAGAGGGAGGCGAACGAGGCTTTTGCGGCCTCCTTGCCGAGCTGTTTATAGGACATGTGCGAGGCAATGCCGTACTGCGCGCTCTTGTGCATCTCTTCGGTCCGTATCTGTACTTCAACGATGCCGGCATCGCGCGTTACGACCGTGGTGTGGAGCGATTGGTAGCCGTTCGGTTTCGGGAAGGCGATGTAATCCTTAAACTCGCCCGGCAAGGGCTTGTAGAGCGCATGCACGACGCCGAGGGCAGCATAACAATCGTTCTCGGAGGGCACGATGATACGGAGTGCGGCGATATCGTGGATCTTCGTGATGTCGTCGTTCTTGCGCTTCAACTTTTGATGGAGGCTCCACAGGCCCTTGGTGCGGATATCGGTGCGAAAGTCCCTCAGGCCTTTCTTCGCAAGCTCGTGCCGAAGAGTCTTTTGCACTTTGGCGAGCCCAGCTTCGGTCTCTTTCGTCGCGAGCTTCCGGACTTCAGCGGTGTGCGCATACGCATCAGGGTCGACATAAGGGAAAGCGAAATCCTCGAGCTCGCGCTTCATCTTGCCCATACCAAGGCGGTCAGCGATGGGGGCAAAGATCTCCAAGGTCTCGACGGCGATGCGGCGACGCTTCGCCTCGGGTACATGCTCGAGGGTCGTCATGTTGTGGTAGCGGTCAGAAAGCTTCACGATAAGCACGCGGATATCGGAGGCGGTGGCAACAAGAAGCCGTCGAAGCGATTCGGCGTGCCGCTCCGCCCCATGGTATTTATGCTTGCCGAGCTTCGTCACGCCTTGGACGAGGAAGAGCACCTCCTTACCGAACTCTTTTTCGACCTCCTCGGCTGTTGACCGGGCGTCTTCGACCGCATCATGGAGGAGGCCTGCGGTGATGGTGGTGGCGTCCATGCCGATTTCTGCAAGCTGTTTACCGACCGCGGCAGGGTGGATGAAGTATGGCTCACCCGAGTAGCGCGTATGGCCCTCGTGCGCTTTCTTCGAGAATTCGTACGCCTTCTCGACGAGCGCCCTGTCCGCGTCAGAGGCGCTCTGCATCTCCGCCAGAATGTCCTTGACGGGCGTCATCGCCCAAGGGTACTCGTGTTTGGTCTTTATTTCAACAATTCGGCGGCGGATTCGGGAGTGAGGGAGGCGGCGTCGGTGTTTTCAGGCAGATAGATGCGGCGGAGGCCTTTCTTAAGGAACATGCCGCTTTTCGACTTATACAAAGTAATCATGCGCTTAGTACGCGGATGCTGACCGATGTCGCGCACAATCTCGACGCCCTTCGGCGGCTTTTTTGGTTCAGCAAGGAGAGCCAACGCTTCGTCGAAAGTAATGCCATACGGGTCGCCCTTCTTGATAGAGCGAAAGTCGCCATCGTGTCCGACATACGGGCCGAAGCGACCGACCGAGGCCACGACCGGCTTGCCGGTCGAGGGGTGTAGGCCGAGCTCGCGCGGGAGCGTGAGATATTTGACGGCATCCGCAAGCGTTATATCGGCCGGGATCTTCCCAACAGGGACGCTCGCGCGCTTAGCTGCTCTCTTCGGCCGGCCGCGGCTTTTTTTGCCGCTCTTGGTGAGGGCGGGTGCTGTTTCTTCGCCGAGCAGCATTTCGACATAGGGGCCAAAACGCCCGGTGCGTACAAAAATGGGGAAGCCGCTTTCAGGGTGCATGCCGATTGGAACGTCGTCTTTGAGCTCGGTGCCGTCTTCAAGTCGTGCGCCCTTGCACTCGGGGTAGCGCTTGCAGCTCATGAAAATGCCACCGCGCCCTAATTTAAATTCCATCGGGCTCCCGCAGAGTGGGCAGGGGAACTCTTTCGGCACATCGCCAAGAGAGGTGGCCTTCGGGAGTTTCTCTTTTGCCTTTACTGCTTTTTCGAACGGCCCATAAAAATCTTTGAGCGTCTTCTCGTAGCCACGTTCGCCGCGCGCGATTTCGTCGAGGTTATCCTCCATCTCTGCGGTGAAGGTGTCACTGATGTACTCGGGGAAGTTCTCCTCAAGCCAGCCCGACACCACCATACCGGTCGCCGTTGGTTGGAGCGCGCGGCCTTGCTTTTCGACATAGCCGCGGTCTTGGATGGTTTTCATGATAGAGGCATACGTCGACGGCCGACCGATGCCTCTTTTTTCAAGTTCCTTAATGAGGCCCGCCTCGGTGTAGCGGTTCGGCGGTTCCGTTTGTTTTTCATCGGCCGCCAAGGAGAGGAGCGTGAGCAGGTCGCCCGTCGAGAGCTTGGGGAGCTCGACGTCCTCACCGCGCGCGCGAGTATCGAGCGCAAGCCAGCCGGGGAACATCACGCGCGAGCCGCTCGCGGTAAAGAGTGGGATGCTTGCCCGGCCGACGGACGGGTCCGCACTTGCTTTAACCGAAACGCTCGTGCGCATCACGCGCGCACTCGCCATCTGCGACGTCAGGGCTCGGGTACGGACGAGCTCGTACAAGTTCTCTTCATCAGGAGTCGTTCCCGCTTTCGCTTTGCCCGGTTCAGTGGGGCGGATTGCCTCATGCGCCTCTTGTGCGTTCTTGCTCTTCGTTTTATACACACGGCGCTCTACATACTCCTTGCCGAATTGGCTTTCAATGACGGCAGCCATCTTCGCGACCGACTCTGTCGAAAGATTGACCGAATCGGTGCGCATGTACGTGATATGGCCGGCTTCATAGAGCTTCTGCGCCGCGCGCATGGCGCGCGACGGTGCGAAGCCGAGGCGTGTCGAGGCTGACTGTTGGAGGGTCGAAGTGGTGAACGGCGGGCGAGGGCTGCGCTCCTCAGCCTTCTCGCCCATGTCAGCGACGCTCCACGAGGCCACGCGCCCGGCGTTTACGATTCTTTCAGCCTCCTCTTTAGTTTTCGGTTCCTCGGCGCAGGTAGCAGCTAGCTCACCCGACTTCGTTTTAAAGTTTGCAGTGAGTACAAAATACGTTTCAGGTATGAACGCCTTTATCTCGCGTTCGCGCTCGGCAAGGATGCGGAGCGCGGGCGATTGCACTCGCCCAGCCGAGAGGCCGTAGCGGACCTTCTTCCAAATAAGTCCCGAGAGATCGTAGCCCACGATGCGGTCGAGGACCCTCCGCGCCTCTTGCGCACGGCGCAAGTGCTCATCAATCGTGCGCGGGTGCGCCAAGGCCTCCTCGATGGCGCTCTTAGTGATTTCATGAAAGACGACGCGTTTCGGTTTCGTGAGCCCAGCCACCTCCTTGATGTGCCATGCGATAGCCTCGCCCTCGCGGTCGGGGTCGGTCGCAAGAAAGACATCGCTCGCTTTCTCGGCAGCGCGTTTGATTCGCTCGATAATCTCGCGCTTCTCGGGCTGTACGACATAACGAGGGGTAAAGCCGTCCTCGATGTCGACGGCGTCCTTGTTCGACTTTGGCAAATCGCGGACGTGCCCCACCGAAGCGAGGACTTCGTACCCTGTACCTAAATAATGCCCGATGGTTCGGGCTTTGGTGGGCGACTCGACAATTAATAGTTTTTTACTCACGAGTTAAGACATACCGCGTACATCATATAACTGTCAATGAAGCACGACTGCGTGAGGCCGTACGAACGCCCGGATGATCATGTGTCACCCGGGCGTTTTTTGTGCTGACTATTCTGGCGATCTCGAAAGTCCCGCATCTTTCGATCAAGTTCGAGCTTGTAAGCCATACTGTCCAACAGGCTTGCTAATTCTTTAGGAGGGACTCGCTTCGCGGCCTCCCAGTGCAAGAGCTCTTCTTCTTGCAAAATGAGTGCGACGTACGCTTTGCCATTCCACTTCTTTTCGAGCTTTCGTCGCCTCGCTTTAATTGGGCTGAGCAGTTTGCGATATTGCCATTTCCACATCCGTTTTTGCAACTCTGCACCAAAAAGCTCGATGCGAGGATTTGCCCACTCGAGTTTTTCTAGTCCTTCTTTCCCATACCACCCCACGAGAGCGAGGTAATGGGGATTTCTTTCTTCCATCGCCTTCTCCCATGTTCAGACTGGCTCAAGTTAACGGCAGGGAAGCCCCTATGTCAAATGCGGCGCCAGGCGCCGAATTCTTCTTTCGCAATACCGCGGAGTTCGAGTGCAACGAGTGCAGTTAAAATGTCTCCGGCTTCGGCTTTGCTTTCGCGGAGAATCTCGTCACGCGTTTTGGGCGCCCGCAAGATATGCCACACCTCTTTCTCAACTCCTTCGAGTTTCGGGGCTTCTAGCCGCGCGGCTTCGCCGCGCGGCGCTATCTTCAAAGCCTCTAATATATGTATCGGTTCGGTCACCAAGGCCGCGCCGATGCGTATGAAAAGGTGCGGCCCGAAGCCGTGCGGGTCGCCGATGCGGTGGGGGACGCAGAGGAGCTCTTTGTTGTATTCGCTCGCAAGGCGCGCCGTGATCAACGTGCCAGAGCGTTCACCCGCCTCGACCACGAGGACGGCGTCCGCAATGCCGACCATGAGGCGGTTACGCTCCGGGAAGAAGTGCACGCGCGAGGTGGTCGTAGGCTCATATTCTGAAATAAGGGCGCCTCCGGAGGCCAGGATCTCCTTTGCGAACGCGCGGTTGCTCTTGGGGTAGAGGACGGAGTCGTCGACGCCCGAGCCGGGCACCGCAAGCGCGTGAAGGCCCGCGGCCAAGGCCGCCTTGTGCGCACAAGTATCGACGCCGAGCGCGAGCCCCGAGACGACCGATATCGGATAGCCCGCGAGGCCGCCGATAAGCTTCTCGCACGCTTCTTTGCCATAGCGGCTCATCGCTCGACTCCCGACCACCGCTAGATATTTGGTACCAGGCGGTGGCAATGTCCCAAGCGCCCACAACTTCGAGGGCGGCTGGGGTATCTCGCGCAAACCACCAGGGAATTCATTCGGCTCTAACGCCCGCATGTCCATATGCTATATAATGCCACAGATGCTCGATATCCATTTAATCCGAGAGAATTCCGATATCGTCAAGGCTGGCGCGGCAAAAAAGCATATCAAAGCGGACATCGACCGCCTGCTTGCGGTCGATGATGAACGTAAAGCTATCCGCCAGGAGCTTGAGGCGAAACGAGCCGAACAGAACCGGGCAAGCAACGAGATTACTCGCGCACAGGGCGACGAGCGCACCCGGCTTATCGAGAGCATGCAGCACTTGAAAGCTGGCATGGCAGAGAAAGAGGAGAAGCTGAAAAAAGTGATGGAGGAGTGGCAGGCCTTAATGCTCACGGTGCCGAATATCCCTGACATGTCCGTGCCTGATGGCGACTCCGATGCCGAGAACCTTGAGATAAGAAAGTGGGCTCCGCCAGCTGGCGGAGTCGCGAAGATTGAGAACCCGAAGAGCCATGTCGACCTCATGACCTGGCTCGACATGGCTGACTTTGACCGCGGCGCACGGACGGCAGGCTTCCGCGGTTACTTTTTGAAGAATGACGGTGCGCTCCTCTCCTTTGCGCTCTGGCAATTCCTCTCCGATTTTTTTGTGAAGAAAGGAGGCTTTATCCCGATGATCGTGCCCTCCTTGGTGCGGCGCGAAGCATTCCTCGGTACGGGCTACCTGCCGCAGAGCGAAGAGGACCTCTATAAAACGCAAGACGGCGAGTATCTCTCGGGTACTGCGGAGGTTGCAACGATGGGCTATCACATGGAGGAGATCTTGGACGCGAAAGATTTCCCCATCAAATACTTCTCATTCTCGCCGTGCTTCAGGCGCGAGGCTGGCGCGCACGGTAAAGATACTAAAGGGTTGGTGCGCGTACACGAGTTTTATAAGTTCGAGCAGGTTATCCTCTGCGAGGCCTCGCACGAGGCGAGCGTGAAATATCACGAGGAGTTAACGGTCGCTGCCGAAGAGGCGATACAAGCGCTTAATATCCCGTATCGCGTCGTCATCAATTGCGGCGGTGATCTAGGGCTCGGGCAGGTGAAGAAGTACGACGTCGAGTGCTGGATGCCGTCAGAGGGGAAGTACCGCGAGACGCACTCCTCCTCATACTTCCATGATTTCCAGACGCGACGCCTCAATATCCGCTACCGAGATGCCGACGGCTCCTTGAAGTTCGCACACTCTTTAAATAACACCGCGCTTGCGACGCCGCGCTTCTTGGCGGTACTTGTCGAGAATTACCAGCAAGCAAACGGTACGGTTCGCGTCCCCGACGCTCTCGTGAAGTATGTTGGAAAGGAGGTCATCAGCAGCAGAGGGAAGTGAGCGCCTGAAAGAGCGCCGACGCCGCGGGCGATATCGGACGCGCATCCTTTTCGGTATCCTGCTCATCCTCCTCATCGGCGCTTTTATGTGGCTCACCTGGCAGCCCTATATTCGTATCCAACACATCAGTGTTTCTAACAGCGACTCGGCGATATTCTCTCTCGTGCAAGAAAAGCTCGTGGGCTCGTACTTTGGCATAGTGCCGCACGATTCGTTCTTTTTCGTCCCCGAGCATGCGATACGTGCCGCAATCATTGCTGCGAATCCTGGGCTCCAGGCGGTTTCGATACAGCGCGATGGGTTTACGAGCCTTACCATCTCGCTTAATGAACGCGTGCCGGTGGCACGTTGGTGCGGCCTCGAGAAAACAGAGGGGGCGGCAGAATACTGCTATCTCTTCGATGCTGAAGGATATATCTACCGAGCTGCCGACCCGTCCGATGGCCGGGCAGGCGTCGCGACCGGTACGCCGATCCTCAACTCTTTTACGGTATACGACTCGCTAGCTGGTGATGCGCAGGAGCCTCTTCGTTCGAATCTCGCTCATGCCAAAGCGACCCCGGATGCCTTCGATTTTGCGCGCAAGGTGGGGAGTCTTGGGTCGCCAGTCACGATGATTACCTTTCATGGAGACGAGACAGATCTCGTACTTGCAAGCGGGACACACGTCACCTATGTGGTAGGGAGTGAAGAAGTGGCATTCGCCGACCTCATGTCCGCAAAGTCTGATATCAATCTCACCGACGGCTCTCTCGACTACGTCGACCTCCGTTTCCCCGCCAAGGTGTATCTAAAGAAGAAGGGTGATACGGTAGCGAAATGATTTCGTTCTGGGAGAAATTGCCAAACCCGTTCTTTTGCTTGGCGCCGATGGCGGATGTCACCGACCCGGCCTTTCGCGCACTCATCGCGAAGCACGGCAAGCTCGCCCGAACCGACTCTTGGCGGGGCGGGCCCGACGTGATGTTTACGGAGTTCGTCTCGGCCGACGGTCTCTATTATTTAAATGAACGTTCCGGCGCTCGGGGCACTCAAGCGACGAATCCCTTGATGCGCGATGTGCAGTTTACTGAAGCCGAGCGGCCGATTGTGATGCAAGTCTTCTCGAGCAAGCCGGAGATGATCGCGTACACCGCGAAGCTCGCCGAAGATCTCGGTTTCGACGGCTTTGATATCAATATGGGGTGCCCGGATAAGACTATCGAAAAGCAGGGAGCCGGAGCGTGCCTCATCAAGACGCCCAAGCTTGCGCAAGAGCTGATTCGCGTAGCGAAAGCGACAACCACACTGCCAGTCTCGGTTAAGACGCGCATCGGCTTCAACACCGAGAACCTCGACGAGTGGCTCAGCGCGCTCCTTGCGGCAGAGCCCGCGGCAATCGCGCTCCACCTGCGCACGCGGAAAGAAATGTCGAGCGTGCCAGCGAATTGGGAGCTCATGAAGCGCGCCGTTACGCTTCGGGACAACTCGTCCGCCAGCCGGCGGACCAAAACGCTTTTGATAGGGAATGGCGACGTGAAAGATTTAGAAGATGCGAAAGCAAAAGCGGCCGAGACCGGTTGCGACGGTGTGATGCTTGGCCGCGCGATTTTCGGCAACCCGTGGTTGTTTACCGACAGGAAAGATGTTCCGCTTCAAGAAAAGCTCGCTGCACTCGTCGAACTCGCATACAGTTTTGAAAAACTCTCTCCACCCAAATCATTCTCCATCCTCAAAAAACACATCAAAGCGTTCGTGACCGGCTTCGACGGCGCGGTCGAGCTGCGAGCGAAACTCATGGAGGCAAATAATGCGAAAGAGCTCGAAGCGGGTATACTTTAGGCATGGCAGAGCAGTCTCTCTATCGCGAATATCGCCCCAAGACCTTCTCCGAGGTTGTGGGGCAGGAGCAGGTCACTGTGCCCTTGAAGGAGTCGATCAGAGCCAAGAAAATCGGGCACGCCTACCTCTTTGCCGGCTCGCGCGGGCTCGGCAAGACCTCTGTCGCGCGCATCTTTGCGCGCGAGGTCGGCTGTACTGAAAAGGATCTCTACGAGATAGATGCCGCAAGCAACAACAGCGTCGAGGATATCCGGCAGATTACCGAGAACGTCTACACGCTCCCCTTTGAATCGCCCTACAAGGTTTACATCCTCGACGAGGCGCACATGCTCTCCAAAAGCGCGTGGAACGCCTTTTTGAAAACGCTCGAGGAGCCGCCCAAACACGCCATATTCATCTTGGCGACGACCGAGCTTGAGCGGGTGCCCGAGACGGTCGCTTCGCGCTGCCAAGTCTTCGAGTTTAAGAAGCCGATGCGCAAAGCGCTCGCAAAGCTAGTCACTGATGTAGCAAAGAAAGAAGGGTACGCCATGGCAGTAGATGCCGCCGAGCTTATCGCCATGCTTGCCGAGGGCTCGTATCGCGACGCGCTCTCGGTGTTACAAAAAGTATTGACCACATCAGTAGATAAAAAACTTACGCGTGAGGAGGTCGAGAAGGCGACGGGGGCGCCGAAGCGTGAGCTCGTGCATGCGCTCGTCGCGGGGCTCGCCGCAAGCGACCGTGGGGCGTCGCTTGCGGCAATCGAGAAGGCGGCGAAGGCGAGTGCGGACATGAAGCTCTTCCTCGAGCTTACCATCGAGTCGCTCCGCAACACGCTCCTTATTCGCTACGCACCCGATTTGCGCGATGATATCAAGCAAGAAGCGGGGGAGGATGAGTTCGCATCCCTTTCGAAACACGCGGAGCAGAAAAACCTGCCCGACGGCAAGGCGGGTATCACCCATCGAACCCTCCTCGCGTTTCTTACGGCCGCGGAGCGCATCCGCTACGCGCCCATCCCCGCCATCCCCTTGGAGCTCGCCGTTTTAGAATTATTCCCCGAATGACCGGAGATTATTTTCGCAAAGGGGTTGCTGGCCTTGTTCTAGTTCTCGCTGTTGGGGGCGTGTATTGGCGCTATCAAGATACACGGCCGTGTGTCCACCCGATCATGTATACCCTCGGTACGGTTGATGGGCGATTCGGCATCAGTAACGAGAATCTCCTCAAGGACGCTTCGGGAGCGGTTGCGTTGTGGAATAAGGCCGCAGGGCGCACGCTCTTCGCCTACGACCCTGGCGGCGCCCTGCCATTGAATCTTATCTATGACAATCGACAAAAGACCGCGCAGTTAGGGAATGCGATTCAACAAACCGAGTCAAGTCATGAGTCGCAAAAAGCCGCGATAGCTATGCTCGAGGCAACCTATGAAGCTGATCTCGCCCGTTACAACCAGCAAGTGGACTATTGGAATGCCAGGGGCGGTGCGCCGCCGTCAACGTATACCGAGCTGCAGTCAGAAAAGGCAGCTTTGAATCAAGAGCTTGCACAGATTAATACGCAAGTAGCTACGTTCAATGCCGAAACGCGGCAGGCGAATCAGGTCATCGCTACCTACAATGCCGGTGCGAGTTCGCAATTCGAGGAAGGGGAGTACGTGCGCGACTCGTCGGGGGCGCGTATCGACGTCTACGAATTCTCGAGTAACACCCAACTCATTCGCCTCTTGGCGCACGAATTCGGGCATTCGCTCGGCCTCGATCACAATCAAAATACAGAATCCGTCATGTATCCCATAAATAAAAGCACTAGTTTACGACTATCAGCCGAAGATTTAAGCGCTCTCAAGAAGCTCTGCAATTTATCCTCATGATGGTGTAGAGTCTACTTATTGCCGGATCGTCTAACGGTAGGACAGGAGCCTTTGAAGCTCTCAATCTTGGTTCGATTCCAAGTCCGGCAGCTACTAAAATGTATGGAAAAGAAAATAGTTAAATTTAGAGACAATCTTGCCAAGCTTGTTCTCGCCAGAGAAAAGGACGCGACGTGGCGACTCTTTGACGACAAGAATTTATCTGAAGGTGATGAAGTAGATTTAGTAAACTGGAACACTGGAGAAAAATTTGCTGAAGCCGTCCTCACTAAAGTACGAGAAAAGAAACTGAGAGAACTAGAGCCTTCTGATTTTGAGGGACATGAGAAGTTTGAAAGCGAAGAAGAAATGTATAAAACGTATCGGACGTATTACGGTGATCGAGTCACGTCCGAGACCGCAGTGAAAATGATTCGTTTTCAGTTAAAATAGGTCCAACATCGTCCCAGATGCAATCCTGAGGAGTCGTCGACGAAGGACGGCCAGCAAAGTGGTTGTCGCGGGGCGTAGTATGATGGGGCGATGACGCGACTGCATCATCACGAATTGCATCGAGCGGGGGCAGGAGTAAAGCTGAATTGGCTTCGCGCCGCAGTGCTGGGCGCGAATGATGGCGTCGTCTCGGTCGCCTCCATCGTCGTGGGCGTCGCTGCCGCTTCAAACTCAAGCGGCTTCATCTTTACCGCCGGCCTCGCGGGGCTCACGGCCGGCGCTCTCTCGATGGCGGTAGGCGAGTACGTGTCGGTAAGCACCCAGCGTGATACCGAGAAAGCACTCCTCGCGAAGGAGCGTTTCGAACTGGCGACCGAGCCAGAGGCCGAGCTCGAAGAGCTCACCGGCCTCTACGAGGCCAAGGGTTTAACTAAGGAGACGGCGCGTACGGTCGCGAAGGAGCTCTCGGCCAAGGACGCCTTCCCCGCGCATGCGGAGGTTGAACTCCGTATCGACCCCAACGAGCTCACGAACCCGTGGTACGCGGCCTTTGCCTCTGCCGCCTCCTTTCTTACGGGCGCAGTCATCCCGCTCGTCGCCATCGTCTTGCCGCCAGCAGAGCTGCGCATCCCCATCACCTTCGCGGCGGTCTTCGTAACGCTCATCATCACCGGCATCTTAAGCGCCGTGGCGGGCGGGGCGGACAAGACGCGTGCGACGATGCGTATCGTCGCCGGAGGCATCATCGCCATGGCGGTAACCTACGGCATCGGTAAAGCCTTCGGCGTCGTCGGGATATAATCGTCGATTTGCTATACTCTCTCGTATGAAACCCGCAACGCTTATCGGAATCGTTATCGTTTTGGCTGTCATCGGCGGCGTCTGGTATTGGATGAGCAGCAAGAGCGCCACGCCGACCCAAACGAGCCCTGATTATAAGAATGCTACCTACTTGATAGAAAATCAGCCGGTGACCCTCATAAACGGCCGCGCAGAGGCTGCAAGCGCGCCGGGCTCCGTATCGAAGACGGTCACGCAATACTTCGGCAATGAGGCGAAAGGCGACTTGAATGGCGACGGTATCCCCGATCTCGCATTCCTCCTCACTCAAACCAGTGGCGGGAGCGGGACATTTTACTATGCCGTAGCGGCTCTTCAACAAGCCGACGGCGGATATGCAGGGACGAATGGAATCTTGCTTGGCGACCGCATCGCGCCCCAAACGACTGAAATCAAGAACGGGCAGATCATCGTTAATTACGCGGACAGGAACCAGGGCGAGCCTATGACGGCGCGGCCGTCGGTAGGCGTGAGCAAATATTTGAATGTCGAAGGCGCGACCCTTGCTGAAGGCCAGCCCATTTCAGGCGCGGGCGAGCGCTGCGGCGGCAACATGACGACCGCGCCCGTGTGCATCGCGGGCTACCACTGCGCCCCCGTGCCCGGCTCGCACCTGCCCTTCGGCGATGTCGGCGGCACCTGCGTAGCGAACTAGAGAATTTTAGAGGAGTCGAGGTACTATAGGCCCATGAAGAAAGGGGTCGACTATATCGGCGTGACTGTCGTGTTCGCCTGTCATGACGGAGAGGGGAATTACCTGTTCGCAAAACGCGGCAAGAATTGCCTTTTAATAGATTGTGATACTATCGGGAGCATATGAATGGAAACATCGAGGGGACGAATAAGTTTTTAATACCCGGATCGGTCGTACTTGCAGGCATCCTAATCGCGGGCGCCGTGATGTGGAATAACATCCACCCGGCGGCGCCGGTCGCGCAAGGGCAGCAGGCCGGCCAGCAGGCGGCCGCAGCGGCCGCCGATATCAGCAAGGTCAAGATTGCGGGCGAGCCGTATATCGGTGCCCCGAACGCACCGGTCGTGATTGCCTTTTGGTCTGACTTCCAGTGCCCGTACTGCAAAGCGTTTGAGACAGGCGGCATCCCCCAAATCACTACCCCAGCGGCTCTCCCCGACATCATAAAAAATTATGTCGCGACAGGGAAGGCGAAGGTCGTCTTCAAGGATTTCGCCTTCCTCGGGCAAGACTCGATAACCGATGGAGAATATGCTCGCGCGATGTGGAAGCTGTATCCTGACAAATACTTCGACTGGCGCACTGCGATGTATACCGCCCAAGACGCAGAAGGCGATCAAGGATTCGGCGATGCCGCTAGCGTCGACCAGCTCAATACAACGATCTCCGGCATTGACGCGGCGAAGGTCGCCGCTGACGTCGTTGCCAATAAGACGGCATACGACGCTGCGATGAACGCTGATCGCGCAGAGGCGCAAACGCAAGGCGTCTCGGCGACCCCCTCATTCGTCATTGGTAAGAGGATGATTCCAGGTGCGCAGCCGTACGCCGCCTTCCAGGCGGCGATTGACGCGGTTCTTAAGTAAACGTTACGCAAGGGGCCCGCGACCTCTCCAGGAGGTCGCGGGTTACCCTTTATATATGCAACGCCTTTTCTCACGCGCGTTCGCGCTCTGGCTGCCTTTCGTCGTGGCGCTCACGGGCGTCTTCGGCTGCATCTATCTCGCGACCCAGCAAAATTATCGTCAATCGTTCAATGACCCCCAGATCCAGATGGCTGAAGACGGGGCCCTTCGACTAGCGGAGGGTGGCGTTCTTGCCGAACTAGTTCCTCGCGGAGAGCCGACGGTGGATTTGCAAAAGAGCCTCGCGCTTTGGACAGGAGTATATGATTCCTCAGGGAAGCCACTCGAATCCTCCGGCGTCCTCGCTGGAGCCCCGCCCCAGCCGCCCCTCGGCTTGTTTGATGACACCACGTGGACGTTTGAAAAGGTGTACACGGTGAATGGCATGAAAGAGACACGCGTCACGTGGCAATCGAAGTACGACACGCGCCAAGCGCTCGTGATCGTGCATGCGGGTGACAAGTTCGTAGTCGCCGGCCGCAATATGCGCGTCGTCGAAGACAGGATTCTAGACATGGGTTATAAACTCTTCTTCGGCTGGGCTTTTACTAATCTTGCAACCCTCGCCGCAATCGGCTTCTTGCTCCTCCTCGGCTGGCTGTAAGTGGTAGCATTGAGGGATGCTTATTTTGATAGCGTTCGCCGCGTTCGCCGCGACCCTCATTGGCGGCTCCTTCGCGCTCCGCTTCCGCGACCAGCTGCATCTCATTCTCGGTTTCTCTGCGGGTGCGGTTGTCGGTGTCGCGTTTTTCGACCTTTTGCCGGAGGCGATGGATGTGGGAAGCCAGCATCACAGCGTCGCGACGGTCGCGCTCTTTGTGGCGCTCGGGTTCCTCACGTACCTCGTCCTCGACCGGCTCGTTTTCCTCCATTCTCACGAAGAGGATGACGAGAGTCACGCGCACCAACGAGGCGCCTTCGGCGCCTCGACGTTGTCCGCGCATAGTTTTCTCGACGGCATCGCTATCGGCATCGGCTTCCAAACATCAGCCGCCGTCGGACTCGTTATAACTGCCGCGGTCTTGGCTCACGACTTTTCCGACGGGATCAACACGGTGAATCTCGTCTTACGAAACGGAGGAACGTGGAAGCAAGCGTTCCGCTGGCTCCTCGTAGATGCGCTTGCGCCGGTGGTCGGCATTGCCGCGACCATGTTCTACAAAGTCCCCGAAGCCGCGCTCGGGCTCGTTCTCGCCGTTTTCGCCGGATGTTTCCTCTATCTCGGCGCAGCCGACCTGATCCCCGAGAGTCATCACCGCCATCCGCGCATCGCAACCACGCTCATAACCATTCTCGGGGCTGGTGTTATATATCTCGTCGTATGGGCGGCAGCTCTCTAGGAGAGTGATATACTTTCATCATGAAATTATTTCTGCAGTGGCTTATTTCAGCGGTTGCGATAGGAATCGCGGCGTTTATCGTGCCGGGGACAGCCGTGACCGTCTCTGGTGCGCTTATCGCGGCAGTCGTGCTTGGCATCTTGAACCTCTTCCTTCGGCCCATCCTGATTATCCTTACCCTCCCGATTACTATACTCACACTCGGCCTCTTCTCGCTCGTGATTAACGCTATTCTCGTCCTGCTTGCCAGCGCGATTGTGCCGGGCTTCGCTGTTGCCGGATTTTGGTCAGCGCTCCTCTTTTCAATCGTCCTTACGCTCGTACACTGGGTCTTTCAAGTGTGGAAAGAGGCGCCCTAATCGGCTACAGCGCGCGTTTGCCCTGGAGGAAGCTCCAGATAAGGGGGAGAAAGGAGAGGACGATGATAACGAGCGAGAGGGGGAGCACGTAATGCTCGCTGTTCGGGATTACGGAGCCCAAAAAGTAGCCAAGCAAGACCATCCCGCCACCCCAGAGGATGCCGCCGACGGCGTTAAAGGTAAGGAATTTTTGATACTGCATGCGGCCGACGCCTGCGAGGATGGGTGCAAAAGTGCGCACGATAGGGACGAAGCGGGCGAGGATGATGGCGCGCGCGCCGTATTTAGCATAAAACTTTTGCGTCCGCACCACATACTCTTGCTTGAAAATGCGAGAGTTGGGGCGCAAAAAGAGATTCGCGCCGACATTCTTGCCGAACCAGTACCCCGTATTGTCGCCAAGTATTGCGGCAAGGATGACCCCGATGACGGTTGCGACCGGGTTGAAGACTGTGCCCGCCGAAAGGAGGCCGGCAGCGAAGAGGAGCGAGTCGCCGGGGAAGAAGATGCCCACCAAGAGCCCCGACTCGGCAAAGACGAGAAACAAGAGACCCACGTAACCGCCTGCCTTAAGAATCGTCAGGGGGTCAAGCGTAAGGCAGGCGCTTAAGAAACTTTCCATCGCCTCATTAGAGCACAGCGAGGGTACACGTGGCGCGCTAATCCCCGTCGTGGTACCGTTCTCGCGGATTGGTCTTATCGGCCACCAAGAAACTCTAACGAGAGGTGATGTGATGACAGATAGTACGAGCTCCCTTAAGCCCCTCGTGGCAGTGCTCATGGGGAGCGATTCGGATTGGGAGCCAGCGATGATGCATGCTTCCGACAAGCTCTACGAGCTCGAAATCCCACACGTGGTATTCGTCATGTCGGCTCATAGGACGGTGGAACGTCTTGACGATTTTTTGCTAAAAATCGAAGACACCAGCGTCAAGGCCCTTATTGCCGGCGCAGGCGGGGCAGCGCATCTCGCGGGTGCTATAGCAGCACGCACGATTCTCCCAGTCCTCGGCGTTCCGATAAAGACGGACGTCGCCGGGGGCTTAGATTCTCTCCTTTCGACCGTCCAGATGCCGGGCGGCGTACCGGTAGCGACTTTCGCAATCGGGAAGGCCGGGGCAGTAAACGCTGCGCTCTTTGCGGCGTCGATTCTCGGGCTTACGGATCTGCAAGTGGTAACGAATCTGCGGAGATACCGGCAAGTGCAAACTGATTGCGTACCAAAACAACCGAAAGCATACAAACCAGGAGGATTCAGGTTATGAAAGCGCTTGCAGAAGGGAAGACCAAGTCAATCTACCCGCTTGAAGTCGCCGTCCCGTCGAAAGACGTCGTTACGTGGGGCAATGACAAACAAGCTCCCATGCCGGGCAAGGCCGCGTGGTCAACAATGACCACGGCGAATATGTTTCGGGTGCTTCAAGAAGCTGGCGAAGAAGTTGCGTACATCGAGCAGATAGCTTCGGATACCTTTACGGCGCCCTATTGCGACATGGTCAAACTTGAAGTTGTTTGGCGTGGCGTTGTCGAACCGGGTAGCTCGTACTTTGCGACTCATCCTGACGTACCGGTTGGCGAACCGCTTGACGAACCAATCGTCCAATTTTTCCTCAAGAGTTCGGCGAAAGTCTTCGGTGGTATCGCACTTCCTGACGATGACCCCTTAGTCGCACGAATGAACGATGAAGGCTTGTGGGTGCATCACCCACGAAAAAATGTTCCAGAAGCAGAATGGGTTTTCATTCCCGCCGCCGTCTTTGGTTACGAAGGTGTGTCCGGGCTTACAGAACTTAAGGCCGAACTCACCGCTCGGACAAAGCGCATTGGGCGGGTTGCTCGAGACGCTTGGGCGCGTCCCGGTTGGCGCCTCGGTGACTTCAAAATCGAGTTCGGCATCACGTGGGCTGACCAGCTCCTCTTGGCCGACGTCCTCGATAATGATTCGTGGCGTCTGCAAGACCCGGATGGAAAGGAGCGTAGCAAACAGACGATCCGGGACAGAAGCAAGCGCGGAGACCCTCTCGAGGAGATTCTTGCAGAAGCAAGTGTCAACTATGCGCTCGTGGCGGCAACGTCTGATGAATTGGTTTACGCACAGTAAGATCGGTGCGGTGCATAGTGCGGCGCGGGTCGAATGACCCGCGCCGTTTCTTTTTATCCGGAACAATCAACTTTTGATAGGCAAGAGTGCTTTATACTAATGAGTATGGAAAGTCCACGGGCGATAGCCTCGCCGGAGGAGGAACTCGCATACCTGCGCGCCAAAGTCGCAGAGAAGGAGCGGGAGCTTGCTGGTACCCGCCCCCCAACACAGGAGGAGCGCGCGAACATCGTCTCGGAGCGCATCGTCGAGCATAAACGCGTGCCGGCTGAAGCAGTCTTGGCGCCCGAATACCGCATGGACAGAGCCGAGGCGGGGGGCGAAGCGCAAAAGATACTCCAGAGTCTCGAGTTCGGCGACTACCAAAGCGCGGTCGCCGCTCTTTCAAAAACGATGGAGGAACGCGGCGTTAAAAACGCGCTCTCGGCGCTTGAACGCTTGAACGACCCGCATCTTGAAGACGACTTCCACCGTTACCTCGTTCGTTACATTGCGGCAGGGCTCCCCATGAAAGGATTCGAGGAGAAGACGCTGCGTTTCAAGGCGCTCCGCATGACCTTGTAC
The DNA here is from genome assembly GCA_041485695.1 of Minisyncoccia bacterium. GTDB lineage: Bacteria > Patescibacteriota > Minisyncoccia > Phycocordibacterales > Phycocordibacteraceae > C7867-001. The sequence goes on from JBGPJZ010000007.1 coordinate 23,841, forward strand.
GAGATTGCACTCCCCGGGCCGAAGAATGAAGAGAGTAACCAGCCGCACCGCCCGCTTAAAGAGCTCGTCTCGGCGATGGAGCAGTTCTACGCCGGCCTCCTTTCAGTCGGGGATGCGACGATCGGTGAGCCCGGCTACTTTGCCCTTGAGCTTGCGGTTGCCGCCAACCGGCCCGAGCTCCTCTTTTACGTGGCCGTCCCAAACCGTAAGCGCGACCTTTTTGAGAAGCAGCTCCTCGGCATCTTCCCTGATGCACAGCTCCATGAACAGCTGGCCGATTACAACATCTTTGCCGAGGGCGGCACGTCAGTCGGCGCACGTGTCTCTTTCAGCACGCGGCCGATGCTCCCCATCAAGGATTACACCGAGTTCGATTATGACCCGGTCAACGCGGTCTTGAACGCCTTCGCCAAGATTGAGCATATAGGGGAGGGCGCGGCGCTCCAGATTGTCGTCGAGCCGCGCCACGATAGGCACGTGAAGCACTACAAAAAGATCCTCGCCGCGCTCAAGAAGGGCAAGAAGCGCGATCAAGCCTTTGCAATACCCGAGACGGTGCTCGGCGAGATGGCGCTGGAGCTCGGCTCGACTTTTTTCGGTTCGCGTAAGCCTAAGGATGAGGAGAAGGCCAAGGAGGCCGAAGAGCAACAGGTCGAGGCCAATAAGAGCGATATCGAAGAGATCGAGAAAAAGATTGCGGCGCCCATTGTGGGCGCGACCATCCGCATCGTCGTCTCCTCGAAAGAGCCACATCGCGCACACCAGGTGCTCGGTGACATCTCCGCTGCACTCAATCAATTCGCCAATACGCGCGGCAACGAGTTTGTCGTCAAGCCGGTCGAGGGCAAGGATGCGCGCAAGCTCTTCGACGCCTTCTCGTTCCGACTCCCTTCAACGGAGGCGCTCCCGATGTCGCTCCGCGAGCTCACGACCCTCTACCACTTCCCGCCGAAGGGTATCGAGTCATCGCCGCACTTGAAGCAGGCGCAATTTACGATGGCACCCGCGCCGCTCTCGTTGCCGCAAACCGGCGTTCTTCTCGGTACTAATACGTACCGAGGTACCGAGACGAAGGCCTATCTTTCAGACGAAGACCGGCTCCGCCATCTCTACATCGTCGGCCAGACAGGCACCGGTAAAACGGGCCTCATGAAGAGCATGATTATCGAAGATATGAAAGCCGGTAGGGGCGTCTGCTTTATCGACCCGCACGGCAATGACGTCCTCGACATCCTCGCGGCTGTCCCGCGCGAGCGTTTGCACGACGTCATCTACTTTGACCCGGCCGACACGGCGCGGCCCTTCGGGCTGAATCTCCTCGAGTACGATGCCGCGCACCCCGAGCAAAAGACGTTCATCGTGAACGAACTCCTCGCGATCTTTCGTCACCTTTACGGCGACGTGCCCGAGAGCATGGGCCCTGCGTTCGAGCAATACTTCCGCAACGCGACGCTTCTTGTGATGGAAGATCCCGCCTCCGGCTCGACCATGCTTGACATCGCCCGCGCACTATCAAACAGCGAATTCCGCCAATTGAAACTCGCAAAATCGATGAATCCTGTGGTAAACCAGTTTTGGAATGAGATTGCCTCGAAGGCAGGCGGCGACGCATCGCTTGAGAATATCGTCCCCTACATCACGAATAAGTTCGACGACTTTACTGCGAACGATTTCGTCCGGCCCATCATCGGCCAGCAGGAGTCCTCCTTCAAGTTCCGCGAGGTGATAGACGGCAAGAAGATACTCCTCATCAATCTCTCGAAGGGTCGCCTCGGCGAGCGCAATGCGAACCTCCTCGGGCTCATCGTGGTCGGCAAGCTTTTCATGGCGGCCCTTTCGCGCGCCGACAACCCGCGTATCGCATACCCTGCCTTCTATCTCTACATCGACGAATTCCAGAACGTCACGACCGACTCCATCCCCGGCATCCTCTCGGAGGCGCGCAAGTACCGACTTGCGCTCACGATGGCGCACCAATTCTTGAAGCAGATAGAGGAGAAGACGCGCGATGCCATCTTTGGCAATGTCGGGTCGATAGCGGTCTTTCGGGTGGGCGAAGAGGACGCGGAGTTTTTCGAAAAGCAGTTCGCGCCGGTATTCAAAGCGCTCGATTTTGTCAATATAGAATTCCGCAATTACTACCTCAAGATGCTCGCCCGCGGCGTGCCGCAAAAGTCGTTTAACGTGATGACTCCCAACGTGCCGGCGGGCAACGAGACGCAAATTAATGAGCTCATCCAGCTCTCCTCCGCTACCTACGGGCGCGACCGTGCTACGGTAGAAGCAATGATTCGCGAGCGGTATCTTTCCTGATTATGAACGCTGAACATTTCCCCAATAAGGCTCAAACGGACGAAAAGGCCGATCTCATCGCTCGTGGCGAATTTTTTTGGACAGATAAAGAAGGTAATATCCGGCGTGATACGCCGCCGACTGAAACTCCACCCGTTGAACCAACTCCCGAAGCCATCCCTGAACCTACGCCTGAAAAACTAGACTGGACCTCACTCAACGAACCAGACGAACTACCTAGCTATGAATTCCCGAAGATCTTGAGCCAAGATGAACGCGAAGAACGTAAGCAACAGTTGCGAGACGTGGTGGAGGCCTTCAAAAGTTTTAAAGCGCCGGCAGCTCCGGATACTGACCTCATGGAGATATTAGGGCCGATAAGAAAGACTCCGAGAGCAGAATCAGCAAGCGCTACAGTGCCAGGCAAAGAGGGACGAAAAGCTGACAACGAAGAAGGACGGAAAGCAAAGTTTCGTGAAGAAAGGGCGCGAACATTTGCAGAAAAGCATGGCGTACGCAACGAACGCGAAGCGCTCCTCTCGATACGGAAAGAATTATTTGAGGAGAAGAAGAGATTTTACCGTGAACACAGCGGCCTTGAGCGCTGGCATGCGCGGGGAACAGGTATCGGCATGGAGAAGCTCCGCGAGCTTGAGATGAAGCATGACGAGCTTGCAGCGAGCTATGCCAAAGCTCTCTCCGCTGCGGTCGAGAAGGAGCCGAACGAGGTGACAAAAATGCGCGCGCATCTGATTCATATCGAGGATTCGGCGATAGCTGCCGGCCAGCTTGAAAACCGTGCGCGTAAAGAGGCTCTTGATGAAAAAGGCCGCAATCTCTTTGAGCGAGCGCTCGGAAGTTACGCGGGCTCTATGAAGGCTCTCGAGGGAAATCTCGAACAGCGCTTTGCGAAAACCGGAATGAGCCAGAAGGCGGCGGGAATCGCTGCTACGAACGCCGTTCGGGCGCTACGGCTCCTCACAACGACCTCGCTTGTGACTGGCGGCCTTTTTGCGGCGGGAGCTGTCGCGCCAGTCGGCTTCGCAACCCTTTTTGGAAGTCGTCTGCTGCGCGCCGGGACGGGCATCTTCGGTGGAGCTGCTACGGGTACCGCCGCAGGTGTTGCGTATGAAAAGACCTACGGTGCCGCTGCCCGCAAAGAACGGCGATTATCCCGACGCATGACCGTGACTTCAGCGGCCGATGCGCGCACGCAACGCCTTGCAGAACAGAAGGGGGGAAAGGAGAGAATCGCAGAGAACCGAAAGACGGTCGAAACGACCGCCGCGAGCATCACCGCTCTCCTCACGGGTCTCGGATGGTCGCACCATGCTGCGGCTGAAGCAGCTGGGAAAATCGCCCCGCTTGAGAGCGCGCAAAAAGCGGCAGGCATGCTTACAAATACCCCATTCATCGAAATGCCTCCAGGAGCAGGTGCTGCAGCTCCGGCATCGGAGGCTATCGCACCTCCGGCAGAGACTCCTATCGCAGGCCAGTTCGCAAACCCTTCAGTGTCAGTCTCGATTAGCGGAAAAGGAGAAGGCGCGATAAAACTTTTTGCGCACCTGCAGGACTCACTTAGAGAACAGGGCTTAACGGCGGATAACACGCTCCCAGATTCAGACGCCCACTACATCCTCACCCATACGCCTGATCAGGCTTCAGTAAAGTTTAACTTTCTCACAAACGAAGGGAGCCGTATCATGCACGGAGGCGACACGTTTACCGTAGACGACCAAGGCCATTTCGTATCCCAAGTCTCGTCTGAAAAGTTCATGGCGCCGCCCGAGGCTCCGCCAGACCTGAACGCACAAAAGCAGGCGGTTACTGCGCATTTGAATGAAGAGCAGCTCGCTCCCGCTCCCAATGAAGCGCCTCCGCTCGCCGACCAGGGCTACATCGAACCCAGCCGGCCAATAGTGCCTCTTGAGAGCGAGTCCGTCTCGCAAACCCCTCCTCCTGAAGAAGCAACTCCAACGGCTTCCGAAGCGTCGTACGGCCTGTCGCCTGAATCTTTTACGAACGACCACGCTCTCCGTATAGACCCTTCTCTCTCGGCCTTGTTTGCAGACGAGAAAGAGGCCATAAGCGTTTTTGGCGGTGATTTCGATTCGCGGGCGGCGCTTGCGCACCAGTACATTACCGAACATCCCGGGAGCCACGTGCGCATCATGGTTGAGGGCGATAATGCGAAGTACGTCGGCGACTACGCGATTAATCCGGAAACGGGCACTCAACAGATCGTTCCTGTTGACGAGCCGCCATCGAGGAGCGGCTTCTTTGGCTTTTTGGGCGATCTCTTTAGAAGCAGGCCGAAGCTCGACGCACATGCGTTTGTGCGTAGAATACAACCATGACTGCTTCAACCTCAATCTTAGACTCGCTGCAGCTCGGCTCGCTCCCGGCACCCGAGCAAGAGGAAATCCTTCTGGCGCTTGGAGACATCGTCTTTCGCGGGACGCTCCTGCGGCTCATTAAGAGCATGGACGAAACCGTACGAACAGAGTTCGCCGTTCTTCTGGCTGATAACGCTCCGCCGGGAGCCATCGAAGCCTTCCTTAAAGAGCGGGTGTCGGGGGCAGAGGCCGCTGCAGAGGAGACCTTATCAGACCTTGCTTCCGATCTTTCGGCCGTGGGGGTATAATCATGAGCCTATGACTATTCAAAACGGAATCGCTATCGCATTAGCCATTATCGTAGTGGGCGTGTTCTTTATTTATCCGCGATTCTCGCCGTTTGGAGGCACGCCGGCTGGTTCGAGTGCAGCGGCGCCAGCGGTAGCTGCAACAGCCCCAGCAGAAACAGGGCAGCTTCAAGTGCTTGATGAGGTCGTGGGTACGGGCGCGACCGTTCAAGCAGGCGACCAGATTACGGTCAATTATGTCGGTGCACTTTCAGACGGCAAAGTGTTCGATGCCTCGGCTAATCACGGCGGCCCAGCGACCTTCGTCATTGGTGTCGGCCAGGTAATCCCGGGCTGGGACCAGGGAGTCATCGGTATGAAAGAGGGAGGGAAGCGAAAGCTCGTAATCCCGGCCTCGCTCGCGTATGGCGACCAAGGCGTGCCGAACGCTATCCCCGGTGGAGCAACGCTGACCTTTGAGATAGAACTCGTTAAAGTAACGCACCCGGCGAAATAGTAAGACTTGTGGTGAGCGTACGTGAACTATGAGTGCGATTCAGTTTCGGATTGAGAAAAGCACGCCCTCCGGAGGAGGGCGTGCGGGCTCGCCCGAACGACTGTTCAGTCGGGCGGGCGTTTTAACGACCCCGCATGGGGAGATCCAAACGCCCGCGTTTGTGCCGGTCGGGACGAAGGCGAATGTGAAGGGGATATTTCCGGCCGCCTTGCGCAGTGCCGGTGCGCAAGTAGTCCTCGCCAACACGTACCATCTCTACCTCTCTCCCGGTGAAGAGGTCGTGAAGCAGGGCGGCGGCCTCGCCAAGTTTATGAATTGGGGTGGCCCCACCATGACCGACTCCGGCGGCTTTCAAGTCTTCTCACTCGGTGCGGCGTTCGGTAGAAACATTACGAAGATTGCCCACGGCGAGGAGAAGCCACGCGAACATGGTGTCGCCGTTTTTGACGAAGAGGTTCAGAGCCAGCACGGCCAGCTCGCCATCATTGATGACGAAGGCGTTACATTCACCTCGCATTTAGACGGCTCACTCCACCGCTTCACGCCCGAGCGCTCCGTAGAGATTCAGCACGCCTTGGGCGCGGATATGTTCTTCGCCTTTGACGAGTGCACAGCGCCGACCGAGCCGTATGAATATCAAAAAGAGGCGATGGAGCGCACGCATCGCTGGGCCGAGCGCTCGCTGAAAGTGCATAAGCAAAATGTGGATGCACGCGAGAAGCAGGCCATCTTCGGCATCGTGCAGGGCGGTAGGCATGAGGATTTACGTAAAGAAAGCGCTAGAGAAATCGCCTCGATGGACTTTGATGGCTTCGGCATCGGCGGCTCATTTAGTAAAGAAGATATGCAGGGGGCGCTCCAGGCGGCAGTGGGGGAATTGCCTGAAGAGAAACCGAGGCACTTCCTCGGCATAGGCGAGCCGGGGGATGTTTTAGAAGCCATCTCAAACGGCATAGATTTATTTGATTGTGTGGCGCCGACCCGCATCGGCCGCCACGGCTCTATTTATACCAAGCGCGGCATCATCCACTTGCCGAATGAAAAATCAGGGAGTGAATACATTCCCCTCGACTCAGAAACATTTCCGCCAGCTGGCGGACCGGGCACTGAAGGATTCACTCGCGCGTATGTCTCGCACCTCATGCGCTCTAAAGAGATGTTGGGCGCGATGATCTGCTCGCTCCATAACGAGGGCTTCATCTTGAAACTTGTTTCCGATGCCCGCCAAGCCATCCTCGACGGCCGCTTCGATGCCTTCCGTGCCGATTTTATCCGCGATTACTACGCAAAATAAAAAGGACGAACCGAAGTCCGTCCTTTTCGTGCTGCCGTCAATGCCTTCAAACCGTCTTCATTTGTTTCCGTCTTGCGATGTAATGTTTCTCGCCGGCTTCGAAAATCCTCTGCATGTCTTTCGGATGTTCGAGGTCGATATGCCGCATGAGGCGGCTCATTCCTGAAATTGTTTTGTCAGTGCCACGCACACGATAGAGCGCTTGCGTTGACCACTTGCAAAACTTACATTTGACTCGACGAGGTTTCTTCGCCACGACTGTTTTCTCCCAGGTTCAACTCGCCTTATATAATACGCATAAATAAAATACTGTCAAGTTCTGGTATAATATAAAAACGATGTCTAATTTTAAGCTCCATTTGCCGTTTCAGCCCGCGGGGGATCAGCCCCAGGCGATTGAGAAGTTAACCGCAGGCCTTTTGAAGGGCCTGCGGCACCAGACTCTGCTTGGAGTAACAGGGTCGGGGAAGACTTTTACGGTCGCGAATGTGATAGCGAAGTATGACAAGCCTACTCTCGTCTTGGCACACAATAAGACTTTGGCCGCCCAGCTCGCGCAGGAGTATCGCGAATTCTTCCCCCTGAATGCCGTGCACTACTTCGTCTCCTACTACGACTACTACCAGCCGGAGGCGTACATCGCGCACTCGGACACCTATATAGAGAAGGAAGCGCAGATTAATGCCGAGATAGATCGGCTCCGCCACGCCGCGACCCAAGCCCTGCTCACGCGTAAAGACGTGATCATCGTCGCGTCAGTTTCTGCTATCTATGGTCTTGGTTCACCAGAGGAATATGAGAAGGTGCATGTGAAGTTGGAAAAGGGGAAGGAGGAGAATCGCGCGGCGCTTATCCGCAAACTCGTCGCGATTTATTTTGAACGCACTAATGCAGATTTGAACCCGGGACAATTTCGCGCGATAGGGAATTCTCTAGAGCTGATGCCCACCAACGAGCGCGCGATTTATCGTATTGACTTTGATCCGTCCGGTGGCCGGGCAGGCGAAGGGATTATTTCGTCCATCGACCACCTTGACCCAATCTCGCGAGCGAATATCAAGAAATTGGAGTCGCTTTTCATCTTCCCTGCGAAGCATTTTGTGACGGACGAGGATAAGCGCAATAGGGCGATGGAGGATATCAAGGCCGAGCTTGAGGAACAGCTCGCGAAGTTTAAGCGAGAGGAGAAGCCCTTGGAGGCCGAGCGCTTGAAGCGCCGCACTATGCACGACCTCGCCTTGATTCGAGAAATTGGGTACACCACGGGGATTGAGAATTACTCGCGGCACTTTGACGGGCGCAAGGCGGGTGAGCCGCCGTTCACGCTCCTCTCATACTTCCCGCACAAAAAAGATGGTTCGGCAGACTTCTTGACCGTGATAGACGAGTCGCACGTCACTGTCCCGCAAATAGGCGGGATGTACGCGGGCGATCAGTCGCGCAAAAACAATTTGGTTGAGTACGGCTTCCGCCTCCCCTCCGCGCGTGACAATCGCCCGCTCCGCTTTGAAGAGTTTGAAGAGCGGGTGGGGCAAGTGTTGTATACCTCGGCGACGCCGGGGCCCTATGAAAAACAACATTCAGAGCAGGTGGTAGAGCAGATCATCCGCCCGACTGGGCTCATAGACCCTGAACTCGAAGTGCGACCGATCAATGAGACGAAAGATTATAGGGGCCAAGTCGCGGACTTTATTGATGAAGCCAGCAAAACAATTAAAGGAGGTGGCAGAGCACTCGCAACAACACTCACGAAACAGATGGCAGAGGATTTGGCCGACTTCCTAAAAAAGAAAGGGATCAAAGCCGAATATTTGCACAGTGATATTAAAACGATTGACCGCATAGACATCCTGACTCGATTCCGAAAGGGTCCGCCAGCTGGCGGATTCGATATCTTGGTCGGCGTCAACCTGCTCCGCGAAGGGCTCGACTTGCCCGAGGTGGAGCTGGTGGGCATCTTGGACGCAGATAAAGAAGGATTTTTAAGAAGTGAGACCTCCTTGATCCAAACCATCGGGCGCGCGGCGCGCAATGTGCTGGGGAAAGTGATCCTCTACGCCGACACTATGACTGGCTCACTGGAGAAGGCGATAGGGGAGACGAATCGTCGCCGCGCTATCCAAAAAGCGTACAACCAGATGCATGGGATAACACCAGCGACTATTATTAAAGAGATCCGCGACATCGCGGAGAGTATGCGGAGCGAGCACGATAAGACCGTGGCCTCAATGCTCTCCTTGGACACGCGC
>JBGPJZ010000008.1:0-26212 GCA_041485695.1 Minisyncoccia bacterium
CGGCGGCACGCTCTCCCAAGCCTCCAGCACCTCTGACTTCTTCTTCAACCCCACCAACGCTCGCCTTGGCCTCGGCACCTCCTCACCCTTCGCCCAACTCTCCATCTTCGCCGCCTCCTCAACCAACAGCACCACCCTCTTTGCTATTGGCAGTTCATCAGCAGGGACGGCGACGACGACATTCTTCAACATCAACAACGTCGGCTTTATTGGTGTTGGCTCCACCTCGCCCTGGGCGCTTCTCTCCATTAACCCGAACTCAACGAACGGCATCGCGCCAGCGTTCGTTGTTGGCTCTACGAGCGCGACGAGCCTTATCGTTGCCAACACGGGCAAGGTCGGCCTCGGCACGACCTCCCCATGGGCCCAGCTCTCTATCCAGCCACTCTCGGCTCTCGGCTCTGGTGCCGCCTTTGCGATCGGCACCTCGAGCGCCACTGGTCTCGCCTTCAACAGCACCTCCTTTGTCGTGACCAACACCGGTAACGTCGGTATTGGTACCTCAACCCCGACGGCACTCTTCGCGATGGAAATCGCCACCGGTACGCGCCCGTATTTCCTCCAGATCGCTTCATCGACCAATGGCCTCAGTACGACAACTGTATTTTCTATAAGCAATGCAGGCAGGTTAACTGTGAACGGCTCTGTTGTGTTCACAATCTCCTCGACGACAGCTGCTACGACGACCACGTCCGCCACTCTTTGCATCGATAGCGCCACGGGTGAAGTGACTAAGTCGAGCGTATTCGTCGGCTGTATCGGTTCGTCTGAACGTTTCAAGCATGATATTCAACCGCTCACGGTTGATCCGGTCGCTATCATAAAGAGTTTGAAGCCCGTCTCGTTTGTCTACAATGATGACCCGATCAATACCGTGACCTGGGGCTTCATCGCCGAGCAGGCAGATAAGGTCGACAGCCATCTAGCTGCGCGCCAAAACGGGGTCGTGTATAACATTGTCGACCGTTCCTTTCTTGCTGCCCTCGTCGGAGCTGAACAGCGTCAGCTCGGTGTCATCGATATCTCGCTCGCGCCCACCACTACTCCATCGGTCGTGATTAGCTCCTCGGGTGCCGTACAAGTCGACCAAGGCATCACTGCTGCTTCATTCGTCGTTTCGTCTCTGACTCCCGATGTACCTTTAGAAGTTCTTTCTGCCGATGGCAAAGGCGTCGATCTCTACAAATTTGCAACGTACAATTTTGCCAGCATCCAAGATCTTTCAAAGCGTTACGATGCTCTCACGCTCCGTGTCGACTCCATCGAGAGCCGCCTTACCTCTCTTGAGGCGGGGAGCATGAACCTGTCGACGGCGCTTGTCGGCACCACCACTCTTACAGATATGCTCGCAAGTGTCGGTGTGGCAATCGCTCAAGGCGCTATGCATCTCACAGGACTCCTTACAGACTCTCTTACGGTCGGCTCCTCGGAGCATCCAACTGGTATCACGATCTACGATAAACAAGGAAGGGCTGGCTGCATCATCGCTGACGATGTAACTACCGGCGCGATGTCTTTGACCCCGGGCGCTTGCGGATCGATCCCGTCCGTACCTGCTGCGCCTGGAGACCCTGCGACTGATACGCCGCCGATGACCGGTGACACTCCTGCGATCGCCGATACGCCATCTTCTGAACCTGCTGTATCCGCAACAAGTACCGAGACAAGTACCGCAACGAGCACTCCAGATGTCGCACCTCCCGATCCTGTTTCCGATAGTCCGGCTTCGAACTCGACCGCGTCAGACAGCTCGGCTCTTGATACGAGTGCGAGCATCACAGCGCCATAAGGGGGACAGATAATGGAGTCACGCGCACTGATTTGGATAGGGCTTTTTGTCGGGTCAACCATCGGCGGGTTTATCCCGGCGCTGTGGGGCGCGGGCGTCTTCTCATTTTCTTCGATTTTGCTTAGTGCTATCGGGGGCATCGCCGGCATTTGGGCCGGTTTTAAACTTTCGAACTAACTTGTTATACTTGAAGGCATGACCACCATCTATATCATCCTTGCGGTCCTTTTCATCCTCATCATCTGGGGTATCGCGTCGTATAACGGCTTCGTGATGCGTCGCAACCGCGCGAAGGAGGCGCTTTCAGACATAGACATCCAAACCAAACGCCGCTACGACCTCATCCCGAACCTGGTCGCGACCGTAAAAGGGTATGCGGCCCACGAGTCTTCAGCATTCGAGAATGTCACCAGGGCGCGTGCCATGGCGATGGGCGCTTCGGGGATGGCAGACAAGGCAAAGGCCGAAGATATGCTCTCGGGAGCCTTGAAATCTCTCTTTGCCGTTGCGGAGGCGTACCCGACGCTTAAAGCCAATGAGAACTTTCTCGGACTCCAACGCGAGCTCGGGGATACCGAGGATAAGATTCAAGCCGCCCGCCGTTTCTACAACTCCACCGTGCAGGACTTCAATACCGCGCTCCAATCCTTCCCCGGTAACATCATCGCTGGGCAACTCGGCTTTACATCGATGGACCTCTTCGCTCTCTCTCCGGGAGATGCAGCCGCCGAGGAACCGGTCAAAGTCAGCTTCTAACAGGGAAACGCCGTAATTTGTTACTATAGGCCCGTGGCGCCTTCGCTCTACAACGAACGGGCAAGCAACATCCGCCGGACGTGGGTGATGATTTTTGTCTTTCTCCTCCTTGTGATCGGGGTTGGGTACGCCGTCTCGTGGTACTACGATAGCCCGGTCATCCTCTACGTGGCCGTCCTACTCGCGGTCGGTACAAATGTCTATGCTTATTGGGCTTCAGATACACTTGTGCTTTCTTTGAACCACGCCCGCCCGGCGTCGCGACAGGAGTTTTTCGATTTTTATACGGTGACTGAAAATCTCGCGATTGCCGATGGCCTCCCCATGCCGAGACTCTACGTGATTGATGACCCGGCCCCGAATGCTTTCTCGACCGGTCGCGACGAAAAGCATGCCGTCGTTTGCGCCACGACCGGCCTCCTCGCTTTAATGAATCGCACGGAGCTCGAGGGTGTCATTGCGCACGAACTCTCGCATGTCAAGAATAAGGATATCCTTCTCATGACGGTCGCGGTCGTGCTCGCAGGATCCGTTGCCATGGCCGCGCAGATATTCTTGCGCGTGTCTTATTTTGGCGGAGGGAGACGCGACGATCGGGGGAATGGCGGGGCGATTCTGCTTGTCCTCACCGTGGTCGGGATCATTCTGGCGCCTCTGGCAGCGCAGCTCATCCAGCTCGCGATTTCGCGTCGGCGAGAGTATCTCGCCGACGCGTCTGGAGCCTTGCTCACTCGCTATCCCGAAGGGCTTGCTTCCGCACTCGAGAAGATTGGCGCGTACGAGAGGCCCATGGGGCACCCTAATCTCGCTACGGCGCACCTCTTCATTGGCGACCCCTTCGGCGCGCACTCTGAAGGCACGGGCTGGGTCGAGAAGCTCTTCTCGACGCATCCGCCGATTACAGACCGTATCAAGATGCTCTTAGGGGCAGGGCATTAATTTTTGCTGCAACAATAAAGTCGTTTTCGGAGAGGCCTTTGATCGAGTGGGTCGAGAGTTCGAGGCGGACGCGGTTATAGAAAATATGGATGTCGGGGTGGTGATCCTCTAGCTCGGCGATGTCAGCAACCTGACTCACGAACTCCATTGCATCCATGAAGTTTTTGAATTTAAACTCGCGGCTCACGTTCTCGGCCTCGGGCGAGAGCGCCCAACCCGGCACCTCGGCCATGTACTTTTCTGCCTCCGAGTAGATAAACGCCTTTACGCCCCCTTCGCACGGTATGCAGTGTTTGCTCGTGAGTTCGCTCATCGAGACTTGAGCCAGAGGTAAAGGTCTTCGAGCGCTTTGACGCCATCGCCGGCGGCGATGTTGTTCTGGTGGTAGAGCTCGTCGGTGCAGTCGCCCGCAGCCCACACACCCTCGACATTCGTGCGTTGATTCTTGGCGTCCACCTTGATGCGGTTATGTTCATCAAGCGCAACCAACTCTTTTGCAAAAGAAGTGCTCGGGAGCATGCCGATCTCGACGAATACTCCGGTAACAGGGAGTTCCTGCGTTTCGCCGGTGGCGGTGTTCTTCACTACAAGGCTCGAGACAAAAGGCCCCCCCTTCACCTCGACAGGCGTGCTGCTCATGAGCGCTTTGAAGTTCGGATGCGCCTGTACCGCGAGCACCGTCGCCGCATCGGCTTTGTCGAAATGGCCATGGCGGTGAATCAGGGTGACGGATTTTGCGTAGGCCAATAGCTGCGCAGCTGTTTCAAAGCCCGCATTGCCGCCGCCCACGACCGCTACATCTTGCCCTGCGAAGAGGGGACCGTCGCAGGAGGCACAATAGGTAAGGCCCTTATTCTCAAATTTTTCTGCATTTGCAGCATCGAGCTTGCGGCGACTGCCTCCAGTCGCGATAAGTACGGCGCGCGCCTCATACGCGCCTTTCTTTGTCCTCACCTCGAACCCCTTCTCGGTTTTAGAGAGCATCTCGACGCGCTCATTCTCTTTCACTTCAACTACCGCGTCCGCATATGCTTTGAGATGAGTACGGAAGGTATCTGCAAGCGCGATGCCGGTCAGCTTTACCGTGCCGATCCAGTTCTGGATCTCGGTAGAGTCCATACTCTGCCCGCCGATAGTCTCGGCGATGAGGAGCGTTTTCAAGCGTTTGCGCGCAGCGTAGACGCCTGCTGCGACGCCTGCAGGCCCGCCCCCGATAATTATCACATCAAACATCCCTCTATCTTACACTACCGATTATCTCTTATGTCTTCGTAAAAAGGCTGGGATAGCGCCCCAGCTGTCGTCCTCTTCTTCAACCACGGGCGGAGTAGGCTCGGGGATTTTCTTAGCTGGAGTTGCCGTAACGATAGGCTCCTCCTTTTCAGTTCGTGCAGGAACTTCTTCGGGTTCCGCGCGTTTCAACACCTCATGGTAAATCTTTCCGCGCTCCTCATGCCGGCGTTCGGTGGGGAGGGAGAAGAGCGAATGCTCTTGCGCCAAGTGCACCGCTTGCTCCGGGAAGCCAGTCGCAATCACGATGATGCGAATCTGGCCCTTCTTGAGCTTGTTGTCTTTCATCATGCCGAAGATGACTTTGGCATTCTTATCGACGGACTCGTTGATGACCTTCGCCGCTTCTTGCACCTCCATGATGCCCATGTCGTCGGAGCCAGCAACGACAAAGAGGATTCCCTTGGCGCCTGTAATCGAGATGTCGAGAAGGGGAGAATTTACCGCGCGCTTCGCGGCCTCTTTAGCCCGCTCATCGCCTTCGGCGATGCCAATACCCATGAGGGCCGGTCCTGCGCCCTCCATAATTGCCTTGATGTCATTAAAGTCGGTATTGACGTCGCCCGGAGTGCGGATGATGTCAGAGACGCCCTCGACGGCCTGGCGCAGTATCTCGTCGCAGAGCGCAAAGGCCTGCTTGGCTGACGTATGAGGCTCGGCAATCGCGAGAAGCTTGTCGTTTTGGATGACGATGTACGCGTCGACCTCCTTCTTAAGCTCCGCGAGGCCGCGCTCGGCGATGTCTTTGCGCTGTGCTCCTTCGAAGGCAAACGGTTTTGTGACGACCGCAATCGTAAGCGCACCGAGCTCCTTGGCTACTTTGGCAACGATGGGGGCCGCGCCCGTGCCCGTGCCGCCCCCCATGCCGCAGGTAATGAAAACGAGGTCGGAGCCTTGAAGCGCCTCTTGGATGTGCTGGCGCGTCTCTTCAGCAGCGCGTTTGCCGAGTTCCGGGTTCATCCCGGTGCCGAGTCCGCGCGTAAGATTCTTCCCGATATGAATCCTCTTTTTGGCGAGTGAACGGTGGAGGTCTTGAGCGTCGGCGTTGACGGCGACGAACTCGACGCCGCGAATCTTCGAATTCACCATATGATTGACGGCATTCCCGCCTGAACCGCCGACGCCGACCACGCGAATGCGAGCGAACGTTTCGATATCGGATTGGATGCGCTTAGGCATAAAATATGATGAAGGCTTGCGGGCATGATACCAGAATGCCAGGTTGTGCAAACCTTGACAGAGGTCGCTCAAGGTGCGTAATTTTTGTGAACGTGACGCGTCGGCAAAGATAAAAAAGTGAGCGCTCCGGCCGCTAGGCCAGTACTACTCACTTTTTTATCTTTGCCAGTCGCTTATTTAGGGGAGAAATTGGCCGAAGAAACGCCCGATTGCGGCAAGACCCCTGCCTTTAGGCGCTTCGGTCTCGCCCGTGAGGCCCCAGAGGGCAAGGCCGTACGCGACCGCCCAGGTTGCGTCGCGAATCTTCGGGTCGGGCGCTAGACGAAACTCTGCAATACGCGCAGGGAGCTTCAAGGCTCCTCGAGCAATGTCGCTAATCGAACCTTGGCCTGCGCCGCCGCCCGAGATGATTATCCCGGCAGGCAGGGGGCCGCGGCGATTGAGAGATTTCAAATGTTTGTCGACCAAGGTGAACATGGTCGAGAGACGGCTTTCGATATAATCGTCGACTTTTTTGCGCGGATACATGGCGCCCGTGAGCCGCCCGACCTTTACGCGCTCGGCCTCATCGAGCGAGATACGGAAACCAAGCGCTATATCATCGGTGATGTGTGCACTCCCCATGGGGAAGACTTTTATTGAAATAGGGATGCCCTCGTCGTAGACCACGATCGAAACCGTCTCTGCGCCGATGTTCGCGAGCAAGCACCCCTTGCGTTGCTGGTCTTTGGTGAGGAGGACGTTCGCGCCAGCAAGCGGGGAGGCCATCTGGTCGATGACCTCGATTTCGGCACCCTCGACCGCGTCGACGAGGGCATCAAGGTGCTGGGAGAGGGTCGTGATGAAAAGATAGTCCGCCTCGAGGCGTACGCCCTTCATCCCTTCCGGACTCCCGAGCACCTTTGCGCCGTCGAGGCGATACTCGAGCGGAATCTCATGGAGCACCTGTCGATTGAGGAAGTTCGGCGTCGCGGCCTCCTTGGCGGCAACGCCGACCTTCTCGATATCAAGGTGCGTTACGACCTGGTCGGCGCGGCTTATCACCGCCTCGCCCGAGGCGCGCGTTTCATCAAGCGAGATACCCCCGATCGCCAAGAAGCCGGAGCGTATCGCGACGCGCGCTGTCGCCTCGGCTTGCCGCTTCGCTTCGCGTACGGCTTCGGTCACCTCGTCTTTATTTAAAATGTAGCCCTGGCGGAGCCCGCGCGACTCGGCGAGCCCGGTGCCGAGGATGCGTAAAAAGCGCTCACGCTTATCGTGGAGCTCTTCGACCACCACCACCTTTACTTGATAGGTGCCGATGTCAATCCCGGTTGCGATGCGACGTGCCATAAAGACGCGATACGCTCCCGAACTTCTTGAGGAGCGCTTGTTCGCGTCTCTCCATTGTAGTGCCGTGGCGCCCTCCTTTCAAATGGAGGAGTGCGTGGATAAAAAGGAGTGCGAGGAAATCAGCATACGAAAGGCCAAATTCTTTTGCCTCTTTTTTTGCCTCTGCTTTACAGATAATCACCTCGCCGTGATTTTTGCCGACGACGTAGGAGAGGACATTCGGAGTGTAGGACTTACCGCGCAGTTGTTTATTTAAAGCCTTTGCGACTTTAGGGGTAACGAACGCGAGAGAAATCTCCCACCTAGGGAGAAGCTCTCTAGCAATGCGCGCGAAAGGCGCTGTCATTATTATCTCTTGCCTTTAACGGTACGGGCCGTTGGGTCGATCTTGCCGAGCTTTACGAGCTCGTGATAATTCTCGCGGCGTGCCTTAGAGATCATCGCGCGCTTGTGGCCGACATTCTTTGATTTCGAACGCTCAAAGTAGCGGCGGTCGCGCATTTCGCGCACGAGCCCCAAGCCCTGCGCCCGGCGGGAGAAACGGCGAATAAGCGCAGAAGAACTCTCGTTCTTCCCGCGCCTTACTTCAACTCTTGCGTTTTCAGTCATGGTGCTCGGCACTCTAGCACATTTCTGTATAAAAAAGCAACGCGGCGGCCCCGCTTGGGAAGCCGCCGCACGCAGAACGGTGGACGATAGAAAGTTCTCAGCCCTTTTTTCGTTCCTTCGATTTTTTGCGAGCCCTCTCCTGGATTCTGCTGATCACTCTCATATCTGGAGTGAAAGATCCCTTGAAATACGCTTGACCTTGGCAGTATTCACAGCGGATGCCATGAACCTTGCCTGTGCCGTCACAACATGGACACCAGTATTGCGCTACCATCAGGCAATCTCCTCAAAGTTCCTTCGTCAGTATACACTCGGTTTTTCACGCAAATGTCTTGAGGCGTTCGGTGAGTTCAGAGAGGGGGATGGCGGTCTCTTCTTGCGTCGCGCGGTTGCGAAGCGTCGCCGAATGCTCGAGAGCCTCTTTGCGGCCCATCACGAGGAGGTAGGGCGGATTCAAGCGCTCGACATGGATCATCTGCTCGGTCAGGGACTCGAGGCCGATCATCTGCCAAAGGGGGAGCCGTGCGCGGCGGAGTTCGTCAACAATCTTGATTGACTCGCGCTTCGCCTCCTCGCCGATGTGGACGAAGGCGAAGCGGAGCCGTCCGCGGCCCTTGATCGGGGTCACTTTCGCCCCCTCGGTCTCTATCTTAAGTATGGCGCCTGCCGCGGGCATGGGGGTCTTAAAAAATGCCCGTGCAAGATCACCGTAGCGTGAGCCCCACACGAGAGCCTTGTCCTCGCTCGTAATGGCAAAACAGGTCTCTGACCACGCAGCGCCGCGACTAATCAAATCCGGAGCAAGTTCGTAAGGTGTGTCAGTCGTTTCAAGATAATCAAGGAGCTCTTCAAAGCGTTTGCGGCTTTGGTCGGAGAGAAAGTCAGTGGGCGAGGGAAGGTCGGGAACACACTCTTTTAGAATGGCGAGCTCGGCAGCCTCGAACACATCGCGCTTTGCGCACGCGACGCACTCCTCGGGCAAGGTACTGCCGTGCTTCTTGAAGAAATTGCCGAGCTCGCGCGCGAAACGAGCCCGCGTCTCTTTGTCACCCAAAGTATTGATACGAACGACAGGTTCCGTTTTGGTGAGGTCGTGCGCGAGCGCCCGTATCGCACGTATCACGACCGCGTCTGCAAGTGCTCGGTCGGTCCCGATCGCATGAAATTGTATCTGAGCCACTTTCGGCACTGGCCGGCCGGGCGTGATGTTGCTGTGCCAGACAAAAAGAGGTTGCCGGGTTGAGGGGATAGCACTTAAGTCGCGACACTGCTTTAGAAAGTGCGCCACCGCTTCAGCCGTTGCGTCGAGGGGAGGCAGTGTCGGCGCTTCGCTTGCGGCCACGCGGACGCCGTTCTTGCGCTCTTCAGCCGCGAGCTCGGTAAAGGGGATGAAGCCGTAATACTCACCGACCGCGTGCGCACGCTTTAAGACCTCGAGAGCCGGCAAAGCGTCTCGAATCATGGTGTCACGGTAGAGGGCCAGGGGATAGAGACGCTCGCAGTTTGCGCATCATAGTGCGCCTTGCCCGGAGAAAAACCTGCTTTAGCAAATGGCAGGAGGCGTATGAACACTCGGCCAATCAAGTCTTTCTTCGGTAGAGAGCCCCACACCCGTGAGTCCGAGCTGTTGGGGCGATTGTCGCCCATGACGAAGTATTCGTCAGAACCCAAGGTCACGCTCTTGCTGTAGGTTGCGTCTTCAGCGGCGACGTAAGGCTCGGCGAGCGTGAGCGAGATGCCGTTTGCGTCTTTCACAGCTACGGCGCCATGGTTTATCGAGACGGTCTCGCCGGGGAGCCCGATAATGCGCTTGATATAGAAGACGGAAGGGTCAAGCGGGTAGCGAAAGACGACCACGTCGCCGCGTTGAGGTGAAGAAAAGCGGTATGAGAGCTCGTCGATGATGAGGTAGTCGAGATTCTCGAAGGTGGGATGCATCGATTCGCCATCGACGACGAAGGGGGAGATGACAAAAGCGCGAAGAGGGAGGACGACGAGGACAATGAGGAGCGCGAGGGTGAATAAATCTTTCAACAACCCACCCGACGAGCTTTGCATTAACCGCATTGTATACCTGCTCACCAAGCATGCAAGTTTTTGACTGTACAAAAAGAATCGGTCAGGCCACAAAGAGCGGCTGGTTGACTTTGAGAGAGGTCGGCGTAGGCTCGAAAGCGGACTGCGCCTTTCGCAGGAATGACAACTGGAGGGCATCGACATGCTTATCAAAGAGAACGTTCTAATCGTCGGTAGCGGCGGTCGTGAAAATTCAGTCGCCTGGAAGCTCACACAATCTCCGCGCCTGGGGAGGTTGTACGTGGCACCCGGGAACGCCGGCACGGCACTCACTGCCTCCAATGTCCCCATTGATGTCATGGACAGCGCCGAGCTCCTGAAATTCGTTCAAGAAAACGACATCCACCTTACCATCGTCGGCCCAGAGAATCCTTTGGGAAACGACATCGTCACGTTATTCAGAAATGCAGGCCGACGGATCTTCGGCCCCACGAGAAGAGCAGCTGAAATCGAGCTATCGAAAGCGTGGGCGAAACAGGTTATGACAGAAGAAGGCATCCGTACTGCCTCGTGGTGGGCGTTTGATGATTACGCTACGGCACTCGCACATCTACGAGATCACGGTGCTCCGGTGGTGGTGAAAGCAAGCGGTGCTGCGCTCGGCAAGGGCGCATACATTTGTAAGGCGCTCTCTGAAGCGGAGGCCGCCCTGAAGGCCATCATGATCGATAAAGTCCATAAAGAGGCCGGCGATACGGTGGTCATTGAGGACTTTCTTGAAGGCGAAGAGTTTTCAGCACACGCCCTCACTGACGGTACCCATTGCAAGTCTTTTCCATTTGCGCAAGATCACAAGCGCGAAGGAGACGGAGATTCGGGCGAAAACACTGGCGGCATGGGAATTGTTGTGCCAGTCCCGTGGGTCTCTCCGAGTCTTTACGACGAAGCGAATGGCATATTCGATAAAACATTTGCCGGGCTCGCAAGCCGAAGAAGAACTTTTACCGGATGCCTCTATCCTGGTCTCATGTTGACCGTATCAGGGCTTGCGGTGCTTGAATACAATGCACGGTTCGGTGACCCCGAGGCCGAGGGGTACATGCGTCTCTTGAAAAGCGATCTTCTTGATCTTTTTGACGCCTGTGTCGACGGGACTCTCGACGAATGCTCTATAGAATGGAACGAAGGTTTCGCTGTTGCAATCACGGTGGCGTCTGGCGGCTACCCAAGGGCATACGAGAAGGGCTTCGAGATTTTTGGCATCCGTGAAGCAGAGGAAATCCCGAATGTGCTTGTCTTTCATGCGGGAACAGCAATGAAGGACGGGAAGCTCACCACGAATGGTGGCCGGGTTCTCATCGTTACGGCGACGGCATCGACACTCGAAGAAGCGTTGTTGTGGGCGTACGAGGCAATAAAGCGCATCCATTTCAAAGGGATGCACTATCGAACCGACATTGGCAAACGAGCTCTCGCGAGAGGGTATTACAAAGAAAAGTAAGTGTTCAACAGTGAGCTGAAGGACTTGGGGTTTAGAAGCCCCTAGTCCTTTTTCTTTTTGGGTTACAATACGCCCATGATGATAATCGTAGGGTTGGGGAATCCGGGGAAGGAGTACGAAAAGACGCGGCACAATGCCGGGCGCGATGCGGTAATGCTTTTGGCGAAAAAAGAAGGATTCGATGATTTCGTTTTCAATAAAAAAGCCAATGCACTTATCGCGGAAGGCAAGATAGGGAAAGAAAAGGTGACACTCATGCTCCCCGAGACCTTCATGAACAGTTCTGGGAAGGCAGTCATGACGCTCGTGAAGAGCGTCAAAGCCGCCAAACAGCTTTTAGCGATACATGATGACCTTGATTTGCCGGTCGGCACTTTGAAGATGGTCTTCGCGCGCGGAAGTGGCGGGCACAAAGGCGTCGAGAGCATCATGCGCGCCATAAAAACCGAAGCATTTGCGCGCATCCGTATCGGCGAGAGCGGACAAGGCAAAAAGAATCAGGCGAAAAAGGTTTCGGGCGAAGAGAAAGTCCTCAAGCACGTGATAGGGAGGTGGAAGCCCTCCGAAGAGGCGGCAGCCAAAAAAGCAATTGCGCGCGCCGCAGAGGCGGCGCGCGCGTGGGCGACTGACGGGCTTGAAAAAGCCCAGCAAGAAGCCAATACCCGCTAGTTATTTCTTGGTTTGACCAACGAAGGAGAGCGTCATGCGCTGATCCTTGGGCTCAAACAGCGTAATCTTGAATGGGTAGGTCTTGCCGAGCTCCAGGGTATCGCGGAGCTCCTGGGGCGAGGCGAACTCTGAGACGTGCACGAGGCCGGCGACGCCCTCTTCAATCGAGGCCAACGCGCCGTGCTTGTTGTATTTGATGATGACGCCCGGCACGTCCATCCCTTTGCTGTAGCGCTCGCCGGCGGTGTGCCACGGGTTGTCTTTGAGTGCCTTAATAGAGAGCGATACTTTACCGTCTTTAATTTCAATTACTTTTACTTTTACCTCATCGCCCACTTTGTAGAGAGTGCGCGGGTCTTCAACCAAGCCCCAGTCGAGTTCGCTGATGTGCACGAGGCCCTCAAGCCCTTGCTCAATGCGCACAAAGACGCCGAAGTCGACAACACCTGTCACGATGCCCGCGAGGACATCACCCACCTGGTATTTATCAATGAGTGATGCCTTCTCTTCATCCTCGCTCCCGGTGCGTTCGGAGAAGATGAGCTTGCCCTCCTTCGCGTCCGCAGTGATGACACGCACCGTAAGCACTTGCCCCACAAGTTTCTGGAGTTCGCCCAAGATCTTGTCTTTGTCGCCATCGGTGATGCGAGGATAGTGCTCCTTGGTGAGCTGGGAGGCCGGCAAGAACCCAGCGATGCCTTGCCACGAGAGGATGAGTCCGCCCTTGTTCGCCTCGTCGACGGTCAAGGAGTACGAGGTCCCTGCGACGATTGCCTGCTCGGCCTCGCCCCAAATGGCTGCTTGGCGAGCCTCTTTGAGCGAGAGTTCGACATAGCCCTCGCGCCCAGATGCATCAACGACCTTGGCGGTAATGGTGTCGCCGATATTCGCCTTACGCAAAATGTCTGCTGCATTTAAATATTCGCGGCCGTAAATCAGCCCTGTCCCAAACGGAGGGAGCTCGACATACACACGGCCGCGGCTCATCGCGACGATAGTGCCTTCGACCAAATCACCCGCCTTCGGCGGGGTAGGGATGGAGTCGACCAGCCCAGCCATCGGGTGGCCTGGGTCGATAACAAACACAGGGATAACAGTGGAAGCTTTTCCGCCGGAGGCGGATCCGCCTCCGGCGGACTTCTCTTCAGACATCTATATAAGCGGTGCAGATTTTTGGAGCGGGTATCCCGCCCTTTCCATGAAAGAAAGGGCGGGAGGGTTAGCCCGACACCGACTTCTCTAACACGCAACGAGAGGACTCTAGCACGGGAGTATAAAAAAGAAAACCCCGCCGGCTCAACGAGGAGTCAAGACCGGCGGGGCACCCCAGGAACGGGATGTTGGATCCAAAGAACCGGAGAAGTCTCTAGCAACTTCAGCTCGCTGATCCGCGGTGATCGTAGCACAGGTCGAGTGCAAATGAAAAGGGCGCCGTCTACTGTGATGTCGAGACCGGCGCCCTTCTCTCAACCAGGGGTCGCGTCCTACCCCCAGAGGAACTCCAAGACGTCCTGTTTTTAGACTAGCATACGCAAGCGTTTTTTGGTAAAATGTACACAACTATGGTCATCACCCATCACGGCGGGCAGTGTGTCAAAGTGACCTTCGGCGACCTGACCCTGGTCTTCGACCCCATCTCAAAGGGCGGCACGCTGCCCGCCGCGAAGTTCGGCTCCGACATCGCGCTCGTGTCGCGCAATCATCCCGACTTTAACGGCATTGATGAGGTGACCTATGGCGACAAGAAGCCCTTCGTCGTCAGTGGCCCCGGCGAGTACGAGCGCGCGGGCGTTACTATCCAGGGATTTCTCACCAAGGGCCCCGAGGGCGGGATAAACACGATGTACGTCGTGAATCTTGAAGACATGACCCTGGTCCATCTCGGCGCTTTGGCAGGTAAAGAGCTCCCGCAGGAGGCGCGCGAGGCACTCGACGACATCGATGTCCTTTTTGTGCCGGTCGGCGGCGAGGGGGTGCTTACGGCGAGCGAGGCGCACGAGCTTGCCGTCTCCTTAGAGCCGCACATCATCGTGCCTATCCATTGGTCGGGCATGGGGGCGGCTAAATCGCTCGAAGCCTTCCTTAAAGAGGAGGGGGGCGCCGCCGAGAAAGTTGATAAGCTTACGCTTAAAAAGAAGGATGCATTAGCTCGTGACGGTGATATTATTGTCATAACACCATGATGCCACTTACCCGACACATTGAAGACGTTCGACAGAGGCCGGAGCATATCCGTAGGCAAATAGCGCTCGGGGTTGCGGCCTTGATTACAGCTATTATCGCGCTCATCTGGCTCGGGACGAGCGTTGCGACCGGAGCCTTTGCGCTTAAAGGCAGCTCATTTGCCGATGCCACGAGCGGGGCGCCAACAAAGCAGTTTGCGGCGAGTACTGGCGGGTTCGGTAATCTCGTCGGGGCGGCGAGCGCCGTGTTTACCGGCGGCGTTAAGGGGGGCGAAGCGCACATCGAGATAGTCGATACGGGCAAGAGCTCAACCCTCGATACAAAAAAGGCGGCTGCCGCCGAGCCGACCATACTCCCGTTTTAACGCATGGCTAAAGAAGAGAAAAAAGAAGCGTCGGCAACGCCTGTTCACGTGAACATCATAGACCAGTCAATCACGACCGAGATGCGTACGTCGTATATCGACTACGCGATGACGGTCATCACCTCGCGCGCCTTGCCGGATGTCCGCGATGGCTTGA
Organism: Minisyncoccia bacterium; assembly: GCA_041485695.1. GTDB lineage: Bacteria > Patescibacteriota > Minisyncoccia > Phycocordibacterales > Phycocordibacteraceae > C7867-001. Next base: position 14,786 of record JBGPJZ010000008.1, read on the forward strand.
AGCCGGTGCATCGCCGTATCCTCTACGGGATGAAAGAGCTCGGGCTCCTCCCGGGCGCGAAGTTTCGCAAGAGCGCCCTCCTTGTCGGCGACGTGCTCGGCAAATATCACCCGCACGGCGACGTCGCTGTCTACGACTCGATGGCAAAGATGGCGCAAGATTTCTCCTATCGTTACCCGCTCGTCCTCGGGCAGGGCAATTTCGGCTCAATAGACGGCGACTCACCGGCCGCCATGCGCTATACTGAAGCGAAGATGTCGCGGCTTGGCGACGAACTCCTCAAAGATTTGGATAAAGAGACGGTCTCGTGGATCCCGAACTATGACGCGACGCGCGAGGAGCCGACGGTCCTCCCGTCTGCGGCGCCAAACCTCCTTTTAAACGGCACTCTCGGCATCGCGGTCGGCATGGCGACCAATATCCCGCCGCACAACTTGCGCGAGACGGTCGATGCGACCGTACATTTGATAGATAACCCCGATGCTACCACCGACGACCTCTTGGCTTTCGTAAAGGGCCCCGATTTCCCGCTTGGCGGCGTCGCCTTCAACCAGACAGATATCAAGCACGCGTACGGCTCTGGCAAGGGGCCTGTCATCGTGCGCGGCGAGGCCGAGATAATCGATGATGGTAAGAAAGATACCAAAATAATCATCACTTCTATCCCGTATCGCGTAAATAAGGCAGAGCTCATCACCAAGATTGCAGACTTAGTGCACGAGAAGAAGCTCGAGGGCATCAAGGATTTGCGGGACGAGTCTACGGCCGACATACGCATCGTGGTCGAGCTTAAGGGTACGGCGCACCCGCAGGCCGTCCTCAATAATCTCTACAAATACACCGAGCTTGAGAGCGCCTTTCACTACAACATGCTGGCGCTTGTCGATGGGGTGCCCCAGACCCTCTCCTTGAAGGGGATGCTCGAGCACTTCGTCGAGCACCGCCGCGTCGTCGTTAAGAAGCGTACGGAGTTTGACTTGCGGCAGGCAGAGGCGCGCGAGCACATCTTGCTTGGCCTCGCGAAGGCGCTCGACCATATCGACGAGGTTATCGCCGTCATTAAGAAGGCTGCGGATGTGCCCTCTGCAAGCATTGCGCTCCAAAAGAAATTTGGCTTTTCCGAGCTCCAAGCCGCGGCCATCCTCGAGATGCGGCTCTCAAAGCTTGCAGGCCTTGAACGCAAGAAGATCGAGGATGAATTGACCGAGGTGCAGGCCTTGATAGCGAAGCTGAAGGATATCCTCTCGAGCGCGAAAAAGATTCTTGCGGTCGTCAAGAGCGAGCTCCAAGAGATTGGTACCAAGTATGGCGACGACCGCCGCACCAAAATCGTGAAGGGCGGGGTGAAAAATATCTCGGTTGAAGACCTGGTCCCTGATGAAGACTCGGTCTTGGTCCTCACTGCGGGCGGGTATGTGAAGCGCACGAACCCCTCGGAGTACAAGGTGCAAAAGCGAGGCGGCGTGGGCGTCGTCGATATTGCAACCAAAGAAGAGGACGTCGTGACGCATTTCTTGGTGGCCTCCGCGCACTCCGACCTCCTCTTCTTTACCGACTTCGGCAAGGTGTACCAAGCGAAGATGTATGACATCCCGGAAGGGAAGCGCGCTACGAAGGGGAAGAGCATCATGAACTTCTTGCCGCTTGCGGGTGAAGAGAAGGTGACCTCGATATTGCCCGTGCAAAAGGGCGCGGCGTGGGACGCCTTGTCGGTCGTGTTCGTCACGACCGAGGGGGTCACCAAGAAGGTCGCATCGAAGAGCTTCTCCGACGTGCGGCGCTCGGGCATCATCGCCATCAACCTTAAGGGTGGCGACAAGCTCGTCTCGGCGAACCTCGCCGCAGAAGGCGATAGCGTCTCAATCGTGACCGCGAAGGGTCAATCGATACGCTTTGATGAGGGCGATGTGCGGCAGATGGGCCGCACTGCTGGCGGCGTGCGCGGCATAAGCGTGAAAAAAGGCGACGAAGTCGTCTCGGCCGAGGTCATCCCGGCCGCCTTTGAAAAGAACGCGACCCTGCTCGTCATCATGAGCAAGGGCTACGGTAAGCAGACCGACATTGATGAGTACAAGATACAAGGCCGCGGCGGCTCGGGCATCAAGACGGCGGAGGCAACTCCCAAGACCGGGCAGATTATCGGTGCGAAGGTCGTTACCGGCGACCTCAAAGAGACCGAGCTCGTTGTCGTCTCTAAGAAAGGCCAGGTCATTCGCTGTACCGTCGCCGAGATTCCGTCCCTCGGCCGCGCGACCCAAGGCGTCCGCGTCATGAAGCTCCGCGAGGGCGACAGCATCGCCTCGATGGTCGCGCTATAATGAAGAAAGTAACAATTATCGCGCTAGAATTTTGCGCAATCGTTTTCGGTTTGTGCGTATGGGTAGGGCTTTGGTTTTATTTTCAGATGCCATCTTTCTTTGGTGGCCTTATCGGTTCCTTTTCAGGCCTTATGTTTGTGTTGATATATAACTGGTTTGGCACGACAACTGGCTACTGGCAATCGGTAGATACCAATGATTTCCGAGTATATGGGTGGATTCCGTGGTTCTTGCCCTAGAAAATCAATGCAAAAGATTGTCGTGACGGTGCCGGTGGTATCTAGTATGTCGTTTACTCTGTACACAATATAGTCCGGTCGGCCAAGATTATGTCATACGATTTGATACGATAGCGGGATGGGAAAGCTCGAAAAGAGGGTGCGGCAGTGGAAAAAGGGGGATGTGCAGAAAGCGATGCTTGCGGCGCTTGGCATCGCAGGACTGCTTACTCTCACTGCCATCGCTCCCAATACGCTTCAATTGCTTCGATATGTGCCCGGCAATCGAGATCGGTTCTCACGTTATACGCAGAGCGCCGCGAGACGCTTAGTAACAAAGGGACAAGCAGAGTGGGTAGAAGAGCGAGGCAAAAGGTATTTGAGCATTACCGAGAAAGGCAAAAAGGAACTGGCCTTTGAACAGGCAAGAGTGGCGCTTGAAACAAGAAAGAAGAAACGATGGGATGGCAAATGGCGCATGGTTGTATTCGATATTCCCGAGCGCCGACGCCGTACTCGCTTTCGATTACGTGCCGTTATGCAAGAGGTCGGCTTCGTGCGTTTACAAGATAGCGTGTGGGTGTATCCGTACGATTGCGAAGATTTTATTGCTCTCCTTAAGGCCGAGCTTAAGATTGGGAAAGATGTACTCTATGCGATTGCAGATACGATTGAGTACGATCGGGCTATCCGTAGTCACTTCGGATTGAAATGAGCAGACGAGCACAATCCTATCCGGTCGGCCATGATTGTGTAAGTACGTGAGTTTTTCTGATGCGGTGGATGCTATATTTGGCCTATGAAAAAGATTGTCGTGACGGTATAAGAGTCTGGTTTTGGAGCCCGTAATCGGGAGGAGATAGACATCTGTGGGAAGTATGCTAGAGTGCCGAACGGAGGGGGCAATCCTGCAATCTCCTTTTCAGCCACTTTCGGAGGAATTCACATGCCTTTGACGACGGTTTCGCGGGTATCCGCAACAAAAAGGGAAACCACGAATACGGAAAGAGTCCTCAACGAGCTCAAGGCACGCGGCGGGCAAGCCACGACCAGCGAGATGGCCTTGACACTCAACATGACGAAGAACGGCGCCGCGCAATGTTTCGGCCTTTTACTCAAGGACGGCAAGATCGCCCAGATTGACGAGGAGGGCAACGTCGTTCAGACCGACAAGAAGGACAAAACAGGTTCAAACCGGCGATGGAAGATCGCCGCGAGCGAGGACGCGACGCGGATTGCCGCCGAATAATATCGTTTCAGTCAGTTAGACGGGCCGCCTTCGTACGAAGGCGGCCCATTTCATATCCACCGGTGCCCCTCCAGCGATTTGACAAACCAGCATGTATGGGCTATTGTACTAATCGAACTTGTACAAAAAGAGGGAGCACAAATGGCAGAAGGCAATCGAGATAATGTTGCACCGTCGGGGAAGTTCCGCGTGTTTTCGTGGGTGGTCAAGAATAATAACCCATCAGCAACTATCGTGGGCGACTTCGATACCAGAGAGGCGGCTCTGGCGACCGCTTGGGCATGCACGAGCAAGAGTACGTATGCAACGATCTACAATGACAAGGGTGAATGCGTCGACTCGATATACGCTCGTCGACGCGACCAGTCGGCATTAAGACTGATTCACGATGCTCCATAAACGTGAGAACGGGCCGCGAGGAGGAATCTCCTTCGCGGCCCGTTTATTGTTTAGGCATTGAAACGCCTGACGCGCGGCCCCACCGATTTCCTCACTGACCAAGGCTTTCTTGCGTGTGCATTCAGTACCTCATTCTCGAACCTGATTGCATACGAAGGCTTGACCTTGGTCTTTCGATAGGTGTCGGTCGCCACAATGATTTTGCGATTCTCAACGGTATCTGGTTCAGATGGGAGCTTATACCCCAGCATCCGTTTCTCGTTCTCGAGAGACCGCTCCCACCTCCATGCAGAGACGAGTGCTTCATACAGCGTCAGCTTCTCCTTCTCCGCATACGCTTCAATCGTGATTCGCTCATCTGCCATTGCCCGCTCTCCCTCAAAGGACTTTGATAGCAGGATACACCTTGGATCTGGTGTAGTCGATTAACCGTCAGGCAGGCCGTGAATGATTGCCGGAGTTTCGCAATAAGTCGGGCCCATGTGCGTAGTATACCGAGAGCACCCACAGAGATGCTATTTTTAAGTAATGGTAATGCATTTTTCAGAGCCGAGAGAAAATGTCCTCCAGCTTGCGCTCCGCGAGGGGATGAAAGTCGCTGACCTTGGTGCGGGCTCGGGCCACTATGCCGAGGCTGCTGCTGCGGTCGTCGGGCACGAGGGCAGGGTCTACGCTATTGAGGTGCGCGAGGACATGCTGAAGCATATTAAAGAGAGCGCCCACCGCACCCACCGGAGCACCATCGAACCTCTCTGGGGCGATATCGAGAAGCCAGGGGGCACCGGCCTCCGTGACCAATCGATGGATGCCGCCATCCTCGCTAATGCCCTTTTTCAAGTTGAGCATCGCCAAGGCCTGATAACAGAAATTAAACGAATTCTTAAACCGGGCGGTAAGCTCCTCATTGTCGACTGGGCAGGCTCGTACGGCGGCATCGGTCCTGCGCCCGCACAGGTCGTCTCTGAAAGCGCTGCTGGAGAGCTCTTTATCCGCGAAGGCTTCCACAAGGTGAAGAGTTTCCGCGGCGGGCCGCACCATTATGCGTTAGTATTGAATGTACCGGCTCTATGAAAATGTCTCTCTTTCAAGGCATCGTGCTCGGCGCGTTCGTTCTCGCCGCCATTGTGGGCGTTATCGTGTTCGCGACCTTTCAGGGCGGGCCGAACCCAGCCACTGACATCGGTACGGTCGTCATCTGGGGCGCTCTGCCGAAGGTCGAGGTAGATGCCGCTCTCACTGAAGTCCGACGTACTGACCTGACCCTTAAAGGTGTCTCGTACGTGGCGAAGGACGCGAACACCTTAAGGAGCGAACTTGTAAGTGCGATAGCGCAGGGCAATGCCCCCGATATGGTCTTGATTTCACAAGAGAATCTCTACTCACTCCTCAAGGTCATCGAGCCGATACCGGCGACCACGCTCGCCGAGCGGACGTTTAAAGACGCGTTTATCACAGGCGGGGAGGTGTACCTCGCTCCTGATGGTAGCAGCACAGCCGGGGTGCCGTTTCTCGTAGACCCGCTCGTCCTCTTTGAGAATCGCGCCATCCTCTCCTCAAGCGGCATTGCTACGGCACCCGCAACCTGGGAGGGATTGACCGGCCTCGTGCCCTTGATTGCGACCAAAACACCGACCGGCAATGTGAGCCGCGCACTCATCGCGCTTGGCACCTACGCTAATGTGCACAATGCGCGCGGCATCCTCTCGGCGCTCTTTTTACAGGCAGGGGTGCCCATCTCGACCATCTCGACGGCAGGGCTTCGGCGAGCTGACCTTGGCGTTTCGCAGGCGCAAGGGTCGCCGGCCGGGCAGGCAGTGCTGCGCTTCTATACGCAATTCGCCGACTCTTCAAAGGTCTCGTATACATGGAATGCCTCTCTCCCTGATTCGCAGTCGCGTTTTCTAACCGGCGATCTCGCGCTCTACCTAGGGTATGCGTCTGAAGCCGACTACTTCAGGCAAGCGAACCCGAATCTCGACTTTGATCTCGCGCCCCTGCCGCAGCTTGCCACAAGCGGCACTAAGACCACCTACGGCTTGGTCTACGCCTTCGTGATACCTCGCGGTTCTAAGAACCCTACCGGCGCCTACAAAGCAGCAGTAGCCTTGACTGGCCTTGCAGCTGGCCAGGCCGCCTCTCTCGCGACGCACATGGCGCCTGCTGACCGCACATTGCTCGCTTCGAAGCCCTCAAATGCCGACTTGGCCGTGGCGTATGCCTCGGCGCTCTACGCCAAGAGCTGGCTGTCCCCAGCACCCGCCGACACCGACAGCGTTTTCTCGGCTATGATTACTAACGTGACCTCGGGTCGCCTCTCGATCGAAGCTGCGCTCGCCTCTGCCGAGAGCCTCCTTTCGGCCCTCTTACAGCAATGAAATCTTCTTATAGCGCGCTCGCCGCCGCAGCTGTCCTCCTCACGCTTCCTGTCGCCGTTTTTGCTCAAACGGTAGAAACGCGGGGAGCCGGATTTTTTAATGACTCAAGGTCCTGCTCCGACAACGCGTTTAACTACTGGCAGACGAACTACTTTGATAAAAATATCTCGGCCGCGGCCGTTACGACCTATTGCGGATGTAATTTGACGATTGCCCAGCAACAACCAACCTGTGACATCGAAGGCGCTGCCGCCAATGGCGGCAAATATGCGTGGAAATTTGATATCCAAATAACTCCTCTAGGAAATAATTCGCCAAGCGGCAGCGGCCCGATTCAAACAGGCGGCTCGAATACCGACATTCAGGTAGGAGGCCAAAATACCGGCGGCCCGATTCAGGGGGGAGGAGCTAACAATGGCGGCGGGGGCATCAGTCTCATCAACCCGCTCAAGGCGACGAATTTGCAGCAGTTCGTGGCTGACATCATTTCTATCGTCGTTAGGATCGGCACCATCGTCGTCGTCCTCATGCTCGTCTACGTCGGCTATCTCTTTGCGACGACCAGCATCAATCCTGAAAATAAGAACAAGGCGCGGGAAGCGTTGCTGTGGACCCTCGTGGGCGCCTTAATCCTGCTTGGAGCACAAGCAATCGCGGTCGGTATCCAAGCGACCGTAAACGCCTTAAGCTAAACGCTGTATGACCCTTAAAGCTTGGGTAGACGGTTTGATGCAAGGGGCGAACACGATTGTCATCCCCGTATTGTTTTCGCTCGCGCTCGGGGCGTTCGTCTGGGGGGTTATGAAGTATTTCTTCCTTGACTCCGACAGCGAAGAAGGGAGGAGGCAGGGGAGGCAGTTTATCCTCTGGGGTCTTGTCGGGATGGTGCTCCTTTTCTCGGCGTGGGGAGTGGTGTATATCCTCCTAGACACACTAGGGCTGGCGCCCGCATAATGGTGGTATGAAAACTCTCGCACGCTTCGTAGCTCTTCTTACAGCCGTGCTCACGCCCACGCTCGCTTTCGCCCAAAATGTAATCGGGGGCATCGGCGGCGGAGGCTGGTTTCTTGGCATCGGCGGCGGAGGCGGCTTTGGCGCTGTTGGTGTCGGATGCGGCTTTAATACGGTTTGCGTCGTGGCCGCTCAAATCATCTGGATTATCAATTTCGTGTTAGTCCCGCTCATCTTTGCTGTCGCTTTCATCGTCTTCCTCTGGGGCGTCTTCAAGGCTTACATCTGGAAGCATGGCGTGGAGCAGGTCGAAAGCGGGCACCAGCTCATCCTGTGGGGAGTAGTCGGGTTCGTAGTCATGATTTCTATCTGGGGTTTGGTGAACGTGGTCTCAAACACCTTCGGCCTTTCCGGCATAGGCGCCCCGCCACCCCCTACCTCCTACCCGGCTTATTAGCATGAAAAAAGCCCTACCCTTCATCCTCGCAATTCTTGTCTCCGGCGCGCCGCTACTTGTATCGGCTCAAACAAGCACAGTCGGGAGTCCGTGTGATAGTCCTGCACAGTGCATGGGTCCGAATGAAACCTGCGACCCAAACGGGCTCGGGTTTGGACAGGGGATGTGCATTTTAAACCAAGCGGGAGTAAATCAAGTAGTTAATAACGGCGGCGGGGGAGGCCTCAATACGAGCGTTCTCCAGAGCTGGGAGCAAAGCATCGTCTTTTTCATCAACAACGTCCTCGTTCCTCTCCTGACCGCCATCGCCTTCATCGTTTTCCTCTGGGGCGTCTTCAATTACTTCATCTGGGGCGCAGATAACGAAGAAAAGCGTAAAGAAGGCAAGACCTTCGTTATGTACGGCATCATCGGCTTCGTCATCATCTTCTCCCTCTGGGGGCTCGTAAATGTCGGCATATCGCTCCTTAACGTAGGTACAGGCGGCCGACCAGCAGGGCTCCCATACCCGACCCTCTAGGCTATCCACATTAACCTATTGAATATAGCCCTCACAGGGCTACAATACCCTTGTTATCATTCACTACACCTATGAAAAAAGCCCTTCTTATCAGCGCCGGTGCCGTTCTGACTCTCCCGCTTGTCGCCTTTGCGGCGGTCAATAACCTGTCCGATGTAGGCAGCACGTTTATCGATATCATCAATCGCATCCTCGTCCCGGTCCTCTTCGCGCTCGCCTTCATCGTTTTCATCTGGGGCGCCTTCCAGACCTTTATCTGGGGCGCGAACTCTGAAGAGGTTAAAGAGAACGGCAAGAACCTCATGCTCTGGGGCCTCATCGGCTTCTTTGTCATGGTCTCTGTCTGGGGTTTGGTCAATATCCTTACGGGCACCATCACCTTTGGCAACAACGCGGGTCCTTCAGGCGGCCTCCCTTCAAGCGGGGTGCACATCGGGCAGTAGTACAGGATGCCGGCTCTGAACGCCTTTCTCGCTAAGGTCGTGGTGCAGGTTATTAACCCGATAATCCTGCTCTTAGCGGCTCTCTCCTTTATAGCCTTTCTTTGGGGCGTAGTGAACTTCATCTTTCACGCGGGCGACGAAACAAAGCGGAGTGAAGGGCGCGAGGCTATCCTCTGGGGCTTAGTCGGTCTTGTCATCATCTTTGGCGTGTACGGTATCTTGTCCCTCCTCACTGGGACCTTCAACCTCCCGCCCGTCCAAAAGATCTCTTCGTAGGGCAGCAGAAGATAAGAAGAAGGGCCTCGCGATTTTTAAGTCGCGAGGCCCTTTTGTAATGTGCTCGGCTAGCGAGCAAAGGCAACAGGAACAGTCTGGAAGTCTTCGGAGTCATTGACGACGTATACCTTCACGATCTTACCGTCGTGGCAAGGGTGAAGCGTGTCGCCGATGATACCTTCATCGTTTTGATCCGCATAGACGCAGTGGACCTTGACGACGCCGTTGTCGAAGAGCGGACGTTCTCCAACGGGGAGGATGATGTCTGCCGACCGGCCTTTCGGCGGAATCGTCAGTTTCGGCCATGTCCGCGAATCATACGGCGGTGTCACAAGCGGGATACCCATTTGATTGACAGATGCCTGTGTACTCCCACCTGGTGACCCGTAGAATCCGTTAGGATCCGCCGGGAAATAAGAGAAGAGAAGAAGCAGGCCGCCCAAGATGGGAATCATGAGCAACGCGAGCCGGACGTCTTTTTTGTGTCGCCCCGCAAGAACAGCGGCAACCCACCCGACACAGACGATGATCGTTAAGAACGCGATCTCTATCCACATGCCGCTCCACGCAGCTTTTGCTGTGAAGCTCGTGTAAGGGTTCGGATAGATTGCGCCAAGCAGGCCGGCGATACCGACAAGCACGGCTACCAAGATAATGGCGATGCGCCAGGTAAAATGCCGCCACCAGTCACCAACATGTGGGATGGGGATGGCAACGTACCGCCCCCATCTCCCGATCGCCCATCCGATGAAGATGAGAACACCAATGATGCCGAACAAACCGAAGATGTACTGCCAACCATTTGACATGAATACCTCCTTTACTTGTTGAGTGCCGCTTGAACGACTTTGGAGACACCAACGATGTCGGCGATTCCATTGCTCGCGCCAAGGACAAACGTCCCTTCTTTGGGTAGCTTCTCGGCTATGTCGCGAGAAGTTTCTGCGGCCAGGATAGCGTCGCCGCCGACTCCGAGCTTGTCCTTGATAGCCTTAAGACCAGCAGCTCTGCCGGTGAATCGAGCCTTGTCTTTGCCTCCTTCACCTTCGCCAGCCTTTATTGCTGTAACTCTAGCTGCTTCTGCCGTAGTAATTGCTGCCGTGGCCTTAGATCTTGCCTCGGCAATGTCCGCCAGAGCGCTGCTTACGCGATGCCCGAGATTCGGCGAGATGAGCCGAACTGAAATGATTTTAATGCCCGAGTGCGGGAAGCGCTGCTGGACCCGACCGTAGAGGATCGTATTGATTGCCTGTTGTTGACTGACGACTTCACTTACGGACCTCATGGCGAATTCTTCGCTCAAGGTCGCTTCGCCGACGTCACGTAGCTGCTGGAGGAATTGCTTTTCGCTGCCATAGTTGGCAACAAAATCAATGACTCCAGTGATTTGCCACTGTGTCGCGAAACTCGTGTCGATAGTCATTCGGGTTTCGAGCGTGTCCTCATCGCCCCTCCACTTTGTCACTGGCTTTGCTGCGGCTTTTGGTGCACCAGTGACGATTCGTATGGGTCGGGTCATTCCTTTCGGCAACTCCGCCAAGTCTTCTCCATGAAAGACATTGTCGGGATTGTCATCGGGTTCCTGCCTTTCTTGGATACCCTTCGGCTGTCGATTGAGATTCATGAGTCCGATAGTCGCGAAGTGAAGCCCAGAGTCAAGATTCTTCAAGGCCTTCCCAGCGAAGTAAGCTCCGGCAATGCTTTTAGCACCGACATAGCCATTTACAAGGGATGCAGTGACGAATGCTAGGTCTATCAGTAGGACACCTGGGCCCATATTGAATTCGACCTCTCCGAATTTGAACAGTAAACCGTTCCAGTCGAAGGCGCTAAAGGCGCCCAGTGCGAAAGCGAATGCAATCCCGATAGCAATCAAAGTGCCATAGAGATAACCACTCTCTTCGACTTCATTCGGTTCGGATTGTTGCGGCGTAGCTGATGACGGATTCCCGGGGCTAGCCGAGGTATCTTGGTCGCTCATCTGTATGTACCTCCGATAAGAGCTTTTTACCTGTGTGCATTATATACATAAAACAGTGCCATTGTCAAGACATCTAAAATAGCCCGTATTTGCTTGTCGGTGTCGGGGAGAGGACTCGAACCTCCATCCCTTGCGGGACCAGCTCCTAAGGCTGGCGCGTCTGCCAATTTCGCCACCCCGACGTGAGTTCACTATATACCACTGCCGTCGCGCTCCGGCCCGCACCTGCTTCGCAAGTGC
>JBGPJZ010000009.1:0-12881 GCA_041485695.1 Minisyncoccia bacterium
ATTCCTTGTCGGGTAAATTCCGACGTGCACGAATAGTGTAATGACTGGGGAACTGTCTCGAGGACTCGCTCGGTGAAAATGCACTTCCGGTGAAGATGCCGGATACCTGTAGGTAGACGAAAAGACCCCAGGAGCTTTACTACAGCTTCGTATTGGCAGTACGTGATTCATGCGTAGCATAGTGGTGAGGGTTTGAAGTGACGGTTTCGGCTGTCATGGACCCGACAGTGAAATAGCCATCTTGAATTGTGTACTGTCTAACCCGCGTGGGATCCACGCGGGGACCGTGCGTGGCGGGTAGTTTTGGTGGGGCGCTATCCTCCTAAAAAGTAACGGAGGAGTTTATTAAGGTCCTCTAGCCGCGAATGGAAACCGTGGCGATAGTGTAAGGGCACAAGAGGGCTTAACTGCGAGACGTACTTGTCGAGCAGATGCGAAAGCAGAACCTAGTGAACCGATGCGCCGCCTTAGATGCGGCCAGAGATTAACGGATATAAGTTACCCTGGGGATAACAGGCTAGTTCCGCCCAAGCGTCCTTAGCGACGGCGGAGTTCGGCACCTCGATGTCGGCTCAACATAGCGCGGGGCTGGAGCAGGTCCCAAGCGTTTGGCTGTTCGCCAATTAAAATGTTACGCGAGCTGGGTTCAAACCGTTCAGCAACTGAAAGTTTCGGTGATTGAACGGTTTGAACCCCGAGACATCTGTTAGCTGCGTGGAGACGCAGTGTGCGATACGACAAACTCGCGGCGGTTCTGTGCAGGAATGCATGGAATCCATATCAACTAATATCGGTGAAATCCCATCGCGTTGTGTACGCGAGGACAACACCGAGGAAAGGAATAATTAAAACTATTTCGTCCGTAGAGACTGAATGTTGAACACCCTAAAACAAAAATGTCCGGGTGAAGTTACAGCCCGATCCTCTTAGTAATAAGAGTAAACATAGATGCGTGAGACAGGTTGGTCTCCTATCTACTACAGGCGTTGATTCTTGAGGAGGGTCGTCCCTAGTACGAGAGGACCGGGATGAACTGACCTCTGGTCTACCAGCTGTCGTGCCAACGGCACCGCTGGGTAGCTATGTCGGGTTGCGATAACCGCTGAAAGCATATAAGCGGGAAACGTGCTCCAAGATTAGGAATCGTTTGAGGCCCCTCGAAGATTACGAGGTTGATAGGCTCTAGGTGGAAGCACCGTAAGGTGTTAAGCCGAGGAGTACTAATACGCCGAGTCTCTTGTGCGGAACTCTGTGTAGCACAATCAAATTCACACTTTCAAAATTACCTAATGCGACCAATTTTTCTTGCTCGTACTCGAGCTTAGAAAAATGGAAGTGCCCTTGTGGTGCATATTCATAAACTAATCATTGCGTACTTTGTGTTGGTGCTTCGTCAGGGAGGATACACCCGATCTCATTCCGAACTCGGCAGTTAAGCTCTCTAGAACCGATGGTACTCACTGTTACAGGTGGGGAGAGTAGGTAGGCGCCAACACAAAGTACGTAATGACAAGACAAAAAGAAAAAGCGCCCGCGAGGGCGTTTTTCGTTTATACTTAGACAATGATAGAATTCCCGCGAGGTATAGAAGTGGTTACTGGCGCAATCATAGAAAATGAGAAGGGAGAGATTCTCATTGCACAACAACCCAAGTGGCATAGTAAATGGACTTTGGTGGGCGGACATGTCAAAGTAGGAGAAAGTATATTAGAAGCTGGTGTACGAGAAGCCGAGGAGGAGACCGGCCTCACCTTAAAAGGCATTACAGTAATAAAATGGGGAGAATGTATTAATTCTCCGGATTTCGATCGTCCGGCACATTTTGTCTACTTCAATATTTACTGCAAAGTGATTAGTGGCGAACTGAAACTCGAACAAAAAGAACTGTCTGCAGGTCAGTGGGTATTGCCCGAAAAAGCATTTGAGCTTGATCTTGCGGATACTATGGCGGACTCCATCACTAGTTTTCTTGAATACAAGAAGCACGTATAGCCGCCTCCCCTCTGCGCGCGTGCCCGTCCGAAGCTTCAGAGCGAAGGAGGGCGTTTTTCGTTTTTACCTCACAAATATATTACATTTGGAAATTGTATAAGAAGAAAAGCTAAGATGTAGGGCACAAGGATTAACGCCTTCCAATACCACGGTAGATCTTTATAAAAAACCCAAACCCAACCAAGCACAACTCCTGCTATCGAGGTAAGGATGACGAGTGCGTACACTATTTTTGCAGATACAGGAGGGATGACCCCTCCTTCGCCTCCGATATACGAAAGCCATGAGAATAGTGCCGAGAGCAATAATATCCCGGTATTTATTAAAGCAATGGCTATGCCGCCTACGAGCATAAATATGCTTTTCACACTTAAATTATAACATGGCTAGCCCCGCCTCACTTCTGCGCGCTTGCCCCTGCCTGCCGGCAGGCAGACGTCCGTAGTCCCGAGCTTGTCGAAGGACGGAGGAGGGCGTTTTTCGTTATACACAATGTGTAGTGACATTGTATTGACATATAGATTTCGGAGGTATACACTCCTTTCATGACTACGACACTGCAAATTCGCATTGATAAAAAGACTAAAGATGCGGCGCAAAAAACGTTTCGTTCCATGGGACTTGATATGTCCTCGGGAGTAAAGCTCTATCTCACCCAAGTGATGCACACCAAGACCATTCCATTCCTCGTGCTAAGTTTTGACTACTTGCCCCGAGAAAAAAAGCTACAAATTATCAAAGACGCAAAATGGGCGTTAAAGCACGGGAAGAGTTACGCAAGCGCAAAAGAGCTCCATGACGACATTCTTAAGAATGGTTAAGCATGTACAAAATTCGCTCGACGAAAGCTTACCGAAAAGCACATAAGCGAGTCTCAAAGCACAAAAACTTTAAACAGAATGTTCTTGATGAAATAATCGATATGCTCGCTCGGGGGGAGACACTAGAGCCAAGATACAACGATCATCAACTATCAGGCGAATTTCAAGACTATCGCGAATGTCATGTGAAAAACAACATTTTGCTGATGTACCAAAGACACGAGGACATACTCGTACTCCTTCTTGTGGATCTCGGTACCCATGACGATTTATTTCGTTAGACTTGCCTCAGCTTAATCCGTAGTAGCTAGCCGCCTCCCCTCTGCGCGCGCTTGCCCGTCCGTAGCTCTTCTTAGAGCGAAGGAGGGTTTTTTGTATTATAAGCGTCTTACTTTTGGCTCCTGCCATTTTGGGACTTATTGGGTCAATAATTATTCAGTCCATTTCGTAAGACGGCCGTTCCTCAACTTGTCTTGTATACTGCTCTCATGAGCTGGGCAGGGAGGCGACGTTTTATCATCACAGCGATTGGCGCCGTGGTGATTATCGCGGCCATTGCGCTTACCTTGATCGCGACTTTCTACCAGGCGCCGTCGTGCGCGGACACCGTGCAGAATCAAGGTGAGCAGGGCATCGATTGCGGCGGGCCCTGCGCGAACCTTTGTACTGCCCTTGAGCAGGCACTGGTGGTGCGTTTTACTAAAGCCATCATTTCGGCTCCAAACCGGGTCGACGTCATCGCCTATGTCGACAATCCAAACGTGAGTGCAGCAGCCCGTAATGTACCTTATACAGTCACACTCTATGCCGCTGACCACACGGTCTTAAAGACAAGCAAGGGTACGCTCGACCTTCCCCCTTCGCATAGCGTCCCCGTTTTTATCCCGGCGTTTTTTACGGGCAACGTGAGCGGTACGCAAGTGTTCCTCACGATTAATCCCATAGATGTGACCTGGTTCACCTACGCCTCTGCTATTCGCGTTCCCACGGTCGCTAACCCCTCTCTCGCTGGTACGAATAATGCTCCGCGAGTCACCGCGACACTCTCAAACCCCGGCACCTCGCCCTTTAGCAACGTAAAGGTCATTGTCGTCGTATACGACTCGGCCGACAATGTTACCGGGGCATCACAGACTCTTATCCCGACCATCAGCGGGCAGAGCAGCGCCGTCGCGACCTTCACGTGGGGGCAAGCATTCCCTGGCACGCCAGCTCGGATAGAGGTAACGCCGGTGCCGGCATTGTCTCCATGACCCTCCGCGAGTCCTCTCCGCGCTTCATCGTCGACTGGCAGCTCCTCCTCCCTGCGCTTGCGCTTGCTGCGCTCGGTATCCTCACGATGAGCACCTTCGGAGCAGGCGACTCTCTCGCGCCTCGGCAACTCATATGGCTTCTCGCTGGCGTCCTCCTCTACTTCGCGATTGCATCAATCGACCTGCGTTTTATCCGCAGGATGCCGGTGGTCATGACCGCCTACGGCATTGCGTTCGCTCTCCTTGCTGCTCTCCTCGTGGTTGCGCATCCGGTCATGGGCGCAAAGGCATGGTTTACCTTCGGCTCCATCTCTTTTCAGCCTGCCGACTTTACGAAGCTCGCCCTCATCGCTCTTCTTGCAAAATATCTTTCGCGTCGGCATATCGAGATTCACAATATCCGGCATATCCTCGTCTCGGGGGCTTATACAATCGCCGTGACACTCTTGGTCCTTATTGAGCCCGACCTTGGCACGGCGCTCATTTTGGGAGCTATCTGGCTCGGGATGATGCTCATCTCCGGCATCTCAAAGAAACACCTTGCGGCTCTCGGCGTACTTTTCTTGGTAGTTGCTGCCGGGTTCTGGTTTGAGGGTTTGAAAGACTATCAGCGAGAGCGCATTCTCGCTTTCGTGAATCCAGCGAGCGATATCCATGGTGCGGGTTACAACGCATATCAAGCGCGCATCGCGGTCGGTTCGGGCGGGATCTTCGGCAAAGGCGTCGGCTACGGCACCCAAAGCAAGCTCCGCTTCTTGCCCGAGTACCAGACCGATTTCATTTTCGCGGCGTACGCTGAAGAGTGGGGCTTCGTGGGGGCCATCTTTATATTGCTCTTATACGGCCTCATCTTTTGGCGGCTTGGAGAGATTGCTCGTACAGCCTCGACCAACTTCGACGCTTTCTTTACGCTCGGAGTCCTCATCCTCCTTGCGGCCCATGTAACCATCCACGCCGGCATTAACGTGGGGCTCTTGCCGGTCACGGGCACCACCATCCCTTTTATGAGCTCTGGCGGCTCGCACGTCGTGATGGAGTTCGTCGCGCTCGGCGTCGTGACTTCGCTCGCGCGTTTCGGCCGGAGCGCCCCCCGCGCCTCTACAACCGAGAACGAGTATCTCGGAGGTTAGTGGTATAAAGTAGCCGTTTGCTCAACCATTCGTGCGAGAGAGAACTCGTTCATATCCTTGGCATCCAATATTTCACCAACGCCTCCTACGCGATTTGCAACGATAGGGAGGCCGGCTGCTTTAGCTTCGAGCAACACGTACGGCAGGCCCTCTTTCAGGGAGGGGAGCGCGAACACATCAAAACCTCGCAGTGCTTCTGCAACAGGAACAAATCCGAAAAGTCTTACTCGTTCCTGTAGGTCAAGTTTTTTTCTCTGCTCGTCAAGCATCATGAGATCTTCTCCAATGCCGACAATAGCCACATACATACTTGGGTTATTTTTTGCCTCTTCAATCAGCGCAATCTGGTTCTTGTTACGTGTCAGCTCACCCACAGTTCCTGTGACTCTAACGCCAGGAGGGAATGCGCTCCGGATTTTCTCTCCCGTTCCAAACGAGATCGGTGCGATACCGTTATATATCCTTACCACTTTGCCACCTACAAACGGCATCCTCTTGGCAATTTGCAAGTCATATTCAGAAATGCAGATGACTGTGTGACAGAGCAATGCAGTAAGCCACGAAGCAATCCAAATGAGTATCCTTGCAATAACGGTACGGTCTTCCAAAAACGGCCATCCATGCACGGTGAAAATTATTTTCTTCACTCCTGCTTGGCGTGCTGCCAAAGCTCCTAGACCGCCGGCTTTGCTAGAGTTGAGATGCACGACATCAGGTTTTTCCGTTTTAAAAATCTCAAATAATCGCTTCAGTACTTTAAAATCTCGTAAAAAAGAAACGTCTCGTGTAAAGCTGGGCATATGTTCCCCATGAACCCCCTTTATTCCTAAGTTAGTAGCAAGCATCCCGTAAGAAGCACCAGCTTCACCAGTGCCTCCAAAGTAGACTTTCACTTCAAATTTGTCCTTAGGCAGGGATGTGGCAAGGTCGTAGACGTAGCGCTGAGCGCCGCCCCAGTTTGACTTGGTGATGACGTAGAGGATCTTGGTGCGGGCGAGCTCGTTCATAACGCAACTGTACAATAGATTTTTTAGTTATAGTATCGAACCATGGCATTCGACCGCCGCGAGACGGCGCTTCTTCTTATCGGGGACTTCCTCCTTTTGGTCGCGTCCCTGTGGGCCGCGCTTCTCCTTCGTAACCTCGCAGTGCCCGGCCTAGGTTACCTCGAGGCTAATCTCGTGCCGTTTCTCCCCATGTTCTGCATCTTCCTCGCGACCTTCTATGTCTCAGGGCTCTATGAAAAGCAGACTCGCCCCATTAGGAGTGTTATGGGGGTTCGCATCCTGGGCGCGCAAATCGCGAACGTCGTCATCGCAGCAGTGCTCTTTTTCATCTTGCCGCTCACCATCGAACCAAAAACCATCCTTGTGCTTTTTCTTGTCATCTCGGTCATAACGATTTCTCTCTGGCGTTTTTACCGCATGCAGCGCGAGATCGCCCTCTCAGCGCGAACTCCAGCTTTCTTGGTGGGTTCTGGGCGCGCGATAGACGAATTATTCGATGAGATCAACGGCAGCAGCTGGTATCGGATTTATTTTGTGGGGAGGAGTGATGTCTATGGCTCTGCGCATATACCCGAAGCAGCAAAAGTTCTCGTGGTTGACAGCTACAACCCGGCCGTCTCGGGGGCATTGCCGGCGTTGTATGCGAAAAAAAGCAATCTCACGATACTCGAGTTCGCCGGGCTCTATGAAGAAATATTCGACCGGGTGCCGCTTGAGCACATCGGTATCGATGGCGTCGTCGGGTCGTTGCAGCGCCGCCGCACCGCCTATGACGTGACCAAACGGCTCTTTGACATCGTGCTTGCGGCTCTGGGCTCGATTATCGCGTTTCCCTTTATCGTGGTTGCGGCGCTCACGCTCCTCTTGCAAGGAGGGTCGTCGTTCATACGTCATGAGCGCATCGGCAGGGGCGGGAGGCGTTTCAAGATACTTAAGCTGCGCACGATGCTTTTCAACGACCATGGCGACCCCGAGCTCCAAAAAAAGAATCGGGTGACGTCTTTCGGCAAGGTGTTGCGCAAAGCGCGCATCGATGAGCTGCCGCAGTTGTGGAATGTGCTTATGAGCGACCTCTCCTTTATCGGCCCGCGTCCCGAGCTCCCGACGATTGCAGAGGTGTATGACCGCGAGATTCCGTATTACGCGCTTCGGCACCTCGTCACCCCCGGCCTTTCAGGGTGGGCGCAGATACACGACTTTGATGCGCCGAGAGGCGGTGCCGATGTCGAGCGTACTAAAAAGAAACTCTCGTTCGACCTCTACTACCTCAAGCACCGTTCGCTTGGCCTCGACCTCGCGATAGCCCTCAAGACGTTACGCGCGCTCCTCTCATTTTCCGGCGTATGATTGTGGACGGCAAGCAAATCGCGGCAGAGATACTCGCGCGCACAAAAGAACGTGCAACAGCTCTACCACGCCCACCTAGAGTAGTGGCGTTTTACGCGAGCGAGACGCCTGCGATGCGCTCGTATTTAGTGATTAAAACAAAACGCGCCGCTGATGCTGGTTGCGTTTTTGAAACGCGTACTCTACACAATTCTGACCGACCGGCCGATATTGTGGCATACGCCAGAGATGCAGACGCGCTTATCATGCAACTCCCGCTTCTTGCACACTTTGATACGCAAACAATGCTCGATTCGATACCAATTGAAAAAGACGCGGACGTTCTCTCCACTGCCGCACGCGAGAGATTTGAGAAAGGTGAGAAAAATGCGCTGCTCCCCCCGGTCGTTGCCGCGATACAAGAAATTTTTGTACAAAACAATGTAAGTCCGAAAGGGCAGCGTGCCGTTGTCATCGGCGAGGGGTGGCTCGTGGGACAGCCCGCCGCGATCTGGCTCAAACAGCAGGGAGCAGAGGTTGAAGTTTTAAATAGTAAGACGGGAGACATTACTTCGAAACTTATCGACGCCGACATTATTGTTTCAGGTGCCGGTGTCCCCGGCCTCATCAAGCCCGAAATGCTTAAAGAAGGGGTCGTACTTATTGACGCGGCCACGAGCGAGTCGAATGGCCTTATCGCAGGCGATGCCGACCCTTCCTGTGCGGCTAAATGTTCGCTCTTCACCCCTGTCCCGGGCGGGGTCGGCCCCATCGCCGTCGCCTGCCTCTTTGCAAACGCGGTGACCCTTGCCGAACGAGCCAAGTAATCTATACTCCCCTAATGACTCGTTATAGGGTGCTCGCCCTCGTGGCCCTCGTAATTGGGGGCCTCCTTGCATACTTCGTCTGGAGCTCTGAAACCCCCGGGGGTCGCTGGTCCTTTAAATTGGGCCTTGACCTCGCAGGGGGTACCGAACTCGTCTATAAGGCCGATATGAGCCAAACGGCCGTAGGTGAGCAAGACGGCGCCCTTGCGGCCCTCCAGCAGGTTATAGAGCGCCGGGTGAACCTCTTTGGGGTAGCCGAACCTATCGTGCAGACCGAGCGAGCTAGCACCGTCTCGGGCACGACTGAAGACCGCCTCATTGTCGACCTCCCGGGCGTGACCGATATCCAAGCGGCAGTGAAGGCTCTTGGTGAGACGCCGGTACTCGAGTTTAAGCTCGTGAAGACCATCGGTACCGCTTCGACGACAGTGTTTGTCCCAACCGGGCTTACTGGTCGTTATCTCGATAGCGCTTCCTTGCAATTCGGCTCTGGTATTTCAGCCGCGCTCGCCGAGCCGCAGGTACTCATTAAGTTTAATAGTGATGGCGCAAAACTTTTTGAAAAAGTGACGAAAGAGAATGTTGGGCAGGTGCTCGCTATTTTCCTTGATGGGCAGCCAATCTCAACGCCCGTCATCCGCGAGGCTATCGCGGGCGGTACCGCAACTATTTCAGGAAACTTCACTCCGACCCAGGCGCGCGATTTGGTACAGAACTTGAACTTCGGTGCCTTGCCAGTGCCGATTGTTCTTGAAAGCTCGTCGTCAGTCGGGCCAACTCTTGGAGCGGCAGCAATCGCCGCAGGAGTGAAGGCCGGTATCGTGGGCTTCATCATTATTTCGCTCTTCATGATTGCCTGGTACCGCTTGCCGGGTCTTATCGCGGTCGTTGCTCTCGCCGAGTACTTGATGTTCATGCTCTCTATTATGAAAGTGGTACCGATTACCTTGACCGCCTCCGGCATCGCAGGCCTCATCATCACGCTTGGCATGGCGGTAGATGCGAACATCCTCATTTCAGAGCGTATGAAGGAGGAATTGCGCGGCGGCCCGCCCGACCGACCAGGGTCGCCCGGTCGGGCGGGCAAGGGCGCGCGCGAAGCCGTCCATGTCGGCTTCGCGCGCGCGTGGACGGCGATTCGAGATGGCCACCTCACGATGCTTATCTCGGGCGTCATCCTCTTCTGGCTTGGGACCTCTATCGTGCAAGGCTTCGCGCTCGTCTTCGTGCTCGGCGTACTCGCCTCGCTTATTTCGGCGGTCTCGCTCTCACGCGTCTTCCTGCTCGCCATCGTGCCCGAGCATCGCGAGGGCGCTTGGAAGTTCTTGATGGGGACTGGTATCCGCAACAAATAGTATGTACATCGTCCAACACAGAACGCTCTTCTTCACCCTCACAGGCCTCCTCCTTGCGGCTGCGCTCGGTGCGATTCTCGTATTTGGCCTCCCGCTCGGTATCGATTTCAAAGGCGGTTCCCTGATGCAGGTCGCGTATCCCGGCGGCCGGCCTGACCTCGCGACGATTCAAGCTGAAATCGCAAAGATACCGACCGGCGCCGTTTCAGTGCGCGCCGCAGGCGAGAGCGCCGTCAATATCCGTACCAATACGCTTACGCCCGACGAGCACGTAGCGATTCTCACCGCGCTTTCTCGAAGCGGCACCGCCACCTCGACTCTTCAAGGCGTGGTTGAACTCGCCTTTACGTCGGTCGGGCCGGCACTCGGCTCGCAATTTACAACCAAAGCGCTCTGGGCGCTTCTCGCAGTGGCTCTCGCAATCGTGCTCTACATTGCAATTGCCTTTCGTAAGGTCTCACGTCCTGTCCCTAGCTGGTGCTACGGCCTCACCGCAGTTGCGATGCTCGCGATCGACATCATCGTCCCCACAGGCTTCTTTGCTGCCTATGCCCACTACACGGGTGCAGAAGTGGACTCCCTGTTTGTGGTCGCCCTTCTCGCCCTCCTTGGTTACTGTGTAAACGACGTCATCGTCATCTTTGACCGTGTCCGCGAGCATTTGGCGCATAATGAAAAGGCAGGGGTACGTGAAGAGTTCGCCGATACCATTGGCAAATCAATTGATGAGACTATTGTGCGCTCAATCAACACTGGCCTCACCGTCGCGCTAGCTCTCTTAGCGCTCATATTCCTCGGCGCTGAAGCGACACGCAATTTTGCCATCGTTATGTTGGTCGGCGTCCTCGCGGGGACATTCTCCTCTATCTGCCGCTCGGCGCCCCTCCTCATCCCACTTGCACGTTACTTTGTTAAAAAATGATTATCGGCGTCACCGGCACCAATGGGGCTGGCAAGGGTACAGTCGTCGAGTATTTGGTACAAAAAGGATTTAAGCATTACTGGGTACGCGACTTTCTCGTTGCAGAAATAACGAGACGCGGCATGCAGGTAGACAGGAGTGCGATGCGGGACGTTGCGAACGATTTGC
The DNA here is from genome assembly GCA_041485695.1 of Minisyncoccia bacterium. Taxonomy (GTDB): domain Bacteria; phylum Patescibacteriota; class Minisyncoccia; order Phycocordibacterales; family Phycocordibacteraceae; genus C7867-001. The sequence goes on from JBGPJZ010000009.1 coordinate 10,802, forward strand.
GACAGAAACATGGCCCGTCCTATGTGGTCGAGACCCTTTATGCGAATGCAACAGCAGATGGTGGAAACAGCGCTATCGAATCCATCCGTGTACTCGGAGAAGTTGAATTTCTTAAGGCGCATGGGGTGCCGCTGATTGCGGTAGATGCAGAGAGAAAGCTGCGGTATGAGCGCGTGGTTTCGCGTGGCTCCTCGACCGATAAGGTTGATTTCGATACGTGGGTCGCGCAAGAAGAGCGCGAATGGGCTCCTGTCGCGCAGTGGGACATGGACATACCGGGTGTCATGAAAAATGCCGACTACACCCTCCAAAACAACGGCACGCTCGAAGAATTGCATCAGCAAATTGATGCAGTCCTGCGAAAGATCAGTGCTTGAGTTCACTCATAACTTTTTCGAAGGTTTGGTCAGAGGTGAGGCCGGTGGTGTCGATGACGATATCGAAATGCTTCGGGTCGAGATGGTTCTCTATCCCATAGAGGTCGTTAAAGCGTTTGCGCTCGACCAGGACCCGCTCTTCAGTCTGTCGTTGCATATCGGCTAACGAACGCCCGGCGTTTTCAGGCCGGAGCAACCCTCTGCGAGCGCTCTCGCTCGGTTCGACCATGACTAATACGTTTCGCGTATCGAAAGGGCAGGGTTGGAAGGGAGCATAGCGGCCCTCCATAATCTGGTTATCGCTTTTACACATTATCTCCTCTTGTTTCGCATCGATGCTTTTCTCAAGCTCGGGGTCTTTATCGAGCGCCTTATAAAAGTCTTCAATCGACATGCCCTTCTCCTTTGCCATCTCTCGAAAGATGCCACCGGCATAGTGGTACTGGTAGCCAAGCGCCTCTGCGAGGCGCTTGCACAGCGTTGTCTTGCCACTCCCCGGATACCCGCTGACGCGTATAACCATAGTTATGAAATAGTGGTGCCGACGAAGGGTTTGCGGTCGAGGTAGTTTGAAAATTCTTCAAGTTTAGTGCCGTTCATAACGACGACTTCGAGGCCGAGTGCCTCGGCCTCTTTTGCGGCGACGGGGTCGAAGGGAGAGGAGAGACCTGGGTCCCACTCTTCAGGGATGCGTTTACGAAAATCTGGCCAGCTTATTTTTTCTATCTTTTGCGCGTTCGGGTTGGTACGCGGGTCTTCATCATAGACGTAGTCGATATTCGAGAGGTTCACGAGGCGCTTAGCGCCGAGCGTTCTTGCGGCGAGCACCGCGCAGTAATCGGTCGACCACCCCGGCTTCCACCCTGCGGCAATCAAGACAGGGTCACTAGCCGTTGTTTTCGTAGGGTCTTTAATGAGGGAGTGGTGTGCCTGCTCTTTGAAAAGGGTGCGGAGCAAGTGGCCGTTCAGGCGCGTTGCGTGGATGCCAAGCCAGTCGAGGTCATCGCGTGGCAGATCTCCCCGGACTTCTTGGCCGGCGTCTTGGTAGCGACGGGCAGTTTTACCTCCGCCGGCGATGATAGAAAAAGAAAAACCTTGGGAAACTTTCTCGAGAATTAATTTACGAAAAGTGGAGAGAAAAGCGGTATCAATTTGGTCGGGGACTATTAAAGACCCTCCAACTGAAACGATAATTCGCTCACGCGATGCGCTCATATAGGCAAAGGTTTGACGGCTCCCGTAACTATACTCCCACCTCGCTACGAATCAAGGATTTTTCGTACTTGACGCACTTCGGTGGCTCCTATAGTATGACCCTACTGTCACTCTATATGAGAAGGCAGCTGTGCGCCGAGATGAAGAGACTCGGAAGAGTCTGTTTTTATTCTCGCGCTGTTATTTGACATACGAATAGGTAAATAGATGTAAAAAAGATGCTTGCCCTGCGTAGCTTTATGCGAAGCAGGGTAATCAAATGTGTTTTGTTTTGTTCCGCTTATTCTTAGTGAGAGTTTGATCCTAGCTCAGGATGAACGCTGGCGATGTGGATAAGGCATGCAAGTCAAGGGGGCCGCAAGGCAACCGGCAGACGAGGTAGTAACACGTAGGTACATCCCCCGAAGTCGGGCATAGCTAGCCGAAAGGTTAGGTAATTCCCGATAGTCCCGCAAGGGTAAAGGCAAGTTATTTATTTAATTTGATCG
>JBGPJZ010000010.1:0-9167 GCA_041485695.1 Minisyncoccia bacterium
GTTTTATACCGTCTACGGCCTTGAGGTCGTGACGGTGCCGACCCACAAGCCGGTAGCTCGTGAGGATCTCGACGACCTCATCTTTCAAACAGTAGCAGGCAAGTACAAGGCGCTCTCGCAAGAGGTGAAGCGCTTGCATGAGGCTGGGCAGCCGGTCTTGGTTGGCACCGTTTCGATTGAAGACAACGAGATTGTGAGCCAATCATTGCATGATGCAGGCATCCCGCACGAGGTTTTGAACGCGAAGAACCATGAGCGCGAAGGCGAGATTATCGCGCAGGCAGGCCACAAAGGCCGCGTAACGGTAGCGACCAACCTCGCGGGTCGCGGCGTCGACATCAAGCTCGGAGGTATGCCGCCCTCCGCAGGCGAACGCGAAGAGGTGGTCGCTGCAGGCGGGCTTGCCGTGATCGGCACGGAGCGCCACGATGCGCGTCGCATCGACAACCAGCTCCGTGGCCGCTCGGGTCGCCAGGGCGACCCGGGCCGCACCCAATTTTATATATCGCTTGAAGATAAGCTGATGCGCGTCTTCGCTTCAGAAACGCTAAAGCGTGTCATGGGCACCTTTAAGATTCCTGAAGACGAGCCTATCGAGAGTTCGATGATTACGAAGTCTATTGAGACCGCGCAAAAGCGCATCGAGGGCTTTAACTTTGATGCGCGTAAGCAGGTTCTTGCCTATGACGACGTCATGAACACGCAGCGCCTCGCCATTTACGCGCGTCGGCGCGCTGCCCTCCTCGGTTCTTCGGAGGAGGCTGAGGCCATAGTGCAGGAGATCATTGGCGCAGATGCCGCGGCGCTTGAGGCCTATGAGGCTAAAAAGATAGAGCTCGGCGCTGAGGCTTTCGTGGTGCTCCTCCGCCGCCTCGTCCTGCAAGTCATCGATACCTTCTGGCTTGAGCACTTGGAGACCATGGACTACCTCCGCCGCTCGGTGTCGCTTCGAGCCTACGGCCAACGCGACCCCTTGATTGAGTATCGCAGGGAAGGGCTTGGGCGTTTTCGCACGCTTGAAGCGAATATTGCTGACGCCGTCCGGCAATCCCTCCCACGCCTTGTGCCGGCGGATGATGCGCGTATTCGGCAAGAAGAGGCGAAGACGCGCGCCCAGCTTGTCGCGGCAGGCAAAGAGGAGGGAGGTGCCCAAGTGCCCATCATAAAATCAAACACGCATGGTCGAAATGACATGGTCACCATCAAGAAGGACGACCAAACCCAAACCCTCAAGTTCAAAAAAGCCGAATTTCTCCTCTCCGAAGGGTGGAAAATCGTAGGATAACTGTATTTGAGTGTATGGAATTACATACAATTCGTGGGGGAAGTAGAGAAGAACTCGAGGCTCATAGATACAATATTGGTGTCGGAGTAAGTTTAGGCAATAAATGGTTTACTTCTGGAAATATTACTGAATCAGCATGTTGGGCCTTACGATATACTCGTGAGTTTGTTGTTATATACGTTGCAGATTCTATTCACGCCATAAACTTAGCTGTTCGAAACAGAATCTCTGACGAGAGAGCTCTTCGTGTTGCGACCCGCATGGGTCAAGAATTGATAACTAAAGTCCAATCAGAAATCAGTGCCAGCCTATCTCCCTTCGAACAGTCGAGAATACTTTACGCTGTATGGAGTGATGTTACAGACGACGCCTATCAAAAGAAGGTCGCATATCTTTACGAGCTGTATAAATTAAATCAAGATTTTCAAACGTACGTACAAAACATTGTAAGAGAGCAGATCTCTCGTGAAAACAGGGTTTTTAATGAGACAGAGGTTTATAAATTTGGTACCTACATTCTTGAAGAGCTGCCTGAAGTGATGGGACGTGTGCCAATCAAAAATATGATTTACGAGGCTTATACTTACCCCATAGATGGTAGTCTGACTCGTCTCGCGGAGAAACTACAGCTCGGCGAGGTTTTTCCGGAGATAAAAGCTAACATTTTGGATACAGAACCAAAGGTGTTTTTAGAAGTAAGGTAATGCTTCTTCTTTAAACACAAAAACACTATTATATATCGTAGTATCTTATTTCGGCTCGGGAAAGAGGAGGAAATGAAGCGGGTAGCGCTTCTTAAAGCGAAAGAGCATGCTTTTGGCATATTTTTTCTTGAATTCGCGTCGGCCAAACTCTTCTTCAAGTGCGGCAATCGCATCCTCATATCCAGGGACTTGATCAGAGAGCCATCGGTCGACATTTCGTATGGTGCCGTGTCCGACTCCCATGCGGGTATAAATCTCATCGTAGGTGGCACCCGAAAGGAGAAGGCGGGCTATAAGAATTCGTCGACCCGCCATGACTCGCTCGCTTTCGGTCAACAGATCTCGCAAGAATCGCTTCATCGCATCTCGGCCACGAATTCCACTCACGGATGTGTACAAAGCATCCAGAGTTTTTATACGCTCCTCTTCATTCAGTTCGCGCAGTCTCTTTTTCATAGGTTAATTATACTACTATATATGATAGTGTTTTAGCACGGGATTTTGGAGAAGATTTCTGATATGGTGGATATCTATGGCATTGGTTGATGAAGTACGAATATGGGCGCAGGCGGGGAGGGGTGGCGACGGAGTCATCCGCTGGTTGCGCACCAAAGAGACCGCACGCGGCGGCCCCGCAGGCGGCGACGGTGGCAGAGGCGGTGATGTACTCCTTAAGGGAGTGCGCGACTTGGCTGCGCTCGCACGATATCGGTATGAAAAACATTTTAAAGCGCACAACGGCGAAGCGGGAGGTAACGACAATATGCATGGCGCCGATGGCGCAAATCTCGTTCTCCAAGTACCTGTTGGCACATCAGCGCGTGTCGTTGACACAGGAGAGGAATTTGAAATAAATGACGAAGGAGAAGAAATCCTCATCTTTAAGGGTGGCGGAGGGGGGCGAGGGAATGCTCACTACAAAGGCGCAACCAATCAGAACCCGTTTCAGGCCAGAGAGGGGAGAGAGGGTGGGGGTGGGGATATCCTTTTAACCCTTAAGATCATTGCTGACATTGGCCTTGTTGGGCTCCCTAATGCCGGTAAATCGTCCCTCCTGAACGCCTTAACGAACGCTAAACCGAAGATTGGAGACTACCCCTTCACGACCCTTGAGCCAAATCTCGGAGCTTTTTACGGTTATGTTTTGGCCGATATACCAGGACTTATCGAAGGAGCCTCGGCTGGGCGAGGTCTCGGAACGAAATTCTTGAAGCATATAGAAAAAACAAGAATCCTTTTACATCTCGTCTCGGTTGAACAAGAGAACCACCTCATGGCCTATAGGGAAGTACGTAAAGAGCTCCAGTCGTTTGGGAAAGGTCTTGTCGAAAAGCCTGAGATCATCATTCTCTCGAAAACTGACCTAACGGAGCCCGAAGATTGGGAAACCAAACAAAAGGCCTTTATCAAAGAGACGGGGAGGGAAGTGATTGCTGTCTCGGTAGAGAATCCGGTATCTCTTAAAAATCTATCTGATCGCTTGACCGAACTCCTTCGCGCCTAATCAGCACTAGTGGTAGCATGAGGCCGATGGATTTCCGCCCTACGATCGGCCTTGAGGTTCATGCCGAACTCAAGACTGCCACTAAAATGTTTTGTTCGTGCAAAAACGACCCGGACGAGATACGCCCGAACGTTAACGTGTGCCCGATTTGCCTAGCGCACCCGGGCACATTACCCGCGATAAACCGCGAAGCCGTCAGGCATGTTTTGAGGGTCGGCACAGCCGTAGGCGGAGAGCTTGCCGATTTTACTGAGTTTGATCGCAAGAGTTATTTTTACCCGGACATCCCGAAGGGATATCAAATCAGTCAGTACGAGCACCCCTTGGTCTCGGGCGGGGAACTAGCAGGAGTAAAAATCACGCGCGTGCATTTAGAAGAAGACACGGCGCGTTCGACGCATACGAGGAATAAGTCATTGGTGGATTTCAATCGCGCTGGCATCCCGCTTATGGAGCTTGTGACTGAGCCGGTCATTCATGACGCCGAGACGGCAGGCTCCTTTGCACGCGAACTACAGCTACTACTGCGAACGCTTGGGGCAGGGGAGGCAAATCTTGAAAAAGGCGAGATGCGCATCGAAGCAAACATCAGTGTTTCGAATGATCCAGAGAAGCTCGGCACTAAGGTTGAGGTAAAAAATATAAACTCATTTCGTTCAGTCGAGCGGGCCATTGCCTACGAAATTGCCCGGCAAACCAAGCTTATTCAGGGTGGCGAAAAGGTCCTCCAAGAGACTCGTGGGTGGAACGAGGTGAAGCAAGAAACCTTCTCCCAGCGCCTCAAGGAGGGGAGCGCGGACTACCGCTACTTCCCAGAGCCCGACCTGCCGAAGCTCGTGCTATCAGAGGTCGCTGAGTTTTCCCCCGAGGTTCTCCGCAGTTCGCTCCCCGAGCTTCCCTCCGAGCGCCGAACGCGCTACGCGGCAATGTTCAGGCTCAAGAAGAGTGATATCGACTTTCTAGCTTCGCCGGAGCGCAGCGTATTTTTTGATGCGATTGCGGGCGAACTAGAGAACGACGCAGAGCTCGTGGCGCTCGGAGCGAACTACTTTATTTCAGACCTTGCAGGCGAGGCTGGTGCGATAGAACCTGCATCGTTTGCAAAACTCATACGTATGATAAGAGCAGCGGAGCTCTCATCGCGCGGGGCAAAAGATGTTCTGACCGTTATGAGGGATCAAGGAGGAGACCCAAGAGCGATAGCAAAAAAGAAAGGCGTGTTACAAGTGCATGATACCGAGGCGTTGCGACAGGCAGTACTAGGGGTCATAGAGGCTCATGCAAGTGTTGTGGCTGACTACAAAGCTGGTAAAGAGGCTGCGCTCCAATTCCTGGTAGGGCAAGCGATGAAGGTAACCAAAGGGTCAGGCAACCCCGCCCTCCTTCATGATCTCTTTGTAGAAGAGCTTAAAAAATAGTTTTGCACACTGGGGATAAGTATCGCTTATATCCGAGCCGAGATAGCTATATACTATAAGTCATGGACGAGCTTATGATAGGTGATGAGAAGTACATCTCGTCAAAGCGTGCAGCTGAGATCACCGGCTATGCAAAAGATTATATAGGGCAGCTCTGCCGCGAAGGGAGAGTCAAGGCAAGACTTGTGGGGCGAAGCTGGTATGTGCGTGAGGCGGCTATTAAGGACCATCGTTTCGGGCTCGAAATTGCCTCTCCAGAGCCTGCCAAGCAAGAAGCCGTGGTAGACACGGACCTGGAGCAATGGGAGAGCCCTAAGTACGAAGCAGATCTCGCAAGCGAGATACCTCTGGTTGCCGAGAAAGTGCCGGAAGAGCAACCGGCAGTAGATATGGCAATGCAGATGCAGGAGGCATGGCAGACCTGGTTTTCGCACTATAAGCCAGAAGAGAGTCAGGAGGGGGAGGAGCTACTTGAAATCCAAAAGGTGCCCCAGGAGGCAGAAATTGAGGCAGAGACGCCTGTTGCAATTACAAGGGTAGAAGAAGTCGAGCTACCAGAGGAAGAGCCTAGAATTGAGCCAGCCAAACAATCAAGAGAAATTCGACATTCATACAGAGGCCTGCGAGCAGTCCTTTTTGTCATAGCAGTTGCGGTGATAGCTTTTACATCATTTGGCACCGGCCTTCTAGAAGTGAAAGGGACAGGCCTTGTTGCAAGTGTCATAGAATTCATCTCAGGTACTAAAATATATAGCAAATAGGATACATTTCATCTCGGCTGCGCGAGCTCTTTAAAGATGATTTTGTATCGGCTAGGAAAATATCTTCAAGAAATCTCGGTCAAACAATAGGGAAGGATCTTTACAGAGAATAGGATGTCGCACAACATGGTTGATACAACGTTTTGCGACACATACAGGATAAAATATCTCGGGGAAGGAATATTATTTATTTGGCAAGTCTTTTAAAGGGATCCATGCCACGGATAGCCGGAATAGCTATATAAATGAATGTATTTTTGCTAGACTTGCGACAACCGATTCCAGCCAATATTCTGTAGCCTTCGACCGAAATATCGTAAAAGGCTTTAAAAACGAATATTTACAGGTAAAGAAGCTCCTGCAAGCACGTCATTAAGGGGATTTGCCCATTCATCCCAGTGTCACTTCGGTGTACCAGGCCCAAAAAGCCATTTTTTGCTTAGTTTTAAGACTTAAACGCAAATCGTATGGCAATTCTTGGTTTTAGATCGGCTACAGGATAGACACGACGTAAGTCCACGGGTTTGTATCCGAGGTCAATTTTCAATCCTGGTGGATAAGTCTCATCTTATCCCCAGTAGGCAAGCATTTAGGCCTCGGAATAAACGGAAAAGGTAGATAAACTGTAGATAATCTGGTTATCCGTCATGCACCTTCCACCCCCTGAAAATCTTCTCTCAACGAATGAGGCTGCAGAGCTTTCAGGCTACTCTGCCGACTATCTCGCACGACTTGGGAGAAGCAGAAAAATCAAAGCAATCCGCGTTGGGAGGAATTGGTTCCTTGATCGGGATTCGTTTACAACGTTTGTCGAGCAGCAGGGCAATCGTAAAGAAGCGTACGCGCGCGCGCTCGCGCGCGCGCGCGAAAAAGAGTATCGCGAGCACCGCTCGCCGGTACGCCGCGTCATGCGGAGCTTCACGACTCCGGTCCCGGTACCGACGTTCGCGCTTAGGCGTTCCCTACGCGCTGAAATTCTTGCTGTCATCGTAGCGCTCTTGGTTGTCGGCAGCGCTTCAGTGCTAGCGGGAACGCCGATTATCCCAGTTGCGGTTGCATACCTCGGAGAGCACATCCTTGAAGTGCGCACTGGCTTTGCGAGCATCGCGCAAGACGCATTCGCGCCGATGGCAGAGCGACTCGCCTTTGTCAGCGACACACAGCAGCGCCTCTCGAACGAAGTCGCTGCATACGTACGTGTTCAAAGCGAAGCGATTACGAACCCGTTCTTCACTGCGCCTAATCTCTCCCTGTTCGCTCTCACACCTGCCGGCGTTTCGAATGAGCCGGCGGGTATTGCAGAGAGCACGACGACTGTCCCAGTCCGCTTAGCCTTTACGCTCCCGACGCTCGAGGACTTGGCGATGCTTTCGCCGCGCTCGCTTTTGGACGTTACAGTGAATACATACCTCGCGCTTGGTGAGCTTAGCTATCGTATCGTGAGCAACACGCTCGCCCTCTCGCCCGCAGTATTCCGTGCGGCAGGCGACGCCGGTTTTGCAGGCGGTACCTATGCTCGCGACCTTCTCGCTCGAGCGCCTGACGCTATCGACCAGATGAACCTCGCGCTCGGTAACGGAGTCATTAATGCGGCACACGCAATAATCGATGCTGATGTCATCCTCATGTACGGCCTTGCGGATGCCGGCCCGCGTTCAAGCGACCTTATCGTTCGTTCGCTCGGCGAAAGCGGCGCATCCCTCGCGAGCGCGACTGCGGAACTCCCGCACACCATCGCTGCCGCTTTCAACCGGAGCATCGCATCGTGGACAGAGAGTGCACCGCACTTCGCCGAGGCTGGCTTTAGGGTCGAGTACGCGCTCGCCGAGCGCTTTGTCGTTTCGACGAACGCACTCTTCGCCTTTGGCGGTGATGCGCTACAGAGCACCGGGGAGCTTGTATACAATGCCGCCAGTATCGGTAGCGAGATTGCGCGTGACGCCTCGCCAGTGACGCGCCCGATTCACGACGAAGCGCTCGCTCTCCTCGGCAGCGCCGCTCTTACGCTCGAGCACTCTTGGAGCGCAATCACAGAGCCGCTCGCAACGCTCGCTAGTAATGCGCAAGATTCGCTCGCGGCAGTAGCAGCGCGCGCCGTGCCGCTCTCAACCCTTTCGACCGGCGAGCGTGCAGCATATGTCACCTACGTCACCATCCGTTCGTTCTTTGACTATTCGACTAACGCGCTCGCACTCCTTTTTGAACCGCGGCCGGTTATTGTGCAGCCAAGCAGCGCGTCTCGCGTTGCGAATACTGCGACCACGACGACGCGCTTGCTGACCGTCTCGAATACCCCGACTGGTTCGGCATACTCACCACAGGTCTACAACTCGACCTACCAAACGATCGTGAAGGGTGTCTCGGTCGACTATTTGAACCAGTCGCTCGCAACGCTGCGCACCGATATCTTGAATAACGTTTCGGCGATACTCCACCCGATTACGGGCCAGGTCGCTACGAACGTGCAGACCATCCAGATGGTGAACATGATTCAGGATCTCACCGATCTCACCGTCCATAACGGCACGTTTATCGGCGGCTCATTTACCGGGGCTTCGAATATCACGACAACAGCGCTCTCCGTATCTGGTAGCGCGACCTCGACCTTCGCTGGGAGCATTGATGTCACTGGGGGCTGTCTCGCGGTTAATGGCACCTGCGTGACGGGCACGGGCGGGAGCGGCACGGTGACCGACATCGGCCCGGCTGGCCAAGGCCAGTCAGGCCCCTCAATCACACTCGCGACTTCATCGTCTGCGTTTAACGGGCTCACCGCTTCGACGACGATTACCGGGAGCGGCAACATCCTCACATTTACGAATACGCTTTCAGGTCTCCTCGGCATCGTCGGCGGTGGTACCGGTACTTCAACAGCACCGACCTATGGCAAGGTATTGGTGGGGAATAATTCAGGCGGGTACGACCTCGTCGCGACCTCATCACTCGGCATCGTCGGCGGGAGCGGCGGGTCAGGAAATACCACATGGGAAATAAATGGGAACGGCTTCACGGGATTCCTTGCCCCCACCACGACGCAAAAGGTCTGGATCGGGCAGGCATCCTCTACGCTCTTTTCAGCACAGCAAGCATGGTTTGGGGCGACTGCGACTTCAACGTTTACCGGGAGCGGCTGGCTTGGCATCGGCACCTCAAGCCCGTGGGCACAGCTCTCGATTAACCCAACTTCTGCAAACGGCACGGCTCCTGAATTCGTCATCGGCTCTACCTCCGCGACGCATTTCTTGGTAACAAACACTGGTTTTGTCGGCGTCAGCACTACTTCACCCGGTTCGCTCCTCTCGCTTGGTACTGCGAACGGCATTAACTTCTCTACCGGTACCTCAACCTTCAGTGCAACGGGCGGCATCAACCTCGCTGCAGGCTGCTTCGCGATTAACGGCATTTGCGTGGGTGGCAGCGGTTCATTTAGCAACACGATTGCAAATGGCGGTACCGCTACCACCACCTTCTCCCAGGGCGGTGTCATCTTCATGA
>JBGPJZ010000011.1:0-9063 GCA_041485695.1 Minisyncoccia bacterium
GTGTCGGGGAGAGGACTCGAACCTCCATCCCTTGCGGGACCAGCTCCTAAGGCTGGCGCGTCTGCCAATTTCGCCACCCCGACGTGAGTTCACTATATACCACTGCCGTCGCGCTCCGGCCCGCACCTGCTTCGCAAGTGCGCCCACCAGGATTCGAACCTGGGACCTTCTCCTTAAGAGGGAGCAGCTCTACCAACTGAGCTATGGGCGCAAGCTTTTTTATACCACGAGGGACTTCGCAAATCGACCCATGAGGTCGCGAGTGATGGGGCCAACGGTACCGTTGCCCGCTTTCTTGTCGTCTATCGAAGTTATCGGCACGATGTCTTTGAACGACGAGGTGATGAACACTTCATCGGCGCGCGCGAGCTCACCCGCGGTGACCTCGCGGGTTTCGACCGGGTATGCCGAGCGCGCAAGGTCGAGTATGACCTTGCGCGTAATCCCCTTGAGGATATCGCGTTCAGGCGTGATGACCGCGCCGCTCTTCACGATGAAGATATTGCTTGTCGCACACTCGAGCACCGTATCGCCGTGCACGTACAATATCTCGATAGCGCCCGCCTCCTTGCGCTTCGGCTGCAGCACGACCGCCGTGATGTAGTTCGTCGTCTTGTATTCGGGCATGAAGCGCAGGTGCTCATGCGTGATGAGGGATGCGCCGCGCTCAAAAACTTCTGCAGGGTAGGGCACCGCCTCCTCGGCAGTGATGTAAAAAATCTCGCGACCCTTAGCGTGCTCGATGCCGCTCTCTGCCTCGCCGCCCGTGAGGAGCATGCGTATGCTCGCGCGCACTGCGCCTGGCGCATTGTGCGCGACTACTTTTCGCGTTGCTACGAGCGCCTCGGGCTCGGTGACCGGCAGCGTGAGCCCGAGCGCGCGAGCAGAGCTCGTGAAGCGCTCGAAGTGGTCGTGAAAATGGAATGGTTCGCCCTTGATCGCGGTGATGCCCTCGTAGATAGCGAAGCTGCGCAAAAGGCCGAGGTCATTGACGCCGACCCTCGCCTCCTTGAGGGGGACGAGCGCGCCATCCAAAAAACACATCGGTTCAAACATCCGCACACTATAGCAGTACAGGTACCAGGGGTGAGACTCGAACTCACATGAGGATTTTAAAGCCCTCTCAGGGTTTTAAGCCCTGTGCGTCTACCATTCCGCCACCCTGGCGGAGGCCCGAGCGGGAATTGAACCCGCGCAATAACGGTTTTGCAGACCGTCGCGTTACCACTTCGCCATCGGGCCGTATTGAAAGACTACGATTTTTTAGAGAGTTCGTCGAGGCGCTGCCGGTTGAGCTCTCCCTCGTCAAGGATGAATTCTATTTTTGGAATGGGGTGAAGGCGCGCGTGGCTCGCGAGGTGTCCGCGAAAATCTCCAGCAAGACGGGAGAGAAACGAGAGCGCTGCACGAGCCTCCTCAGGTGGGAAGACGGAGACAAAGACACTCGCGCGTTCCGCATTTTTCGAGAGGATGGTGCGAGTGACCGTAATCAAGGATTGGCCGCTTGCCTCACGGCGGATAAAGATAGCCGCTTCGTGGGTGATGGTTTCAACGATGCGATTGTCGCGGCGGCTCATAGTCCTGAGTATGTCGAAAGACTCATGACTCGTGGGGCGCGAAGGCGATGACGGTATCGCCGTAGGTAAGCTCCTCACGCACTTCAAGCTCCGCGCCGAAGTCGCCCTCGGTCTTAATCTCTTTGACGTCAATGCGCGCCTGCTGGAGGTTCACGATCTTGCCGCGCGTGAGCTCAATCTCCCCGCCCGAACGACCGGAGTCGTCCGGTCGGGCGGGTTTGCGAAGCACCTTGACGAGGCTCGGCACAGCAAGCGCGCCCGATACGTGGCGAAGGCCGACGACTTTCTTTTTGGCAGATGAAGAGAAGACTTTTAAAACCGTCGCGCGCCCGAGTTCGCGTTCGATAGTGATTATGGGCGCGCGAAGAGCTAACAGCTTCGCTACCCGCTCCGAGAGCTCATAAATGATGGCGAAGGTCTCGACGGGGACAGCGTTGCGGAGCGCAAGCTCGTGCGCGGGTGCATCGGTGCCGACGTTAAAGGCGATGACAATGCCGCCTGCCGCGCTTGCGGCCTTTACATCGCCCTCCGAGACCGAGCCGACACCCGAGGCTATGACGCGGATTTCCGCACGTTCGTGAGTAATCTTAGCGAGTTCGTGTTGGATGGCGTCGATCGAACCGGCGACGTCAGCTTTGATGACCAAAGGGAGCATCCCCACGCCTTCGCCAAGCAATGCGCTCTGCGGCTTGGCGGCGCTTGCGGTGTTCTTGGTTGCGGCCGCTTCAGCCTCTTTTTTCGTTTTCACCACGCTGAAGGGCGTGCCGGCGTCTGGGAGTTTTGAAAACCCGGAGACTACTGCAGGCTCTGAAGGATTGACTGCCTCGACACGCGCTCCTAAAAAGTTCTCGATGAAGCGCACGGGCGCATAGGCGTCCCCCGCGACGACAAAACACCCGGTCGTGAGGGTACCGTCTTTGACGACGAGCGTTGCCGAAGCGCCCCGCTTCGGGTCGAGACCTGACTCAAGCACGAATCCTTCAGCAGGAGCTTCAGGGTCAGCTCTGAGGTCAATGAGGTCAGATGCCAAGAGAACCAGGTCAAGGAGTTCGGGCACGCCCGCGCCAGTCTTCGAGGAGACGAGGGCGTAGGAGACGTCGCCGCCGAGCCCCTCGAGAAACACCTCATGCTCAAGCAACGAATTCTTGGCGTGCTCTACATCGGCGTTGTTCTTGTCAATTTTCGTGATGGCGACGACGAACGGGATCTTTGCTTCCTTGATTGCTGCAAGGGCATCGAGGGTTTGCGGCATCGCGCCTTCGTCGGCAGCAACCACCAAGATCGCGATATCGGCCGCTTGCGCCCCGCGAGCGCGGAGCGCCTTAAAGGCCTCGTGCCCGGGTGTGTCGAGAAAAGTGATGGCACGGTCGCCGTGCTTCGCGACGTAGGCCGCGACATGCTGGGTGATACCGCCTGCCTCGCCCGCAACCACATTTGCTTTGCGGATATAGTCGAGGAGGGAAGATTTCCCGTGGTCTATGTGGCCCATCACCGCGATGACGGGCGGGCGAGAGGTGCGCGCCATAGGTATCCAATTTGAGCACAAAAAATCCCATTTTGCAATTAAAAAATAAAACCGCGCGATGCAAATCGCGCGGTTTTGATCTTCAGAGAACCACTTCTCATCCCATTTCAGGGTTATTGAATTGAGCTGTACCCCAGCCCTCAGATGGAATGCCCGCGGTTGCAAGTACTTTCTGAACAGCCTCAAGAGTATGTGGACCCATGTTTGGCCAACGAAGCAGTTCAGTTTTGGTGTTTTGCAAGATGCGTAAGACGGGAATTCCATTCAGTCGGCCCGGTCTACGCCATCCTGATCCATCAAACCCAGCCCATTCGAAGCCAGCGCAGTTCAGGAACCGATGAATAAGTTCAACTGAGACCCTGGCCGCAATTGCACGCTCATCAGTGAAGAAGTCCTCGATGTTCATACGAAGAGCTGCATGAGGGTCAAGCCCCGTCTTCATAGGCGTCCGTATCAACTTCCGCAGCATTTGGACTGCTTCCATTCGCAACGCACGAGCACTACTGTGCTTGATATGCAATGCGCTACCCACTTCATGATCAAAGTGTGGCATGTGCGCGTCGAGACCGTAATAGCGAGCGAAGGCCTCGGCTTTGCGTGAATCGAGACGCCGGAGCCGATTGAGAATCTCTTCAAACGATTTCGGCCATTCCGTTAGTTCCAACTTCTCGAGAATTTCCCGAGAACGCTTCTTTTCTAGTGAGGCGCGGTGTTGTTGTCCCATGACGCATACTCCAAGAGATATTTTCTGAATAGACACTATACCATCTGTACTAATATGTCAAGTGCGGTACAATATGCATATGTTTTTCAACAGGCGGGTCTATCTCGACTGGGCGAGCGCGGCGCCCGTACACAGGAAGGCACGGCGCGCCTTTTGGCGCGCCGCTCTCTCGTGGGGTAATCCCTCATCCCCGCACGCCGAGGGTCGGCAGGCGCGAGAGGTATTAGAGCGAGCGCGCACGGACATCGCGCGCCTTATTGAGGTGAAACCCGATGATATTATTTTCACGTCAGGCGCAACTGAAGCAAATAATCTTGCGATACGAGGGCTCGCAGGGCCCGGCACGCACGTGCTGTATCTCCCCTCGGCGCACGCGTCGGTCATTGAGTCGGTGCGCGCCCTTGAAGGGGTCGTCATAGAGCCGCTACCTATTCGAGATGGTCGTGTCGATATCGAAGCGCTCAAAAAACTCGTTCGGCCTACAACCGTCCTCGTCTCGATGGATGCTGTTTGTGGAGAAACGGGAACGATATGGAATACGAGGGAGGTGAAGGAGGCGCTCCGAAAAAAGGGTACGAATACCCTCTTGCATGTCGACGCTTCGCAAGCGCCACTTTCGCAAAAGATCTCACGCGCGCACTTTGATGCTGACCTCCTTACGTTCGACGCACAAAAGGCGGGCGGCATGCGCGGCGCGGGCGTGCTTGTCGCGCCTCGAACCATCCCTTTGAAACCGGTTATCGTCGGCGGCGGGCAAGAGCGAGGGCTCCGTTCGGGGACGCCTGCACCCGCCTCGGCGGCCGCGCTCGCGGCCGCGCTTGCCGCCGCGTCGCGGGGGCGCGAGGCTTTTGCCGAGCGCTCCCGCGCTCTACGGGTACGTCTCGTAGCTGAACTCGAGAAGGGAATCCCGAATCTGTATATAAATGAAGGTGCTGCAACGGCGTCCAATATCCTTAACCTTTCACTACCGGGGCGCGATACTGACTATATAGTCACACTCCTCGATACCGCGGGTTTTGCGGTCTCTACCCGCAGCGCGTGCGAGAGCGACTCTGCCGAGGGCTCGCGGGCGGTCTTTGCACTTACCCATGACCGAGAGAGAGCTCTTTCGACGCTGCGCATCTCGTGGGGGCCAGGAGTGGGTGAACGAGATCTTGGGCGTTTTGCAGAGGCTCTCGCGAGAGAAGTCCTATTTGTTGACAACGAGAAGCCGAAGTCCCATTATTAAGTCATGAATATCGAAGACCTCACCAAGTCTCAACTCATCCTGCTCACCGTCTTGGTAAACTTCGTCACGTCGATAGCGACTGGCATCTTGACGGTGTCCTTGCTCGACACCGTCCCGCCGGTCGTGACCCAGACCGTGAACCGCATCGTCGAACACACCATTGAAACGGTCTCGCAGGCAGCGCCTGCCACCGTTATCCAGGCCCCTAAGCCTTCGGTTGAAGATTTGATTACTTCGGCGTTTGCGGCTGACGCTGCGCGGAGCATCATGTTCTATGACGTAAAGCTCGGCACGTCGACCCCGCTCGCCCTCGGGACCTATCTCCCCAAGGCGCATGCTGCAGTGGCGATGGTGAATTCGGGCCTCCCTAAAGAGGTCTTGGTTGGTTTTGCTGACGGCTCAATCGCTGCAGCGTCTTTATCACGCACAGGTGACATCGTCGCGATTTACAGCTTTCCGGATTCAGCGAAGTTACCTTCGCTGCCGACCTTGTCCTTGATCGCGGCGAAAGATCTCAAGATAGGGCAAACGGCGCTTGCGCTTACGCCTGACGGGGGCGCAGCAACCGGCATCGTTTCGAAAGTGAATGACGGACATGTCACGACCTCGCTCCCGAAGACCTCTATGGGCGTAGCCGCGGTTGACCTCTCGGGGAATTTAATCGGTATCTCGATCGGAGGTGAGACCGGCCTCTTTGTGAGTACCGACAAGATTCGCGAGCTCCTCGCTGCAACTTCGACGCCATCTGCACCGGTTGTCAGTCCTTGAGCGTATAACATTTTGTATGCCTCCCTTCCAAAATTTCACCAGTAAAGCAAAAGAGGCCGTGCGCCGGGCACACGAGCTTGCCATAGAGCGCGGGCAAAACCACGTCTCGCCCTTGCATCTCTTGGCCGCTCTCGTCCTCCAAGAGGAGTCCCTCGTCTTCTCGATGCTTGACCGCATGGAGATCGACACCATCATGCTGACCGATTCGATTCTTGAGTCCTTGGAGGCTCCCGAGTCTTCAACGGTGCTCTCGCCCTCGTACCAGATCTATCTCACTCCCGACCTCGCGCAGGCTCTGGAAGCGTCCGGCAAGATTGCCGCACGGATGAACGATTCTTTCGTCGGTACCGAGCATCTCTTTCTTGCCGTGCTCGAGCATGCGGGGCCAGCATCGGAATTGCTTGCGCGCTTCCGTATTAATCGCGACGCGGCCTTGGCGGTACTGAAGGAGCTTAAGAGCGGCAAGGAAGGGGCGGGAGGAGAGCCGAAGCGCTTCCGGGCGTTGTCGAAATATACGCGCAATCTCACCAAGCTCGCCGCCGAGAACAAGCTCGACCCGGTCATCGGCCGCGACCTTGAGATTAACCGCGTCATCCAGATACTCTCGCGCCGCACCAAGAACAACCCGGTCTTAATAGGCGAGCCCGGGACAGGTAAGACGGCGATTGCCGAAGGCCTGGCCGGGCGCATCGCGACAAACGACGTCCCTGAATCGCTCCGCGGGAAGGAGCTCCTCTCCCTCGACCTCGGCCTCCTTATCGCCGGTACCAAGTATCGCGGCGAGTTCGAGGAGCGGATGAAGAATGTCATGAAGGAGGTTGAGCGCGCCGAGGGGAAAGTCATCCTCTTCGTCGATGAACTCCACACTTTGGTCGGTGCGGGCGCTGCTGAAGGGGCGATGGATGCTTCGAATATGCTAAAGCCGGCCCTCTCGCGCGGCGAGCTGCGGATGATAGGCGCGACGACCATCAAGGAGTATCAAAAATATATTGAGAAAGATACAGCGCTCACCCGCCGCTTTCAGCCCGTGTATGTAAATGAACCGAGTGTTGAAGATGCTATTGCCATTTTACGCGGCCTTCGCGACAAGTACGAGCTCTTTCACGGCGTGCGTATCACTGACGGCGCGCTGGTTGCCGCCGTCGAGCTCTCTTCGCGCTACATTACCGACCGATATCTCCCCGATAAAGCCATCGACCTTATTGATGAAGCAGCTTCTGGCCTCCGCATCGCGCTTGAAAACAAGCCGCCCTTGCTTGAAGAGACCGACCGGAAAATCCGTCGCCTCGAAATCGAGCGCCAGGCGTTAAAGAAAGATGAAGAGGCGGGGGATTCTTCCAAAGAAATCAAGGAGCGCCTTAAGGTGATTGATAACGAAGTCGCTGACCTTAAAGAGAAGACCAGCGAACTCGAGCTTAAGTGGAAGAACGAGAAAGAGGTTCTCGACGGTATCCGCAAGGCGAAGACCGAACTTGAAAAGCTTAAGATTCAAGCAGAACAGGCTGAAATGAGTGCCGATCTCGGCACAGCGGCCGAAATCCGCTACGGTAAGATCCCTGCCCTCCAGAAGGATCTCGAGATCAAGCTGAAACGCTTGAAGACCTTGCAAAAGTCGCGTCGCGTGCTGCATGAAGAAGTCGCTGAACAGGAAATCGCGGGGGTGGTCGCACGCTGGACGGGTATCCCTGTCTCGAGGATGCTTGAAGAAGAAGCCGCGAAGCTCTCGCGCATGGAGGATGCGCTTAAGACCGCGATTATCGGGCAAGATAATGCGATAAAGAAAGTCTCGGACGCGGTGAAGCGCTCGCGTGTGGGTATCAGTGACCCGAATCGGCCCATAGGCTCCTTCCTCTTTTTGGGGCCGACAGGGGTCGGCAAGACCGAGCTCTCGCGCCAGCTCGCCGAGTTTATGTTTAATGACCCGGAGGCACTTGTGCGCGTCGACATGAGCGAGTTTATGGAGAAGCATTCGGTCGCCAAATTGATTGGCGCCCCGCCAGGCTATGTGGGGTACGAAGAGGCCGGTTCCTTGACCGAACGCATCCGGCACCGCCCATACGCAGTCCTCCTGTTCGACGAAATCGAGAAAGCGCACCCGGAAGTTTTCAATATCCTGCTCCAAGTCCTTGATAGCGGTCACCTCACTGACGGCAAAGGTCGCAAGGTCAACTTTAAGAATACGATTGTCATCTTGACCTCGAACATCGGGGGCGAGTTTATCGACCGCCTAGCGCATATCGGCTTTGGCAAGGTGGACGCGACTGACGCCACTCGCTACGAAGAGACGAAGGAGAAAGTGATGAGCGCATTGAAGGAGCACTTCCGCCCCGAATTCCTCAATCGGCTCGATGACATCATCATCTTCGACGTCCTCGGGAAGGAGGCGCTCGCAAAGATTGTCGAGAAGCAGGTCGAAGAGGTGGTGAAGCGCCTCTCGCAAAAGCGCATCGCACTCGCCATCTTGCCCGAGGTGCGCGCATGGCTCGCCGAGAAAGGCTATAGCCTCCAATACGGCGCCCGCCCGCTTCGCCGCGCTATCCAAGATCATATCTTGACACCGCTTGCCTCGCTGATGGTCTCGCAGGGGGTGATGGAGGGTGGCATGGTTACTGTTTCTATAAAAAATGGACTGCCTGTCTTTGACGTAAAAAAGAAGGCCTCTCGCATGGCGCGGAACATTGCCAACGCGTCGGTTGCCTAGTCGGGGGGTATTTGGTAAGGTCTCTCTATGTCGCAGGACAATCTCATTAGGCTCAAATCGACGAAGTCGGGCTATGTTCGCTTTAGCCGTAAGAACCGCAAAGGCGTCGAACGCAAGATAGAACTCATGAAGTTCGACCCGACGCTCCGCAAACGCGTCCTCTTTAAAGAAGCCAAGAGGTAAACAAAAATCGCCGCAGTCGCGGTGATTTTTGTATTTGGCGGGCCCACCAGGACTCGAACCTGGGACGTCGGTTTTGGAGACCGATGTTTTACCACTAAACTATAGGCCCGTAGCGAGAGAATATCACGAAAACGGATACGCCCGCACAAAAAGAAAGGGCGCGCTGAAGACAGCGCGCCCAAGATTATTCATGGCGAATACCCGAAAGAATACGCGTGAGGAAGTCCTCGAATCGCTCCCCGCCCGGCAACACAGTGTCGAGTGCAGGATCGAGGAAAAAGAACTGTGACACCCGCTCGGCGGTAGCGGCATTGATACGATGCCGTAGGCAAACTACCTCGGAGTGATACTTTTTTA
>JBGPJZ010000012.1:0-4558 GCA_041485695.1 Minisyncoccia bacterium
TAGCGCTTGGAGCGCTTTTTCTTGTCCCCTTGACCCCGCTTATCGTTGCGAATACGCTCTTCTTTCCCTTCATAACGGGTAAGGCCTTTTATTTCAGGATTCTTGTCGAGGTTGCCTTTGGCGCATGGGTGATCCTTGCGCTTGCTGATGCACGCTATCGGCCCCGCTTCTCGTGGATCCTGATATCCGTCTTAGCCTTTGTCGGGTGGATGTTCATTGCCGACCTCTTCGCTCTGAATGTCGAGAAAGCTTTTTGGAGTAATTTCGAGCGCATGGAGGGTTGGGTCTTGCTCGCGCATCTTGCAGCATTCTTTATAGCCTCAAGCTCGGTGCTTCGAGTTGATAATAAGTGGCGTGCATGGTTCTTGACCTCGCTCGGGGTCTCGCTTGTCGTCCTCGGCTATGCATTTTTGCAGGCGACCGGCGTGTGGACGATCCATCAAGGACAGACACGTCTTGACGCGTCTTTTGGCAATTCGATTTATCTGGCCATCTATCTGCTCTTTAATACGTTCATCGCGGGGTGGCTCGCATTTACCGAGAATCGCGCGTGGCTCAAGTGGTCTCTCTTGGCGCTTGCAGGGGTGAGCATCGTCTTTATTTTCCTCACGCAGACCCGCGGTACCATCATCGCGCTCATCGGGGCGCTCATCCTTGCCGCAGTCCTTACGATGGTGGCGTCGGGGAAGAACGCCCGCCGCGTAGCGGCGGGCGCGCTTATCGCCATCTTGCTCTTGGTTGGAGGTTTCGTTGCCGTACGGAACACACCAGTCGTACGCAACAGTGAATTGTGGAATCGTATCGCGAGTATCTCGCTCCACGATGGCGAGACGCGCTTCACGCTGTGGCATATGGCTTGGCAAGGTTTCCTCGAGCGACCGGTTGTCGGTTGGGGGCAAGAAGGGTTCAACTATGTCTTTAACAAATACTACGACCCGTCGTTGTACGCGCAAGAACCGTGGTTCGATCGGGCGCACAATGCCTTCATTGACTGGCTCATGGCTGGCGGCTTGCCTGCGTTCCTTCTCTATCTATCGCTCTTTGGCGTGGCGATTGCGACCTTGTGGAGGAGCCCTTTAGCGCGAGCAGAGCGTATCGCCCTCACCTGCGTCCTTGCCGGATACTCTTTTCACAACATCTTCGTGTTCGACAATCTCTACTCCTATGTCTATTTCTTTGCGATTCTCGCGCTTATCGACAGCCAAGTTATCGCAGAGTCGCCACAGGGAAGTCAGCCGAAGGAACTCGCGGCTGCCGCCTTCGTGCTCCCCATCGCGAGCGCCGTCGTGCTCGTCCTTGCATATCTCGTGAATGCGCCCGGCCTTGGGGTAGCATCGGGGCTTATCCACGCGCTCTCGCCGCAGCAAAACGGCCTCACGGTAAACGCGCAGATTTTCACCGACCTTGCCGCGCATCCTTCGTTTGCCGGGCAGGAGGTACGCGAACAAGTCGTCAGTTTTGCGCTCCAGGCAGTGCAGTCGAAGGATATCTCTAATGCGACAAAAGCGCAGATCGCCACGCTTGCGGTGACTGAAATGGAAAAACAGGTGGCGGCCTATCCGCAAGATGCCAGGGAGCATCTTGAGCTCGCGCTCGCTTACCGAACGGTTGGTAATGTTGAAGGAGTCTTGAAAGAGATTGATGCCGCACTTGCGCTCTCTCCGAACAAAGAACAAATCCTTCTTCAAAAAGGCCTCACGCTCTTCGAGATAGGGAAGGTCGCGGATGCTGAGAAAGTGCTCGATGCTGCGTATGTCCTCGCCCCCCAATCCCCTGAGATTGCTACCTATGCGGCGCTTGGGGATTTTGCTACTGGGGATAGTGCTGGCGGCAACGCCATCATTGCTACGCACCCTGAAATCACAGGTGCAGTTGAGGCCATGCTCAAGCAAATTTCTGCCGTGGCAAAATGACCGTAGTGAAGGAGCACGTACTGCTTGCTCCGCATACGACCCTCGGGGTAGGAGGGGCAGCTCGATTTTTTGCTGACTGTACGTCTGAAGCAGAGTTACACAAGGCTCTTGCCTATGCGCGGGAGCACACGCTTCCCATAGCGATTCTTGGTGGCGGTTCGAACACACTCGTCCCTGACGCAGAGTTCGAGGGCCTCGTCATCAAGGTTTCGGTGCGAGGCCTCGCGTTTGAAGAAGACGGCGGCTCGGTTATCGCTGTCGCTGGGGCGGGGGTGTCGTGGGACGAGCTCGTCGTTGCTGCAACGGGGCGCGGGCTTTGGGGCATCGAGAACCTTGCAGCAATACCGGGCACAGTCGGTGGCGCCGTCGTGCAGAACATCGGCGCCTACGGCGCCGAGCTCTCCCAAACGTTCGTGTGGGCCGAAGCCGTGACGCTCGCCGGAGGCACCGCACGTACCCTGCGTGCCGATGCAGAGTTTGCGTATCGCACGAGTATATTTAAAAAGTGCCGCGACCTGCTCATCACCCGCGTCGCTCTCCGGCTTTCTCGCTCCGGCGTGCCGCAGCTTTCCTACCCGGACCTCGTGAAAGCGGCTGAGAGGAATGAGCCGCTTTCGACCCCGCAGGAGATCGCGGACGTCGTTCGGCGCATCCGCAGCGCTAAGTTCCCGCACAACGAAAGTACCGCCGGCTCATTTTTTAAGAATCCTATAGTCTCGAGTGCGGTGGGAGAGAAGCTTAAGGCACAATTTCCCGGCTTGCCGCTTAACTCAGTCGGGGACGGTCGAGTGAAAGTGCCGCTCGCGTGGATTCTTGATCAGGCGCTCGGCCTCAAGGGCTTTGCTGTTGGGAGTGCGCGCCTTTTTGAACGGCAGCCTTTGGTGTTGGTGGTACAAAAAGGCGGGACTGCGCGTGATGTTGATGCACTCGCTGATATGGTTAGAGAGCGCGTGAAGGAAGCGACGTCGCTTACCATTGAACGTGAAGTCGAGACCATGCGCGCACGTTGAGTAAAAGTGCTGAATAAAAGTTATCCACACATCGCGTTTTATTTGCAGAAAAAATATCTTCTTCGCGCCATAATGTCAGATAGGAACGTTTGTCCTAAGTAATTCGAAGGACAGGCGGGTCGACATACTAGTCACTTCTAATTTCGCACAAAACCATGGCAAAGAAAAGGAAGGCTGCAAAAAAGAGCAAGAAGCGCCGCGCGTAGTAGCCGCTCCGTAAAACGCCTCCCCTCGGGAGGCGTTTTAGGTTATAGTGCCTTTTATGGCCTCATTTTTGGGCCGTTTATTTTCTCAAAATCAGTCCGCAGGCTTTATCAAGTCCGCGGGAGCTTTCGTGACGCGCACGGGCGCCTATAGCTCCGAATTAGAGGGTTTGAGCGACGAAGACCTCAAGACCCGGATGCGAATGGTACGCGAACGCTCGAGTAGAGGGGTAGCTGAAGAGGACATACCGCTTGTCTTTGCGCTTGTACGCGAAGCCGCGCGCCGAACACTCAAAGAACGCCATTATGATGTCCAGCTCATCGGCGGCCTCGCGCTCGCAAAGGGCAAGATTGCCGAGATGCGCACGGGCGAAGGAAAGACCTTGGTCGCGACGTTGCCAACGGCGCTCCACGCTTTGACATCCAAGGGCGTGCACGTCGTCACCGTGAACGACTACCTCGCCCGTCGTGACGCGGCATGGATGGGGCAGGTGTATGACGCTCTCGGCTTTACGGTGGGCGTCATCACCTCCACCGGCTCATTTATATACGACCCGTCGCATGTCCCGCAAGAAGAGGACGCCGAGCGCGATACGCTCGGCTCATTCAAGGTCTTTTATGATTATCTTCGGCCGGTAGGGAAGCGCGAGGCCTACGCTGCTGACATCACCTATGCAACCAACAATGAGCTCGGCTTTGATTATCTGCGCGACAACACCGCCTACGATGCGTCGCAGATGAACCAGCGCGGGCACCACTACGCCATCGTCGACGAGGTCGACTCCATCTTGATCGATGAAGCGCGCACGCCGCTCATTATCTCGGGCCCCGCGGGCGACTCGGAGAACCTCTACGAGCGGCTTGCTGAAGTGGTCACTGGCTTGAATGAGGACGAAGATTATAAGATTGATGAAAAGCAGAAGGCCATCCAGCTCACCGACCTCGGCATGAAGAAGGCCGAGGCCGCGCTTGGAATGGAGAATCTTTACACCGAGGGCGGGATGAAGTACGCGCACCACCTCGAGACGGCAGTACGCGCCAAAGCGCTCTTTCATAAAGACAAGGAGTATGTCATCAAAGATGGCGAGATTATCATTGTCGACGAGTTTACCGGGCGCCTGCAGCCCGGTAGGCGCTGGTCAGAAGGGCTTCATCAAGCCATTGAGGCTAAAGAAGGCGTTGCCGTGAAGCAGGAGACCCGCACCTATGCGACCGTCACCTTTCAAAACCTGTTCCGCATGTATGAGAAGCTCGCTGGCATGACGGGTACAGCGCTTTCCTCTGAAGAAGAGTTTTATACCGTCTACGGCCTTGAGGTCGTGACGGTGCCGACCCACAAGCCGGTAGCTCGTGAGGATCTCGACGACCTCATCTTTCAAACAGTAGCAGGCAAGTACAAGGCGCTCTCGCAAGAGGTGAAGCGCTTGCATGA